>JALEOD010000060.1 GCA_022767345.1 Emergencia sp.
TATAAACACTTGCGCGGGCTTATAAGAAGATTTCCGTCTATCAAATCAATAAAAAATATAGCCGTCCTCGTTTGGGATATTTTCTCGTCCTTAGACTTTGATATCCAGATTTCCGCTGATTGTAGCACGTTCTACAATGTACAGCAGCGGCTTCAGCTTCTCTTCTCCGGTATATCGCTGCGGATGCGCTGCATACCAGTAAACCTTTCCAAAAATTGACGGTATGCGGAAAGCATTCTTTAAAATGATTTTTGTCAATCGGTTCATTACATTGCTCTTACTTTCTGATTCATGAAAAAAGCAGGCCTCTAACCTGCTTTCTTGTGTTTGGTGGAGAATAGGGGGCTCGAACCCCTGACCTTTTGACTGCCAGTCAAACGCGCTCCCAGCTGCGCCAATCCCCCGCACCTATATTTAATTATATCTCAGTTTGGCTCATATTGCAAGCATATTCATGGAGCGGGCAATGGGAGTCGAACCCACCTCCTCAGCTTGGGAAGCTGATATTCTACCGATGAACTATGCCCGCACGCCGATTATATTTATTATATACCTTTTCTCATGGAAATTCAATACTGTTTATTCCGCACTCAAGACAAACCCATGAAAGGTTTCCAGCAAGTAAGTGACATAGAAAAATACCGACCTTTCTAACCCAAAATGCCAATCATTTATTGACAAAAATACGCAGATGAGCAAAGTCTGTCAATATCGGCGGCTGGAAAAAATTTTTCAAGGGTTTACCGTGCTCCACTCCCGTGGGTCATCTCATGTGCTGCCTGCCCGGCAGCAGGTCCACGCCATTCAGCCATCACCTGCAAAAATTGCAAAAGAGCGGCTGTTCAGCCGCTCAAAATCCACTCTCACATCATTGTGTGATAATTAATAGTGATACGTTTATAGTCGGTATCAAGACTGATCCTTTATCATCTCTCTGAGGTAGAGTATACTACTTTTTTCTCAGAGCGTCAAGCCCTTTTTAGGTAAATATTTCATAATGCAGGTCATGAGCGGGTTAAGTCCGTCCATACAACGCTTACCGCACAGGGTCTAAGAACTGTTTTTCATAATAGGCAGTCATCGCCTTGTATTCATCGGAACCCCGGTCAAAAACTTCGCTCCTATGGGTGTCCAGACTCTGCCGCACGATACGCTGGTGCAAATGCTGCGCAATATTAGTGCAATGGTCGGAGATACGTTCCATGTTAGTCAGAATTTCCACATAGGAAATTCCTCCCTGGGTGCTGCACTGACCGGTCTTCAGGCGGTCGATGTGCTTGGATTTCAGCATGTCCACCAAATAGTCCACATTATCTTCAAGAGGGCCAATTTTGTGGCAGACACTCTCCTTCTCTTCCTGATAAGCAGTAACCGTTACGCTGAGTGCCTCATCTACTGCCGCCTGCAGGTATTTCAGTTCCCGCAGCGCATCCTCAGAAAACTCAATATTCTGTTCCAGATTAAACTCCGCCACATCGAGAAGATTCTGGCAGTGATCCCCGATACGCTCAAAATCGCCTACGGTATGCATAAATTCAGTCGCCAGGCGGTTCTGTTCCGCATCCAAATGCTGCTCGGTAATGCGCACCAGATAATCTCCCAGGACGGTTTCGGTCTTGTCAAGGAAGCTCTCATTTTCCTTAATCTTCTCTATATTTTCACTTTTATACTGAAACAAACAGCTGGAAGCCAGGCGATAGTTCTCCAGCGCGGCATCGGTCATGGAGCCCATGACCTTTTTACACTGTTCCAGTGCCAGCGCCGGTGTCGGAATAAAAATCGGATCCAAAAGCTGCAGTTCTTCGTCAATCTTGGAAACATTTTTATCTTTGACTATCTTTTTTGAGAACTGAATCAGAATATTGACACAAGGCAGCATGAAGATACAGGTGACCAGGTTAAATAACGTATGGAAGTCAGCAATGCGTCCTCTGTTTACCGGCTGATCCCAGAAACTGAATCCAATCAGCCCCTGATACAGATAAATAATCGCCAGGAAAATGACCGCGCCTGCAATGGACATAGTAATGTCAATACAGACAGCCCTGCGGGAATTTTTGTTGGTGCCGATACTTGCAAGAAGTACCGTGACGCATTTTCCGATGTTTTGTCCGATGACAATAGGCGCCGCCATGGAAAAAGTGATAGCACCAGTTGCAGACATCGCCTGCAACACACCGACAGAAGCAGAAGAACTCTGCAGCAGCACGGTTACCCCCATACCAGCGAGAACACCCAGCACAGGATTGGTCAGCACGAGGAAAATCTGCATAAATTCCGGTGAACTGGCAAGGGGCTTAAAACTGGATTCCATCATGTTCATTCCAATGAACAAAATGCCCAGCCCCACAGCAATGCCTGCCTTGTCTTTGGTCTTGTTTTTCTTTGAAATCAGCATGGCAAAAGCGCCGATTACAACACAGAGAGGCGCAAAAGATACTGGTTTCAACATCTGCAAAAGCAAGTTATCGTTGTTAATATCGCCCAGTCTTAAAATCTGAGCAGTGATGGTAGTACCGATATTGGCGCCCATAATGACGGGAACTGCCTGTAGCAGCTTCAAAATGCCCGCATTAAGAAAACCGATTACCATGATAATCGTCGCTGACGAACTCTGAATGACAGCGGTCACTCCTGCTCCGAGAAGCACGCCCTTTCCTCTGCTGCTGGTCAGTCTCTCCAGGGTCTTCTCCATCTTTGCTCCGGCAAAGCGTTCCAGGGACTGTCCCATCAGCTTCATTCCATAAAGAAAAAGCCCTACACCGCCGAGCATTGTAAGTACAGCTTGTAAATCCAAAATATTCTCCCCAATGTAAAATTCATCTAAAAAAATCTGTTACAACTTTCCCCTCAATTATACTATACTTACCGCAGTCTTTTCAAGCGGGTGTACACAATTTTGTCAAAAGCTCGCAAAATTCCATCAAAAGCGCCGCCTCTCGGCGGCGCTTTCCATTCAAATCTATCTCGTTTATTCCTTTCCGTTCCAGCAGTAGGTGCAGAGCTTATTTCTCTCAAGACCTGTGGAATCCAGCATATCGTCAAGACGGCAGTACTGTAGGGTGGTGAATCCCATTTCCTTACAGATTTCATCTACCATCTTTTCATATCTCTCCGTTTCCGGATCGGCGTATTCTTCCAAAATTTCCCCTGTCACATTGCCATTTTCAAGACGGGTAATTACTCTTCTTGTAATCAAATCCATTTCCGAAGATGAGCGGGAGAAATTCAGGTATTTACAGCCGTACATAATCGGTGGGCAAGCCGGTCTGATGTGCAGCTCCTTTGCTCCGATTTCAAAGAGATACTCTGCAGTTTCACGAAGCTGGGTTCCTCTTACGATGGAGTCGTCCACAAGAACCAATCTCTTATCCTTTATCAAATCTTCTACGGTCAAAAGCTTCATCTTTGCGATGAGGTTTCTCTTAGTCTGAATGGTCGGCATAAAGGAACGCATCCAAGTCGGTGTATATTTAATAAAAGGTCTGCCGTATGGAATGCCGGAAGCGTTAGAATATCCTACTGCGCTGCCAATCCCGGAATCAGGCACGCCGGCAACATAATCCGCTTTCACATAGTCACGCTCTGCAATCTTTCTGCCACAGGTGTTTCTCATACGCTCTACGCTGATACCCTCGTAGGAGCTTGCAGGGAAACCGTAATAAACCCACAGGAAAGTACAGATTTTCATATCTTCATTTGGATTCATCAAAGTTACGCAGTTTTTATCTGTAATGACAGCAATTTCTCCCGGTCCCAGTTCTTTGTAATCCTCATATTCCAAATTTTTATATGCAAAACTTTCAAAGCTGAAGCAGAAACCGCCTTCTTTTTTGCCTACTGCAATAGGTGTCCTGCCGAATTTGTCACGAGCTGCATAAATTCCAGCCTGATTCATCAGCAAAATGGACATGGAACCATCGATGACTTCCTGCGCATAGTGCAAACCCTCAATCAGGTTTTCTTTCTGGTTAATCAGCGCCGCCACCAGCTCCGTAGCATTGATTTCACCGCCGCTCATTTCCAAAAAATGCGCATGACCTGTATCAAACAGCCCCTGCACCAGACTCTCTACATTATTGATTTTTCCTACTGTCGTCAGGGCATAAGTCCCGTGATGAGAACGAATAATCAAAGGCTGCGGCTCATAGTCGGAAATACAGCCGATTCCCATGATGCCGTCCATGGACTTCATGTCTTTGTCAAACTTCGTTCTGAACGGAGAGTTCTCGATATTGTGAATCGCTCTGTTAAAGCCGTCCTTTCCATATACTGCCATACCACCTCTTCTAGTTCCCAGATGAGAATGGTAATCTATCCCAAAATACAAATCAAACACGCAGTCTTGCTGCGCTGCAACACCAAAAAAGCCGCCCATACGTAACCTCCTTTATTGTACACGGTTTAACAGAAAAACATATTATACCACACTTTTTTTCCTTTTACAATATTCTGTGAGAAAAGTTCTCGGTCCGCTGCTGCACATCTTCCGCTATGCGTCAGAGAGGTGTTACACTTAGTCAGCTTCAGGCTTAGCTTTTATTCCTAATTGATTTATTTTACTGTACAGCGTTTTTCTTTGTATTCCTAATTGATTCGCCGTTTGCTGTTTATTATAGTTATTCCGTACAAGTGCATTTTCTATAATGATTTTCTCATAATCTTTTAACGTCATAGCTTCACAACCTGTAATCTCATGAACACCATCTGTTTTTGCGTCAAAGAAATTTTCAAAGTGTCTGACTTCCAAACATTTACAATCAGGCTCTGCCATTACCACTGCTCGTTCTATCGCATTTCGTAATTCTCTAACATTTCCGGGCCAATCATAATTTGTCATTTTTTCGATGACAAAAAAATCTATGTGTTCTATATTTTTATTGTACTCATCATTTATATTTTTAAGAAAGTATAACGCAAGTTGGCCTATATCAGTTTTTCTGTTCCGCAATGGCGGGATTTCTACATTTACTACATTTAATCTATAGAACAGGTCTTCTCTAAATCTTTTTTCCTCAACTTCTTTTTCCAAAGTTTTATTCGTAGCCGCAATAATTCTAATATCTACTTTTATTCCCTTTTCCGTTCCTACGGGAAAAATCTCCTTTTCTTGAAGTGCACGAAGAAGCTTTACTTGCAATGATAATGGTAATTCACCAATTTCATCCAAAAACAGTGTTCCCCCATCTGCGAGAAGAAATTTTCCTTTTTTCCGTTTTATCGCACCGGTGAATGCTCCCTCTTCATGTCCAAACAACTCATCTTCCAAAAGTGTCTCAGGAATCGCACCGCAATTCACTGCAACAAATGGCATAGCTTTTCTTTCACTTAGTTTATGGATTAAATTTGCAATGACATCTTTTCCAACGCCGCTTTCACCTGTAATTAATGTGGTGGCATTTGTCTGTGCTATCCGTTTCACCATATATAAAACATGCTGCATCTCCAGACTTTGTGCTATCACTCCACAATTATAGCTTAAATCTCTTATACTCCCACTAAGAATACTGTTTTCTTCCAGAAGTTTTCTTTTTTCAACAGCACGAGAAATAACAAACAGCAATTCTTCGTTTGAGAAAACTTTTTCTACATAATCAAAAGCACCATGGCGAACCGCTTCAATCGCAGGTTTAATATCAGAATGTGCCGACATAATTACAGTGACAATTGTAGGATCAATTCTAAAAATCTCCTCCATCAACTCCACTCCCGTCATTTTGGGCATTCGATAATCAGTAAGTACGATGTCAATTACGTCATCACATATAACCTTTAATGCCTCTTGACCGCCACTGGAAGTTGTGACATCATAACCTGCATCGGCAAGGATGATTCTTAATGTTTCTCTTATATATTTCTCGTCATCAACAATCAATATCTTTGTGTTATTCATTTTTGCACCTCTTTATTTAACGCCGGAAACTCCAAGGAAACGGTAGTGCCTTCGCCTTCACCGCTGCTTACATTTATCCTTCCGCCAACAGCTTCCATAATTTTAAAAACCAATGATAAGCCAATTCCCGAACCGGTTGCTTTCGTAGTGAAAAACGGCTCGAAAATCTTACCTATCTCTTCACTTTTTATTCCTATTCCGGTATCCCTAATTAACATCTTAACAACAGATTCTTCTTTTTGAGTGGCTATATAAAGTTTTTTCTCTTCGGTGCTGTCCATTGCATCTATCGAATTCAATATCAGATTTATCATAACCTGTTTCAAATTGTCTTTGTTCATATTAACTTCTATCGTTGACATTACCTCTGAAATATCCACATCTATTTTTTGCTTAGACAGCTTATGACTTAAAAGTATTAAAACTTCATCTACAGCAGTTTTTACACTACATTGCCCCTTAATAAAGATATTATTTTTATACAATGCGGATAGTTGTGATAGAAGTTTATTTAATCTGTCACTTTCATTTTTTATAACCGATAGCAGAATATTGAGTTCCTCACTCACATCACTGTATTTATTATAGAGAAACTCACTGGCATTGCTGATAGGCAATAGGGGATTTCGGATTTCATGGGTCATCCCTGCCGTCAGCCTTCCCAAAGCTGCAAGCTTTTCTGCCGTAACCAGTTGTTTCTCCAACCGTTCAATTTCCGTATTATCTCTAAACACACATATGCAATACTGTTGTTCTTCTTTTTTATCAACAAAAAAGGATGTGCTGATTTTTAGCTTAAATTCTTCATTATTAATGTATATATACCCATCCGCTTCATTTCTTTCAGACATATCATTTTGTAATATTTCATACAGCTCTCCATCTATAAAATTAATTCCTATGTCTGTCACAGGTTTCCCAACGATTTTGTTTCTACCCCTTTTTAAAATGCGTTCTGCGGCGTTATTAACGGTAACAATTCTTTTGTCACTACAGTTAATCAATAATACACCGCTGCTGATATTTTCCAACACTGTATCTGAAATGGTTTTACTCACGGATATTTTATTATTTATTTCTAAAAGAAGCGCTCCTTGTGATGCTATAATGCTAAGCATCTTCACATCATAAGAAGTATATGCTTTCTCTTGAGAATCCGAAACAGATATAATTCCTATCACATCACCTCTAACGACAAGCGGCACCCCAATAAACGAACGGATAATTGGATCCTCATCATAAAACTGACGCACAGAAATAAAGCTATTGTCTAAAGCATTTTCCAAATAAATTGGCTTCTTTTCCAATGCCACTTTACCGACAGCACCTTCACCAACCCTAAATTTTACCCTCTTTTTAAGATTGTTAATATCCGCTCCCATACATGAAACAATCTCTAAAATATTCTCGGATTTGTCAATGCGGTATATAACTGCCATATCATAATGCACATAATCCTCGATAAATCGAAAAATGATATCTGCTACATCTGTAAATTTTTCCGCTCTGTTCATTTCTTCCATTGTGGACGCGAGCAAATCTAAGTCTTTAAAGTATTTCTGCATAGCTCATCACCCCCTTGTTAAAATGGTCCATACCCTATCAAACCTGCAACTGCAAGCATTATCATTGAAATCACAGTAAGAATGATTACCAATTTGTAAATATGTTTTACCCATAAATTATACGGTATTTGGGCAAATGGGAGATAGTATATCATAGCCGGGTATATCATATCTGTTATACCTGCGCCAAATTGATATGCCAGCACAGCACCTTGTCTGGTCACCTCCAAAGAATCCGCAAGGGGAATCATGATTGGCATTGTTACCGCAGCTTGCCCTGTCGCTGAACCTATGAAAAAATTAATAATGGACTGTATCAGAAACATCCCAATCAGCGATATAGAATCTCCGGCCTCAACAACATTTTTTGAAAGCAAAAACACAATCGTATCCAGGATTTGTCCTTTTTCCATAATGAGTACAATCGCCCTTGCAAATCCAACAACGATTGCTCCAAAAGCAATAGAAGACAAGCCTTTTGTAAATTCTTCGGCGATTCTATTAGCATTGAGTTTTCCTGCAAAGCCACTAACAACAGCAAATCCCAAAAATAAAGCTGCCAGTTCCGTTGTTCCCCATCCAACGATAACTGTTCCTGCAACCATAACAATAAAATTAACACATAAAAGAGCTAGGACAATTATCTGATTTCTGGTTATGGATACATCTGCAATCGCAAAGCATTCATTATTCTCATCTCCATGCTTATATCCAAAAACTAAGCTGCTTTCAGGATTCTTCTTTACCTTTTTCGCATACCTTAAAATATATATTAGCGTCACTGTTATAAATAGTATATAGCAGATTATTCTAAATGAAATTCCCGAAAACATCGGTAAACCTGACAAATTATGTGCAATTCCAATCACGAATGGATTAAGTGTTGAAGCTGCAAAACCCACCCACAATGATGTTCTGATAATATCAAATCCTACAATGCGATCATACCCCATACTCTCTGCCAAAACCACACCCAGTGGAATCAGCGGTATGATTTCCTGCGCAAATCCAAAGATTGAGCCCATCAAACTACACACGATTGAGACAATGCAAAGGATATAAGCATCCTTCCCTTTCAATTTTAATACAATCAGCCTCAATCCGGCATCCAATGCGCCTGTTCCTCTTACTACCTGAATTGTGCCCGAAACTACAAAAATAAACATTATGATTTCTGCCGAACCAATTATGCCTTCTGGGATTGATTTAAGAATCTCAAAAAAACTCAAAGGGTTTGCATCTATATAGTGAAAGGACGATGGTTCTATGAGCATTCGTCCTGTAGCTTCATCAATATATCTATTATATTCACCGGCGGGCATCAACCATGTTGCAACAGCACTAAGCATTATCATACAACACAAAATAACATATGCATTCGCATTACACACTTTTTTAAAAATGGATTGTATTCTTTTCTTCATATTACCGCACCCTCCGGTATTCTAATTTTTTCACAAACTGTATGTATATAATCAAAATAGCCCCACCATATTTTTATAATATATGATGCCGGCTATTTTGACAATAAATTTCCACTACTATGTATTAGAATGGACCATAATTCATTACATACGCTATAGATACAAGAACTGCACCAGCGACCAGTAATGCTCCTACCAGCTTCCAAATATGCTTCAACCATCTGTCATAAGGAATATCTGCAAAAGCTAAAACATAAATCATGTTAGGCCAAAACATATTGGTTACCCCTGCTCCTAAAGATGAGATCAAAACAAGGGTCTGGCGAGAAATGCCGAGGATATCGCATAAAGGAATGAAAATAGGCATTGTCGCTGCTGCCCGTCCTGCCGATGAACCAATAAAGAACGTGATTAGTGCGTAAATCACAAAAATGCCAATAACAGTAACGATTCCACTCACACTCGATAAAGGTTTTACTAAACCATAAATAATGGTATCTAATATTTGTCCATCTGCAAGTATGATTGCAATCGCTCCTGTAAAACCTGCAATAAGCGCTCCTCCTGTAACCATTTCCATGCCCTTGCTGAATGTAGATGCCATCGCATTCGGTCCAATTTTTCCGATAAAGCCACATATAATTGCACTCAAAAACAGCATTGCACTCATTTGGTTAGTTCCCCACTCAAATTTTGTTGCTCCATAGACAACTGCAAGAAGTCCCAGCAAAAATACCAGCAGCACCAGCTTATGTCTTCCTGTAAATGAACCTTCCTCCTCTGTCACATTTACAGGTTTTATATCCATCACACTTTCATAACCATACAAAATGCTCTGCGTAGGATCTTTTTTCACCTTTAGTGCGTACCTTATTGTAAAAGTTCCAAAGATAACCATAAATACTACATAACAAACGATTCTGTATCCCAACCCGGAAAGTTGAGGCAGACCCGCCATCTGCTGCGGAACAGCAAGGACATACGGATTAATTGTTGAAGCTGCAAAACCAATCCACGTAGATGTTCTTACAATATGAAAGCCCACAACCCTATCGTATCCCAAGCTCGTTGACATCGCACAACCAAGTGCAATAAATGGAATTACCTCCTGTGCAAATCCAAGCAATGTTCCTGTGAAGGAAAAAATCACCATTGTTCCAATCAATAACGGTAAATCTTTTCCATTAAACAGCCTTACTAGCTTCCTTATTCCTGCGTCAATTGCACCTGTCTCTTTGACGATTTCAACAGAACCCGACACTATAAAAATAAAAGCAATAATACCGGCAGCATTTACGATTCCCCTTGGGATTGCTTCCATTGCTCCAAAAATACCAATCGGAGTATCTTCTATAAATTCAAATGACTCCGGATTAACAATTTCTCTTCCCGTTTCCGCATCGATTATTCTTTCATACTGTCCTGAAGGAATAAACCATGTTGCTAATACCGCTATAGCGATAAGTACCATTATTGTAAAATAGGCACTTGGATTTTTGAACTTAATTTTCTTCATTTCTGACTCCTCCGTCTATGCATTACATAAAAATGCTTCAAAAATTGCGCCAAACCTTTCATCCTCTCTAACCATTTCTTCCGGATGAAACTGAAATCCCATTACAAATTGATTCCTGGTATATTCGATTGCTTCTACCACTCCATCTTCTGCTCTTGCTGATACAACAAATCCATCGGGCAGTTCTCCAATTTGCTGAACGTGGAAGCTATTAGTTCCGATTCTCTCAATGCCAAGCATTCTTTCCAACTTGCTATCAGGTGTAAGAATAACATCATGCCAAGGCTCCCATGCTGCCAGATTTTGTTTATGATTGTCTATCGTCCCTTCTTTCAGATTTCCGCCAAGGCTTTCCACAATCATTTGAATGCCCCTGCAAATTCCCATAATTGGTTTTCCCGCCTCAAAAAAGGATTTAAGCAATCTGCTTTCAAAATCATACCTAACCGGTTGCTGGTTTCTTAGATTTTCTAATTTTACGCCTTTCGGTCTTTTTACGTCACCTCCACCTGTAAATAGTACTCCATCACAAGTTTTCAGCAAAGTATCAATGTTTTCTTCAAATTCAACCTCCTCTGCTGTCGGTGCAATTAGAAGCGGTATACCGCCAAATCTGGAAATTGCTTCTGCGTATGGTTTTCCGACATAATAATAGCCACCATCTTCAATAGAGTTGCCCCACGTTTCTACACTCCAGGGACATGTGATTCCAATTATTGGTTTCTTCATTCTTCTCCTCCTAAATGTTTTTGACTACTTACTATTGCAATTTCTGTTCCAAACACTTTAAAAAGCTAATTTCCATTGAAAATCCTATATTATTTATCCACAAAATTCTTTCGCTTTGCACATTGCGTGTATTATTTGTACATTCCACCGTCATTTATTCCCTGGTCTGTGTTTATTTTTTACACATAGACTCGGCAGCCTTCTGCGGTTCTCTGCATCTTTCTGCAAAAGCTCGCTTTGGCATTGTACCAACACCAACAATTTCTTTTTTTCAAAAGAAAGCGGCACAAAAATTCCTCATCTTGATGTGAGGTCGACTACCGCCCGTCGTACATGCCTTGCAAGACAAGAGATGCATTTAAAAAAAGAAGACGGTTTCCCGTCTTCTAGCAGTTCTTCAAACATTCGATTTCTTCTCTCGTCAGCTTTCTGTAGTGACCCACAGCAAGTCTGCCCAGCCTGATATCGCCGATGGCAATGCGGGTCAGTTCCTGAACGTTATTTCCCACTGCCTTAAACATCTTGCGCACCTGCCGGTTTTTTCCCTCGTGAATGGTGATGTCTACGATGGTAGACCCATGCGTCCCTTTAACAATCTGCACCTTGGCCTTAGAAGTGATGTAGCCCCCGATGTCAACACCGCTGCGCAGCTTTGCGCATTTTTCATTGGACAAAACCCCAGAAACTCGCGCCCTGTAGGTCTTCGGCATTTCGTGTTTCGGGTGGGTAAGACGATAAGCAAAATCCCCGTCGTTGGTCATAATCAGCATGCCGGAAGTATTGTAATCCAGTCTGCCCACTGGAAAAATTCTGGCGTCCACGTCCTTCACCAAATCCATGACAGTCTGCCGCTCCTTGTCATCGCTAACAGTAGTCACATAGCCAAGAGGCTTATTGAGCAAAATATAGACCTTCTTCTCCTCCGGTTCAATGCGCCGTCCGTTGACCTCAACCACATCTCCTGCCACCACATCGTAGCCGGCCTCCTTTAGTGTCAGGCCGTTGACTTTTACATTTCCGCTGGCAACCAATTCGTCCGCCTTTCGTCTGCTGGCAATGCCCGCCTGGGCAATATATTTGTTAATTCTCATCGATATAAATTCTCCTTTTCCTAAGAAGAATTTTAACACAAACTCCCCGCGAAGTCATTGACTTTTTTAACAGTCGTATATGCCTCTAAGCCCTGCCGCCAAAATTCGTGCCTGAATTTCATTTCTATCCGTGGTATAAAGTTCTTTCTCTTTCATAAACTGGAAAAATTCATCTCCTGCAAAGGTAAACATGCCGCCTCCCGGTTTTTGGTATTTCAAAAGAGCGCCGATGGCGATGTCTCCCGGCAATTCCAAAAGTTCCATGCCCTGCACAAAGCGTCCTGCATTGTGCCCGGCCAGCGCGCCTGTTGAAATCGCTTCTGTATGACCGATGAACAACCCCGACTTTTCGCCGCCGCAGAAAAGATTTTCCACACCGCGAACTTTCATATGAGAATCCCTCTCCGTCACCGCTAAATAGCGAACGGAATTTCCCTTTCCACCGGCATAAGGATCTATATATCTTGCATTTTCAAAGCCCTCCACGGTTCTAAGCTGCTCCAGCGGAAAGTACGGTGTCATCATCTTGGCATATCCCGTGTCGATTAAGACGATGTTCTCCGCAAACTGTGGCAGAGCGTACTGCTTGCAGACTTTCTTGGAAAGCTTGCTCTCATTGATGAGTTCCTCCGGAAGAGGCACTATCGCCACCCCCTTTTCCAAAAGATTCTGCTGCAATTCTTTTGAAAGGGTTTCTTTTTCCAATTTGCAGGAACCGCTGAAAGCTCCCGGCGTACCGTCTGCACGCTTTCCGAAGTAATCAAAACCGCCGGCTTTTTCAGAAATGCTGACCCGTGGGCCGAATGCCGGACACCTGAGAACGCACATGCTGCAGCCATTCCCAAACTCCATGCAGTTTCCCATAGGGCCGGTAGTTCCTGTGCAGTCTATGTAGGCGTCCGCCTCAAAGCGCCTATTGTCCGCCGTAAAAAGACCTGTGATTTTCTTTTCACCGCCTGCACCGCTCTCCTTTTCCACCTCAGTAATTCGGGTCATAAAGTGAAGTTCCACGCCCATCTCCGTAAGCAGCCGCCTTACCTGCGGTTCTACCTTCATCACATTATAAAAGGTGGCGTGTTTATGTCCCGGAAAATCAACATTTCTATGGGTTGCACAGCCGTCAGTTATTTCAAAAAGCTCCCCGGCGCCCATAGCGATATTTTCCTCCGCCGCAGTAAAACGGCCGTTATTTCGCATGATACCGCCTACGTTTCCCAGCCCCAAAAGCAGGTCAGTCCGTTCAAGAAGCTGCACTTTTGCGCCGGTTTTTCTCGCAGTGACAGCGGCCGATACTCCTGCCCAGCCGCCGCCTATAATCGTAATCTTTGCCATATGAACCTCCAACAATTTTTCTTGTTACTATTCATATGACGCATCGCTTCTTAAAATGCCATCGGCACAACATACACCGCAATGCAGATATAGTGCAGGACGCTTCCCACAAGGACGAACAGATGCCAGATGCTGTGCATATATCTCTTTTTCACCGCATAAAATACAAGTCCGCCCGTATAACTGATTCCGCCCAGCAGCAAAAGCCAGAAAGCCGGCTGCGGCAAAGCGTGAACGATATCTTTAAAGGCAAAGACGATGGCCCAGCCCATAATTACATATAGAACAGTTCCCAGCTTTTCAGTCTTTTTCAGGTCGATGGCATTGAGAAGAATCCCGATGCCGGCGCAAAGCCAGACTGCGCCGGCCACAATGATGCCTTTGGGATTTCCCCGCAACGCAATGAGGCAAAACGGCGTGTAGCTTCCCGCAATGAGAAAGAAAATAGAGGCATGATCGAAAATCCGCAGAATTTCTTTTGCCTTGGGCTGCGGCACGCCGTGGTAAACCGCCGACATGGTGTAGAGGACAATCAGCGAAATGCCGTAAACCAGGCTGACGCCCAGAGCCAGACCGCTGTGATAAACCACTGACAGCACAATCAGCACGGTAGTTCCTCCCACTGCCAGCACCGAACCAACTCCGTGAGATATGGTATTAAAAATTTCTTCTCCAACTGTATACCGTTTCAAAGCTTCCTCCGTCATGACGACACCCCTCTCTGCGCATTTTTTCGCGCTATATGTTTTTCGTTATTTTTAAATCTAGTTTTTATTACTATATTATGATATATCCATTTTGTTTTTATGTCAAGATTGAAATTTGTTCCCAGAATGACTCTACAAAATCTCATATTTATCAGCTAAATACAGAACCCTGTGGCTCGACTATTCTGCATTTTTTGCAAAGGCATACCGGTTATGCTATACTTATTACTAGCATGGAAAGGAGCCTTTCATTTTATGTATCAGGGAATTATTTTTGATTTGGACGGAACATTGTGGGATTCCACGGAACAGATTTTGCCGGCATGGAACAGAGTGCTGGCATGGCATAATACCGGCGCTGCGCTGACTCTGCCGGAGTTTAAGGGATACATGGGAAAAACCGTAGAAGAAATTGCGGCTATCAAGCTGCCTCACCTACCAGCGGAGGAGGCCACGAAAATCTTTAAAGAATGCTGCAAAGAAGAACAGATAGACCTCGCAAAGACAGGAGGCACATTGTATCCTTATCTGGTCGAAACCCTGCAAACACTGCAGCGAAATTACTTTCTCGGCATTGTAAGTAATTGCCAGAACGGCTATATAGAAACATTTATTAAATTTCATCAGCTGGAAAATTTTTTTGATGATTTTCTCTGCTTCGGACAAACACGCCGGCCAAAGGGCGAGAACATCAGTCTCCTTATGAAACGAAATAATCTGCAAAAGGCAGTTTACATCGGCGACACCCAAAGCGACTGCGATGCGGCAAAAGCCGCAGGAATCCCTTTTATTCACGCAGCCTATGGCTTTGGAAAAGCCAGTGATTGCGTGCATCGCCTAAATGCAATCTGCCAGCTGCCGCAGGTTTTGAAATGAAGAAGCATCATTTACAAAAAAGAACAACCGGATTTAAGCCCAATGTCATTAAGTTAAGCTGACATTGGATTTAAGCCAAGTTGTTCTTTTTTATCGTCGTTCTTTTCTATTCCTTCTCTTCCTGCATTGCAATCTGCATCATAATGGCGCATTCTATGCGCTTTTTGAACAGCTCGCAGCCATAATCATAAACACCCTTGATAGAGCCTGTGGCGTGATACGCATTGGCAGCGCAGCCGCCGCTGCAGTAAAGACGCGCCCAGCAATCTCTGCATTCCTCGCGGGCATAAACGTTGCACATCTTGAAATCCTGTCGGATTTCTTCGTTTGTGATACCGTTCCAGATGTCTCCCATCTTGTAAGTTTCATCCCCCACAAACTGATGGCATGGATACAGGTCACCCCAAGGCGTCACCGCAAAATACTCCGTACCGGATCCGCAGCCGGAAATTCGCTTGTAAATACAAGGACCATGGGTCAAATCTATCATATAGTGATAGAAGGTGAACCCATTTCCAGCCTTCTTTCTGCGAATCATCTCCGCTGCCAGAATCTCGTACTGCTCAAAGAGCTTCGGCAGGTCTTCCTCAGTCAGCGCAAAAGGATCGTCCGGCGGACAGACCACCGGCTCCATGGAAAGTTCCGTAAAGCCCAAATCTGCCATATGGAAGATATCTTCTGTAAAATCCACATTATGATGGGTAAAAGTTCCCCGCATATAGTAGCCTTTACCACCTCTTGATTCCACCAGCTTCTGGAACTTCGGCACAATCAGGTCGTAGCTGCCCTCATCAGAGGCAGTTCTGCGCAGCCTGTCATGGACTTCCTTACGTCCGTCCAGGCTCAGCACCACGTTGTGCATTTCCTTGTTGGCAAATTCAATGACATCATCATCAATACCGACGCCGTTGGTAGTCAGGGTAAATCGGAAATTCTTCCCATGTGCTGCCTCTATGCCGCGGGCATACTGCACCAAATCTTTTACTACCTGCCAATTCATCAACGGTTCTCCGCCGAAGAAATCCACTTCCAGATTGCGGCGGTCGCCGGAATTTTCAATGAGAAAATCCAGCGCCCGTTTGCCGGTTTCAAAGGACATCAGGCCCCGCTCACCGTTAAAATTGCCCTGGCTTGCAAAGCAGTAACTGCAGTTTAAGTTGCAGGTGTGCGCCACATGCAGACACAGCGCCTTCACTTCGGTATGGCGGTTTTTCAGATCGTAGGCCTTTGGTTCGTAGATATCTTCTGTAAAAAGTTTTCTCTGCTCTCTCAGGGTTTCAACATCAGCTATGACGTCCAGCACTTCCTCGCGGGTCACATCGGGATCATCTGCATACTTGTCCAGAATCTCTGCCACAAGGGTTTCTTTTTCTTTACAAAAATCATGGATGATGTCGTATGCAACATCATCCACTACATGTACCGAACCGCTATAAACGTCTAAAACGATATTGTATCCGTTTAGTTTATACTGGTGTATCATCTTAGTTCTTCTTCTCGCACTCCTGATTTGCTACGCCGCAGGAAGTCTTGCAAGCGGACTGGCAGGAAGTCTGGCATTCACCGCATCCGCCGTTTTTCATGCTCTGTTCTAAATTTCTGGTTTCGATTGTTTTGATTCTTTTCATTTTTATATCTGCCTTTCTATTTATAATCTTTCACTGTTTTTATTTTACCTTATGGTACGGCACACTGTCAAGCCCTGCCTTTACCGTACTCCATACGCAGCGCGTTCCATTCACTTTAAATAAGAAAAGGTGATAGGTTTCACACTGCGATCCAGCTTGTCAAAGGAATACCCTTCGTCCTTCAGCTGTTCGATGATTTCCGGCAGCGCCTCCACTGTTGCAGTCATCGAAGAACTGTCGTGCATCAGCACAATGCTTCGATCCGCATTGCGTACACCGTTCAGTATCCGCTGTGTAACTACATCACTTCCCGGATTTCCGGAAGCTGCGTCTTCCGCCGAGGTATTCCAGTCAAAATATACAAAACCGCGCCGATACATCTCCGCAATAAGCTGATGGCTGAGCATATAATTGTAGGTATTGACAGAGCCTCCCGGAAACCGGAATATCTCCGCCCGATAGGAAAATTCCTCATAAAGCTCTGTCCAAAGTTTTTCAAAATCCGCAAGATAAGTATCTACCGACTGATAAATAGATTCATACGAATGGGTGTAAGTGTGAATGCCGATAGTATGTCCCTCATCAATGATCCGCTGTACAATTTCTCTGTTTTCACCCGTTATGCTGCCTACCACAAAAAAGGTCGCCCTGATATCATACTTTTTCAGGATATCAAGAACCTCCGGCGTGCATGCCGCGGAAGGTCCGTCATCAAAGGTCAAATAGACTGTCTTTGACTTCGGCTTTGCCTGTCTGAATTCGTCCCGAATATAGAGCGATGTATAACGCTGCTGATAAGGAAGGGCCTCCTCTTCTACCGAAACAGCAGGCTCTGCCGTATTCACTTCGTTCTCACCGGAAGTTCCAATATTGCCGACTTCCGCCGACAGCGCTGACACTTTCACAGAAAGTACAACAACAGCAACTGTCAAGGTAAGAAGAATGCCCAGCACCGTAAATGTAATAAGCCGTTTAAAAAATCTAACTGTAAATCTGCTTTCCATTTTTTATTGAACCACTTGCATACTTCCCAGAAGCTGTGCTCCCGCGTCAATCGAAATAGATTTTGTCCGGATACCGCCGGTAATGTTGGCGCTGCTGTGCACCTGCACCTCTGAAGTTGCCTCTATATCGCCCTTAATAGTGCCGTTGGCAGAAAGCACACTGCAGAGAATCTTCCCCTCCACTTTTGAATCCGCATCCATCAGGATGTTCTCTTTTACAGTCAAATTGGATTTCAGCCGGCATCCCGTCAGCTTCAGATTGCTGCAGGTAATATCACCTGAAATTCTTCCGGTCGCTGTAACGTTACCTGCTGCTGTCACATTGCCCTCGACCTCTCCGTATATCATTAAATGGCCGCGGGTTACGATATCTCCTGTCACCTTGGTATTCTCTGCAATCACACCGGTCTCATCTACGGGCAGCAAACCCTCTTGAGGTCTTTCCTCCGCAGCAGCTGCCGCAGCTTCTTCCTGTACAGGTTCCTCGTATTCCGCCTGCTGTTTCTTTTCTTCTTCCATGTTTACTCTCCAATACTAAACAGTTGCTCTTCATCAAAAGTAAAGCTGCGGGTATTTCTTGTCGTCACATTGCCGTTGATAACACAACCTCTTTCGGAATTTAACTCTCCGGTATCAATATTGCCGACTACCACAGCGCTTGCCGTAATATCCGCAACGTTCTTGATTTCCAGATTTCCCTTGACTTTTCCTTTTGTCTGTAAATTCGCCGATTTGATATCGCCCATAATTACTGCCGCATGTTCAATGCGCGCGTCTGTGCTGACTTTTACCGCGCCCTTGATACTACCGCTCACCTCCAGGCTGTCTGTGGCAACATCTCCAATAATTTTTCCGTTCACAATGACAGATGATGTCGTATTCAAATCTCCAAATATACATCCGTCTGCTTTAATCTGGTCGGAACTTTCTATATTCCCCGTAATGACCATACTGCCGCTGATAACCGTCCCCGCCTCCTGATTAAATGCCGGTACAGCAATCTCCATCTGCGGTCTGATTCGCGGCTCCATCTGCGGCATCTGAAACGGTTCACGTTCTCTGTATTCTCTATCCCTGGCAAATTCCTCGCGTTTTTCGGCGGTTCTCACCTTCTCTTTTGCCGAATCGTCGTCAAACCCGGTCAGTTCTTTCATCGCCTGTGTAAAATTCGAAATTGGTGACATGAAAATTTCCTCAACTTTTCTGACTATGCTACGTCTGTTCTCCTTGCTGTTCTATCATCTTTTTCGACCAAGTTCAATTAGATTCTACAGATATTGACAGCTTTTCCGCTGTATCTGCGTCTTTAATCGCGCATCTTGCACCGGCGCACTGTGCGTCCCGTCTCATCGGTACAAGTGCAGGCGCCGCAGATGCCCTCACCGCAGCACATGTTTCCCTCTACAGGGCGGACCACTCTGCTGCCTTTGGCACGCTCCACAAGCTGGGCATAATACGGGGAAGTCAGCGCAAATACATTCATAGCGTCACTTTCTTCCATGTGATCCAAATCATCCAGAGAGCAAAGTCCCTCCTTTGCAAAGCTGCGCACCTCAACTGCATCTGCCGGCAAATCTCCAAAGTAATCGCGGAAAAAGTCAAATCCCACCTTTTCCAAGTCGGCGTAAATATGTAACTGATTCAGCCACTTCCTGTACCTCTCGCCGCCGTCGAGAAAATTGCGCAGCGGCGCAATGGCAATACCTTTTGCATAAACAAAGGCCTCCTGAGCAGTTTCCTTTAATGTGCCAAGGCCCGAAAGGGCGTTATAATAGACGCCCCGCACCCATAGATGGTTCTCCGCCTGCAAAATGCTGCTGCTCTTCGGACCGCAGCGGCAGATACCCAGATGTAAAAGCCCCGCCTCCGGTTCTGATTTCAGCACAGAAATCGGCGCGTCATACCAGTTCTCCTCTTCTTCCGCCCGGACAAAGACGTAAGCTCCTGCGGTCTGCGCCTTCTGGCAGAACCCGCGGTCCGCTTCCACGATAAAGACTTTAAAATCTTCACTGTAGGTTCTGACCTTTTGGATTGGAAGCAGTTTCTCACTTCTGCCCGCAATCACTCTGCGGCCGTTCTGCGCAAAGAGAGAGTCAATGCAGACGCCCTGCCAGCTGCAGTCCTGACACGTTCCGCCCCGCAGTTTCGCACAGACAAGGCACTGTCCGCTTTCGGCAAGGGCGCACGGACATCCTTCTCTTCCCGCATCGATACATTTATTTCTTTCCATCATCAATCCCCCTCACTTCATATCCGTAATCCATCAGCGCATAGGCGTCATTGAACCAGTTTCCATCGGAAAGCACAACACAGATCAGCTCCGTTCCCTGCCTTTTGGAAGAAGCCACCAGCGTCCGCCCGCTCATCTTCGTAAAACCGATTTTAATGCCGGTAGCGCCGTCGTACTGAAATACCGTCTTATTTTTGTTCTGGTATTCCTCCCAGGATTTGGCGCCGGCCACCTGCCTGAAAGTCTTGTTTTCCATGGCGCATCTGGCGATTTTTGAAAGGTCCCGCGCCGTCGTGTAGTGGTTTTCATCGTAAAGGCCGCTGGGATTGACAAAGTTCGTTCCCGTGCATCCCAGCTTCCTCGCCTTTTCATTCATCAAATCCACAAAATGCTCTACGTTGCCTCCCATAATGGAGGCCAGAGCCGTTGCGCCGTCATTGCCGGAGCGCAGCATCACACCGTAAAGCAGATTTTCCAGTGTCCGTTCCTCTCCCTTTTTCAGGTACAGAGAGGAGCCCTCCACGCCCACCGCTTCCGCGGGAATTTTCACCAGCGTGTCCACCGGCGCACCGATTTCCTCACAGATATCCAGAGTTACCAAAGCTGTCATAATTTTGGTTGTACTGGCAGGATATCCCTTTTCGTCGGCATTTTTCTCAAAGAGCACCTCGCCGCTCTTGCTGTCGATTAAAATTGCCTGCTTGGCGCTTATGGACGGAGGCTGTACCATATCTGCCGCTGTCGCCTTTCCTGCCGGCTCTGCCATATATCCGAAAATCATCAGCCCCAGCACAAATCCTAATATTGTTCCTATAATAATCAGTATTTTCTTCATAAAAAGAACCCCACCCTTCCTCGAAGCAAGGCTTCGGGTGGGTACCCGGGAACCTTGTTGTCCTCAGACAATAAAAAAATCTCCTATACCAATCTATTCGTGTATAGGAGATTTATGTTTCTTTTATGTGCCTTCTTCTCTATAAATTCATTGCCAGCAGCCCTTTCAGCCCTTCGATATAAATCAGGGTCATCTGCGCAAGGCTTTCCAGCGACAGAAATTCATTGGCCTCGTGAGCCAGTTCTTCCTCATGAGGAAACAGAGGGCCGAATGCCACAGCATTTGGAATGGTTCTCGCGTAGGTAGCGCCGCCAATAGCCATGGGACCGTTCTCACAGTCACCGCTGACCGTCCGGTAAGCCTCCATCAGAACTTCGATGAAATCCGAATCCGCATCTACGTAAAGGCCGTCCATATGACTTGTCACATTCATTTCCATACCCGCCCGGCTGCAGGTTGCTTCGGCCGCCGCAAACACCTTTTCTTTCTCCACAGTGGCAGGATATCTGACACTGACTCCGAAGGTCACCTTCCCGTCTTTTAATTCTATCGTTCCCACGTTAAAGGTCAATTTGCCGGAAGCCGCATCCTCAAACTGCATCCCGAACTTTTCGCCATAGTAAGTCATGCCGATATATCGGTTGTAAATCTGATACACCGGTTGTATGTCAAATTCCCCGCTGACTGTCTCCAGTGCCTCCATCATAAGGCTGATAGCATTCACTCCCTTTTCCGGTGACATGGCATGGGTGCTCTTTCCCGAAACAATAACATGCACACAGCTGTTATCCTGTTTTCCGCTGACCTGCTTGATACCGCTCAGGGCTGCGGCAAGGGCCGCGGCAGTCTCCCCGCTTAGGCACCGCAATGTGCAGTAGGCTTTGCCGGGCACTACATTTTTTGCCGAGCCGCCATAGAGGCTTTCTACAATAATTTCGTGCGCCCCATCGCTTTCTGTCCCATAGGAAAAGTCCACGTCTATCAGCCCTTTTTCGCAGTGGATCAGCGGAAAATTCCCGTCCGGCACGATGGAGCAGTCCGGCATCCTGTCCGCCTTTTCCCTATAATGGTCGATACATCTCCATTCTTCCTCTTCATCGCAGCCGACGATGAACCGAATGGCCGCATCCTCCGGAATTGCCTTTTCCTCCATCAAATATTTCACCGCATACAAACAGGAAATAATCGGTCCTTTGTCGTCTAAAGTACCTCTGCCGTACAGCTTTCCGTCAATCTCCTGAATCTCAAAAGGCTCCGTGTTCCAGCCCTCTCCCGGCGCCACCACATCGGCATGTCCCAGAATTCCAATCATCCTGCTGCCGCTGCCTGCCGTCATTTCTCCCGCGTAGCCGTCAAAGTTTTTCACGTCCATGCCCAGAGACTGTCCCCGCTGCAAAATCCAGTCAAGAGCCTGTGCGGTCTTTTCTCCAAAGGGTCTTCCCGCCCCTTTCGTTTTCTCGTCCAGCACGCTGGGAATCCCGGCAAATGCCTTGATATCCGCAATCATTTGTTCCCTGTTTTTCTTTATAAAATCTTCTGCTTTCATCGCAATCCTCCTCACCGTAATATTACAGTTTTAAACAGTTTTTATTAACGCAATTATACGGGAACGCAGTGCTTTTTTCGTTGTAGCGGCTACAAAAAAAGACGATTCAATTTAAAATTATTCTAAAGAAACAGAAAACTCTTCCGGCTATAATGAGGGCATATTACGAGTCAAAAAGGAGGACACATCATGTTAGAATTTGAATTGCAGAAAGCCGCCGACAAGCTGATTCGCGAAGTCTTTGGCGTAAAAGAAAAGGAAACGGTTGTCATTACTGCCGACACAAAATCCAATCCGGTTCTGATTCAGTCAGTTGCCGCCGCAGTACACAGCGCAGGCGGATTCCCTACAGTTATCACCATCGCTACACCAAATGGCGTAGGTAAAGCTGCCGACCCGGATATTCCGGTAGAAGTTCTGACCGCCGCTTTGTCAGAAACCGATGTATGGATTGAGTTCAACGAGCAGTGGCTGTTATATTCCACACCTTTTGAAATTGCCATGGATAAGAACAAAAAACTCAGATACATGTGTCTGGTCGACTTCTCTCCGGAGCTTCTGATCAGAACCATCGGCAACATCGATACCGCGCAGCTGAAGGAATTTATGGAAGCCTTTGGCGTCCGCCAGAGACAGGTGAAAGAAATGCGCGTTACCACACCTGCCGGCACCGATGTAAGCTTCGTTCTGGACCCTTCCCACACGGTAGCTGTAGACTGCGGCAAAGCTGACATTCCTGGCTTCCATATGTGTCCGGGACAGCTGAACGTTATTCCAAAGTTCGGCACCATCAACGGAAAAATCGTCTTCGATGGTACGATTACGCCGCCCTTTGGTCACGTACCTTCCCAGCCGGTTGAACTGACTGTCGAAAACGGCGTCATCGTAAAATTTGAGGGCGGCCGCGAAGCCTCTGAATACGAAAAATTCCTCAAAGGTTTCAATGACGAAGGCATGCTGAAAATGGCTCACATCGCTTACGGTTTCAATCCAGGCGCAAAACTGACCGGCAATGTGGTAGAGGACGAAAGAGTCTGGGGCTGCACAGAATGGGGCATCGGCTATGTCAGCGCCCTTGAAGCGCCTCCAATCGGACAGCCTGCCGCTTCTCACACCGATGGCATCTGCCTCAACTCCACCATCTACTTTGACGGCAAACTGATTATGGAAAACGGCGTCATCGTCGATGAGGAATTAAAGAAATTAGATCCAACTGTATAAATATCCTTTGCCCGATTATGGGGTGAAAGAAGAGTCCTATGAAATAAAAATTCCTATGAAAAGAAGGCCGGAAACCGAACAATGTCATTAAGTTAAGCTGACATTGTGAAAGAGGCTTCCGACACAATCAAAACGGATATATCATTGAGAAGTGGTATGTCCGTTTTTTATGTTTAAAAAAAATACTTGACAAATTTCAGCTCATATGCGGCGCAGCCCT
>JALEOD010000001.1 GCA_022767345.1 Emergencia sp.
GTCGGCGGTACGCTGATTGAAAAACTACATCTTGAAAATCAAGCGGAAGAATATATCCGAAACGGTCACGCTATTGATGTTCCCCAGGAAGAACTGCATTTCAAAGACCGTATGAAATATGCTTGGGAACAGGTCGTTTCAACAGCGAAAAAGGTTGCACCTTATGTGTTAATCGGTGTCGGTATCGGTGCAATTATTCACAACTGGATACCCGAAGATTTCATTGTCAAGGTGCTTGGGGATAACAATCCGTTTGGTGTTGTGCTTGCTACTATCGCAGGTGTTCCAATGTATGCGGATATTTTCGGCACAATCCCGATTGCAGAAGCCTTACTTGCAAAGGGTGCTTTGCTGGGCGTTGTCCTTTCCTTTATGATGGGCGTAACTACCCTTTCTCTCCCGTCAATGATTATGCTTCGCAAAGCGGTTAAACCAAAGCTGCTCGGCATTTTCACTGCAATATGCACAGTCGGTATTATTGTTGTAGGTTATTTCTTCAACGCAATACAATATTTAATTGTTTGATTTTAGGAGGTTATTACTATGGCATTATTTAATTTCGGAAAGAAAAAAGAAGAAGAAAAGAAAGCACCTGCTTGCGCTTGTGGTTGCGGTTGCCCGACCAGTGAGGCAGAAAAAATCACAAATGATTGCTGCCCTGATTTGAAAGAGGGTGAAATCTGTTGTATCAAGGTGTTAGGTGCTGGTTGTAAATCCTGTCACGAGCAGTATGAGAACGCTAAACAGGCAGTAAAGGATATGGGGCTTTCCGTAGAGGTGGAATACATTACCGATATGCAGAAAGTAATGGAATACGGTGTTATGAGTATGCCAGCCCTTGTTGTCAATGAAAAGGTTGTCGCTATGGGCAAGGTTTTGAAAGCCGCTGATGTGGTTGCTCTGCTGCACAAGCTGGGTTTTTAACGATGGATAAGAAAAAAGTAGCTTTTATCTGTGTGCATAACTCCTGCCGCAGTCAGATTGCAGAAGCACTCGGAAAACATTTGGCGGGAGATAAGTTTGATTTCTATTCTGCCGGTACAGAAACAAAATCACAAATCAATCAGGACGCTGTGCGGCTTATGAAACAGCTTTATGGGATAAATATGGAGCAAAGCCAGTATAGCAAGACGATTGATAAAATCCCCACGCCTGATATTGCGATTTCAATGGGATGTGATGTCGGCTGTCCCTATATCGGTAGAGCGTTTGATGATAATTGGGAACTTCCCGATCCGACGGGCAAGAGTGACGAATATTTTATACAGGTCATTGAGAGAATAACTCAAAAAATAAAAGACTTGAAATTGGAAAAGTAACATGAAAGCTACAGAATGGATATATTGCCCTGTCCGCGGCAATAAAACCCGAACTATGAAGCGGAAAGACACGGAATTAAAAAACTTTCCTCTCTACTGACCAAAATGTAAACAGGAAACAATTATCAATATTCAGGATATAAAAATCACACTTGCAGTCAGTAAATGATTATGTATGCCGCCGCTATGGGTAACACCATAACGGCGGTTTTTCAATGCTTATCGGCTATCTCTGTCAATGGATTTCTTACGCTGTTTTTGCGGTGATTTCTGCTTGTTGCGTTCCTGTATCTCTCGCAGATGTTTTAACACACTCTGCTTTTCGGGCTGTCTGTACTGTGCCTTAGCGGCGGCTGTCGGTTTCCTGCTGACTTGCCATTCCCATTCGGCAAGGTCACGGTTGTACTGTTCCACAACGCTTTCCATTTCTCGGAAAGTACGCATAAAAACTTGCACATCAGGATAACCGTCCACTTTGAGTGTATCGGGGATTTTATCCAACCTGTCGGCAATCTCCGCTTCGGTTTCTTTGATTTTTACCGCCTTATCCTGTACTTTTATCATCAGATTTCGCATACGACGGAACTCTGCCATATCAATCCCAAGCGTAGGCTTAGGCGGCATATCGTGTTCACGGATTAGGTTTTGCAGGAAGTCTTTTGCCCTTGCCACAACCCCACGGAACAGATTGGGCAGCCAGCCTTTGCTTTTGATAGACTGGCTTGCTTTTTCGTGTATCTCGGTCTGCTCGATTTCTAAAATCTTTGCTTCGGAAATACCCGATAACAACGCCATATCCGCGGTCCTGTTCCATTCCTGTCTTGCGGTGTTGTCCGCTTCAATCCCGGCAGCTTTGGGATTGTTCTTTCCGATTTTCTTTGTGGGAAGATAAACGCTGTTCTTATCAAATACCCTTAACTGCTGTTCAGGATTGGAGATATGTCGATTGATAAGGACTGTATAAATGAGTGTCTTGCCATATACTCCTTCCTCCCGTGACGGGCATACTCTTTTTGCAACCGATAAATCGGTTGCCGCTGTTTCGGCGGCGTAAGCAGACGGACAGCGAAGAAAACAGCGTGCTGTTTTCTTCTGTATCACAGCAGCGGTGCATTATCCGAAGCTGTGATATATAGCCCCCTGCAAGGGCGAAATACCCAGAGTACAAATCGAAGATTTGTGCGAGAGGGTGTATTTCGCTCTCAAACGCCGAGAGCTTGGAGAATACTTATTCTACTTTGCGGACATCGTTTTCACTCCGCAGGTTTCTCCCCTGATTGACGCTCATAAATCGCTCTAAAGTATCCCTGCGGATAATCGCTTTTCTGCCGACTTTGAGGACGGGAAGTTTGCCCAGTCTACCAACTTACGCATTGTATTTCTTCCGATATCCATACATTCTGCTGCTTCTTCTATGGTTAAACCCATTTTGATGTTGCTCATTTTATCGACCTCCTTTCAAAATAGGTTTTTGCTATGCTATACTATCAGCAATAGGAGGTGAACACCTTGAAAAAAGAAATTACATTCACCGCAAAACAGGTCGGTGAACGAGTGAAAGAACGCCGAACAGAATTAAACTTAACAATGCCCGAACTTGGTAAGCGTGTCGGGGTAAACAAATCTACCATTCAAAGATATGAAGCGGACGGAGTAGACCCGAAACGCACAATGATTATCAACGGGCTGGCAGAAGCACTTCTAACCACTCCCGAATGGCTGACAGGACTTTCCGGAGATAAGGAATATGACAGCCGCACTTTATGTGCAAGGGATATGGAGGAACATATCAAAAAATATCTTGATACGGTTTCTTCTGTGGTAAAGGGCGAACCGCACCAACAGCTGCTCACTACATTCCTCGGAAAGATGATTGACCTCTATACGGTTATGACTTATCACTTTGCACTCGCTTGTGCTGAGGTTGACCGTGTAGCGGAGGACGAGGGCTTAAAGCAGTCCTTACGCCGCTATGCGATTGATTCAGGGGCGATTATGGAAAGGGTTTACCGTAAAGAAATGGAACTTCCTATCGAGGATACGGAGCAGTTTTTAGATGGGATTTTACATATCTATGATGAGGGACGCACCGCTGTAAAGATGGACGACCTGCCCGGGATAGTGACAGCAGCCGAAGAAAGGGTTGCTGAAAAAGAAAAATTCCGTGGCTCTTTGACAAGTGAAAACGATGACTGACACTCATCGGCATAAGTAGCCTTATTACTTTGCGCACACCATATGTCACAGTCCCGATTGCCGCGGATAGAAAGGGGAAATTTATCTATGGCAAAAGGTTCTGTAAAAAAAAGGTAAAAAGTGGTACGCACGCTTCTACATTGAATATGAAAGCGGCAGAAAAGTACAGAAAGAGTTTGTGGGAACAGAAAGCTGAAAACCGTAACCGCCGACCATTTACAGGCGTATATAGACTTTCTCAGCTTTGGAGGTACAAATCCTGACGGTACAACCGCAAAGGCACTCAGCAAAGGGTATCTCCGATTGTTTTCGGCTGTTTTGCAAGGGGCGTTCCGTTTTGCAGTATTCCCAAAAAGGCTGATAACCTTTAACCCGATGCAGTATGTGGTATGGCGAAGAAAGAAAGAAGAATACGAGTTGTTCTCGGACGAGGATGGGGAAACAACTTCCACACCAACGCTCAGCTACGAACAGTATCAGAGGTTAGAGGACTTCCTGAAAAAGAAAAACAATCATGCACTTCTTCCTATACAGCTAGCCTATTATACAGGCTTGCGTACTGGAGAGGTCTGCGGTCCGACTTGGCAGGACATCAACCCTGAAGAACAATATTTGACAGTACGCCGCAGTATGCGTTACAACGGGGCAAGGTACAAAACCGAGATAGGGGCAACAAAGCGTAAAAAAATCCGCACCGTGGACTTTTGTGATACGCTTGCCGCAATCCTGAAAACTGCGAAAGCAGAACAGCACAAAAACCGTTTCCGATATGGGGAACTGTACAGCCTTAATTACTATTTGGAGGTAAAAGAAAAAGACCGCACCTATTATGAAGTTTACAGTCTGCCGAGGTCGGAGGAAGTCCCAGAGGGGTACAAGGAATTATCCTTTGCCTGCCTTAGACCTGACGGGGCATTTGAAGCACCGAGTACGGTGGGGATTATGTGCAGGAACTTCTCGGACACGCTGATGTCAGTACCACAATGAACATTTACGCTCACGCTACAAAGGAAGCGAAGCGTACTTTCGCAAGACTGCTGGATAAGGTAATCGGCAGAGAATAAAAATTCCCCTTGTTTCGGCTCATAAGGGCAAAAACAAGGAAAAATACATAAGGTTTGAATATTTAATAGGCGATATACCTTGAAAATACAGGGTTTATAGAGGATTGAATAGACAAACTGGAATTTATCTACGAAGCCCTTCTTCTGTAAAAGTTCTTTTTAATGCTTTCTCTGTCGGAAATATAGAGCCTATCAAAACAGCAAATTGAATAAATGTCAAAATCAAACCGACAATTCCAATAGCATCATCTGAAGCCCCATAAAACGGAAGATGAATAATAAATGACGGAACTAAAATAATCCAGCCAATTCGCCACAAAAGTTTTCCACTGTAATGATGAGCAAAAATCCATGTATCCATATTCTTCATAGAACGAGAGGTTCTATACCCAATCAGAGAATTTATCTTTTGCGGCGGACGCTTCCACATAAGCCGTCCAATAACTATCATCAGCAACGGAATTATTAAATCACAACAAAGCATAAACCACCAAAACCACATTGCATCCACCTCTACAATTTTCAATTTATCCATCCCGCCAGCGAGATTTACACTGTCTAATCCATCATATAAATCCCAAAAAATCCCACTTTATGCGCACCAAAATCCCATGACATTCCGCAGGTTTCGCACAGCTTTGCCACATTGATTCCATAGGCGGAAAGACATGAGGTTCTCTTTTCCGGAAATCTGCAAGGCTCGCCGCTCACCTTTGCGCAAGGACTGCATGCGCTGCACGGACCTGCCATAATTGCAAGGCCCTTTACCCCACTCTTTGAAAGTTCATCAATAAAAGCCCGAATTTTGGCATTGTGCTTTTTCTTCAGCGGTCCAGTCTCCCCTGCATCGGTGATATCATCAACCGGCTGAACAGTCTGCAAAACCAATGCACGGCTGTATTTCATCGCCTTGTCTTTCATTTCTGCCGGCGTTCCGCAATCCGGCGGACATCCGTAATTTTTCCCATAATTGCCGCACTGGTTCATCTCACAGAATTTACGAAAATCAAATTCAAAGACCAAATCCTTCGCGTCCATAAATGCGCTGTTATCAATGCCTGCCTCTTCGGCAATCCGTAAAATTTCCTGTTCTGTCATAATTGTACCTCGTTCAAATATGTTTCCACTGCGGTAATTATACCACAATCCCTCCTAGGAAAAAAGAATCTTCCCCGCGAAGATTCCTTTTCTATTGCCCTATTCTATTTATAAGCAAAATATTTTTTCGCCGGCGTTTTGCAAAGGGCGCTTGCCAATATGCAGGAAATGACCATGCCGACGGCAAACTGCCCGATGTTCCAAGGCACGCCCGAAAGCGGCGCGATGAAATTTCCGTACATCACTGCCTCGGTCACGTAATAGCCTGCTGTCATTTCAATACCGGCAATAACCATGCCGATGATTTCCGCTGCTGAAATACCGGCGTGCCCATGGTCCTTCCCCGACTTTTCCATTCTCTCTACAAAACTTCCCAAAATCCATGCCATAATCAGTTTAATCAGCAGGGTCCAAGGCGCCCAAAAAGCATAACCGCCGATGATATCACCCAAAGCGGAGCCGGCGCCAGCAGCCAGCGCGCCGCCTTTCTTGCCCAGAATTAAAACTGCCAGAAAAATCATGGAGTCTCCCAAATGAACATACCCTTGCGTAAACGGAATCGGTACTTTGATAAACATGGTCGCAATCATAATAAGACACATCATCAAAGCCGTCATCACCATAGTCATTATCTGATTTCTATTTTCATTTCTAATCATAAATTCACCTGTTTCTATTGACTTTCCCATTGTCAGTATTATAATAGCACTAAAGTGTTCTCAAATAAATAGTCAAAATATATTATTTTTATATATACAGTTTGGAGGTTTTTGCGAAAATGAAGCCAATTACAGTAGAACTTAAAAACACTTCTAAGACGCCTTTATATATACAGTTGTACAGACACATTAAAAAAGAAATTACCTGCGGCAACATGCCTGCCGGCGAAAAACTGCCGTCACTGCGCAGGCTGTCCACCGATTTATCCATCAGCATTACGACGACCGAGCAGGCATACAATCAGCTGCTGGTAGAAGGATACATCGTCAGCAAGCCGCAGTCCGGCTATTACGTTGCTGCTGTCGCAGGTGCAGGAAACAGCAGCAGCCTGACTGCGGAAAATGGGCTCGACCTTTCCTCTTATGCGGTACAGGAATCTCCTTATAAACAGGACTTGTCCTGCTTTGATTTCGGAAAATGGAAAAAGTGCATGGCGCGGGTTCTCAATGACTACTCCCGCCTGCTGCTCTTTGAAAGTGACCCGCAGGGAGAAGGCGCTCTGCGCTTTGAAATTTCAAAGTACATCTACAGTTCCCGCGGCGTTATCGCAAGCCCCGAGCAGATTGTCATCGGTGCAGGTACCCAGCAGCTGACCAGCCATCTTTGCAGAATTCTGCGTAAAATCAGTGTGGAACACATTTCCACCGAGGATCCCGGCTACCTTCCTGTGCAGAATATTTTCCGCGACCACGGTTTCAGCATTACAAAAATTCCTGTAGCCGAAGACGGAATCCAAATAGAAAAACTGCCGACCAATATCCCGTCCGCAGTCTATGTAAGCCCTTCCAATCAGTTTCCAACAGGTTCCGTCATGCCGGTAGGCAGACGATACCAGCTTTTGGAATGGGCAAAGGAGAATAACAGCTTTATACTGGAAGACGACTACGACAGCGAACTGCGCTACTTCGGAAAACCAGTGCCTGCGCTGCAGGGACTGGATAACAATGGCAGAGTCGTTTACCTAGGGTCATTCTCCTCCACTTTATTTCCGGCTGTCAAAATCAGCTATATGGTACTGCCCCAGGCCATGATGGAAATTTTCAGCGCCATTAAAGCCGACTATACCCAGACCTGCTCCAAAACCGAGCAGCTGACCCTCGCCCTCTTTATGGAGGATGGCCTTTATTATACCAATATTAAAAAACTGCGCAAACTTTACAGTCAGAAGCTGCAGACTGCCCTTGCGGGGTTTGCCCTCTTCGGAAGAGGTTTCGTCACACCGACCAATACCAGTTCCGGCATCAATATCATCTTGAAGGTCCGCACCAAAACATCTCCTGAGACACTTTCAGAGCTGGCTCTCTCCATCGGCCTCAACGTCCAGCCCGCCGCCAGTCTGACCGACCAGGACACCGCCGCTCTCATCTTCTACTACAATCAGATTCCGCTCGCCGAGATGGAAACCAGCATTGCAGATATGATTGCACTGTGGCAAAGCTGCTAACCCTCCGATTCGTCACCTGGGCGTTTGCAAATCTGCACCATTTTCATCAAAAATCATGGTCATGGTGCGGATTTTCATTTACTTTTTTCCATTCCTGCACCATTTCACTTCAGAACCAATTAAATGGTGCGGATTTTTATGTCCGAAGTAGGCTCAGCGGTTCCTAACAGCTTGCTATATGGATACTCGTCTCAGTTGAACTTCCATTTTTCTCCTTATATTCCCATAACGCCCATTATCACACATAGAAATCTTCCCCATGACGCCCCTGTGCCGCACCATTCGCTTAGAAGAAGTCAAAAATGGTGCAGATTTTTAGTTCGAGTGACTTCAAATCTGCACCATAAACCGCATATTTAAAGAAAATGGGGCAGAAACTGGGTTCGAACGACTTCATCAATCCATGCACTATTGCAGCTGCCTTTGTTATCATCCTGGGTCAGAATTAAATCCTTGCCGATTACGAAACCGTTCATCTGGTAAGTGTACAATTTATTTGCGGTATTTTCGCAGTAGGACATTTTGCTCAAAAGTCCCAAGTGTTCCCAAATTTTAAATTCTCCTGACGGCAGTTTAATGTGAAAGTCCGGATAGAAATACTTTCCCGGCTGCCCTGCAAATTCTAAACGTTCCTCATAATGAAAAGGAATATGATAATATGTCATCGTATTTGCAATAATCACTTCGGATTTGGAACGCACGAGAACTCCATTCAAAGTCTCGTGGACCAAATGTTGTGGCTCATACTCGCACTTGGGATAATCGGCATTTGCCCAATCACTCAGTTCTTTCTCTGTAAATCTGCTGAATGCTCTTTGGTATGCCGGAGACAATTCATGCAAAATGTCCCGCTGTGCTATGCTCTGGTACCCACTCTGCAAATCCTCCAGCAGAATAATATTTTTTTCTGCCCGGCGGTTTACTTCCTGCATAATTCTTTTATCCAGCAGTTTTCGCACCATCTGAGGATTCTTTGAAAGGTTTTCCTCCAGATATCCGCTTTCAGTCTTATGTTTACGATAAAACACCGCTTCATCTTTTCGCTCCCTCATTTTCAGAAATCCTTCCGGTGCTCTTTCCAAAATCCGCCCACTGTCTTTCAGTTTATTCCTCTGCTGCCGCAATTCCTTTTCAATCAAAAAAGAAAAACTCACCCAAATCACCTCCATCTTTATTGTGACATATCACAGAGGAATTTTCAAGCAAGTTTTTCCTTATTTTACATTTTTTTCTAAGACTAAGCAGCGGTGCATCCCTACAAACGCGCATACGCACTTCACCGAGCAGCCATTTGCACGCTCTGCGAACTTACTCCTCTTCTACAAACCCATCAAAACCGCTGGTCTTCGTCAGTGCACCATCCTTGTCCACAAACAGAGCTTCCACCCCATCGATGCCCTCGATAAATTGAATGCCGTCTTCCACGCCCAGCATCAAACAGATGGTCGCCATGGCGTCGCAGTCTGCGGAAGTGCCTTTGTCTCCAACCAGACTGACGCTGACTACATCGTTCTCCACCGGCCAGCCCGTCTTCACATCTAAGATATGATGATAATAAGTGCCGTCCGCCTCAAAGCCCCGTTCGTAAATGCCAGAGGTTACCACAGTTTTATTAGAAACCTCCACATAGCCAACAATCTCGCCGCTGTCAGAAAACGGCTTTTCGATGCCGATTTTAAAAGCCTCTCCGCTCTTATCACCGATTACAATCACATTGCCGCCGAAATTGACGATAGCGCTGGTGACGCCAAGCCCTTCAAGGTGTTCTGCCGCCCGGTCAGCTACATAGCCCTTTCCGATGCCGCCCAGCGTAATCTCCGCCTGGGGATTTTCCAACGTCACATCATTTCCGTCAATTTTCACCGCCCGGTAATCGACTCCGATCAGCGCCTCCTTTACCGCCTCCGCGGAAGGCACCTTCGGACTTTCATCGTGAAAATCCCACAAAGCTGCCGCCTTGCCGATTGTAATATCAAACTTTCCGCCGGAAAGTTCCCCGTAATACAGTCCCCTTTTCAGCACAGAAACTGCACGCGGATCGCAGGTAAAAGGCTTTCCGCCGGCGTGATTCAGCTTGTAGATATCGCTTTCCGCGCAGGTCGCGCTGATGAGCGACTCATATTCAGCACAGAGTGAAAAAGCGGAATCAATGGCAGAACCTGCAGCTTTCTCACTCATACCTTCCATGTCATAAATTGTAATCTGACACAGTGTATCCATATAGTAACTTGTTTTTGATACTGGCTTTTCTGCACAGCCCGTTTGTGTTATAATGATGGCGATAGTCATCATCACGATGACTGAAAAAGATAAATATTTTTTCATAGCGTATACCTCAGATAGATATGGGAGTTTTTATGTTTAAAATTATCAATAAAGCTGATATCGTACTGTTTATCTGCCTGCTGCTCATGGGACTTGCCCTTTCCGCATGGTCCTTTGCCGCGGGCGGAACAGGTCAGCAGGCTGTCGTCACTGTGGACGGACAGCACTACGGCACCTACAGTCTCTTTGAAAATCAGACCATAGAAATTCAGCAAAAGAATCATCTTAATAAGATTACCATAAAAGACGGCACGGTGCAAATGACTTATTCTGACTGTCATAATCAGGTCTGCGTCAAAGACGGCAGCATCAGCATGGCAAATCAGAGCATTGTCTGCCTGCCAAACAAAGTTATGGTTGAAATTACCGGCGGAGAGGGGGAACTCGATGCAGTCTCAAATTAGTACGCGCACCCGCAGAACTAAAGCGCTGGCGCTTTCCGCCATGTTTGCCTGTCTTGCGCTGATTTTTTCCTATGTGGAAGCAATCATTCCCTTTAACATCGGAATTCCCGGCATCAAGCTGGGACTTGCCAATCTGGTCATCGTCATCGCCCTGTACGAGCTGAATTTCCGCTACGCTTTCGTCATCAACGTAATCCGAATTCTTTTGGCAGGACTTTTGTTCAGCGGCGTCTTCGGCGCCCTTTATTCGCTGGCGGGAGGCATTCTGTCTCTCCTCGTCATGTGGGCCTTAAAGAAAACGGGATTATTCACCATGGTCGGCGTCAGTATGGCAGGCGGCGTAGCGCACAATATGGGACAGCTTCTGGTGGCTGCCGCTATTGTGTCCAACCTGCGCATGTTTTTGTATTTTCCGATTCTGATGTTCAGCGGTATCCTATGCGGCATTCTCATGGGAATCACCGCGTATATTATCGACAGTAAAATACCAAAAAGTATATTTAGATAGAAAGAGGTTTTATATGAGACAAGAGTTAATTGACCTGCGCACACGCATGCAGCAGACAGGCGTTGATGCCTACATCATTCCAACTACGGACTTTCACGGCTCCGAGTATGTCAATGACTACTTCAAATGCCGCAAATTCCTTTCAGGTTTCACAGGCTCCGCGGGAACGGTGGTTGTCACACCGGAAGAAGCATGGCTGTGGACCGACGGAAGATATTTTCTGCAGGCAGCCGAACAAATTGAAGGCACCGGCATCGGCCTGATGAAAATGGGTGAACCGGGCGTGCCGACCATCGAGGCATATTTAAAGGAAAAACTCTCAGCAGACAGTACCATCGGCTTTGACGGCAGAGTCTGCGACTTCGCTTTCGGATGCAAACTGGAAAAGATTTGCAAAGTAAACTACGACTTGGACTTAGTCGGAGATATCTGGAAAGACCGCCCTGCAATTAAACCATCTAAAATCTACGGTCTTCCTCTTTCCGTCACCGGTGAAACCGCGGACTCCAAGCTTGCCAGAGTTCGCAGCTACATGGCGGACAAAGGCGCGGACTATCACCTGATTACAAAACTGGAAGAAATCGCCTGGCTTTTCAATATGCGCGGCGACGACGTTGCCAACACGCCGGTCTTCTTCAGTTTCGCCCTGATTGCCAAAGACCACGCATACTTATATACCATGGACGAGACCTTCCGCGAAGAAGATGCCCGCCCTTATTTCCAGATTTTTGAAGACATCAAAACTTTACCTGAAGGCACAATCCTGCTGGACGAAAGCATCGTCAGCTACGCGCTGGTACGGTCACTGCCGGAAAATGTGCGTATCATCAACGAAAGCAACCCGGTTGCTATGATGAAGGCGCTGAAAAACGAAGTCGAAATCAGCAGCACCAAAAACGCCCATCTCAAAGACGGCGCTGCTATGGCAAACTTTATCTACTGGCTGAAACAGACCATCGGCAAGGAAACCATCACAGAAATGTCAGCCGCTGACTATCTGGAAAAATGCCGCAGAGAGCAGGAGGGCTTCCACGATCTCAGCTTTACTACAATTTCTGCTTATATGCCAAACGCGGCACATCCCCACTACGAGGCAACACCTGAGAACAATCAGATACTGAAAGCCGAAGGCTTCTATCTGGTAGACTCCGGCGGCCAGTATGAAGACGGAACCACCGATATTACCAGAACCATCGCGCTGGGACCGCTGTCCCAGAAAATGAAGGAACATTACACAACAGTACTCCGCTGCCACATTCGTCTTGCTATGACGAAATTTCCAATAGGAACGACCGGCGGCGAGCTGGATACTTTGACAAGGAAACCCCTGCGGGATTTGGGCCTTGACTACAATCACGGCACCGGCCACGGCGTAGGACATCTGCTCAGCGTCCACGAAGGACCGCAGACTATCAGCAGCAAACCTGGCTTCGACACGCCATTTTATCACAGCATGATTACCAGCAATGAACCGGGCGTCTATCTGGAAGGCGAATACGGCATTCGTCTGGAAAACGAAATCCTCTGCGTCGAGGAGCCTGGCGGCCAGCTTGCTTTTGAAACCATCACCTTCTGCCCATTTGACAGAGATGCAATCCTGCCGGAACTGCTTGCAGAGGAAGAGCGGGCATGGCTCAACAATTATCACAAAGAAGTCTTCGAAAAAATCGCGCCGCGGGTATCTGCAGAAGTCGCGGACTGGCTTTCCGAAGTGACGAAGGAGATATAATAAAATATACAAATTAAAACAGCAGCTGTAAAAACAGCTGCTGTTTTAATTTGTATCACTTTTTGCAAAATTCTCTTGACATATTAAACATAATGTAGTATTGTTTGCTTATAATTAAACGTTTAATAAATCCGTTTATTTCACAGGGGGTATGGCATAGAGAAAACCAGCCGCTGAAAATTGGGCGGCACATGCCATTATAAATCTATAATTATTAATGAAAGGACAAGAGAATTATGCAAAAACTACTTCAAAAAATCGGTTTAGGCGAAAAGATGTCCAGGAACTTCTGGGCAATTTTAATCGTCGCATTCGGCGGCGCCATCATCTACGGTCTGCCATATTTCAGATTTGACTATTATGATGTTTATCTGGAAACTTATCATCTGACCAATACGCAGATGGGCGTATTCGGCAGTGTACTGGGTATCTTCGGTATGATTTCCTATTTATTCGGCGGTGTTGTAGCTGATAGATTCTCCACCAGAATGATTCTGACCGTATCTCTGATTGGAACAGGTCTGGGTGGATTTGCGCATCTGCTCCCATTGAACTATACTGCTCTTCTATGTCTCTACGCATTCTGGGGAATTTCCAGCCTATTCGCATTCTGGCCAGCCTGCGTCAAAGCAGTACGTATTCTTTCTGGTTCCGGAGACCAGGGCAAAGCCTTCGGCTTCTTTGAAGGCGGAAGAGGCATCGGCGCAGCTTTAATGGCTATGGGAGCAGTAGTCGCATTCAGAATCGGTATCGGTCAGATCGATGACCAGGCACAGGGTATGAAATACGTTATCATCTACTACTCCGTACTGACCATTCTCATGGGTATTTTAGCATTCCTCACCGTTAAGGACGGTAAGATGGAAGCCAGCGACAGAATCTCTTTCAAAGGCATCGGACAGGTGTTGAAATTACCTGCAGTATGGATTATCGGTTTTGTAACCTTCTGCAACTACGTATTTACTCTTTCCCTGTACTACTTTACACCGTACGCTACAGGCATTTTAGGCGCTACCGTTACTTTCGCCGCAACTTTAGCTGCCCTGAAAAGATGGCTCGGCACTGTCAGCAGCGTGGCAGGCGGCTACATGAGCGACAGAATTGGAACAGGAAAAACCATTTTGGTATCCTTCTTAATCATGGCCGCAGGTACCGCAGGTATCTTACTGCTGCCGACCAATGCAAAGAGCATCATTGCATTCACAGTCATCTTCATGATTATTTACATTTTCTACAGTGTAAACTATGCGCAGACTTGGGCAATGATGGATGAAGGCGCCGTTCCTGAGAAATATTCCGGTACTGCTGCTGGTATTATCTCTACTGTCGGCTATCTGCCTGAAATCTTTGTATCCGTTATGGCGGGTATCATGATTGACCAGAATCCAGGCGTTGGCGGCTACAGACAGTTCTTCGGATTTATGATCGGCATGCTGCTTCTGGGCGCTGTCATCACCGTAGTATGGATTAGATTCCTGAAGAAAAACAAGGTAAATCAAGAAGCATAAAGAATGAAAGCTATGATGAAAAAAAATATAAATAAAGAAATATTATTTGAAAGAGTCTACGTAGAAACGCCTGTCGACACAGACGGCGACGGCAAATACGATCTGATTGCCGTTTACATCAGACGCCCTGCATCAACGCTTCACGGTGAGAAGGTTCCAGTTATCTACGTGGCTAATCCGTATATGCTGTCCTGCAACGAGGACTGGTATATACCGCATAACGTAAATCAGGAAGTAAAGATATACCCTGCGCAGAGTATCGACGAAGCAGATGTCCTCTACGATTTTTCTAAGGAACCTATCTATACAGTTGCGGAACATCGCAAGAGCCGCGGCTGCGCCGAAACCTCTCCCTGCCTCGAGGAAGTCGAGCTGGAAGGAATCAATCCGATTTACGATTATTTTAACGAAAAAGGCTATGCCTGCGTATTCTGCGGCGGCCTTGGTACTCGAGGTTCAGAAGGTTTTACACTGACCGGATCCCGCGAAGAGATACTTGCTTTCCGTTCCGTCATAGACTGGCTCTGCGGCAGATGCCGCGCCTTTACCAACAAAACCGACAACATTGAAATTAAAGCCAATTGGTGTACCGGTAAAGTCGCCATGTCTGCAAAATCCTACCTTGGGACCATGTGCATCGGCGTAGCTGCCACCGGCGTTGAAGGACTGGAAACCATTATTCCCGAAGCAGGCATCTCCAACTGGTACAGTTACTACCGCTATAACGGATTGACCGTTCCTGCCCTGAACTGGCAGGGAGACGATCTGGATATCCTTGCAAAATACTGCTTCAGCAGAGCCAAAGATCCAGACGACTACGAAAACATCAAAGAAGCTTACGCCAGACAGCTGGAAAAACTGCTGATAGACGAAGACCGAGATTCCGGCAACTATAACCGGTTCTGGGATCAGCGCAACTATCTGAAACAGATTGAAAACTTCAAAGCCTCGGTGTTCATCATTCACGGTCTCAACGACTGGAACGTAAAGACCAACCAGTGCATTCCGCTTTTTCAGGCGCTGGAAAAGCAAGGCGTTGAACGAAAACTTCTGCTTCATCAGGGAGAACACGTCTACGTATACAAGCTGAAGGATGCAGGCGTACTGGCAATGCTGGAACGCTGGCTGGATCACTATCTAAAGGGTATCGACAACGGCGCTGAAAAAGAGCCGAAAGTACTGGTGGAAAGCAACACCGATCAATCTCGCTGGTTCACCTCTGATACATGGCCGCCAGCAGGCTGGTCTTACGCAGACTTCCCGCTTCGCAGCACTGACGGTCAGAAAGTCTCCGTCATTGTCGATGATCTGACTAAAACAGCCTACGATAAAACTTCAGATAACCAGAAGGAGTGGCTCGATCAACTGGTTTTAGCGGAAGACAAAGACGCTTCATACCGCTGCAGATTTTTCTGGAATCCGTGGGAAACAGCTGCCTCAAATCAGACGGCTGTCTGCACCGACGACGAGCTCCGCATTTCCGGCACCATCAGAGTAGCCTTTGACGCCGCAATCGATAAAAAAACAGCGATTCTCAGCGCTATGCTGGTAGATATAGGCACAGACTTCCGAATTACCGCTGAGCAGGTGCCTGTTGACACGGACGATACTTTCGTCTTCGGTACAGAAACTTCCCCGTCTGCCTATAAGGTTATCAGCCGCGGCTGGCTCAATGCGCAGAATCGAACCTGCCTCTGGAGCAAGGAGGAAATTACTGCCGGGCAGATTTACCGCTACGATTTTGATATGGTTCCGACAGATCACAGCTTGAAAAAAGGTCATAAACTGGCGCTTATTTTATATGGCATTGATGCCCAGCAGACATTGCGTCCGGATACAGTCACCAGAATTGAGATTCCTACAGACAGCATCCGGGTGCAGATTCCTCTGCTGCGGGCATAGACAAGCACAACACATTATCTTGCAAAGGCTGCCTTCCCGGCAGTCTTTGTTCATAGGCGCAGCATTTTCCGCAGCCATATATAATCGGAAGAACACTTGCCATCGAAAAAAAAATGTGATATCGTTTTTGTATAAACTTTTGCATCAGGAGGATTTTGATGGAATTAAAAGAACTGACAGTGTCTGAGCTTGCAAGCGGCTTTTACCGTTCTAAAGAAACCGGACAGCTTACCTGCATATTCTGCGGCGAGGCTTTTGAGGAAGGGCTTATTTATCATTCGAGAGGGAGAAATGTCACCGCTCAGCGCGCTATAGCAGAGCATATCTTTGACCGCCACGGCGGTGTATTCCAGGGGCTGATTCAACTGGACAAGCAGATCAACGGTCTCTCCGAAGTGCAGAAAGATATTCTCACCGGGATGTACGAAGACATCGACAATAAAACCTTGGGTGAAGAACTGCGCATCAGCGCAGCTACAGTCCGCACCCACAAATTCAACATACAGAAAATGAAGCGCCAGGCGCAAATCCTGCTGGCAATTCTCGCGCAAATTGAAGACGAGGATCTGGTGGCAGCAAGAAAGCAGCTGGCAGAAGGCAGCGCGGAAAAACTGTCAATGGATTTTCCGCAGCCAAATCAGGACTTCTGCCGCAACACCCTGCACCCATTCTTCACCACATTTGACTTAAAATAGCGACACAAGAATTTCAGGAGGTAATGAAACATGGTCGGATATTACAACAAACTTGCGGAGTTTAAAAAGCTGATCAGCCGCATAGAGTATTTATCCTATACACAAAATTCGCTGATTTACTGGGATAAGCTCACTTATATGCCGCCCGGCGCCATCTCCTACCGTGCAAAAGTCCTCGCCTTTCTTGCAGATGAGCAGTACAAATTCATGTCTTCCGCAGAGTTTAACAGCTATATGGCCTACTTTGATCATCACAAAAAAAATGATTCCCTGACCGAGTCTATGGTCGCACAGATTCGGCAGAGCGCAGAATATGTGCAGCGCATACCCGAAGACGAATATCAGGCATATATACAGCTGATTGCTGTTTCAGAGCAGGTTTGGGAACAAGCGAAAGAAAAGTGTGATTTCTCATTGTTTCAGCCATATTTAGAAAAAATCTTCAGCACGTTTAAACGTTTTACGGAGTATTGGGGATACGAAAAAGATCCTTATGATGCCCTTTTAAACTATTATGAACCCGGACTCACCACAGAAAAAATCGATCATTATTTAGCGAAACTGAAACCCTTTCTCACGGAGCTGTGCGGAAGGATTCAGCCGTCAAATCGTTCCGCTATCTCTCCTTGCGAAATCCTGCCGGTTATGGACGGAGTCAGTCAGAAAGCCCTCTGGGAACACCTTTTAAAAAAAATGGGATTTAGCTTTTATACTGGACGTGTCGATATCGGCTCACATCCTACAGTTCTTGCCAATTCTCCTGATGACGTGCGCATCGTCAACGCCTATCGTGAAGATAATACAGTCTTCGGACTGTTCAATGTCATGCACTCTGCAGGCAAAGGCATTTACCAGCAGTCTATCAGTAAAGATCTGCTGGGTACTTTCCTGGCAAAAGTGCCGTCTTTCGCCTTGGAAGAAGGAATTGGACGATTCTACGAGAACATCATTGGAAGGAGCAAAGGCTTTGCTGAATTTTTTTCACGGGAGCTCGCGGACTTCTCTGGCGGCAGCTATCGCCTTTCAGCGCAGCGTTTTTACGAAGAAGTCAATGCGGTGACCCCTACCCCAATCCGTCTTCAGGCCGATGAACTGACTTATCTGCTTCACGTCATCATTCGCTACGAAATCGAGCGTGAGCTCATCAACGACCGTCTCACCATCGCTGAACTGCCTGAGGTTTGGAAGCAGAAATATCAGGAAATACTGGGAGTCACACCTGCCAGTGACGCAGAAGGCGTGCTGCAGGATATCCACTGGGCTGCCGGTTATGTGGGATATTTTCCGACTTATCTGGTCGCAAACCTTGCTGCTGCACAGCTGGCAGCAACTATCGATACCAGCTGTGGTCATCTGGATGACTTGATTGCTGAAGGGGACTTTGCCACAGTCAACCAATGGCTGAAGGAAAATATTTTTACTTACGGAGCACAGTACTCTACCAGTCAGCTCTTAAAGTCAGCTTCCGGCAGCCCGCTGTCATCCCAGCCCTATATAGATTATCTGTTAAAAAAATATACAGAAGTGTATAAATTATAATCCCCAAAACGCAGTGAGCATATCATGGCAGCATCCTTTGAGAAATCTATGCTAAACAAAAAACCGGCTTCATGCCGGTTTTTATTAAATCGTTATCAATTTTTCAGTGCAGTAATCGGTACAACATATACGCCGTCTTCCCTTTGATATGCTGCATTTGACATACCGCATATCACGCACAAAATTGCAGGCGGTTTCCCTTTGGGTTCTTTTTCAATATCCTTTTTAAGCCGAAGTAAGCCTTCAGCTGCTGCTTCTATCTGATTGGCACCCAGCTTAATCTCAAACGCACACCACTTTCCATCAGGCATTTCAACAACAGCGTCAATTTCGCCGCCTCTGTAATCCTGATAATGATACAGCTTTCCGCCAAAAGACTCCGCATAAATCTTTAAATCCCGCTCGCATAGAGACTCAAAGAGAAATCCCAACGTCTCTAAATCGCCGAGAAGTCTTTCCGGTGTAGCTTTCAGCAAAGCACACGCTAAGGAAGGGTCCGAAAAATGTCTTTTCACTGCCTGCTTTACGCGAACAGAGGAGCGAATTTCAGTCGAAAACGGAAGCTGATTATCAGTAATAAACAGTCTTGCAAAAATATCCAGATACTCTTTTACCGTTTCGATATCAATATCCTCATCATCTATTTCTTTCATATCATTTTTTAGAGTTTTGTTTGTAACAGTTGTGCTCTCATTCCGGGCAAGGGCGCGTAAAAGTTTCCTCATTTTTGTGGAATTCCGCTTTATACCGTCTATGCGGTATACATCATCTTCAATGACCGCGCTTAAATACTCTTCCGGTATGATTGCTGCCTGCTCTTGCGACAAGCCCAAGCTGCCGGGCCAGCCTCCTCGAATGATATAGAAAATCAATTTCCGCAGATCCACGTTTCCTGTCATTACCGGTTTAAAACCACCTTTACAAAGTTCCTCCAGAGATATTTTACCAGAAGAGTCCCCTGATTCATACAGCGACATCGGACGCATTCGCAATCTTGCAATTCGCCCTGCCCCACTATGCAGAATCCCTTTGTGATTAGGCGTCGCTGAACCGGTCAAAATAAATTTTCCCTTTTCCCCCGTCTGATCCACCTTATGTCTAACTGCGTCCCATATAGGCGGCACTTCTTGCCATTCATCAACAAGTCTGGGTGTTTCCCCATCTAAAACCAGCTCCGGCGATAACTCTGCCAATTTCCTGTTCTGAAAATTACCTTCCGGATTGCCAATTAAAATTTCGCTATTGCTATGAAAGGAAGACGTCCAAGTCTTCCCGCACCATTTAGGACCTTCTACGCATACCGCTCCGAAAACCTGCAGATATTCTTCAATGGTTTTATCAATAATTCTCGGCATATAATATTTCTTGTCCATGCTCTCACCTCTGCCATTATTGTACCCCAATCCGATAGATTTTACAATATCATTCTTATTTATTTCATATTTTAAACCAGATTAATTTTATATTTCCAACCCGACTGATTTCAAGTTTCCGACCCGACTGATTTTTAAAAAACGACCGGCCTCTTCCACGAGACCGGTTGTTTTTCTATGATATTCTATCTCTTATCTCTCCGCATACTTTCCGATAATCGCAAGAATCAGCTCAGCGGTTTTTTCCATATGGCCGATATTGGCGACCTCGGTTACGGAATGGTGATTCCAGGAGCCGGTTCCGATGTTCGGGCAAGGCACGCCTTTAAAGGAAAGCTCCGAGCCATCTGTACCGCCGCGAATGGCAGGTACGCGAGGCGCGATGCCCAGCGCAGCAATGGCTTCTTTTGCGTAGTCAATCAGGTGCATGTGCGGTCTTACCATCTCTGTCATATTGCGGTACCCGTCGGCCACCTCAGCGGTCACCGTACCTTCTCCGTATTTAAAATTCAGATACGCCGCAGCCTGGCGCACGGTTTCTTTTCTCTTTTCATATTTGGAAGCGTCATGCTCTCTGATAATATAGCGTAAAGTCGCCGTGCTGCAGTCACCTTCCATATGCATCAGGTGATAAAATCCCTCGTAGTTTTCCGTGTGCTCCGGTCTTTCGAAAGGCGGCAGCATGGCGTTAAATTCCATGGCAATGAGCATAGCGTTTTTCATCTTGTTCTTTGCTTCTCCCGGGTGAGTTTCCACCCCCTGTACAATGATTTTAGCGGAAGCGCCATTGAAGTTTTCGTACTCGATATCGCCAAAGTCAGCGCCGTCCACGGTGTAGGCAAAATCCGCACCAAAGGCTTCTACATTAAAATTATCCTGACTTGCGCCGATTTCCTCATCGGGCGTAAAGGAAAAGGCGATTTTTCCATGCTTCATTTCCGGATGGGCCGCAACATATTCCAGCGCCGTCATAATTTCCGCAACACCGGCTTTATCGTCACCGCCAAGGAGGGTTGTTCCGTCGGTTACAATCAGGCTGCACCCTTCTGCATTCCGCAGGTTCTCATCGGTGGCCGGATCCAGCACCGCGCCGGATTCCAAAGTAATCACACCGCCATCGTAATTTTCGATGATTCTCGGCATCTTGACAGGTGACGGGTGAGCGTCAGCCGTGTCCATATGGGCAATAAAGCCGATAGTCGGCACGTCTTTATCCAGATTGGAGGGAATGCTTCCGTAAATATACCCCATGTCATCGAGGCGCACATCGGAAATGCCAAAGCCTCTCAGTTCTTCGCAAAGAGCCTGCGCCAAAACTTTCTGCCCCGGCGTGCTGGGCACCGTTCCCGTTTCCTCTGAGGACTGGGTGTTAAACATCACATACTTTAAAAATCTTTCCTGCAGTTCCATTTTTACCTCCTGTTACTTCTTTCTATTTCTATTTTCTTTCGTCCAGGCAGCAATTTTTCTGTAGAGCTGTCTGACCGCTTCTTCCTCTTCATCCTCTACTGATATATTTCCAAAGGCCGCCCTGCTGACGATTTCTACCGCCTGCGCTGCCTCCTCTACGCTGACGGACTCCACCGTCTCTGCCAGCTTCTGCGCAAAATCCTCTTCGCCGCCGTCGCAGCCGCAAAGGAAACCCCTGCGCTGCAGCTTTTCCAGCATCTTCGCAAAAGCCTTCCGGCAGTCCATTTGCGCCAGCGACTGCAGATACAGTTTTCTACCGGCGGCCGCCACTATAAGCGCTGCCGCCAGGATTCCCGCCGCAGCAAGGAGAAGGCCTGCCCTCTGATCGCCGCTCTTTTCTCCATTCTGCACTGCGTCTTCCTGCTTGTCATCCTGCTTGTCATCCTGCCTGGTATCCTGCGGTGTCTGCGGCTCCTTGGTTTCAGGCCGCTCCGGTGATTCATCCGAAGTTTCCGTTTCGGCAGAATTCTGCTGTCCGCCTGCCGTGCCTGCCTGCCTTTCATCAGCCGGCGTCACCTCCACCGGCGTCCAGCCAAGTTCATCATCGAAGATTTCCGGCCAGGCATGGGCCGCTTCATCGGTGATCACTGCGCAGTACAGCCCTTCATCATTTTTCACAAAATCCGACGGCCTTACCGCAAATCCCATGGCATAACGGGCAGGAATGCCGTACATCCTGTAAAGCAGTGTGGCTGCCGATGCAAAATGCTGGCAGTACCCCTGCTGACTTTCAAAGAGAAAATACTCCACCGGTTCCCGACCCAAAGGAATCCTTCCCGGCGAATCATTATATGTTCCGTGGGTCTGCAGATAATCCTTGATGAACGCCGTAATGTCCGCTTCCTTTTTCAAAGGATTTTCCTGCTGCAGCGCGCTTAACCCCGGCAGACTCTGCCGGTTCACCTGGGTATATGCACGCTTCGCCGCATCTCCATAAGCGTGGTGCAGATTGCGTTCTCTGTCATAGAGATAAGTCCGCCTCAAATCGTCTCTATCCTCATTTATATCAAATGCCAAAACAAAGCCAGAAGTATTCTCCGCATCCCAATCCGGCTTCATGTCCTTTTTCTCATAGTAGGCATAACCCTCTTCACCTGCTGACAAGAAGTGATTTTCCCAGGAATGGCTGTGCCACTGGCCGTAGTAAATTCCGTACGAGGGCGTGTCCTGATTGGCGCGCTTTACGTAGAGAACCCGCGATTTGTCCTGCCCTGCTCCATTTACTTTATAGTACATATTAATGAAGAGATTTACCGTGCCGACTCTGCTGTCAATCTGTTCCAGAATTTCTCTGTCGGCTGCAGGCTGCCAGATACCCCTGCTATAGCTGCCACCGCTGAAATCCCGCAGATAAATCGTTTCCGTTGGCTTTTTCTCCGCGGCAATCTCCATCACTACCTTGCCGGTGGTATAAAGATTTCCCCGGTTCACTCTCCTCACATTCTGCTGGTTTTTCACGGTAATCGCGATTTCACTTTCAATCTGCTGCAAAGTCGGATCAATTTCCTCCGCCCAGCGATACAAAAATCCGTCGCCGCTGCCGGCTATCATCTGCGAAACCAGCAGAAAAAACGCCAAAAGGCACGCCACAATTTTTCCAGCCTGCAGTGCCGCCTTTGACCTTTCCTGGACCCGTTTTCCTGCGCAGAGCACCGCAAAGAATACCTGATAAATTCCCAGTAAAACGATGCAGAGCCAGCCGGGGTCGATTCCCGTAAACGGCACACTGAGCAGCAGCGCCATAGAAAGTCCCCACATGACAAAATGCCACCCAAGAACACATTCCACCAGAAACATGAGGACAGAAAGGATTCCAAAGACGCAGACGAGAAAGCCCGTCATGTCATACATATACCAGTAGGAACTTCCATCGATGCAGCTGAGAAAATAGGGCAGTATTTGAAATTGCGCCCAAATCCAGTCACCGCAGACAAGAGCGCATCCGGCGAAAACGGCAATCATCACAGCCGGCAGCAGTTTCCCTCGAATCCGCCATGCGCCCCAAAACAGCAGACACGGCGCCATCGCCGCAAGGACAACCAACTGCCGTTCGCAGATTAAGTCCTCTATATCAAACACATAAGTTAATATTCCTGAGATTCCAACCAAAAGAAGAATCAGATGGAAAACGGTATTCCTATTTTTCATCAAATCCCTCCCCGATATAGACAGCCTGCGCCAGCTGGTGTTCCATCTTCCCTGCGCTGAAATTGGCCGCCGCTTTTCCTTCATGATAGAAGGTCAAATCCAGATCCAGACAAAACCCTTTTGCCCCAGCGGCATAATCCTCTTCTGCCAATGGGCCAAGTCTGGCTTCCTCATCGTAAAGCCTGCACAAAAGCAAATCGATTTCCTTTTCGTCAGTAAGGCTCATCCCGCACAGCGTTCCATCTGCCTGCCTCCAGCAAACCTGCAAAAAACTCTCCTCCATCAAAAGACCTGCCGCCGCCGCGTAGAGCACCTCGTAAAAAGCGCTGATTTTCTCCGGCGAGCGCTGCTCCCGCTGCTGAAAATCCAGAAACAATACGCTGTGTGACTTTCCGATCTCCCGATACTCCTTGGCGAAGAGACCTCCGGTACGCACACTTTGTTTCCATGCGATATCTCTTGCCCGGTCACCCGGCTGATACTCACGAATCTGAAAGAGTTCCCGCTCCGTTTCGGGCTCCTGCCCGCTGCCCGCGCAAAACTGAATACGCAGTCTGCGTCTTGGCGGAAGCACCGCCACCTCTATGGATGTCTTTGGGCAGAACCTTCTTCTGAAAAGCCCCAGGTAATCCCAAAGATACGCCTTCTTGATTGTCACATCCAAAAGCCCGCAAAGATTTCCCTGCACCGGCAGCCGCACTGCCAGTTCTTCCTGTGCGGACAACGAAAAAAACTGCTTTCCCCTCTGGCCTTTTGACGGCTTTCCCGCCTGTCTGCGATACTGCTGCTGCCAGCTGAGTAAAAGCCTCGTCACCGGCATCCTTGCAGTGTTTTCCAGCTCAATACAGCACACCGCCTCATCTGCAGAAGTCCTGATACTTTGACGGGGTGCCATCCTCATCTGCACATGATTTCGCAAATACCAGCTGAGGGGATACATGGCGAGAAACAGCATCGCCTCTGCTGCTGTCAGCACCATGATATGGGCGGCATGAAAGAATCCCGCCAGATACCAGCTGACCAAAAAGAGCGCAATTAAAAATATCTTTCTCATCACTGCACTCCTATTTTTTACCCATAGCAGGCTTCTTTGTTCTCGTTAAGATTTCCGATAAAATTTCCTCTTTTTCTGTCTGGGCTGCTTCGCCGCTTCCGCCGCACCGAATCCGGTGTCCCATCACACAGAAAAATACCTCCCGCACGTCCTTCGGCATGACGAAATCCCGTTCATCAAGCCATGCGGCGGCCTTTGCCATCTGACAAAGGGCGATACCCGCTCTCGGGCTGGCTCCTTGCAGGAGCCTTTGATGAATTCTGGTTGCCCGCACCAGATTTACGATATATGCAGAAACTTCTTCGCAGATAAAGACTTCGCTGACCTGCTTCTGTACCGCCAGCAGTTCCTTTCCGGAAAAGCACGGTTTTATATTCCTGGCAGCGCCTCTTCCGCCCTTTCCCATGACCATAGAAAGTTCACTGTCAAAATCCGGATATCCCAAAGACAGACAAATCATAAAGCGCTCCATCTGGGACTCAGGCAAAAGCTGTGTTCCCGCGCTTCCCTCCGGATTTTGCGTAGCGATAACAAAGAAAGGACTGGGTACTTTTCTGGTAACGCCCTCTACGCTGACCGTGCCTTCTTCCATGACCTCCAAAAGAGCCGACTGGGTTTTTGGCGATGTCCTGTTGATTTCGTCCGCCAAAAGCAGATTGCAAAAAACACTGCCCGGCTGATAGACAAACTGCTCCGTCTCTTTCTGATACATGGAAAATCCCGTCAGATCTGAAGGAAGCACATCGGGCGTAAACTGCACCCTGTTGTAATCCATCTCCAGTTCCCCGGCAATGGTCTCCGCCAGCGTAGTCTTTCCCGTGCCCGGTAAGTCCGTAAGCAGAACATGTCCACCTGCAAGCAGTGCCAAAATCACCTGTTTCACCTGCGCCTCTTTTCCCAAAATTACACGGTTTACGTCTTTCATCACCTGCTGCAGTGCAGTTCTTGCTTCACTCATGGCTGCGCCCCCTTATCCATTTAGCTTTTTCTGATAACTATGTTCTTATTTTATCACGCATTACCTCATATTTCAATGTATTTCTCATTTGAACCAATTCATTCTCTGCAAAATCTATACAGGTTTTCCGCAAAGTTTTTGCAAGAACCGCGCCAATGAGGAAACTTAACCCAAATCGGTATATTTTAGAAAAAATGTATAAGAGCATTCCTCTGAAAGCGCGGTCAGGTTGCATAATCTGCAGAATATGGGACGGAAATAGAGATTTTTCTATTGAAATACACATATTCACGCAGAAATTCAACGGCAATGCCTGTTATTGCCGGATGCCTTATACATTTTTTCAATCTTTTTCAATTCTCGGTTAAGATTTACCCGTTCACTTATACATTTTTACAGTAAAAATCCGTTTTAGGTTAAACCCCTTTCTCCTGACGAATCCGTTTCGCCACCCCCGGTTCAAAGGAAAATCCTCTGCCTTTCACTTCCTTGACACTGCTTATGGTAAAAAATGCCTCCGGGTCAATATTCAAAATCACTCGCTGCACCCGGTTCAGGTCGCGGGCGGGAATTACGCAAAGGAGCGTATCCTGTCTGCTTCCCTGATATCCGGACTCCCCGTAAAACACTGTATTTCCAATCACCGCATCAGCAAAAGCCTGTCGTATCTGCTGATACTTTTCGCTGATAATGAAAATCTGCACTGAACTTCCACCCATGAGGACCACTTTGTCCGCCACCATAGAATAGAAGAAGGTCAGCAGAATGCCCAGCAGGATTTCCTCCGTTCCCTCTGCGAAAATCACCTGCGTCAGCAGAATAGCAAAGTCGATGAGATACATGGGAAGTCCGACAGAAATCCCCAGCTTTCGATTGAAAATAATGGCCAATATATCCGTTCCGCCGGTAGAAGCGCCGCATTTTATCACAATCCCCATACCAACGCCGGCAAGAACCCCGCCGTAAATAGTCGCCAGCATAACATTATCCGTAATCCCTTCCGCAAATCTGGTATGCTCAAAAAGATTGATAAACATTGGATAGGCAAAGGTGCTGACAATAATCGACGCCGCAAACTTTTTCCCCAGACAAATCCAGCCCGCCAGAAACAGAATTCCATTAAATACCATTACCGTATAAGACACCGGAATTCCGTAAAAATGCTCCATCACCCTGCCTACACCTGTGGAACTTCCAATCATAACGCCGCTAGGCAGCACAAATGCCACAATTCCAAAGGCCGCAATGGCAAGACCCGCAAAGACCGCAATATAATTAACAATAATCCTTTTCATCATATCTCCCTCTCTGGTAAAGTTCTCCGAGATGGATTATAACACGTTTTTTGGATTATATAAACAATTTTTATCGTTATTTTTCTTTATTTTTTATTTTTATAAACAATATAAGGATTCCCACAGCAAACAAAGCATACGGTATTTCAAGAGCCGCCAAATAATTTAATCCCAGATTTGCAAGGCCAGCGCTAAGTCCTAAAATCGGCAGAGCTGTCGGAAATGCAATCGGAATTAAAATCGCAGCAAGCTCCGATTATGAGACGCCCTTTGTAAATACAAAGAAATTTGCAGCCATTATGACAGCCAATATTATCATCAACCAGCATACTGCCTTCCGCTTCTTTCTCACATGCAGCAAAAAGTCTCCAAGCACTATTGCCCACAGAAGCCACACGATTACAGAAAGCAGGACATTCCATAATGTTCCGTTGTTCAGCATAACATCGATATTAATCGGAACCGCAAACAAGGTAATGGTCAAAGTCGAAATATGTAGAGTTTTTCGTGTCATTTACTGTTCCCTATACTCTTTCCCCATAGAAAATCCTCTGCCGCTGACCTGGCTGACTCTGCTCACCGTCATAAAGCACTCCGGGTCGATGCCTCGGACAATCTGTTCCACTTTAGGCACTTCTCTACTGGACACCACCGTAAATACCATTTCCATTTGGTGTTCCAGATAACCGCCCCGGGCTGAAAGCAGCGTCGTGCCGCGATCCAGCCGCGCCCCGATTGCCTCTTTGATTGCCTCTGACTTTTCACTGATAATTTTAATCTCCGTCTGCGTCGTTCCAAGCAGCATCAGCTTGTCAATCACCATGGTATAAATCATAACCAGCACAATGCCGTAAAGAATTTTTTCCGCACCGGTAAAGAACGCCTGTGCCAGTAAAATACAGGTATCAAACACATACAGACTGACCGAAACCGGCACCTTGCAAAACTTCTGCAGAATCAGCGGCGGTACATCCATGCCGCCGGTAGACGCCCCTGCGCGAATCACCACGCCTACGGCAACGCCAATGCCAAGACCTGAAAACAGTGTACATAAAATTACATCATCTGTAATAAACGCGCCTGGAAACAACCGGTCAAGGACTTCCAGCGCCAGCGGATATGTAAAGGTGCTGACAATGGTCGTCAGCGCAAAGCGGCTCCCCAACACGAGGAACCCCGCCGCCAGCATAATCACATTAAATGCCAATACGAACCCCGAAACAGAAATTCCGCTCAAATGATTCACAGCCAGCGCGATGCCAGTGCTGCCTCCCGTCACCAGTCCGCCCGGAATCAGGAAAAATTTTACCGCTGCCGCGTAAACAATATTTCCTGCAATCACACATATAAAGCTCAAAGCCTGTCCCTTTAGATTCAGTTTTCTTTCCAATGCTCTGCCTCCCTTTTTACTAACTAACGCCTATCCTAAAACAAAGCAAAGCCCTTGTCAATAGACCTCCGTTAGCAGGATAAAGGGGTAAATTCCCCTAAGATTTCCTCATAATAAAACTGCCGCAGAAACATCATTTCCACAGCAGTATGCTTTCTTTTTACTCAAAATATGTCTTCGCCAGACCGCCTTCGCTGGTCTCTCTATATTTGCTGAACAGGTCGCATCCCGTTTCGTACATGGTCTTGATCACCACATCGAAGGAAATTTTTCTGGTGTGGGTCAGAAAGTTGGCCAGACTGACCGCATTAATCGCCCGCATGGCCGCAACGGCGTTTCTCTCGATGCATGGAATCTGCACCAGCCCGCTGATGGGGTCGCAGGTCAGTCCCAGATGATGTTCCATGGCAACCTCAGCCGCATACTCAATCTGATCGATTTCCATGCCGAAAAGTTCACCAAGTCCTGCCGCCGCCATGGAGCAGGCGCTTCCTACCTCTGCCTGACAACCGCACTCCGCGCCGCTGATGGAAGCATTGGTCTTAATTAAATTTCCCACAAGCCCCGCCGTCGCCAGAGCATCTACAATCTGCTCATCGGAAAGTTTTCTGTTTTTTTGCATGTAATAAAGGGTTGCAGGCACTACGCCGCAGGAGCCGCAGGTCGGCGCAGTCACCACGATACCGCCGTCCGCATTTTCCTCGCTGACCGCATAGGCAAAGGCGCATACCAGTCTGTTTTCTCTGGTCTGCGGCGTTTCATCGATATGATTCTGTCGATACAAATATCTGGCCTTTCTTTGGACAGAAAGTCCTCCCTGTAAAGTTCCTTCGGCAGAAAGTCCCCTTCGTACAGTTTCTTTCATCTGTTCCCAGATTTTATGAAGATAGTCTCTGATTTCCTCGCCTTCTGTCTCATAAACGTACTCACAAAGGCGAAGATCCTTTTCGCTGCAGTAATTGCGGATTTCCTCAAAGGATTCCAGTTTATAAATGTCCTGGGGCTTTGCCGGTTTTTGACCTTTCACCGCAATACGTCCGCCGCCTACGCTGTAAATTTCCATCTGGCATGTCACACTGCCTGCATCGTCCAGCGCCTCAAATACCATGGTATTTGGGTGCGGCAGCTCTTCATCGGGCTTGTCGCTGAAAATGATTTCACATTTATCATGACCGAGAACATCCAAAATCGCAACATCGGTCATATGGCCCTTACCCGTCTTTGAAAGAGAGCCGTACAGGGTAACCCTGTAATTGACAGCCCCCTTTGCTTCCTCTGCAAAAATTTCCGCTGCGCGGGTCGGCGCAATCGTATGAGAGCTGGACGGTCCTCTGCCGATTCTGTATAATTCACGAAGTGATTCCATTGTGTTTCGTTCCTTTTCTTTAATAAATATTCCGTCTTGCATTATACACACAATCCCGCCCTGCCGCAAGTACCAAAATCATCTGCCTACAGCAAACAGTACGACACCTAAAACCAGCAGCCCGAATCCAGCCCAGCCCTTTCCCGAAAGTTTTTCCTTTAAGAAAATCCGGGATAAAATGATGGAAATCACCATGCCCATACGGTAAATGGTCATAATGACCGCCGCTTTTCCGAGGAAAAGCGCTTTATACACCAGCACATGACCGGCGCCGGAAGCCGCCGCACCCAGTAAGATGAACACCCACGTCTTTGGGGAAATTTCCCCAAACTCGCTGGATTTCCCTTTCTTCAAAAGCAGTATCCACAGCATCACCACCACAATGATGTACCGAAAGGTGGACGTCACATTGGTGTCGATGGGCGCAGTGTCCGCCTTTACGATGACATAGGAAATGGAAGCGCAGACCGCAGAAAGCCCGGCAAAAAGAATCCACCGCTGCTCGCCCTTAAAAAGCCCCTTTCCTTTCAGCGCGGAGAGTTCCTGCCTGTCCATCATCAGCAGAGTGCCTGTGATAATCAGCGCCGTGCCTGCAAGCATAAAAACCGTAATTTTTTCTTTAATGAACACCGCGCAGAGAATCATGGAAATGACGATAGTCAAACTTTGAATGGCGAGAAACACGCTGACGCTGCCGCCTTTGAGACCCAGAAAGTAGAACGCCCACGAGACGGATAACACGACGCCGGAAGCCAGAATCGAAAGCCAGGTGCTCACGCCCATATCACTGACCTGCCCAAAGCCCCCGGAAAAAAGCGCCGTCCCCGCAAAACCGGCTAAGAGCACCGTGTTGGTCACTGCACCGGTCACATAGGCATCTGCATCCTTAATTCCGATTTTAGAGAGTATGGTCGATACGCCGATAAACAGCGTAGAAATCACCGCAAGTAAAAGCCACATAAAAAACAGGCTCCTTTCATTTTGTTTCCAGTAGTTTGAACGAAAAAAGCCCGTTTTATGTCAGTTTTGCATCACTTTTATATCAGTTTTAATGTCAGTTTCCTTACATTCTTTTAAGAAATACCTCGTAACCTCTCTTGGTTTCGTAAACGTCAGCCTTGCTGGTCACTTCCCAAGGCGCGTGCATATTGAGCACTGCCACGCCGCAGTCGATAACGTCCATACCGTAAAGTGCCAGAATGTACGCAATCGTACCGCCGCCGCCGACATCAACTTTGCCCAGTTCAGCCAGCTGATAATGAATTCCCTCATCATCCATGATGTTTCTGATTTCAGCGATATATTCAGCGTTAGCATCGTTGGAGCCGGATTTTCCGCGGGAGCCGGTAAACTTGCTGAATACCATGCCGCGGCCTGCAAAGGAAGCGTTTTTCCTCTCGTAAGCCTCCGGGAAGAGCGGGTCGTAAGCAGCATTTACATCGGAGGAAAGCATTTTGGAGTTTGCCAGCACTCTGCGCAGTTTCAGTTCGCTATACTGTCCCATTCTGTCAAGAAGCTCCGCTACCGCATTTTCAAAGAACTTGGATTCCATGCCGGTTGCGCCTACGCTGCCGATTTCTTCTTTGTCAACCAGAATGCAGCAAGCGGTTTTTTCCACATCTTCCACATCCAGCAGGGCTTTTAAGGAAGTAAACGCGCAGACTCTGTCGTCCTGACCGTAGGACATAATCATGCTGCGGTCAAGTCCTGTATCTCTTGCCTTGCCTGCCGGAACCACTTCCAGTTCAGCGGAAAGAAAATCCTCTTCTTCCATGTCGTATTTTTCTTTTAACAGCTTCAGGATTGTAGCCTTTACTGCGTCTTTTTCTTCACCTTCAAGGGGTTTGCTGCCGATGAGCACGTCCAGATTTTCGCCCTCGATGACAGAGCCGGCTTTCTTTTCCATCTGTTTTGCGCCAAGATGCGGCAGCAGGTCTGTAATGCTCACAACAGGATCGGTTTCGTCCTCACCGATTACCACGTCGATAACCTGACCGTCTTTCTTCGCCACTACGCCGTGAATGGCAAGAGGCATCGCTACCCACTGATACTTCTTCACACCGCCGTAGTAGTGGGTGTCCAGATATGCAAAATCGGAATCTTCGTAAAGAGGATTCTGCTTTACGTCCAGTCTCGGAGAATCCACATGGGCGCCCAGAATGTTCATACCGCCTTCAATGTCCTGCTTTCCGATGTGAAACAGCGCAATGGTCTTGCCCATGCAGACAGCATAAACCTTGTCGCCGGATTTCAACGTTTCACCTGCTTTGATGACGTCAGCCAAGTCCCTATAGCCTGCCGCCTTCGCCATTTCGATGGTATTCTTTACGCATTCTCTCTCAGTCTTTCCTTTGTCCAGATAATCTTTATACTCTGCGCAAAGAGCCTCAAGAGCCTTTAAATCATTTTCCTTATAGCTTTTCCAAGCGTTTGGTCTTTCCATTTGGTATCACTCCTTTTACTTCTTTCCAGTATAGCGTTCGACAAATAACCGGCTCAATCATGCCGAATGCTTTTTCGAGTGTGCCGGAGAAAAAACGCAAGGCGCAGCGGGACTACGCTGAGGCTTTTTGACCAGTGCAATCGGAAAAGCAGACAAGTGATTTGGGCTGGTGATTTGCGAAATGCTATACACATCTTTATCTTAGCCTAAAGGCGGGGATAATGCAAGGAAAGATTTGGAACTATTCTTCCCCATTTTTCCCAAAGCGGTTTACTCCGTAAACCCCCGCGAGTACCAGAACCGTTGCAGCAATCTGGGTTTTCGTAAAAGTCTCTCCCAGATAAAATACTCCGCCAAGTACCGATGTCACGGAAGCTATGCTGGCAAAGGCGGCACGCTTTGTCGCGCCGATAATAGAAATGGAATAATTTGCGCAGAGGAACGCAATCAGATTGCATCCCAGCGACAGGTACAAAATGCAAATCAAAAATCCACTGTTGTGAAACGGCAGGGTCAGAAATGCAACGACCGTTCCGTTCATTGCATGTTCCACAAGAGCACAGCCGGTAAACACCACTGCGCCGCTGACAATCATAGCGTAAGTTTTTTCTGCACTGTTAAAGCCTTTGATATTCTGGGACGTAATGGCATAGGCAGACTCGCTGCACATAGCCGCCAGCAGGAACAGATACCCGAGCACGCTGCTGGAAGTCGTCAGCTCACCTCCCATTCCAATCATTACAGCCCCTGCCACAGTTACCACCATACAGGCAACCTGCAGCTTGGTCGGCTTATCCCGCAAAAATACCGCACTGAACACCATGGTAATAATAGGAATGCAGGCGAGAAGCACGCCGCTTTCTGCCGCTGTAGTCCGCTGTACACCCAAAGTTTCCATGATAAAATATAGCACCGGCTGAAAAAAACTGAGAAGCAGCAGCGGCTTTAAATTTTTTCCCTTCAAATCGATTTTAATAATGCCCAGCGCTGCACAAATAGTCATAGCGATAAACGCCACCATGGTACGCCAGGACAGCAGCGTAAATACCGACACCTCGTCAACGCACATTCTGATAAAAATAAAGCTCAGTCCGAAGAGAACCTCGCTGAACACTGCAATGATAATGCCTTTGCTGTAAACATTCTTTCCCTGATTCATGGCAATTCCTCCTAATACTTAGTTCCTATTTTATCATGGGCAGGTCCATTTTGATAGAAAGAATTATAGAAAAATTGGTATATCACATTTTTTCGTCGTAAAAAGTGTATTTTCATCGCATTTTTTCGTTGTAATTTTTGTATAGCCGTGGTATACTACCTATACCAATTTAGGAAAGTGAGGCACAAAATGTACCGCAGCGCAATAGAAACCCTTTATCAATGGAAAGAAAGCAAATATAGAAAACCTCTGGTTTTGCAAGGTGCACGACAAGTGGGAAAAACCTGGCTCATGAAAGAATTCGGAGAAAAAGCCTACGATAATACCATCTATGTCAACTTTGACTCCAATTCTCAAATGAAAGAACTGTTTTCTGCCGATTTGGATATTGAGCGAATTATTCTCGGACTGGAACTATACAGCGGCGCTAAAATTGATGTTCATAATACGCTAATTATTTTCGACGAAATTCAGGAAGTTCCTGCCGCCCTTAAAAGTCTCAAGTATTTTTACGAGAACGCACCCGAATACCATATTATTTGTGCCGGTTCTCTCCTGGGCATTGCCTTACACCAAGGCACATCTTTTCCGGTCGGTAAGGTGGACTTTCTTCATTTATATCCACTCTCTTTTGAGGAATTTCTTCTTGCTACAGGCAAGGAATCCTTTGTACAGCTTTTGCACAAGCAAGATTTTGCAATGATTACAGCTTTTAAACAGACTTATATCGACGCATTGAAACACTACTATTATGTAGGCGGCATGCCGGAAGCTGTGCTGCGATTTTCCGAGAATAAAGATTTCAATGAGGTCAGAGAAATCCAGCAGCGCATACTAACTGCCTACGAACAGGATTTTTCTAAGCATGCACCTCTCGAAATCGTTCCGAAAATCCGAATGTTGTGGAACAGCGTTCCTTCTCAGCTGGCAAAAGAAAACAAAAAATTCTTATATGGTTTAGTTCGTGAGGGCGGACGAGCTAAAGATTTTGAAACTGCTATTATGTGGCTGTCAGACTGTGGTCTGATTCACAAGGTTAGCCGTGTTACTGCGCCTAATCTCCCTTTGCGTGCTTATGAGGATTTGAAAGCATTCAAGCTGTTTATTCTCGATATAGGGCTTCTAAGCTGTATGACCGGTCTCAGACAACAGACTCTCCTCTCCGGCAATGATTTGTTCGTCGAGTTCAAAGGGGCTTTAACAGAACAATATGTTTTACAACAGCTAATTTGTAACCCTGCACTAAAACTCTACTATTACACCAATGACAGAGGCTCCTGTGAAATCGACTTTTTAATTGATACGGGAGATGCAATCGTTCCCCTTGAAGTAAAAGCGGAGCTCAACCTAAAGGCAAAGAGTTTAAAGACCTATCGAGAGAAGTATAACCCTGCTCTTTCCGTGCGCACTTCTATGGCCGATTACCGCAATGAAGAAGAATTGCTGGATCTTCCCCTATACGCTGTTAATCAGTTCGGGGCTTTTGCAGCAAAGCTGTCCCTGTAGCCTGAGTACTTCCCGCTTCTCCCCACATTGACTTTTCCCGCCCCATAAAGTACACTTAAAAAAACTGTAAAAATTTCTACCGGAGGTATTACCATGAAAACCATCGGCATGATTGGAGGTCTCTCCTGGCACTCCTCTCTGCAAATGTACGAATATATCAACAACTATATCGCCGCCGCGCTGGGCGAATACAACTGCGCCAAAATGGTTCTCGCTAATATCAACCTGCAGGATGTTTTCATCACCCGCAAAGACGAGCAGGAGCAGGTTCTGCTGGAAGGCGCCCGCCAAATTGAAGCCGCGGGCTGTGATTTTTATATCATCTGTTCCAACACCATGCACAAACACGCGCCTTTTTTGCAGGCTCATGTAAAAACGCCGCTGCTGCATATCGCAGACGCGACGGCTGACGCAATTCTCGCAAAAGGCATCAAGCGCATCGGCCTCATGGGCACCCGCATTACCATGGAGGAAGACTTCTACCGGGGCAGGTTGGAATCCAAAGGGCTTGAAGTCATCATTCCGCAGGAAAACGACCGCGCATTCATCGACAAAGTCCTCTTTGAAGAAACTGGCTTCGGTATTGTCAAAGAAGAATCTGCAAAGGGCTTCTATCGAATCGCCGAAAACCTCACTGCTTCCGGCACTGAGGGCGTCATCCTGGGCTGCACCGAAATCGGCATGCTCATGCAGCAGGAACACACCGAAATTCCACTCTTTGATACGACTGTCATTCATGGCGAAACCGCGGCGAAGATGGCGATAGAATAAATATAGTACAAAAAACAGCCGCCACCTTGGCGACTGTTTTTTATATCACACTTGCTTATAATATATCAATATGCTCCCCTGCCAGCGCTTTATTCATGCTGCGCACAGCGCAGAACTTTCCGCACATGGAGCAGGTATCGTCGTGCTCCGGCTTTCTGTCATCGCGGATTGCTTTCGCCGTTTCCGGATCGATGGCACATGCCCACTGAGCTTCCCAGTCCAGCTCCCGCCTTGCGTCAGCCATGCGGTCGTCAATCTCACGGGCGCCGCGAACTCCCTTTGCGATATCACCGGCGTGAGCCGCAATTTTAGAAGCGATAATGCCCTGCTTCACGTCCTCTACATTAGGCAGTGCCAGGTGCTCTGCCGGCGTCACATAACACAGAAAAGCTGCGCCTGAGGCTGCCGCAATGGCGCCGCCGATTGCCGAAGTAATATGGTCGTAGCCCGGCGCGATGTCCGTTACAATCGGCCCCAGCACATAGAACGGCGCACCGCTGCAGATGGTCTGCTGCAGCTTCATGTTGGCCGCAATCTGATCCATCGGCATATGTCCCGGACCTTCCACCATAACCTGCACGTCCTTTTCCCAGGCACGCTTTGTCAGCTCGCCGAGGCGCACCAGTTCTTCAATCTGACACACATCAGAGCCATCAGCCAGGCAGCCCGGTCTGCACGCGTCGCCCAGGGAAATCGTTACATCGTACTCTCTGCAAATGTCTAAAATCTCATCAAAATATTCATAGAACGGATTTTCCTCGCCGGTCATGGTCATCCATGCGAAGACCAGAGAACCGCCGCGGGAAACAATATTCATCTTTCTCTTGTGCTTTTTAATCTGCTCAATGGTTTTTCTCGTAATTCCACAGTGGAGGGTCACAAAATCCACACCGTCTTCTGCATGCAGTCTCACCACATCGATAAAATCCTTTGCGGTCAAAGTATCTAAATCCCGCTGATAGTGAATGACGCTGTCGTATACCGGCACGGTTCCAATCATGGCAGGACACTCACTGGTCAGCTTTCTGCGGAAAGGAATCGTATCTCCATGGGAAGATAAATCCATAATAGCATGAGCGCCCATATTGACAGCCGCCATAACTTTTTCAAGTTCTACATCCATATCCTTACAATCTCTCGAAACACCCAAATTTACATTAATCTTGGTCTGCAGCATAGAGCCAACCCCTTCCGGGTCTATACATTTATGGTTCTTATTGGCACAAATTGCCACTTTGCCGGACGCAACCAGCGGCATCAGTTCCTCGGTCGTCATACGCTCTTTTCCCGCCACAATCTCAAGTTCCGGCGTCACAATGCCCTTGCGCGCAGCCTCCATCTGTGTTGCATAGTTTCTCATCTTCAAAAATCCTCCTTAAAACTTTCCGGACATTTCGCAGCCGCCGCAAAAACAAACAAACTGCCAATGTCCCCGCAGGTTCATTGGCAGTAGATTCGTCAATATTTCCCTACGTTGGCATTATCCAAATCAGGTTGCAGGTCGAAGCAGTATCAGCTCCCTCTCAGCCCATTACTATGAGCTCCCTTCTTTAAATGGTATATTTATCTTAACACTGTACATGGTAAATTGCAAGAAGTTCTTTGCGTTTACGTGTACGCCCCGCTGCGTCACCGCTGCGTCCCACGTTTATCAGCCGCACTTGGAAAATCCGCAGTTTCTGCAGATGACGCAGCCGCCTTCATGTTCCACAACGCTTCCGCATTCCGGGCAGACATGAATTTCACTGGCTGTCGCCGGCACGTTCTGCCCCAGCTGGGCCGCTGTTCCTGCATTCCCGCCGCCTGCCACCGCAGTTCCGCAAGCCGCCGCGCCGGAAGCTGCATTCTTTTCCTTTGGCTGTTCCTCAATAATCTTAGAAACTTTCATGATTACCCTTGCAATGGCATCCGGGCAGGAAGTACATCCCATACCCTGCTGTCTGATGGTGGACGGGCATCTGATTCCTTTCAGCTGGTCGTAAACCTCCTGAATGGAAATTCCGCTTCTAAGAGCCACAGATACCAGCCTTGCAGTCGCTTCACTCTGGCTCGGACAGCCGCCGGCTTTTCCTGTGCTGGTGAAGACTTCGCAGATTCCGTTTTCATCGTAGTTGGTCGTAACGTAAAGGCTTCCGCAGCCGATTCGCATCTTCTCTGTAAAACCACGGGTCACGTCAGGACGCGGACGAGGCTCGATATGTCCGTAACGTTCTTCCTGGCAGGTCGGGCACGCTGCGGCTGCCGGCGCCTGCGCACCTTCTCTGTTGACTTTTCCGATATTGAGCACCTGTTCTTCTCTGCTGCCGTCACGGTAAATGGTCACACCTTTGCAGCCCTCTTTATATGCCAGCAGATATACATCACGGACTTCGTTTCTGGTAGCTTCCTTCGGGAAGTTTACAGTTTTTGAAACAGCGTTATCCGTATGACGCTGGAAGGCCGCCTGCATTTTGATATGGTCAATCGGCTTGATATCATGGGAGCAGACAAAGACGTCGCGCACTTCCTGCGGAATTTCTTCGCAGTGGGCGATCGTGCCCTCTGAAGCAATTCTTCTCAGCAGTCTGTCGCTGTAAAGTCCCAGTTCCTTCAGCTTTTCGGTCAGCACCGGATTTACCTCAATCATCTCTGTGCCGTCCATAATGTTACGAATAAAGGCGTAAGCGAAAACCGGTTCTACGCCGGAAGAGCATCCTCCGATGATGGATAAAGTGCCTGTCGGCGCAATGGTTGTAATCGTTGCGTTACGCATAGCAGCACCGTCTTTGAGGGTGCTGACAGAAAACAGAGGGAACGTGCCTCTCTTTGCAGCCAGTTTGCTGCTTGCTGCGTGACCTGCTGTGTTGATATATCCCATGACTCTTTCGGCAAGTTCTACCGCTTCGTCTGAGTTATACGGAATGCCCAGCATCAAAAGGGCGTCTGCCCAGCCCATTACGCCAAGACCGATTTTACGGGACGCTCTGGTAGTTTCCGCAATTTTATCCAGCGGATAATTATTTGCATCGATGACGTTATCCAGGAAATGCACTGCCTGCTCTACCGTTTCCCCGAGAAGTCGGAAATCAAACTCGTAGCCCGTCAGGGTTTTGCGCAGCATTTTTACCAGGTTGATGGAACCCAGATTACAGCTCTCGTACGGCAGCAGCGGCTGCTCTCCGCACGGATTGGTGCTTTCAATTTCGCCCTGGGTCGGCGTTACATTGTCGCGGTTCAATCTATCCAGGAAAATAATGCCCGGCTCACCATTCTGCCACGCATGATCAACGATAAGGTCGAATACCTTTTCTGCGCTGAGATGACCCACCGCCTGCTTCGTCTTCGGGTCAATCAGGTCATAATCACTCTGGCTTTCCACCGCCTCCATAAAGGCCTCTGTAATACCCACACTAATGTTAAAATTTGTAATTTCTTTATTATCTGCTTTGCAGTTGATAAAATCCAGGATATCCGGGTGGTCGATTCTGAGCACGCCCATGTTAGCGCCCCGTCTGGTGCCGCCCTGTTTTACAGCCTCTGTCGCTGCGTTGAATACCTTCATAAAACTAATCGGGCCGCTGGCAATACCACCTGTAGATCTCACGGCAGAACCGCTTTGGCGAAGTCTTGAGAAGGAAAATCCCGTGCCGCCGCCGGACTTGTGAATCAGCGCCGCGTTCTTTACAGAATCGAAGATTCCCTCCATGCTGTCTTCCACCGGCAAAACAAAGCATGCCGAAAGCTGTCCCAAAACTCTGCCTGCGTTCATCAGAGTCGGGGAGTTAGGTAAAAAGCGTAAATCGGTCATCAGTTCAAAGAACTGATCGCTGAGCGCCTTTGTATCAGTTGTGTTGTCATATTTTGCGTCTGCGGCAGCGATAGTATCTGCAACTCTGCGAAACATACCTTCTACTGTTTCAGTCAAATTGCCTTCACCATCTTTTCCTAAATACCGCTTTTCCAGTACTGTTAAAGCATTCTTGCTGATTTCTGAAATTGCCATTGTTCCCTCCGCTGTATACTTTATATATTGTTGCACGGATAATTATATCACTATATGTAGTGGATAGCAACAAGTTCTTATCACAAATTCTTGTTAAATTTAACCAGCTTCTCCATGGCAAATCCCGCACGCCTTTCCTGTCTTTATTGAAAGAAATACAAAAATAGGTCAATTCCCCCTATTTTTTGTAGGTCAATTTGCCATAATAGTTCTAGAAAGGAGGCGTGCCAGTGAACAGACTCAGAGAGCTGCGAAAGAAAAAAGGACTTACACAAGTCAAAGTGCAGATTGAAACCGGTATAGACCAGGCTGACTATTCAAAAATGGAGCATGGCAAACGCTATCCTACGACAGAACAGGCAAAAGAACTTTCTTATCTCTTTGAAACCAGTCTTGACTATATCTATGGCATCACTGACGATCCCACGCCTTATCCCCGATCAAAAAATGCCGTCCCGAAAAAGAAGCAAAGAAATTCGAATCATGACCTCTAAAGAAAGTGTGCATAACAGAGTCAATGAGTCCTACCCACCTATGCCGCCCGCAAGGGGGGGCGACTCTTCACAAGGTGCCTTCTTTGAAACTTCGGAAATATCGAAATGGCGATATTCCCTACATACACAAAAACCTCCGGAAGCAGTACCACGCTGGGTACAATCCGGAGGCTTTATTTTTTTGTTCAATCTAGCCGGTAATAACGCCAAGACCCTATTTCACTGTCACTTTGCACGTTTTAGAAAGTCCGTTGCTTGTTTTTACGGTTATGGTCGCTGTACCCTTCTTTTTCTTTGCGGTTACCTTGCCCTTGCTGTTTACAGTGGCAATGGTTTTGTCCGAAGAAGTGTAAGTCAGCTTCCTGCCGTTGACGCCGGTTTTAGACAGCGTCGCCTTCAAAGTAAAGGATTTGCCCTTAGCAAGGCTCTTTTTAGAATAGTTCAGTTTCAGCGTTTTAACTGCGTTCACTGTACAGTTTACTTTTACCAGCACATCATTTCCTGCGGCATCCACCGCGTACACCGAATAGGTGCCCGGGATCGTGAGAATTTTGCTGACCGTTCCGTCCGCGCTCAGGGAAAGCTTTGTACCTACCCCACTGCGGAAATAAGAAAGAGACTGACTGCCTCTGGCATATTTTACCGTTGGCAGAAGACCGCTGTCATCCTTTGCCGTGATTTTCAGTTTCTGTTTATAGGAACCGCTAATTTTAGCTACAGATGCCGTAAGCTGCGGTGCCTTGGTATCAATCTGGTAATCGTCCTCGCCGTACGCTGTCAGCGGTTTATACAGGTCCAGAAATCTTCCCGACACCACCTTTGCGCTCAGAGCACTTCTGTTCTTTGCGCCGTCAAGGAGCAGATGACGAATCCCTGCCGCGCTGATATCTTTGTAATAAGAATGAAGCACCGCCGCCGCGCCTGTTACAAAAGGCGCCGCCATGGAAGTTCCTGACATATTAGTGTATTTATCGTGAGGTACGGTACTGTGAATTTCTGTTCCCGGCGCTGCAATATCTACATATTTATTGCTGTAGTTGGACTTCGTATTCAGTCTGCCGCTTTTTTCCGCATTGCCCACACAGATTACATTGCTCAGCCCATAACAGCCCGGGTAAATGGGCTTATTATCTAAATTCAGACCGTCATTTCCCGCGGCACAGACAAACAGCATATCCGAGGAAGCAATAGTCTTATACAGCGTCGCGTCATCGACATAGGAGCCCATGCTCAGGTTGCAGATATCCGCGCCGTTTTTCTCCGCATAGCGAATGGCTCTGACCACATCATAGCTGTCGCCAAGTCCCTGCGGACCCTCCAGCACCTTTAAATCCATAATGGAAATTTTCCCCGTCATAGACGCGATTCCCGCTATGCCGTTTCCGTTGCCCGTCACTGCGCCGATGATTCCCGCACAGTGAGTTCCATGGGCATAATAGTTGCTGATTGCCCCGTCGCTGAGGGGTCTGTTCTTTGCAAAATCATAGCCGTGAACATCATCTTTGTAACCGTTGCCGTCATCGTCCGTTCCATTTCCCGGAGTCTCGCCGGGATTCACCCAGATATTCGCAGCTAAATCGCTATGATTATAGTCCATGCCGGTATCGATGACCGCAACAACGGTTTCCTGCATTTCACCTAAGTGGGACATGATAAAATCATAGCTTTCTTCAAAACCGATATCCACACCAGTTTCTTCGTTGTGAAGCCCCCACTGCAGACTATAAAAGGAATCATTCACTCTCGTCGCTTCATAGACAAAGTTAGGCTGTACCGACAAATTTTCCGTCTGCTCACTCAAATCCTTCTGAATTTGAGGTTCTGTAACGCCGGTTCTGACCTTAATCAAAGCCAAATCCGTTCCATCAAAGCTGATATCCTCTACATAGGATGGCAAATCCAGCTCTGTCAAATCCGATGTGGCTGTTAAAATATACTCCTGCTTTCTGACCTCGGCAGAAGCGCTCGCTGCCACATCCGCTCCAAAAGAAACCACCGGCATCATTGTCACAAGAAGTACCGTAATCAGAAGTAAAACAATGTGCTTGTTCTTCATTTTCTTCATTCCGTTCCCTCCGATTTTTCGCTTCTTCTCTCTCCCATTCGCTCATCCTTCGCGATGTTGACCGCCTTGATATGGGGCATTTTGTGATTCGGATCGGTGAGAAATACGTACAAATATATCGTCGCAATGCCTACCAGCACAAAAGCGTCTTTATAAAGTTCTCTGCTGATCAGCACCGCTGCCATTCCCATGGTCGCACTGACGCCGTAGAGCATCAGTACAGCTCTTCGCTGTCCGTAACCCGATGCCATAAGTCTATGATGCAGATGTCCTTTGTCTGCTTCCATAATCGGCCGCTTGTTGACAACTCTGCGCAGAATAGCAAAAAAAGTATCAAAAATAGGAATGCCCAGCACTACTACAGGTACAACCACCGCAATGATGGTCGACCGTTTCAGAGGTCCCACCACCGACAGCGCGGCAATCATAAAGCCGAGAAATAAGGAACCGCCGTCCCCCATAAAAATCTTTGCAGGGAAAAAGTTAAAGGGAAGAAATCCCAGACATCCTCCCGCAAGTGCCAGCATAGCCAGACACACGATCATCATGCCGTACTGGTCTCCGTGAATATAAGCGACATAGGCGATACAGAGGGCTGAAATTGACGCATTGCCCGCCGCCAGGCCGTCAAGCCCGTCGATGAGATTGATGGTATTGGTAATACCCACAATCCAAAGCACCGTCACGATAAAACAGACCACTTCCCCAAAATGAAGGGCCCCTTCTCCGAAATAATTGGTAATAAACTTAATCCGAAGTCCCATATAGTACATCAAAATCGCAACTAAAAGCTGACCGCCGAACTTGACCTTGGCATTGAGATTTTTCAAATCATCCACAACACCTAAGATATAAATCATCGTTCCGCCGATTAGAACCGGGATAATCTTTTCGTTATCTCCTGCATAAATGGCAAGAGAACCAATGGTTCCCGCAAAGATTGCCAGTCCGCCAAAGCGAGGCATTGCTTTTGTATGCATTCTTCGTCCGTCCTTCGGCACGTCAATAGCACCAATCTTAGGCGCGATTTTAATTGCCACCGGCGTAAACAAAAGCGCCAGCGCAAAAGCCGTCACAAAGGCTGCAAAAAGTGTCAGTCTCGTAATTTCCATAAATTCGTTGTCCTTCGTATTTGTATCTTATTAATCCAGCATGACAATCTTTAGCCCTGCTTCATCTAAAATCTCTACAGAAAGTTCATCCGGATAACCCTCTTTTACCACAATGCGCTTGATTCCTGCATTGATAATCATCTTTGCACAGATTACACAAGGCTGATGGGTAATATAAATCGTCGCATTTTCAATACTCTGCCCCAGCGTCGCCGCCTGGATAATCGCATTCTGCTCGGCATGCAGGGCTCTGCAAAGCTCGTGGCGCTGTCCCGATGGAACGCCCATCTTCTGACGCAGACAGCCGCCCTTTTCGTCGCAGTGAGCAATCCCTCTAGGCGCGCCGTTATATCCTGTCGCAACAATATGCTTGTCCTTCACAATGACTGCCCCAACATGTCTGCGCAGGCAGGTAGAACGCTGTGCTGTCAGTTCTGCCATCTGCATAAAATACTCGTCCCAGCTTGGTCTTCCGTCCTTTTGTAAAATCTTTGTGTCAGCCATGATTATGCCTCTCTTTCCCTTGCATTTCTTTTCATAGTTTCTTCATCGTAATATATTTCTACCAGGTACAAGCCCTGAGGTGGTGCTGTATGCCCCGCCTGCTGCCTGTCCCCGGCGGCTATGATTTCCGGAATCTGTTCCGGCGTTTTTTTGCCTTGTCCGACTTCTACTAAAGTGCCCGCGATAATCCGAACCATATTGTAAAGAAAACCGTCTCCGGTCACCTCGATGTGCAAAAGTCCCGCCGCAGGTTCACTGACCCGCAGACCGTAAATGGTGCGCACGGTGGTTTCTCTTACCGTCCCTCCCGCTGCCTGAAAGCATGCAAAGTCGTGGGTTCCCTCGATAAAAGATGCCGCCTTTTGCATAAGCTTTGCATCAAGAGGCGTCTTAACATGGTAGCAGTAATTTCGTTCAAAGACGCCTGCGCTGCCGCCGTGCCGGATAATATAACGATAGGTTTTTCCCTTGGAGTCAAACCTTGCGTGAAAACCCTCCGGCATTTCCTCCGCACTGATAATTCGCACATCGCCGCAGGCGTAACCGCTCCCCAGAGTCCCAGCCAGATAATTGTTCACCGCCAGCGGGATTTTTTCAGTGGGAATGCCAAAATCGCCTTTAAACGATGCTCGCTGTCCCAGCCCATGTACGCCTGCATCGGTACGGCTGGTGCCGTTTATCTGCACCGGCACTCCGCACACATGGCTCAGCGCTTTCTCAAGTTCCCCCTGCACAGTCCGCGCATTTGGCTGTCTCTGCCAGCCGGAGAAATTCGTTCCATCGTACTCGATGGTCAAAAGAATGTTTCTTTCCATGCTCGCTTCTCTCGTCTTACTTCCTCGGAAGCTCAATCTGCTTGTTGTCCTTAGACTCTCTATAAAGGGTAAACTTTCTTCCAATGGCCTGTACAAACTCCGCATCCAGCTTTTCTGCAATCTCGTTGGCGGTTTCCTTCGGCGTCAGGGTGCAGCCCTCCTGAATCTTCACCTTGACCAGCTCTCTGCAGTAAAGCCCCGTATCAATCTCCTTGATAATATTCTCTGTCAGACCCTGTTTTCCAATATATACCGTAGGGTCTGTAGTCTGCGCAAGTCCCCTCAGAAAACTTCTCTGCTTGCTTGAAATCATAAATCTATCCTCATTTCATCTTAATTCTGTGTTCAATCCGTTATACCGCGCCGATTCCTTTGAAACCAGAATCGCAAGGCGCGATTCAATGAACACTTCTTTGCGGCTGATGCCGTTTCAATCATAAATGTTCATTATAGTATACCATAAAACTTGTCAGTTTGTGCGAAGAAAAAGTAAAGATTGTATAACAAACGGATTTTATTTTTGAAATATTATAATTTGCGGTGAAAGATACTGGAACAGCCTCCCTGGTCTGTTTCCATGAACATTAAGTGAATTGTAAATTCCATTTTATTCCATTTAGCTTGAAAAGCCGTTTTTTTCATGCTACACTGGCGTTATAAGACAGGAGGTGCACGATGACCAGTAAGTATCCGCATTTTGTCAATATCGATATTGAATTCGCATACAGCGCGACCCTGGAGCTTGTCAGCAGTCTGCACGTTATATCAGACCCATCTCACCACCCTAACTGTATCAGCTGGTATAATCATGTCATCGAAAAAATCGACCGGACCCTTTTAGCAGACATTATCGCTTTCGGCAGTTCCTTTGTAAATTATTCTTATGTCATGGATATCGTTGACAATCTGCTTTCGCTGCAGAATCCGAAAGACTCCCCCGTTGATGATTTTGAATGTATCACGGGGCAGATTGTTCAAATGCCAGACAGCCAGTTCGTCTATATGTTTCTGGGAGAAACTCTCCTTGGTACCCATGAGCTGTCACAGCGTATTTTGACCGATGACGATATTTTCAGCAGCTATGAAGTTTCCGAATTAAAAAAATATATAAAAATGAAAGATGCCCGCAATGTCATCAGAAATCCTCACGCCGTAAAGACGCAGCTTTTATCTATCATGGATCGATACCATCAGCAGTTTTTCAGACAGCACTGGGAAGCCACCGCGGGATTCTACAAAACTGCTCTGATGAACGAATATCAGGCTTTTAAAAACACATCCGTGTCCAACTATGTGCTCTCTTTGCATGACGATCTTTATCTGGAAGACGGTAAACTCATCATGAAAAAGGAAACCGTTTTTTCCTTTGAGCCCGAAGAAGTCCGCCACATAAAAATTCTGTTTTCCACCTACACTTATCCTCACCTAATGATGAATATGTACGGAAACACCCTTTCTCTTTATGAAAATCTGCTGATTCCGAACATGTCCACCGTCTTTGATAATCTGGCTGACTCTGTCCGGCTCTTCGGCGATTCCACAAGGCTTGCAATCCTCAAGCTGCTTCTGGTTTCCGCCGCCAATACCAAAACCCTTGCAAAACTTCTCAATATGACGCCGGCCTCCGTTTCCCAGCATCTGAAAATCCTGCGGGAGGCAAAGATACTTTCTTCTCATCGCGAAAAAAACAGCGTCATATATGAAGTCAATAAAAACGAAGTTGCAACGGTCGTTAAAAACATTATAAAATTTCTGGAACTATAATAAAAACAGTGATCAAAAATGACCACTGTTTTTCATATGCTCTCATTCTGTTTTTCTCTAAAAAGGCTCACAAAAGTTTGCCGCCTGCTTTACCGTGCTCGCTGATTCTGCCCTCCGTCCGCAGGGATTGTAATATACCGCACCTTATTTCCTTCGACCATATCGCCGTAAAAAGCTACCCAGAAAGGGCGATATACGGAAAAGCGTTCAATAACTTCAGTCTCATGCATACCGCCCATCATCCTGTGCGTCACCTTGTGCGCAAGCATTTTTGCTCTTTTTACCGCCTCCTGCCGGTCAAACACCCCATGCTGTATTTCCATATCATCGTTGACAGCAAGTTCTTCAAAACAAAGATTCTGATCAGTAATCAGCGCAACTCCACCGGTAGTCCCATTCACCAGAATATCCAAATACTTCTGCACTTCTCGGGATTCTTTTTTTCTCAAATGAGATAAGGCTGTGGGTGCTGATGTAGTTTTCACACGAATAATTTCATATTCTATGTACATCAGCTTCAGTTGTGACAGCGGAAGCCTTTTAAATACCAGCTGCCAGAGCCAGTCACCCTTTTTCTCAGCAATTTCCCTTGCTTCTTCTCTTGATAGTTTTAGTTTCAGCGCCTGAATATGTTCATTCATTTTTTCTTTCCTTTTTTTAACTGCTCATTCTGCATTTTTATAAATCCTCTCAGGGTCTTCGCGTAATTGAGCGTTACAGAACAAACAATGATAAGCAGAACAATCGGAAAAACCCATGCGGTCAGAAAGTCGATTCTGAATTTAAAGGAGCAGAAGATTACCGCTACCAGTAAAAAGAATCCAATGACCAGAACACCGTCCATTCCCAGCCATTCAATTTTATCTTTATTATCTTTTTTATTTTCCATGTCTGTCTCCTCTCTTAACTGATCAGTATTTCATCCGTATCGAGGGGTTTCCCGATGCGATTGCCGATGATATAGAAAATCAGCGACGCCAGGAAACAAAGCGGAAGAGGATCATCTACAAAGCTCAGAGGCCAGATCAGCGTGCATATATAGGAAAGGCTCCCTCCAAGCATACTGAGCATTCCTCCCGTCGGCGTCTTTCTTCCTTTGTAAATTAAGGCGCCTGCCACAGGAATTACGCCTCCCGCAGCCCAGATTGCCGATACAAGCCCGAACAAATCCATCGCTACAGTAAATTTGAATGCAACCGCCAAACCGATGAGTCCCAGTCCAACGATGGAAAATCTCGTCAGAAGCAGCAGTTCTTTTTCAGATGGATTTTTCCTTATTTTCCCGTAGATATCATAAGCGAACAACGTGCCTCCGCAAAGAAGATAACTGTCCAATGCCGATATGGCCGATCCAATCAGCGCTACTACAAACAGTGCTCTCAATCCCGTCGGCAGCGAACCCAATACCAGTGCTACATAACCGGTGCCCGGCGCCATATCCGGTTTCAATACATCCACCATCATACCGGTAGATACAAGCACTGCGTCCATAACCGCCCAAATCAGGATACATGTCAGCATTGCGCGCCGTCCCGCTTTTGGAGAATCCGACGCCGAGAATCTCTGATAAAATGCAGGATCCGCATATACCGTCAAAGCGATAATCATAAAGAACATGGCCTGGGTAACTGTAAGACCACCTAATGGGTCCAGAAGCTGAGGCTTATCCGCCAGCGCTTCTGCCACAGCATCCCATCCGCCCATTGCGTTCCACTGAATCGGCACTGTAATTGCTACCGCAATACCAAGAAAGAAAAACATCATCATGTCCGTTACCGCTACACCCATTAGCCCTGCAGCAACGGCTATCACAATAACAATTACCATTACAATCCCACCGGTAAGAAGGTATGGCGCACCCCATGCGACTTCGCCGACAAAGCCGCTGGTCGTAATGTTTCCGAACTGGCAGGAGTAAACCAGCATCAGCACCGCACCGAGCAGTGCAACTGGCTTTCCATAAGTTTTCTTTAATACATCAGGAACTGTAATATCTGTTCGGATCTGCATTTTCGCTCCGATCCACAGTGCCAGCGGAATTCTGGCGGCATGGGCTGTCACACAGTACATGACAAACATGGATAAACCGTAGATAGCAAACCACTCAACAGAGCCCAGCGTTCCCACGCCTCCATACCAGGTAGAAACCAGTGTCCCTACAGTCAGAGACCAAGGCAGGGCTTTGTTACAGACAAAGTAACTCTCCATATCCTGCACTGTTTTCGAAAAATATGCCGCAACAAACAGCATTCCTATTACAGCAGCTACTACAATCACGTTATCAAGCAGATTTAACATTGACCTTCACCTTCTTTCTGTATTGGGCCGTTTACCCCATCAATGTATTTGCAAGTTCCACCGCGCTAGGTGCATCATAAGAAAACTTTGCTCCAATCTGTTCTGCATATGCCGCCGTAACCGGCGCCCCTCCAATCATCACTTTCACATTCCTGAACCGTTCATCTTTATGTACCGTTTCAGCAACTTCCTTCATGACCGTCATGGTAGTGGTCAGCATCGCGGACATGCCTACCGCATCAGCCTGACTTTCTTCCAATGCCCCGATAAACCGCTCAGGCTTCACATCAATTCCCAGATCAATGACCTCATAACCTGCGCCTTCCAGCATCATCCCGACGATTTTCTTTCCGATATCATGCAAATCGCCCTCTACTGTTCCAATGACAATTTTACCCTTTGTCTTTCTGGCATTGCCCACCATCAAAGGTTTCAGCAAATCATTTCCTGCCTGCATTGCATTGGCAGCCATCAGCACCTCCGGCACAAACATATTTCCTGTCTTAAAACGCTGTCCTACTTCATCCATGCCGGGTACCAGCCCCTGTTCCAAAATTTCAACGGGATCGATGCTCTGCGCAATCGCTGCCTTTACATAAGTAATAACGCCCTCGTCATCGCCTTCCATAACTGCACGCTTCATTTCTTCTAACAACATTTTCTTACCTCCTTATACCTGAAAATCCTCTCTATGGAATTTTCCTTTCTGGATATCCGCTTCTCTTTTTGCAATAATTTCATCATAGGCAGCGATGGTTTCTTCACTGATAATAGGTGCATGTTCTGCTTCAATGATCTCCCGAACCTTTTCGCTCAGCCTTTCCTTTACATTTTGTTTGCCTTCAATGGTCCACTGCTGATACTGATTTCGATTGAGGAAATCAGGGAACCAGTCCTCTTTTTTGAAGTTCTGGAATGTATGCTTCTGGTCTACAAACTGGCCGCCCGGTCCGATTTTATCAATCAGATCGACGCACAGCGTATCATCATTGATGACAATGCCCTCCTGCATTCTGTTTATGAATCCGATTGTCTCGCTGGCAAACAGAATTGACTCAAGGCTGCCGATTAAGCCCGCTCCCAGATAGCCGTTGTCATGAACCAGGTTCGTTCCGGCCAGCGCCGCACAGAGATTGGAGTACATATATTCCATTCCGGCCTGCGCATCCAGCACATTGGAATCCGTACATCCGCCCGTGCCATAGCTCGGCAGGTCATAAAATCTACCCAGCTGTCCTACTGCCAGATGCATCATCGGAAGCTCCGGTCCGCCGTAGCAGCTGACAGAGGTTTTCATATCCATAATGGACGCCACATTTCCATAGATAAACGGAGCGCCCGGGCATTTCAGCTGATGCATGACAAGACCGCTGAGTCCTTCCGCATTGCCCAGCGCCAGCGTACCCGCCAGCGTCACCGGCCCCGTCGCTCCTGCCATGATGCCGGAAGCCCAGGTCACAGGAATTCCGTATTCCGCGCAAAGAAGAAGTTTCTGCGTGGCCTCTTTTGAATTGGTCAGCGGCGTCACCGGTTCTCCGTACAGTCCAATGGTCGGTCTTCTGCGAAGTTCATCATATCCTCCGGCATTGACTGCCGCCATATCAATAATCGCCTTCATATTGCCGTAATCTGTTGCTGTCAGCCAATTCGGCTTGCTGCAGTAGGTTCTGATAGTCCTCAGATGATATAAGTCAACAACCCGATTGTCGACATCCGATGCCAGACCCATGCAGGCAACAAAATCAATATTTTTTGCTTCCTGCGCGACCTTCGCTACGTTTTCAACATCTTTCAGCACCGTATCTCTAAGTTCTCCCGTATACGGATCCGTAAAAACCGGAAGATCTGTGCCAAGGCCATAGCAGACATGATCTCTGTATAAAGGAATGACACGAGAGCTGTCTACATTGCAGAACGGAATTCTTGCAGGCGCCGTGGAAAGTGCCTTCTCAACCATGTGCGCCGGAATCCTGACTCTGTGATCGTCCACATACGCACCGGCTGTCTTAAGCAGCTGCAGCGCCTCTTCATCCCAGACCAGAACTCCTGTCCTCTCCAAAATTTCAAGTGAAGCCAAATGAATTTTGTGCAGATCCTGTTCCGACAGATATTCGAAACTGCCGCCTTTGATTTTCTTTTCGTTTGTAATCATTTTCAAGCCCTCCTATCACGCTTTATGATTTTTCTAAATCGTACGCCATTTATTCAGAAAATTCAATATGATTAGGTGAACGCTAAATCTCTTACAAATTTCCTACTTCCAAAAGGACGACAAAAAGACCAGTCGGCCTATACTTCCGACTGGTCAGGTAAATTTATTCAGTTGTCTGCCACTTGCAGCAATCTACAGCAGAAGCATCGGCATGTAATCCCACAAGAAAATCAAGTGAATTGCCGCTGCCAATGCGATATACGGCGCCATGGCGATGGTATCGGTGCGCCGGATTTTCTTTCTGGCGAGAAGCCAAATCAGATGTCCTGCGCTGAAAAGGGTAGTCATCACAAAAATCAGCAGAATTCCCCGCAGTCCGGAAATCAATCCCAAGGCTGCAAAGAGTTTGATGTCTCCGCCGCCCAGAGTTTCTCTGCGGTATGCCAGTTTCCCAAGAAGCGCGGTGGCGCCCATCATCGCAAAACCGGCAAGTCCTCCAAAGAGACAGTCCTTCCAGCTGTCATGATAAGAAATGAACCCGAATGCGGTGACCGCCAGCAGCAAAACCAGCTGATCCGGTATGATACGGTACTTGGCGTCAGCAACAGAAATCTCTAAAAGCAGCCAAAGACTGCAGATTGCCGCCATTGCAAACTGCCAATCGTCTATTACCAATTTAATGCCGATGACGACAAACAGCATGGTAAGGATAAATTTCCACGGATAACTCTTGATGCGCTGCACGCTGGTGTCCTGCAGTTCTGCCGGCGGAGTCTGTCCGTAATCACAAAGCCACGCCGCAGGCATTTTGTTAAAAAAATACACCGCGCCGTTTCCCGCGAAAACGCCGGCCAAAATTGCCCCAAGGCATTTTATCACAATGATTAAAATATCAGTCATATTTCATCTCTCTTTCTTATTGGTATCTTACCATAAATTTGTATTTTTGCAAAATAAGTTTCTCTGCCTGGGCCGCCTCTCATGTATAAGCCGAAGGATTCCTGCACATAGTATCAGTAACTTTAATTGATTGCGAGGAATTTATCATGCAGGAAAAACAAGGTCTTGGACTTTTTAAGCTAACTTTTTTTGCCATCGGAACAACGCTGGCAAGCGGTGTTTTCAACATGTTCAGCGATATGGCAAGAAACGGCGCGGGCACCCTTTCTGTGCTGATCGGCTGGACCATTGCCGGTATCGGCATGTACAGCCTTGCCATGTGCTTCAACAGGCTCAGTATTGTACGGCCTTCCTTAAAAAGCGGTATTTTTGCCTATGCAAATGAGGGCTTCGGCGCCTATGTTGGGTTTAACTCCGCCTGGGGATACTGGATCAGCGCCATCTTATCACAGGTATCCTTCGCTACTTTGCTGTTCGCCGCGCTGGGCCAGTTCATGCCAATCTTTGCAGGAGGAAACAATCTGACCTCTATCATCTGCGCCTCTATCGTAGTTTGGCTTTTCACGTTTTTAGTAATGGGCGGTGTACAGGAGGCTGTTACCATTAACACCATTATCGTCATCGCGAAAATCATTCCCATTCTCGCCTTTGTTCTGTTTGTCATCTTTCTCGGCGCCTTTGACCTTAATATTTTTCTGGATAATTTCATGGGTGAAGACACCGGTTATTCTCTGGGACAGCAGGTGCTGGAAACCACCTACACCACTGTTTGGATTTTCACCGGCATCGAGGGCGCAGTCGTCATTTCCGCCCGGGCAAAATCCACCGCTGTCTCCGGTAAAGCAACTGCCCTTTCCTTTTTGTCACTGCTGATTCTTTATGTACTGATTTCTGTACTCAGCATGGGCATTATGCCGAGAAGTGAACTGGCTGCGCTGGATGATCCTGCCATGGCAGGACTGCTTTCCTATGTTGTCGGACCATGGGGCGCAACCCTAATCAATATCGGCGTCATTATTTCCATCGCCGGCGCCATGTTTTCCTACACCATTGTCACAGCAGACAGCGCCTATGCGCCTGCCCTGCAGGGCTGCTTTCCGTCATTTCTTGGACATGAAAACCGCCGCCATGCGCCCAGCGGCGCACTGCTCCTTACGGCCGCTGTTATTCAGGTACTTCTGATTATCATTTATTTTCAGTCCTCTACCTATCAGGCGCTGTACACGCTGGCTACCAGTGCCATTATGATTCCTTTCGTGCTGTCTGCCCTGTACTGCCTGAAGACCTGTTTTGAAGACAGACCTCTCGGTCGGGGCAGCGACGGAAGCAGCAGTGCCAGGCGCTCCGCAGCAAGCCTCAAGGACTGGCTGATTTCCATCGCAGGCACCGTCTATGGTTTCTGGATGCTGTACGCCACCGGTGTCAGCAATATCATCATTTCAGCTTTAATGTTTGCACCCGGCGCGCTGTTCTACTTCTGGGCGCGCCGCGAGTCTCACAAGAAATTCTTCGAAAGCGCGCTGGATGTGGGTATCTTCGTCATCATCATGGCGGGATTTGTGTATTCCTTAGTGTGGTTTTAGACTTTTTCGCCCTGCAGCTGCGAAGGCAGTTTCCGCCAGCTGCTGGCGTGTAATCCAAAAATGACCGTTTTATCTATTTTATCTCACTTACGGTCATTCTTTATTTTTTTGTAATCGAGTTTCTGACCGTAAACAAGAAATTTGCCATGATACGGTCAGATTTGCGATTGTTCTATCATTGCATCTTGCTGACCCATGGGCTTCTCCTGTAAGTTTTTCCCGTTTTCTTCCGTCTTCTACAGGTTTTACCACCTATGAGTTCTTCCCTCTCAACATCAAAACCGAATTTTCAATGATTTTCTGACCGTATTTTGCTCATACATGCCTTTACGGTCATTTTTAGGTTTTCTGTTTTTTTATACATGACCGCAAATACACTTTTTGCTTCCAATACGGTCAGATTCGCTATTACACATCCTAAATAAAAAATGGTTTCAGCTGTGTTCGCACAATCTCATCAATAAAAGCACTGCTGCAATTTCCACGCTCATCATCCTGAGTTAAAATCAAATTTCTCCCGATTAGAAATCCGTATTTTTGATAGGTCATCAGCTTCTCTCCTGTCTTCCTGCTATAATCCACATTTTTTAATAACCCCAAATGTTCCCAAAGCTTAATGCTGCCATCTGGCAGTTCAATTGTAAAATCCGGTTTTAGATAGAATCCTCTGCTATCCGGGTATGGAAACGGCTTTTCATACTCAAAAAAGATATTGTATTTGGTCATAGTATTTGCAATAATCACTTCTGATTTGGAACGTACAAGCAGTCCGCAAACAGTTTCATGTATATGGCTTTCCGGATCAAAGAAGTGCTGTTTCGGACGAAAGATGCCGTTCTTATCACTCTGCTCCATACTCAAAAATTTGGCGGCTTCCCGATAACTTGACGACATTCCCTGTATCACCGATTTAAACTCGGTGTCCTGATAGTTCTTCTTAAGACGCATCAGCGCGGCAACATTCTCTCCCGCATGTTTACCGGTCACTGTATTTATTTTTTTCTGAAACAGTTTTTTTACCAGACCCGTATTATCAGTAATGTTCTCCGCAAATTCAGTATCCCCAGTCCTTTCACATCTGTAAAACGCCGCGCCATTCTTCCGTGGCCTGCTCTTCAAGTACCCTTCCGGCGCACGTGCACGCGCCCGCTCACTTTGATAAAGCAGTCTTCGCTGCTCTTTCAGTTCCTCTTCAACTAAATCTAAAAATGTTCCCATAGCCACACCTCCTTTTCTCTCATGATATCACAATCCCCTGTCAAAAGCAAGATTTTATTTACATAAATGTAAATAAAATCCATTTCATATTCAACATAAAACCCCTTTGCGGATTTTAAGCGCAAAGGGGCTTCGCCTTCTCTAATCTTCTCTAAATTCTAAAATACTACAGTCAGCAGCATTTTGAAGCGTTCCTGTCCATATACCGCATGAGGTGTTTTCGCAGGCATCACGATAGTCTGTCCGCACTCCACGGTAAAGACTTCTCCATCTATGGTAATCCGTCCGGTTCCGTCAAGCACCGTTACCATGGCATCGCCGCCGGACTCATGGGTACTGATTTCCTCGTCCTTTTCAAAGGCGAAAAGCGTCAGGCTCACTGCGTCGTTTTGTACCAGGGTCTTGCTGACCACCTGTCCCTGCTGATACGCAATCTCCTCTGCCAAAGCAAGGACTTTGGACTTTTCGATATTCTTCATCTTACCGCTCATTTTATATTCCTCCTTATTTTGCAGGCTTCCAGGAACTCTTCAAATCCACAATTCGGTTAAATACTTTTTCGGTATCCGTTGTCAGCTTGCTGTCTGCCACATAATAGCCGTGTCTGAAGAACTGGAATCTTTCTCCCGGCGCAGCTCCAGCCAGCGACGGCTCAGCATAACCCCAGGTTTCCTCCAGCGATGCCGGATTCATTACGTTTTCGCCATTTTCATCAGGCACCATCAAGTAGCTGTAGTTGCGAATCTTTACCTTTACCGCAGTCTTCGCGTCAACAAAGTGGATAGTTCCTTTGACCTTGCGGCCTTCAAAACCACTGCCGCTTCTGGTCTCGGGGTCGTAAGTGCAGAGAAGTTCCCTGATGGAACCATCTTCATTCTTGACAACCTCTTCACACTTGATGAAGTACGCACCTTTAAAGCGAACCTCGTTGCCTGGGAACAGTCTGAAATACTTCTTTGCCGGCACTTCCATAAAGTCCGCGCCATCTACATAAAGTTCTCTGGAAAACGGAATTTCCCGCGTACCCATTTCCGGCACTTCTTTGTTATTTTCAAGTTCAATCATCTCGGTCTTGTCTTCCGGATAGTTGGTAATGACTACCTTAATCGGATTTTCGATGACATTTCTGCTCTGCACCTTGGTCTTTAAATCCTCACGAATGCAGTGTTCCAGCAGAGAAATATCCACGGTGCTGTTGGACTTCGCCACGCCGACTCTTTCGCAGAAATCACGAATGGACTCCGGCGTATAGCCTCTTCTGCGCATGCCTGCCAGAGTCGGCATTCTCGGATCATCCCAGCCGTCAACAACACCGTCTTCCACAAAGCTGCGCAGGTAACGCTTGCTCATCACGGTATTGGTAATGTTCAGTCTCGCAAATTCAATCTGCTGCGGCGGGTTTTCCCACCAGCCGACTTCTCTGATTACCCAGTCATAAAGAGGTCTGTGATCCTCAAATTCCAAAGAACACAGAGAGTGGGTAATACCCTCGATAGCATCTTCAATAGGGTGGGCAAAGTCATACATCGGATAGATGCACCATTTGTCCCCGGTATTGTGATGGAGCGGACTGTGAGCGATTCTATAAATAACAGGGTCTCTCATATTGATATTCGGCGATGCCATGTCAATCTTCGCGCGAAGCACCCGCTCGCCGTCTGCGAACTTACCTTCTTTCATTTCCTCAAAGAGACGCAGGTTTTCTTCTACGCTCTGGTTTCTGCAAGGACTCTCCTTGCCCGGCTCTTTCAGCGTACCGCGGTACTCCTTAATCTGCTCAGCATTGAGGCTGCAGACATAGGCCTTGCCTTTCTTAATCAGCTCCACTGCCGCCTCATACATCTTGTCGAAGTAGTTGGACGCCCAAAGGAGCTTATCCCATTTAAACCCCAGCCAGCGGATGTCCTCTTCAATGGCGCTGACGTATTCTACATCTTCCTTGACCGGATTGGTGTCATCATACCGCTGATTGCACATGCCGCCGTACTTCTCCGCAGTTCCGAAGTTAATGCAGATTGCTTTGGCATGGCCGATATGCAGATATCCGTTTGGTTCCGGCGGGAAACGAGTATATACCTTATCTCCGTTCTTCTGTGATTCCAAATCCTTATCAATGATATTATGAATAAAATTTGTTGAAACAGGTTCTGTCATGATGTTTCCTCCCAAATATTGTTATCAATAGATTTAGTATATCATAATTATACCCCAATTCAAAATAATTTTTTCACCTTTACACCACTTTCTGCCTCTGCTAAAATAAAAGTAACTTCATATTGCGAAAGGAGATTACTACAATGAGATATAATATTGTCGGCGAACCGCTTCCCGCAGTAATCTGCGACGTGGAAGCAGGCGAAACCCTGATCACAGAAAGCGGCGCCATGAGCTGGATGACCCAGAACATGAAGATGGAAACCACCAGCAACGGCGGTATCGGAAAAGCCCTTGGCAGAATGTTTTCCGGCGAAACCATGTTTCAGAACCGTTATACCGCACAGGGAGGTCCGGGACAGATTGCCTTCGCGTCCAGTTTCCCCGGCTCCATTAAAGCCGTAGAAATCACCCCGGGAAATGACCTGGTCGTACAGAAGAAAGCTTTCCTTGCCAGCGAATCCACAGTAGAACTCTCTGTGTTCTTCCAGAAAAAGGCCGGCGCCGGCTTCTTCGGCGGTGAAGGCTTTATCATGCAGAGACTTTCCGGTTACGGTACTGCCTTTATTGAAATCGACGGTTACGCAGTGGAGTACAATCTGCAGGCCGGTCAGTCCATGGTCGTAGACACCGGATATCTGGCTGCCATGGATTCCACCTGCTCCATCGAGGTTGTCTCCGTTCCCGGAGTTAAGAACATGCTCTTCGGCGGCGAAGGCATCTTTAACACTCTAGTAAAAGGTCCCGGAAAAATCATCCTGCAGACCATGCCGGTCAACGTCGTTGCCGGTGCCATCAATCCGTTTATCGTAACCAGTAACTAATCAATCGCATATTACAAGAAAAAAGGACGGAATTCGGGCGTGTGCCGATAAGACAGTAATTTGAGAGAATTACGAAATCGGCAACTGCGAAACAGGATTGGAAAAAACAGGCGACATTCAACTTCGGTTGGGTGCTGCCTGTTTTTGTACATCTAAGGGTTGAGAATCACCTGTTTTTTGCGCTGAAAAGCAAGGATAGCGAAAAGGGTGAAATAGTTATCGCCTCTGTGCGGTTCTTTTGTGAAACAGCGAATCGCTGCATAGCGGATACCGTTCGC
>JALEOD010000012.1 GCA_022767345.1 Emergencia sp.
GATAAAACTGTGGCAATACACTCCTTCAAATAGTCAAAGCTATAAAAAGCGATAAAAAGTCCACAGTGTTACTAACGATTATATCAAAGTTGAGAAGAAAGGAGCGTATTGATGTATTTGGACTAAAGACATCATACAAGATTGTGCGATGAGAAAAATTACTTACACAGATAGAGATGGATATTTGTATCCTGACTTGAAGCTTCATGAACAGGAAGAAATGGTTATTGGCAGATGGGGACAGAAGCATAAAAGATTTCTCAAGAAAACTAAAAAACTTACATACTACAGACTCCTGACCAGCGGAAAGCTGACTGCTTACCTTGTAGAAATTGACGAGCAAGCACAGGATATGTTTGATACTATCGTCAACCAGACAAAAGAAGTACACGGGATTACAGAAAAATTGAAATCAGAAGATCCGATGGAATGGGTAAGGCAAATGAACTCGATAATGAATATGGCGGAGGAATTTGTGCTACAGGAGTTGGTGCATGACTTATAAAAATATCAAAATCGCTATTTATGGTAAATACAAAATTGTCAATTTACTATAGAATGAATGTAAGATTGGAGGGGAGAATATGAATCAAAAAAGAATTGGCGATTTTGTTGCAACATTGCGAAAAGAAAAAGGAGTTACACAACAGGAATTAGGTGATTATCTCGGCGTTACAAATAAGACCGTTTCACGTTGGGAGACTGGAAAATATATGCCGGATATAGCAATTATACCAGAACTGTGCAAGTTTTTTGGTATTAGCATAAATGAGTTGATTTGTGGTGAGCGTGTGGAAGAAGAAATTTTCCGTAAACAAGCGGATTTGAACATACTAGACATCTTGACACGAGATAAAAGGTTACGGAGACAAAAGCAGTACAGTGAAATGTTGGGTGGAGCAGGAACAGGATTGATTCTATCTGTTTTGTATAATCCTGATAGAGTCGAGACGACAGTTATTGCGGGGATCGGGCTAGTGATGATTGTTATTGGATGGTATTTGCGAGCAAAGATAGATAAAAGTCCTGTAATGTTGAAAAGATAATAGGATGTGAAGATGTCAAAGATGAAAGGCGATAAGCTGTTATGCGGAGAACTTTCCCTTTTTCAATCTTCACCTGTCATATATTGTCCTCAAATGACATTGAATGGAGTTTCTATAAGATGTAAAATATATAGATAAATTTGTTTGGGGTGCTGCATATGATAGCGATTTTGATTGTTTCTCAAAATAACAAAATTAATGAGGTGTTGGCTTCAAGTATTATCGGAGGGGTAGAGGATACAGTAAGTATTATCTCCACAACGGATACTAATGAAGCAGAGAATATCATTAATAGTGAAAAAATTGACATTGATTTATTTATTTTTCAGGTTAAAATGAAACCCAAAAGTGGAACAGTGCTTGAGTCTTTAATACGTCAGAAAAAGCGTTATCAGGACAAGCCCGTCTTACTTCTAACGAAACTTAGCTACAATATGGTAGGATATCCCCAACTTGCAGGATATGAAAGTTATAAGCGGAAAAACTATATTTCTATGCCAATAGAGAGAAATGATGTTCAAGCTAAATTATGTCTTTATTTGGACCAAATTCTAAAAGAGCAAAAAAAGCAGTTCCGAAATTTTATTTATCTTGAACACCAGCAAGGCGAGTTGGTTGTTGAAAGAAGGGATCTGCTTTATGCAGAGATACAAAATAAACTTTTAACTATTCATTCGAACTCTGGAGTATTCGAGGTTAAAAGGACTACATTGCAGGAATTTTGTGCACAAGTCGGTTCGAATACCTTTGTGCAATGCCATAAGAGTTTTGCTGTAAATGTAGAAGCCATCGACAAGATGATTCGCGATGGAAGACGCAACTGGATTGCTGTTTTCTCTGGAGGAGATACATGACAAATTTCACAAACATATTATGACGATGTGAAGAAAAAATATATGCAAACCATGACAAAATAAGGCGAATAAATCCCATTCGAGGCATCCCCATTGTATGAGTACCGCTACACTTCTATACTTATCTTCAATAGGAGGTAGCAAAATGAAAAATAGAGTATTGACAGTTAAAGAGTATGGATTTTGGTATAAAAATCATCTTTGTGCAGATTTTCCAGCTAATGAGATTAAACCCTTAGAAGATATTATAGATCTTCAAGCAAGCGGGAAATACGATGTTATTGTATATGAGGAGGGAGATTGTATTGTAGGGTATGCGACTATTTGGAAACACAAAGGTAATTCTGCATACTTACTGGATTATTTAGGAGTGCCTGAAAGCCTGCGAAATAAGGGTATAGGAAGAAAAATTTTGCGTAGCTTGAAAGCAGATGTTATTGCGTTGGAGCAGAACCTTAATATATGTCTAATTTTAGAATCTGAAACACCGTTTGAAAACGACAATTCCGAAGAAAATGAAATTCGGAAGAGAAGAATCGGTTTTTATGAACGAAATGGGTGGGTAAAAATGTATGAAATGGCTACATGTGGTATGCGGTTTAATGCGATGTCCTATGAAGTTGTACCAGATAATCTTGATCTCATAAAGGTTGAACATAAAAAGGTTTATGAAGAAAAACGAACAGATGTAATCATACCTTTACCTAAAGGAGATATCCCGCCTTTGCCATATTGGATGAAAGAATAATTAGAAATTAGATATCTATTGGAATAAAAAAAGAAAAATATTTAGCAATATTTAACAAATAGCAATGAAACAGGTAAAATTGTCATTTTGATGATATATCAACATGTTGACAATACGCAACAAATGGAATAAAATAAAAACGTGGAAACCGGACGGTTGCCACTAGAGATAACTAATCAACAAGAATTAATCTAATCAAATAGACCTCTGTTGCCGCAGACGGTCTATTTTTCTTTATCTGTAAAGAATCTATTATATAACTCACAAATGATGTAAACAGCACTTATGATGCTACAAATATCTCCGAGATATGTAAGAAACATAGTGTATCTACCCCCTTCAAGAAAATTTCCTGCGAGGTTAGATGCAGCTCCTTTCATTCTGCTGTCGCAGGATGGTAGAGCAACCGTCTTTTAACCGCAATCGCTTATAAAAATGAATGAAAAATTCAGCTTTAGCGATTGGTTTCCACATTGAACTATATTATAAAAATTATGATGAAGCCTGTCAAGATTTGTTGCTGCAGTTATAGTTATTTGCTAAAATAATTTATAATAAAGAAAGTGAAAATGAGGGATTTGAATGAAAGCGCAGATAAATATAATTCGCGTAATGAGCATAATGACAATTATAAGTTTGATAATTTATTTCTATTGCTACAGCATAGGGGATACCGAGAATCTATGGAAATGGACAGATGCTGTCGAAAATATAGCTTTGGGTATATTTGGAGGCTCTTTGATTGCTGTTATTATAGCACTTGTTTCATATTTTGTTGAGAGAAGTAAGGAACTGGAAATATACTTTAATCAATACAAGAAAATTTTAGAACATGGTAGAAAATATCCAAAAGGCAATTTGTATGATGAAAAAGTAGAATGGTTCAATGTATATAAGGATTTAATGATTAGCTTTTCATCTCAGGCATCACGCATAAGTTTTATTGTTGGGACAAAAAGCAAGAAGTACTTGATGCGAATAGCACAGTATTTGGTCCTATGTCAAGATTTAGTACAAGTTAAAATGAGATTTTCCTCATCTTAACTTGCCACTAGCAATTCGTCATTCCGGATTCTGCGATACAATGCTTCGTAGTCATTTGGAGACATATAGTCGCAATGACTATGAATACGTTTTGTATTGTAGAAGGCTTCCAGATATTCGAAAACCAAGCGGTATGCATGATCATAATCGCGGATTTTGAAGCGGTTCAGCCATTCACGTTTGATCAATGAATGGAATGATTCAATACATGCGTTGTCCCAAGGGTAAGCTTTTTTCGAATAGCTACACTGTATACCGGCAGTTATCCTCTATACTGTTTTGAAGAGGGATTATGGAGAATACAAGATCAAGGATTGAGCGTAAATTGGAGGTGCAGTCGTGAAGGTGATAGAAACAAAGATGAGACTTTGTGCAAGCTGCATGGAAGAGCATCCGGTTCAGGTTGTTCGTGTAGAGGAAGAGAATCGCTTCAAAGGTGAAACAATTCAATATGAGGGGTGTTATTGGTACTGCAATCGTTCAGATGAGTTTTATGCTGATGAACGAATGATGTCGACAAATGATCAGGCGATGAAAGATACCTATCGAAGAAAGAAGGGCCTTTTAACTGCAGAGGATATTATTGCAATTCGTGGAAAATACAGTATCATGCAGACGGATTTCTGTGTGCTTTTAGGCTGGGGAGCAAAGACAATTACTCGTTATGAAGGTCATCAGGTGCAAGATCAAGCACATGACAGTATTTTAAGAAAAATAGATCAGGATCCCGAGTGGTTTCTCTCACTGTTAAATTCGGCAAAACATTTGCTTCCGCAGGAAGCCTATCAAAAGTATCAGGCAGCAGGATTAAGAGAGTTTGAAAAAAATCGAGACATCTATTTACAGAAAGCAATTCTTGCGAGCTATGCGCATTATACGGATAATCTATCGTATAATGGAGGAGCAGAGCTTTCCTTAGAGAAGGTAGCACAGGCTATACGCTATTTTGTAAACTCCGGGCAGGTAACAAGCCTTTATAAGATAAAGCTGATGAAACTGCTATGGTATGCAGACGCACTTTCATATAAACGCAGAAATTTCGCAATGACAGGCCTTGTTTATAGGGCATTACCCATGGGCGCTGTTCCAATTGGTCATGGGGCAATCATTGGATTGAGCGGAGTGCACTATGAGGAAATAGAAATAGGAGCTGGAATCGTGTATAAGTTCTTACCGACAGAGAATCGGGATTATTCTCTGCTTACAGTTGATGATCTGGATATTTTGGATACTGTGATACAACATTTTGGAAAGAAATCCAAAGACGAGATTGTAGAAAGTATGCGCCGGGAGGAGGCTTACAAGAAGACTAAAATACGGGAAATTATCCGGTATGATGATACAAAGAGTCTAAGTATTGAGTAAGAGAATACTGTTGCACACATAAATGCTGTGATATCTGTAAAGAGCTGAAGGGTTTGCTAATCAAGAAGTAAATTGGAGGTGACCGTTATGACAGAAAAAGGAAGAAGAGATTTCTGTATAGAATGCAGAAAAGAAACTGCGTATTTTTGCGGAAGAGGAACATTATAAAAAACATAAAGGATAAGGATTACACATTTGAAATTGCTGTGGCTGTTTGCGCTGAATGCGGTGAGGAAATGAGCATTCCGGGTCTTATTGATAAGAATGTTCAGTAAATCGATGAGCAGTACAGAATGGCAGAAAGTCTTGTGTCGATTGAAGACATAGAAAAACTAGGAGTAAATAAAAACTTAGGGGGAATTTCTCCTAAGTTTTAATTAGAGAGAGATTCTATGAAGAAACTCATAAATAGAGCCCCCTACTTAAGCAGGCTGATTGATAAAAAAGAAAATGGCTTGATTAAGATTATTACTGGAAGTAAACGATGTGGAAAAAAACGAAGGGACTATCGCTTCGAACTGGCCTAATCGGTCAGCTATGCGATGGTCCCTTCAGTCTTTCCATCAACATAGTCGCTGACAGATTTACAGCCTTGCCTTAGTTAGCGCTTCGCAGTATTTCCGAAGATTAAATAATCGACGGAAACATTTAGGATTTGGATGAGCAGTGCGAATTTTGGCATAGAGAGACCTCTGTTGCCGCATTCGATGTCAGCGAGAAACTTAGATGTAACATCCAAAGACTCTGCGAGTTGCTCTCTGGAAAGATGTGCTTTTCTCTGCTGATGCGGATGCGTTCACCCATTCCTATCCGGTCAAATTCTTTTAATGTCATATCCTATTTACCTCCTTTCGTTCTTGATGATTTTGGTATGACATAAGTAGCATGGCATTGTCAAGAATAAAAATGAGAATAGGTCAGATTGACCTAAAATACTGTAAAGATTCGCCTAATCGGGAGATAATCAGGAGATTCTGGCGGGACTTTGGCGATTTTGCCTGGCTATTTTACCTGGCCTTTTTCGCTTTGTGTTAAAAAACTCCCTGTTTATCGCAAGCTATCTATGATATACTTGATGCAGAAATGATTTTTTTTAATGAACGGAGCACAATGCACGATGCGAAATCTTGAACCGATTACGGAAACAGCTTATCTGACAGCGATCAATGCACCTCGTTACCGCAAGATTATGAGGATATTTTTTATTGAAAATGAAAAGATGCATTACAGATTGTATAAGGAAGACGTGTTGGAGCGGCTGCAGAGAGAAGAGGGCTACGAAAATTATCCCATGGAGCAGCTGAAACAGGATTTGGACGCTCTGGTAGAGTGGAAGAACCTGACGCCGCTGCAGGATCCGAGGAGAGTTTATACCATTGCTGACTATAAGAATAAGCAGTTTCGTTATACCATGTCGGAGCGGGCTGTCGAAATTGAGCGGTTGACTGTGCGCCTTGAGAATTTATTTGTGGAGACAGGCAGTCTTTCGACCAATCTTTTCGTACGCCTGGCGGATAGTCTGAATTCAGCGCATCGCCTGCAGAACGGCAGTTTAAAAGAAGTCAACGAATGGTGGAAAAACCTGCAGGAGGATTTCAAGCGGCTGAATCAGAATTATAAAGATTATTTAAGAGAGTTTTATTCGGGAAAATCTGAAAAACTGTTAAAGTCTATCGAGTTTATTGTTCATAAGGATCGTTTTATTTCCTATTTGAAGGAGTTTGTGCAGGAACTGCAGCGGCATGCAAACAGCATTACCTTAATTTTGGAGAGAGAATCTGAATTGATTGAAAAGACGCTGCTGGAGCGGGTTGTGGAGAGTGAAATGGATATTCCCCATGCGCTGTCTGAACAAAGCGATAACCGGGAAGACAGAATTCGCGAGTCGGTATATGGAAAATGGGAGACTTTGAAGGGCTGGTTTCTCGGATCGGCAGAAAGGACCAGCGAGAGCAGCCAGATTCTGGAGATTACCAACGATATTATCAGAACGCTGATTCAGAATGCGTCACTGATTGTGCAGATGCAGAACTGGGGAATCAGCAGAAAAGAAGATTATTTAAAGTTTATGGAGCTGTTTAGCAGGTGTGCGAGTCTGGAAGAAGCCCACAAGTTGTCAGCCCATGTATTCGGTGTGCAGCAGATTGCTCACCTGAAGGCAAACGGGGAACGGAGTACAGACAGAATTAGCAGCGGCGTTTATGAGGAGCCTGCCATGGAGTATCTGCTGAGGCCACATACCAGGTCGTATAAACCGAGGAAGGACAGGCAGGGATTTGCCGATAAAACCATGGAAAAGCTTGCCCAGAAGAATCGGTATCTGAGAAAGCTGGAAGACGAGAAAGCCATGGTGATGCGATATATTTGCGACGGCAAACTGGATGTTTCTTCCATTGAAGAAGTCGTGACGGAAACTGTCCGTATTACGCTGCTGCAGTGGATTTCGCAGGCTGCCCTTTCCGGCAGCAGGATGGGCCGGACAGAGTATGGACAGGCTTTTAGGCTGGCGCAAAAGCCTGGAACCTGCGTGTTGAAATGCGAAGACGGTGATTTGACGATGCCTGCGTATGTGTTGGAGTTTGAAGAATGAATGAAGTAAGAACATTGATAGAAAATTTCTGGGTGGTAAAAGACCAGGACAAGGATATGTATTATCGGGTGAAGCGTGATATTCCAAACTTTCGTAAATTTGTACGGGAACTGCTGGGGTGGAGACTGATCAGCAATGAACAGCTTTTGAAACTGGAAAAGATACCTGCCCATGCGGAAAGCTTTATGGGAATCACAGAGTTTCAGGATATCCGGGATTACTGCATCCTTTGCGCGATCCTGATTTTTCTGGAAGATAAGGAAGAACAGGAGCAGTTTCTGCTCTCGGAGTTAGTGGACTTTATCGGGCTGCAGCTGAAAAATGTCATGGAAGTAGATTGGAATTCCTTTTCTCAACGAAAATCTCTGGTCCGCAGTCTGCAGTATGTGGAAGGCAAGGGAATTTTGAAGGCCTACGATGGCAGCAGCGACGCATTGAGTCAGGGAATGGGGCAGGAGATTCTATATGAGAATACGGGTCTTTCCAGATATTTTGCATCAAACTTTCCTTTTGATATTTCAGGCTACACATCTTACCAGGATTTTGAGAAAGAAGACAGAGGCGAGATGGAGATGGATCGGGGATATTTTCGAACTAACAGAGTGTACCGCCAGCTTGCTGTCTGTCCTGCCATGTACTGGAGGGACAACGAGGATGCGGATTCTCTCTATCTGAAAAATCAGCGTCAGTGGGTTGAAAAGTATTTGGAAGAAAATCTTGGCGGCAGACTGGATATTCACAGGAATGCGGCATTCTGGATGGTTGAAGAGGACGATGTTTACGGCAGGGTTCATCCGAGAGACGCGATGCTGCCGGAGCTGATTGCGCTGCTGCAGGGAGAGATTCGCAGAGAAGTATCCGAAGGACGGCTTCAATGCGGAGAAGACGGAAGAATCTGTATGAAGACGGAAGCCTTCGATAATCTCCTGCTTGCCTTAAGAAGTAAGTGGAAGGATACTTTTAGCAAGGAGTTTCGGGAGATGGAGCAGGAAAAGCTGCTTAGAACGGTGAAAAGCTATCTGATCTCGTGGATGATGGCGGCTGAAGAGGGTGACCGGATCTGGATTCTTCCTGCGGCAGGAAAGACGAGCGGATTTTATCCGAAGGATTATAAAGGAGCAAAGGAGAAGGAGCATGCATAATCGTTGGAAAATGAACAGAATGGGATTTGTGAATTTCTGGTTGTATGATGAGGAAACCTTTGATCTGTCTGACGGAAAAATTTTGCTTCGGGGGCAGAACGGTGCGGGTAAATCCATCGCGACACAGAGCTTTATTCCCTTTATTCTTGACGGGGATAAGACGCCCAGGAGACTGGATCCCTTCGGTACAAAGGACCGCCGCATGGAGTATTACTTTTTAGGTGAAGGAGAATGGGAGAAAGAGGAATCTACGGGATATCTGTTTCTGGAATTTAAAAAGCCGGAGACGGATCAGTATCGGACCATCGGAATCGGCCAGCGTGCGCAGCGGGGCAAGCCGATGAGTTTCTGGGGATTTATCATCTTGGACGGACGGCGGATCGGCTATGATCTGGATCTTTACCGGGAGGTCGGTTCAACGAAGATTCCTCATTCCAAGCAGGATTTGAAGAAAGTTTTGGGAGAAGATGCAGTCTTTACAGACGTGCAGGGTGAATATAAAGCGCTGGTCAACAAGTATCTCTTCGGATTTCCGAGAATGGATCAGTATGAGCAGTTTATTCAGCTGCTGATTAAAGTGAGGGCCCCGAAGCTTTCCAACGTGTTTAAACCGAAAACGGTTTACGAGATTCTGAACGATTCTCTGCAGACTCTGGCAGATGAGGATCTCAGAGCTATGGTGGACGCCATGGAGAAGATGGACAGTATTCAGGGAAGTCTTGAAGATTTGCAGAATGCTTTGAAGGAGACCCAGATAATCCGCACGGAGTATATCCGTTATAACCAGTTTATGCTGGGACGAAAGGCGCAGAGTTACCTGAACGAAAAGCAGAATGCCGAAAAGGAGCAGGCGAAGATGGAGGCGGACAGCCGCCGTTTAGCAGGTCTTGAAACTGAGCTGCAGAAGAATACCGAAGCACTGCATCTGGCAGAGGATCGGATAAAAGCATATGAAGCGGAGCTGGAAGAACTGGGTGACAGCGATCTGGATTCCGCGTCGGGCCGTCTGAGAAATGCGCAGACAGAAAAGGCGGATGCCCGGGTGGAGATGACGCAGCTGGATGGGGAGATTGAGCAGTGCAGAGACCAAATCCGCGCGTCAGAATATGTACTGAAGGAGATTGAAAATCAGCAGTTCCTCAGCCGAAAAGAATTGTCAGAACAGAGGAAGGAACTGGAAGAGCTGCAGGAGATTGCTGCTTTTCCAGAACATGATGCGGTCATAGAAGAAATCAGGCAGGAGACGCCGAAGGACGGCGATATGCTGCGGCAGGCTTTGAAAACGCAGATACAGTCTGTATCGGACGGCATGCAGGTGCTGAAGGAGCAGGCAGAATGGGAGCGCCGTTATGACAGAGCCATGGAAGAGCTGCAAAGACGTCGTCTTTTGGAAAAGGAACTGTCGGACAAGGTGGAGTCTGCCGCTGCTGCTGCAGAGGACTGCCGCGAGAAGATGATTGAGAAGTATTACCAGCAGGCAAAGGATTATCGGGAATTCAGACTGGAAAGCGAGGAACTGCGGCAGATTGAGAAGCTGGTTTCTGTTTGCAGCGGTGAGAAAGAGGAATCGGCAGTTAAAGCTTTGCTGGAGCGGCGAAGAGACGCACTGCGCAGTGCACTGCGGAACGAAAAGGTAGATACAAAGTATCAGGAAACGGCTTTGCGAGAACAGATCTGGGCGAAAGAAAAGGAACTGGCGGCACTGCAGTCAGCCAAAGATGTGGAGCCGCCGAGAAAGGAACGGACGGAGCAGGCACGCAAAGCGCTTACTGCGGCAGGTATTTCTTTTATCCCGTTTTTTAAGGCTGTGGAATTTTCTTCAGCACTCAGCGAGCCGGAGTGCGCACTCCTGGAGGCGCAGCTGTCAGACGCGGGAATTTTGGATGCACTGGTGCTGGATGATGAGAACAAGAGAAGAATCGGCGCTGATTTTTCGGATTTCAGTGATATATTTTTACAGGTAACGGGAGACGGAACGTCTGCCTTTGATGAACTTGTCGTAAATGACAGTCTGCCTGCCGGTCTGAAAAAGGAAACGAAGCGGATTTTATCCAATATTTACCGGACGGCGGGCAAAGAGGGCAGTCTATATTTGGGAACTCAGGGCAGTTTCAGAAATGGTATCGTCAGTGGTGTTTCACTGGGGGAAGAGAGCGCCAGCTATGTGGGCGTATTGGCCAGACAGAGAAAACGGCAGCAGATGATTGCTGAACTGGAGACGGTTATTGCAGAACTGAAAGAAAATCTTCAGTGCATAATCCAGAAACGGCAGCATCTGGATACCCGAATCGAGAATCTGCAGCTGGAATATCAGGAGCTGCCGGATTTCCTGCCTCTCCGGCAGGCCCTTGAGACGAACCGGCAGGTTGGCTGGCAGCTTGCCCAGGCGGAAAACAGCAGGAAGCAGGCGGAGACAGAGGCGGAGACACTGGAAAAAGAAAAGGACAAATGCAGGCAGCGGATGCTGCATGTGTGCCGTCATCTGCCCTACGAACGAACGACAGCGGCTTTTGAGGAAGCGAAGCAGGCGCTGGAGGAATATCGCGATTTGTGGATTGACGGACAGAATCGTTTAGGCCGCCTTGTGCATTTGCAGCTGCAGCAGAGCAGCGAGCAGGATAAAATTGATCGGGAGGAAGATGCCATCGACAGAGCGGAGCTTCGGGCAAGGAAGACCAGCAGTCGAATCAGGGAACTGGATACACGCATACGGGAACTGCAGGATTATCTCGACAGGCCGGAGAACAAAGAAAGAGCGCAGCGTCTGATACAGGTGAAGGGTGATCTGGCAGATGCCAGAACATCTCTGCAGGAAATCAGCAGCAGCGGCGCCGTGCTGAAAAATGAAATCGACCGGCTTTGCGGGAAAAAGGAAGAAGTTCTAAAACGGGTGGCGGAGGCCATTGCCAGAGAGGAGCAGGTACGTCAGTACTTTGAGGAGGAACTGGATTTGAAGCTGGTGATTGTGCGGGAAAACCGCACCCTGGAAGAATGTGCGAAGGCTGCGCTGGAAAAACTGCGGGAAAGCGACCGGAAAAGGGAATCAGTCGAACTGTACACATCCCTGCACAGGGTATTCCAGCAGCATAACGGTAATCTTACTGCTTATGGAACGGCACTGGAGGACTGCTTTAACAGCACTGATCTGGAAAAGGAGCGAGTTATTCCGGATGCGCTGCGCAGGAGATACCTGTTTACAGCGGTATGGAACGGAAAGAAAGTCCAGATGGAGGAATTCTATCAGACTTTGAAGGAGCGAATTGAAGAGACAGAACTGCTGATTCAGGAAAAGGATCGGGAACTTTTTGAAAATATTCTGTCCAAAACATTGAGTCAGCAGCTGACAGACCGGATTGCCGAGAGCCGGCGCTGGGTTATGTCTATGTCTAGGCTGATGAAAGATATGGACACTTCTATGGGTCTCAGTTTTTCTCTGGACTGGAAACCGAGGGAAGCGGAGACGGGACAGCAGCTAGACACCAGCGAACTGGAAAAGCTGCTTTTGCGGGACAAAAATCTTCTGACATCAGAGGATATGGAAAAAGTTGCTTCTCATTTCCGCAGCAAAATCCATATGGAAAAACAGCGTGCGGAAGAAACCGGAGAAGCCATTAATTATATGGATATGGTCAGAGAGGCGCTGGACTATCGAAAATGGTTTTCTTTCCAGATGGCCTATTACCGGAATCAGGATGGCAAGAAAACTTTGACGGACAGTGCTTTCAACCGCTTCAGCGGCGGAGAAAAAGCCATGGCTATGTATGTGCCGCTGCTTGCCGCCCTCAATGCCCAGTATCAGAAAGCGGGAAAAGAAGATCATCCACGCCTTGTGGCGATGGATGAGGCTTTTGCCGGTGTAGACGATAAGAACATCAGCATTATGTTTGCCCTTGTGGAGCAGCTGGATCTTGACTATATCATGAACTCTCAGTCTTTATGGGGCTGCTATGAGACGGTTCCGGCGCTGCATATCTCTGAACTTCACAGACCGGCCAATTCGCAGATGATATCGGTCATCAACTATGCATGGAACGGAAAAGAAAGGATTTTAGATGTGTAAGAGGGAAGCGTGTGTTGCCTATTTTAAGAAGGATAAAGGATTTGAACGGCCTTTTGTCATGATGCGAAGGAAATGGGAGTCTTTGGGCCGTACTGCCGGAACGGTAAAGCTGGCGCATTGCAGCCGGGAAGAGCGCCGTGCCATGGAGCAGCTTCTGGGACGATCCTGCCCGGAAGGGGATATTTCCTTTTCTCTGGCAGAATTTGAAACAGCTTTGGGTGAGACCAGGTTTCAGGGCATCTCACTGAAAGCACTGCTGGAACTGTATTTCGGTATGCCGATGGTATCGAATCGGGAAAGGCAGGATTGTAAGAGAGAGGAGAAGAAAGCTTTCTTTGAACGCTGCAGAGAAAGTTTTGCGGCAAGGGCGCAGACGGACGATGGATATCTGCATGCTGCGGAGTGGATCAGCTGTGCGGCGGAAGAAAAACAGTATGGATATCATACCGTTGTCGCGGAATGGAATAAAAATTCTGAGGCAGCAGAGAGGCTGGTTCGCCTTGCAGGCGAAGGCCTCAGCAGGACGGCACAGCTAATGAGGGACGGCGACAGCGTGCGGCTTGCAGTGCTGGCAGCACAGATCAGCGGAAATCCGCATTTTTTTGACAGAGGTACGACGGGAGGCCTTTTGTTCACCCATGCACTGTGCTGCCGGGTTAAGGCATCATTACCTGCAAATGCCAGTGAGTATGCAGCACTGTACGCTGAGAACGGAATACAGTTAGATGAAATTTCAAGTACTGCAGCGGCTTTCGGAGTTCATTTGGAAAAGAAAGACGGTATTCGGCATCCTGCCTTTGAGGGGTTTATCCAGGAAAAGGAAGCCTATGTAATCATGCAGGCAAATCTTGAAACGATTCAGCGCGCATATGGAGAGGGAACTTCCGTGTTCGTGGTGGAAAATGAAATGGTATTCAGTCATTTGTGCGCACAGGCACGGGACTATGCACCTTCCGCAGCGCTGGTGTGTACTTCGGGACAGCCCAGAAAAGCAGCCCTTCAGCTGCTGGATCTGCTTGTAAAATCCGGTATGCATATTTATTATGCCGGTGATCTGGATCCTGACGGACTTAGAATCGCAGATCGTTTGGCAGAAAAATACGGCGAGCGTCTTACGCTTTGGCATATGGCGCCGGAGGATTACCGAAAAGCCATATCTCATGAAGTGATTGATCAGCGGGGGCTTGCTAAGATGGAAAAGCTGAAATCACCGCTTCTGAGAGAAACAGCAGCATGTATTGCAGAGAAAGGTCGGGCAGGGTATCAGGAGAAGCTGCTTGATGATATGACAGCGGATCTGCAGGCTGTAGCTAAAGGAAAGCTTTATGAAAAGAGAGATTAGCAGATGAACAATGAAGAATTGGTTCGGCGCGTGAAAGCATCGATGCAGAAGCAATGCGGGGAGAGAGGATATACTGCACCGGTGGATGTTTTGATTGATATAGGACTTCTGACAAAGGCAAACTATGAGAGGTGGAGGCGTGGTCAGGTAGATTATCTGGAGCGTCTGTGCAGTGGAACTTTGAATAAGCTGACGCTGGTATTGCGTGAGATGCGTGTATATGCACAAAAGAAAGGACTAAAACCTTCGTTCACTTATTACGGTTTATGGGGCAGTAAAAAAAGTGCGCTTCGTTTCAGCAAAAGTGGAAGACCGGAGATTGAGCGATGGTATGCGACTCACTTTGTGGACACGGAGTGGAGAAAGCAGAGTAAACAGTGAGAGGAAGGATGAGTATTATAGTTGCACTGGCGCTTGTACAGCGTGCCCGGTTGTCTTTGAAATCTTCGAGGAACTGAAGGGGGCATATGGCTTTAGAAGTAGAAGATGAATTTGCCATAGCATCGATACGGGAAAGATGCTATAATGTACCTGTCAAGCGGACAATCAAATAATGCAGAAGTATTTCAACTGATAATTTGCAGATACTAATTTTGAGGTGATAGATAATGCTAAACATTTATTTTGGAGAAATGCCGGAAGCGGACTTTCCCAATTACGTCTATAATACAAGTGTATATTTTGACAATACGTATTTAGATGCCTGGATTACGGATGAGTTTTCTAAAAAGATGATTAAAAATATAGATCAGGCTGATGTGATTAGTCCTAATGCTGTTGACAGCAGAGCATTAGGCGTGATTCCTGTTAAACACTTATCCGGTGGAGTAAAAACTTTGCTGCTTATCCAGCATGATGCATCTAAGATTTTCAATGCGTCTACTTGTGGAGACAACTGTGCAAAGTGGATTCTTAGGCTTGCCAAGCGTTCAGATGGAGATATTGTAATTAATTTGCGTCACTTAATGGACTTTGGTGAAAAGCCTTTTGAATTTAAAATCATGAATAACGGTAAAGTCGTCCGCAACATGCAGGAATATGTCTTGTCTGCGGGCATGTATTTGTAAGGCGGTGAGAAAGTGAAAGGAAAGTATACCGTAGTGGTAAAAAATCGCCGGCTGCAATACAAGTTTTCAATTGAAAGAAACATTACGAATTTAAAGGGTGACAGCGCGACAGGAAAAACAACCCTGATTGATATGATTGCGTCTTATCAGCAGAATGGTGAAGCAAGTGGTATCACCCTCAATTGTGAGAAACCGTGCACAGTACTGACAGGACTGCGCTGGCAGGAAAATTTGTCTTTGATTCATGACAGCATTGTATTTATTGACGAGGGAGATAAATTCGTACTTTCTGAAGAGTTTGCAAGAGCAATTAGGGGAACTGACAATTATTACGTCATTGCAACGAGGGCGCCTTTATTCAATTTGCCATACAGCGTAAATGAAATTTATGGTATTAAAAACACGTCCGGAAATCATTATCAGGGAACAAAGCGTTTGTATGCAGAGTTTTACAATTTATGCGATGTTCATGTTGAATCGATTCCTAAACCGGATATTGTAATAAAGGAGCCGACATGGTGAGAGTGACTCTTACATACTCCAAAGGGGTATTAAGGATTACTGTGAGCATGAAAAAACCGCCCAAGGCTGACAACCAAAGGCGGTTTATAAATCGTTAAGTCCAGCCGCTAGGCTTTCCTCTTGATATCAATATATCACAGAAAAGAAGAAAATTCAATAGCAAAACAATCTTTTCCACATAGCGCCAACTATGGGACAACTATGTGGATTTTTTCTGCCCAAATTTCCAACCCTCTTCAAAATTTGAGAGTCTTTCAAAATCCATATATAATATTTATAGAAGATGAAAAAAGAAAGAATGTGTCAGGCGCATTTTCATTGCAAAGGAATCAACTTTAAAATTCATAGTGATTTTTGCAGCTGAAATTAGTAGAGGGTGCCGCAGTATACTTATACATATATATAGAAGTAATATAATATATTGATTTTTTCTCTGCGGCATTGCCGTTTTAAATATATATAAAGCGTGTGGAGAACCTCTACCTGCCACACGCTTCTTTTTTTGCCTCTTCAAAGAAATTTTATTTAGGAGAACTTTATAGTGAAGTACAAACAAAGTTTTGTTCTTTATGAAAGTGTTTATGCGCAATTTGAAAGCCTTTTAAAGGCAGACAAATTAGAGGGCGCAATTATAATTATCATTCTCTTTTGCCTTCTCATTCATATTCTCTTTCTGATTCACATTCTACTTTTCTAGGAAATGAGAAAGAAGATAGTGAAGATATGATGAGCAAGGCAAGGGAATTAGGATTTTAAGGAGGACGTGAGATGGAAGATAGGTTTCCAAAAAAAGTTGATGGTATCTATAGAATTTTTTCGTAGAACACATGTTGCCGAGGTAAAATAGTTTCAATTTAGAAATTTGCTCTTTTCCCAGAATATATCCCCCCCCCAGCCCGCCAAAATGAATACAATGTATTGACATGGTGTGAAAAAAGAAGTACAATAATCTTGAAAGGAGTTGATAATATGGCTACTGTTTCCATTAGAATGGATGATAATCTGAAAAAAGATGTTGAGAATGTATGTGATGAACTGGGTTTAAGCATGACCGCAGCATTTACTATTTTTGCCAAGAAACTTAGCAGGGAGAAGAGAATTCCTTTTGACGTTTCTATAGACCCGTTTTACAGTGATATGAATATGCTTGCTTTGCATGAAAGCATTGAGCAAATGGAAAAGGGGAACGTTATAGTGAAAACGATGGAAGAATTAGAGGCAATGGCTGATGAGTAAAATCATTTTTACTGAGAAGGCTTTTGAAGAATATCTTTATTGGCAGTCGCAGGATAAGAAAACTTTGAAAAGAATCAATACTTTGCTTAAAGACATAGGTCGCAATCCTTTTGAAGGAATTGGAAAACCTGAAGGATTAAAAGGAAATCTGAATGGTTACTGGAGCAGACGAATAGACAGCACAAATCGTTTGGTTTATCGTATCATAGGTGGAGAAATAGAAGTCTATCAGTGCAAAGGTCACTATGGGAACTAATTCAAAAACGCAGAAAAGGCGTGGCTACTTTTGTAGTCATACCTTTTCTTTTTCTTATGCGGCATTTGCGGTAACTTCCTTTAAAATGCGGTCGGCGGCGCTTAAATCGTATTGTGGAATGAGATTTCCTTCTTCGCCAAATGAAGGGAGCTCTTCGTAGGCTGGGAAAGTTTTTTCAAACCAGTTTTTGACGAAGTTGTATGGGGAAGGTGTTCCTTTTGATAATTCTCTAACTTCTGCGAACCTCTTCAACAGAATGAGATATATTTTACCATTTTGTCATAGGTGATTCGCTTAATTTACAAGGAGTTTTCAAGAATTTAGAAGGCTTGATGTCGGAAATCTATTGAAATTTCAACGTTTATATGGTATAATTATATCAGAAAATGTGACAAGCCTAAAAGTGACAACTTTTATTAATTTTGTGATTGCACATGGGGAGAAGTGACAATAAAGTGACAATACGAATTGCGCTAAAGTCCCGCATCTCCAAAGAAAAAAGGAGACCCTTTCGAGCCTCCTCTATCTTCTAAGTATTGAATTTTCAACAACTCTCAGGCAATGGCTTTTAGCCGAAGTATCTCTTCAAAAGACCTTCGAAAGCAGCGCCATGTCTTGCTTCATCCTTAGCCATTTCGTGAACGGTATCGTGGATTGCATCCAGGTTCTGCTGTTTCGCCATAGTAGCCAGAGCTTTCTTGCCGGCGCAAGCGCCTGCTTCAGCTTCTACTCTCATTTCCAGGTTCTTCTTAGTGGAGTCAGTTACCACTTCACCTAATAACTCTGCAAATTTAGCAGCGTGTTCAGCTTCTTCCCAAGCAGCCTTTTCCCAGTACAGGCCGATTTCAGGATAGCCTTCTCTGTGTGCAACTCTAGCCATAGCCAGATACATACCAACTTCGGAGCATTCTCCTTCAAAGTTAGCGCGAAGACCGTCGATGATTTCCTGGTCAACACCCTGAGCAACGCCAACAACGTGCTTGTCAGCAAATTCTACTTTTCCTTCTTCCTGTTTGATAAACTTATCAGCAGGTACTTTGCACTGTGGACATTTTTCTGGAGCCTGATCTCCTTCGTGAACGTAACCGCATACGGAACATACCCATTTCATAATATTCATCCTCCTTAATTTGTGCTTTTTTCTTTTGTAAACATATTGTACCACACTTTTCTGTAAAACTAACAAAAATTTTTGTAAAAGTTTCATGAATTTTTGGGAGGAAACTAAGGGCCGCAAAATATAGTGAAATACGTGGATTTGAAGAACAGATGAGGGTTTGGGGGATGGCTTAGAACTGTCGCTTTTTTGCTTCATAATTTTATGTTCTGTTTTTTTTGCCCTGCACATAGACTGTTTGCAGGAGGCGGTTTGGAATGAAAACAGAAATAAGGACAATCACTCTGGTTCTTTGCATGGCGGCGATGCTGCTGCTTATGTCTGGCTGCAGAGACAGCGTACAGGTGCAGACAAAAGGGCAGGTTTTGATGGAGAAAAGCAGCGCGCCCTGGACCGAGGTCATCGAAGAGGCGTGTGAAATCAAAGGCTTTGGCAGACCCTGCGGCACGGCAAAAGAGGTGCTGGAAGAAGTGGACGGTACATATAATATTCTCTTTGAAATTGATGAGGAGATGGATCAGGCGCTGGTGGACGGCTATGCGCAGTCAGTGTGGCGCGCTTGTGAACGGCGAAGCGGTGAATCCAACCAGAGCAGCAGCGGATATCACTACGCCAGCATGTCGGAAGCTTCCAAACGACAGGAACCGCTTAATTATTATATCTGGTATTATAAAGCAGGCGAGCAGAGATTCCGGCTAGGGCTTTATCCTACTGCCATGGAGACGGGTGTTCCCGGAGGTCTGGTGCTTCGGATTGAACCCTGGAAGTAACGTAGAAGGCAAGCAGAGGCAACACGGCAGATGTATGAATTCCCTTCCTGCGAAATGTAGGACTAGTACCTTTAGTCGTTTTTTGCAAAAAAACGGATTAGGTATGAAAATCCAATATCCATGGCATTTCACAGGTTTGCCGTGTCAGAAGTAAAATATACTCTTGCACTTTATCGCATAGCTGTGTTAAACTGAAAAAATAGGAGAAGTTGTAGACTTTACTGGGGCAAAAAATGTAAAGGAGACAAAGAAATATGAAATTTGAAATTGCAAAAGACGTATTTGATTTGCTGCCTAACGGGTATTTTGGTATTGTAGCAGTAAAGGGCATGGACAATACTAAGGAAATTCCGGAGCTTGCGGCTATGCTGCAGGCTAATATCGAGGTCTGTGAAAATGATTTTGAGGGTATAAAAGTAAAAAATGCAGATGATATTGTACCTTACAGAGAGGCGTTTCGTGCCATGGGCATCAATCCGAACCGGTATATGTGCTCCATTGAGGCGCTTTTAGACCGCATCGCAAAGGGCAAAGGATTTCCTCATATCAACGCAATCGTAGATATGGGGAACGCAGTATCTATTAAATATCATCTTCCAATCGGCGCCCACGATATGGCGACCATCGATGAAGCGCTGGAAGTACGCCACGCAGAACCGGAGGATACTTTCATTCCTTTTGGAAACGGAGAAATGGAAAAACCGGAAGAGGGCGAAGTGGTCTATGTTTCCGGAGGAGAGGTGAGGACCCGCCGCTGGACATGGAGACAGAGCGAAATCGGAAAAATCACCGAGGCGACCTGCGATGTGCTGTTTCCGATTGACGGGTTTACCGATTTGAACAAGGAGAAAGTTGAAGAGGCGGCGCAGGAACTGGCTGCCCTTGCAGAAAAATTTTTTGGTGTGAAAGCTTCTGTCGGCTATATCGACAAGGACAACAGAGTCTTTGAAGTAGAATAGGGTTCGTGGTTGACTTTACAGCCAATTATTGAGATAATAATACCGCAGCAGGGAAGCTGCGGTATATATTTTGTCAAAAAGGGGAAGAGAAAGAAGTGGAGCAATTATCAAAGAAGGAAAATCGTATGCAGGTAGCAAAGTTTGTATTATTTTCCATATCAGCAGGGGTCATTCAAACGGCAGTGTTTACTTTGCTCAACGAGCTGACGGAATGGAAATACTGGCCTTGTTATCTGATTGCGCTGACTGCGTCAGTGCTTTGGAATTTCACACTGAACAGAGAATTTACCTTTAAATCAGCGGGCAATGTGCCTGCCGCTATGATAAAAGTATTCGCCTTTTACTGCGTCTTTACACCCCTTTCCACATGGTGGGGAAATGAGCTGACTGAGATTGGCACCAATGAATATCTGGTGCTCTTCGGCACTATGGCGGTAAATCTGACGACGGAATTTCTGTACGACAGGTTTTTTGTATTCAGAAACAGTATCAATACGAATAAGAGGGCAAAAATAAGAGGATAGAACAATGAATCAAGATGTTTTTCAAATGATAAAGAAATATGCGGGGCAGCTGTCTCAAATGGATACCTGGTGCTGCGCCGGGGGAAAGATTTTGATCCGTCTTGCCGGAGAACTTTACGCTACAAGAGACGGCAGCAATTTTGTGAACTTGCAGCCTTCAGATATTGTGACGGCAGATGCGGCTGCTTTTCAGACGGAGAAGGAGAACTATCCTGTAGAAATAGCTTTGCTGGCAGACAGCGGGACGGATTTGGCGCTGGTCCTTTCAGGCACCAAGTACTGCAGCGAAATTGCAGAGCGGCAGAAGTCTCTACCAGCGTCCCTTGACGACATGGCGCAGATTGTAGGTGCCACGGCAGAGGTGACAGCATACGACCTATGTCAAATCAGAGGCGCTCTGGAGGAATCGGCGGCATGTTTTGCAGCAGAGAAATACACCGTTACTTGCGGGCGCAGTCTTTTTGAGGCAGTTACAGCTTTGGAAGTGCTTGAGAAGCAGGCAGAGGTTCATTTAAAGGCCTGTTGTCTGGGTGGCTGCGTACCGCTTTCTGAGGAAGAAGCCAAAGCTATGCGGCGCAATTACCTGCAAAATTATTCTAAGGCGGAACACGCTGTGAAGTCCCAGGAAGGGAGGGGCGGTCATGAGTGATGATATAAGAAAAAAAGCAGGAAAGTCCCTGGTGGAATATGGAATGAAGCTGGTGGAAACCGGTCTGGTGCAGGGCACCTGGGGCAACTTGTCTGTCAGGGTCTCAGATACCTCTATGCTGGTAACCCCTTCAGGGCTGGACTACGCAGGGCTGACACCGGAGGATATGGTAGAGGTTGATGTGACGTCACTGGAATATAGAGGTATTCTTCCTCCGACCTCGGAAAAAGGTGTACATGCCGGGATTTACAGGATGCGCAGCGATGTGGGGGCGGTCATTCACACCCATTCGAAATACTGCTCAGTTTTTGCGGCGGCTAGAAAAAGCGTGCCCATTGAGGAGCCGGAGCTGCAGAAGGTTTTCGGAAGGACAGTGCGTCTGGCTGCGTACGCACTGCCGGGAACAGAGCAGCTTTGGGAAAATACGCTGCAGGCGCTTTCGGAAAACAGCGGATGCGTTATGGCAGGTCACGGCATGCTGTGCGTAGGCAGAACACTGCAGGAGGCTTTTGAAAACTGCTGCAGGCTGGAAGATTACTGCGGCAGATATATCGAAAGCAGATACATGAAAAGATGAATAAAAAGGTGAGCGGATATGGAATTACATGAGATTTTAGAAAAACAGAGAATTTTTTTTCGGGAGGGAATCAGCAGAAATCTGAACTATAGAAGGCAGAGTCTTCTGCGCCTTTCCGAGAATCTTAAGCGTTACGAGGAAGAACTTTATGAGGCGCTGGAAAAAGACTTGGGGAAGTCCCGCTACGAGGCCTACGGAACGGAGTTGGGACTGGTTTACAGTGAGATTTCCTATATGCTGCGGCATCTGTCCCGGATGGCAAAGCCAAGGCGTGTCCATACACCGCTGATGAATTTTCCGTCGAAAAGCATCATTTATAAAGAACCTTACGGCGTGGTGCTGATTATGTCGCCGTGGAATTATCCGGTGCAGCTGACTTTAGTGCCCCTCATCGGCGCAGTGGCTGCGGGAAACTGCGCTGTTGTAAAGCCATCGGCGTATTCTCCGGAAGTTTCTAAGGTTCTTGCGAAGATTTTATGGGCTACTTTCAGCGAGAGTCATGTATATATTGTAACCGGTGGAAGAGAGGTCAACCGGAATCTCCTGATGGAAAAATTTGACTATATTTTCTTTACCGGCGGAAAGACGGTAGGCCATACTGTCATGGAAGCTGCGGCTAAGCATTTGACGCCGGTGACGCTGGAACTGGGCGGCAAGAGCCCCTGCATTGTGGATGAGAGCGCGGATATTGCTGTGGCGGCGCGGCGCATCGTATGGGGAAAATTCCTGAACTGCGGGCAGACCTGTGTTGCGCCTGACTATGTGCTGGTGCACAGCAGCGTAAAGGAAAAGCTTCTTGAAGCCATGGTCAGAAATATCGAAGCCCTTTACGGTGAGAATCCGCTGGAAAGCAAGGATTACGGAAAGATAATAAACGAGAAACACTTCGACAGGTTAGGCCGCCTTCTGGAAGGAGAAACGCCTTATTACTTTGGCGGAGCGGACCCGGATAAGTGTAAAATCGGACCTGTGATTCTGGATGATGGGAACTGGGAGTCTCCGGCTATGCAGGAGGAAATTTTCGGACCGATTCTGCCGGTGCTGTCCTTTGAAAGTCTGGAAAGTGTCAAGACAGAGATTGAAGCAGGCCCCAGACCGCTGGCTCTGTATCTGTTTACAAAGCGAAAAGAAGCAGAACAGTATATTTTGGACAATCTGTCTTTTGGCGGTGGTTGTGTCAATGATACGGTCATGCACCTTGCCGGTTCTTCTATGCCTTTTGGCGGCGTAGGGGCAAGCGGTATGGGCAGCTATCACGGAAAATACAGCTTTAGAACCTTTTCACATGAAAAAAGCGTGTTGAAAAAATCCACTGTTATTGATATACCAATGCGTTATGCACCTTATCCGGAGAGCCTCAGAATAATAAAAAAATTTTTGAAATAAATTAAGATTTAGAGGAGAGTTTGAAAATGGAAAGATTTTTACAGGAAGTGCTGGAAGATTGCAGAAGATATACCCTGGAGGGACAGGTGGCGTCTTATATTCCTGAACTTGCTAAGGCAGACAATGAAAAGATTGGTATCTATGTCGCTTCTAATGAGGGAGAGTACTTTGCCGGCGACTGGGATAAAAACTTTACGATTCAGAGCATCGCCAAAACAATCTTTCTCATGCTGGCTGCCATCGATAACGGAATTGACGTGGTGAAATCTCATGTAGGCGTAGAGGCGACGGGAAAACCGTTTAATGCTATCGACTACGGCGATTCGGTTATTTTGAAGGAGCATATCAATCCCATGGTGAATATCGGCGCTATTGCAGTCTGCGGCATGGTAAAGGCAAAAGATAACGAGGAAAGGTTTCGGCGGCTTTTGGAGTTTTCAAAGAAAATCACAGGAAATCCTGATCTGGAAATTGACAGGGAAGTCTACCGGTCTGAACGGGAGACAGGCAACAAGAACCGGGCGCTGGGTTATCTCCTCAAAAATTCCGGCATGATTTACGGCAGCGTGGAAGAACTTTTGGATGTGTACTTTGCGATGTGCTCTATGAAGGTGAATTGCAGAGATCTTGCAAATATCGCTCTAATGCTTGCGAATCATGGAAAAAACAGCAAAGGAGAGCAGATTATTCCAAAGGAAGACGCGCGCTTTGTCAATGCTGTGCTGATTACAAGCGGCATGTACGACGGTTCTGGTCTGTTTGCTACGACAGTGGGCATTCCTGCAAAGAGTGGTGTAGGCGGCGGTATTATGGCTGACTGTCCGGGCAGAATGGGAATCGGAATTTATTCTCCGGCTCTGGACAAAAAAGGAAACAGTGTTGCCGGTATCAAAATGCTGGAAGCACTGAGCAGGGAATGGGATTTGAGCATCTTCTGATTTTTCTTTTGATTTTCCGGCAATATTTCCGGCAATTTTTGTATTTGAAATGGAAATTATGGGGTATATAAGGACAGAGACGATTTAAAAATGTATTAGGGAAAATTATATTTATGTCGGGAACTTTCATGTTTTTCATAAGAGAGAGCCTTTGACATTGGAAAACTCTGTGATAAAATGATTAAGATTAGAGCAATACGATATAAAGGAGGATTAAAGCATCATGCATTGTGTTAGAAAAGTGACAGAGGACCTCTATTGGGTTGGAGCAAACGACAAGAGACTAAATTTATTTGAAAATATTCATCCGATTCCGAGAGGAACATCCTACAATTCCTATCTGCTGATGGACGAGCAGACGGTATTGTTTGATACGGTGGACTGGTCTGTCTGCAGGCAGTTCCTGGACAATATGGAATATGTGCTTGACGGCAGAAAACTGGATTACATGGTAATCAACCATATGGAGCCGGATCACGGTGCGTCCATCGAGGAAATTCTGCTCAGATATCCGGATGTAAAAATCATCTGCAGCGTGAAGGCTGCTGATTTTATGAGACAGTTCAGATTCCATACAGAGAACGTAGAAACGGTAAAAGAGGGCGATGTGAAGTCTTTTGGAAAACATCAGGTGACTTTTGTGATGGCGCCGATGGTACACTGGCCGGAAGCAATGGTATCCTTCGACACCACAAACGGCGTGCTCTTTGCCGCTGACGCCTTCGGCTCTTTTGGCTCTCTGGACGGCAAACTTTTCGCAGACGAAGTCAACTTTGACAGAGACTGGCTGGATGACGCCAGAAGATATTATACCAATATTGTTGGAAAGTTCGGCGCAAACGTGCAGAATCTGCTGAAAAAAGCCGCCGGTCTTGATATCAAATACATCTGCCCGCTTCACGGGCCGGTTTGGAGACAGGATTTCGACTACATTCTGGATAAATATAACAAGTGGTCTACCTATACACCGGAAGAAAACGGCGTGATGATTGCTTACGCTTCCATGTATGGAAATACAGAAGCGGCTGCCAATATTCTGGCCACAAAGCTGTGCGAAAAGGGCGTTACTAACGTAGCGCTTTATGATGTGTCCTGCACCCACGTTTCCTATCTCATTGCGGAAGCGTTTAAGTACAGCCACATGGCGCTGTTTTCCGTTACTTACAATTTGAATGTGTTCCCGGTTATGGCAAATTTCCTGGAAGATATGGCTGCGCTGAACCTGCAGAATCGAACTGTGGCTGCAGTCTGCAATGGCACATGGGCGCCGCAGGCAGGTCCAAAGCTGATTGAAGCTGTGAACAAGATGAAGAATACGACTCTCCTGGGTGACGTTCTGACCATCACATCTTCCCTGAACGATGAAACCTATGCAAAGCTGGATGAACTGGCTGACACCATCGCAGAAAGTCTCAAGTAAAATAATAAGGATGAATTGCGATAAAATAGGATTATTACCCAAAAACTGCTGCTAAAAAGTGGCAGTTTTTGTTGTTTTTACGCATTTTTATATATTTTTTTGGATAAATTCGCGTTTGCCTGTTGACAAGTAAATATCAAACCAATAGAATGAAAGTATAACAAAAAGATAGAAAGGAAAAGGCATCGCTTTTGCCAAAAAGGCATTGATGCAAGGTGTACGACAAACATGCTGGAAAAAGAGTATTACGACAAAACCGATGAAATCATTGCGTCCCATGGGCGAACCCAGAAGGATCTGATTCCAATTATACAGGAGATACAAGAAGAGTATCGCTACCTTCCGCCGGAGCTTCTCAGTTATGTTGCAGGTGAACTGAACATACCGGAGTCCCAGGCCTACAGTGTAGCGACTTTTTATGAAAATTTCTCTTTTGAGCCAAAGGGCAAATATCTGATTAAAGTCTGTGACGGAACTGCCTGTCATGTGCGTAAGTCCATTCCGATTCTGGAAGCGCTGTACAGTGAGCTGGGGCTTTTCAAGGGGAAGCAGACCACTGAGGACATGATGTTTACTTTAGAAACCGTATCCTGTTTAGGTGCATGCGGACTGGCGCCGGTGCTGACCGTGAATGACAAGGTATATCCGGCTATGACACCGGAAAAAGCGATTGCTTTAGTCCGCGAATTGAGAGGAGCGTAAAATGAATAAAATTACAGACAGACAGTCTCTCGCTAAAGTTCGTGAGGCTTCCAAAAAAGAAATAGAAAGCAACAAATGCAGAATTTTAATCTGTGCCGGAACCGGCTGTATCGCCGGTGGTTCTGCGCAGATTTACGATAAAATGTGCGAGCTGGTTGCGCAGAATCCCGACGTAGAAGTTGTATTTGAACCGGAAGTTGCTCACGGTGACGGTGATGTTGTCGTTCGCAAGAGCGGCTGCCATGGATTCTGTGAGATGGGACCTCTGATGAAGATTGAGCCGCAGGATATCCTTTACACCAAGGTAAAGCTGGAGGACTGCGAAGAGATTTTCCACAGAACTATCGAAAGAGGGGAACTCATTACCAGACTGGTGTTCCAGCAGGACGGCAAAGAATGTCCAAAGCAGAATGAGATTCATTTCTACGAAAAACAGCACAGAAGCGTACTGAAGAACTGCGGTTCCATCGACGCGGAACACATTCAGGAATACATCGCTATCGGCGGTTATACCGCTTTGGAAAAGGCTTTGTTTGAAATGACACCGCAGCAGGTCATCGATGAAGTGCTTGCAGCAGGTCTTCGCGGCAGAGGCGGCGCGGGTTTTCCTACTGGAAAGAAGTGGACCCAGGTTGCAAGACAGGAAGAAAAGAAGCGTTACGTTGTCTGCAACGGTGACGAAGGCGACCCTGGCGCATTTATGGACAGAAGTATCATGGAAGGCGACCCCCACAAGATGATTGAAGGTATGGCGCTGGCTGCTTATGCTGTAGGCTCTGATGAAGGCTATATCTACGTTCGCGCAGAGTATCCTCTGGCAATCAGCCGTCTGAAAAATGCCATTGCACAGGCAGAAGAAGCAGGGCTTCTGGGCGATAACATCATGGGCACAGACTTTTCCTTTAAGTTACATATCAATAGAGGCGCAGGCGCCTTTGTATGCGGTGAAGGAAGCGCGCTGACCTCCTCCATCGAAGGCAACCGCGGCATGCCGAGAGTAAAACCGCCTAGAACTGTAGAGCAGGGACTCTTTGACAAACCTACCGTTCTGAACAATGTAGAAACCTATGCAAATGTACCGACTATCATCGCGGAGGGCGCAGAAAAATTTGCAAGCATTGGAACAGAAAACAACTCCGGCACCAAGGCATTCGCTCTGACCGGAAGTGTAAAACATACAGGACTGATTGAAGTACCGATGGGAACCACTTTGCGCGAAGTCATCTTCGATATCGGCGGCGGCATCAAGGACGACAGAAAGTTTAAGGCAGTACAGATTGGAGGACCTTCCGGCGGCTGTCTGACTGAAGAACATCTGGACATGAAACTGGACTTCGACTCTCTGAAGAAGATTGGAGCGATGATCGGTTCCGGCGGTATGGTAGTTATGGACGAGAATACCTGTATGGTAGAGGTATCCCGTTTCTTCATGAACTTTACCCAGAACGAGAGCTGCGGCAAGTGCGTTCCGTGTCGTGAAGGTACGAAACGTATGCTGGAAATCTTAGAGAGAATCGTCGGCGGCAAAGGCACTCTGGAAGATTTAGACATGCTGGAAGAGCTGGCAGAGACTATCACGGATACAGCTCTTTGCGGCCTTGGAAAGTGCGCGGCGCAGCCGGTTATGAGTACGCTGAAATTCTTCCGCGAGGAGTATGAACAGCACGTACTGGAAAAGAGATGTATTTCCAGAAACTGCACAGCGCTGCAGAAATTTATCATTGACCCTGACAAGTGCAAAGGCTGCAGCAAGTGCGCGAGAAACTGCCCGGCAGGCGCGATTTCCGGTCAAATCAGAAAAGCATATCATATTGACACTGATGCTTGTATCAAGTGCGGCGCATGTCTGTCTGACTGCGCATTTGATGCAATTCATATCGAGTGGTAGGAGGAAGAATAATCATGGGATTTATGACAATCAACAATAGAAAAGTAGAATTTACAGATGAAAAAAATGTGCTGACGGTCATTCGTAATGCAGGCATTGACATCCCTACTTTCTGTTATCACTCCGAACTTTCTACCCACGGCGCATGTCGTCTGTGCGTAGTGGAGGATGACAAGGGAAAAGTCTTTGCGTCTTGCTCGGAAAGACCAAGAGACGGCATGAAGATTTTTACACATACACGTAAAATTCAGCATCACAGAAAGATGGTAATCGAGCTGCTGCTGGCTGCCCACTGCAGAGACTGCACAACCTGTGCGGCAAACGGTGTCTGCGACCTGCAGAATCTGGCAAACCGACTGGGCGTGACCAATATTCGTTTTGACAACTACAGAGAACAGTATCCGCTGGATACTACATCTCCTTGTGTTGTAAGAGACGCAAATAAGTGTATTCTTTGCGGTGACTGCGTGCGTATGTGTCACGAGGTAGAGGGCGTCGGCGTTTTGGGCTTTACCAACAGAGGTTCCAACATGCTGATGACCACGCCGTTTTTGAGAGACTTAAATGAAACCAACTGTGTCGGCTGCGGACAGTGCCGCGTGGTTTGTCCGACCGGTGCAATCACAATTAAATCCGATACGGAACCTGTATGGAAGCTTTTGGAAGATAAAAACGTTCGTGTTGTTGCGCAGATTGCGCCGGCAGTTCGTGTAGCCATCGGCGAAGCTTTCGGTATGGAAAAGGGCGTCAACGCACTGGGTCATCTGGCGGCGGCAATGAGATATATCGGCTTTGAGGAAGTTTACGACACAGATTTCGGCGCTGACCTTACCGTAATTGAAGAGGGCAAGGAACTTGTGGAACGCCTGAAATCCGGCGAAAATCTGCCCCTGTTCACTTCCTGCTGCCCGGCATGGGTAAAGTTCTGTGAAGACAGATATCCGGAGTTTGCAAAGAATATTTCCACCTGCCGCAGCCCGCAGCAGATGTTTGGCGCGCTGATTAAAGAAGAAGCCAGAATGAAGAAAGGCGAAGATTCCAGAAGGACAGTTGTGGTTTCTATTATGCCTTGTACTGCAAAGAAAGGCGAAATTCTTCGTCCGGAACACTTCACTGAAGGTGAACAGAATGTTGACTACGTTCTGACTACTACAGAAATTGCCGAGATGATTAAATCTATCGGTATCGACATGGCAAAGCTGACACCGGAAGCCCTCGATATGCCGTTCGGTATGTCCTCCGGTGCGGGTGCAATCTTCGGAAACACCGGTGGTGTAACAGAAGCGGTTCTTCGTTTCCTGATGAACAGCAACAAACCGGAAGAACTGGATGAAATTAAATTTTCCGGCGTTCGCGGCAACGACGCGATTAAGGAAGCAACGGTAAATCTTGACGGCAAGGATGTAAGAATTGCCATCGTAAACGGTCTGGGCAATGCCAGCAAGATTTTGGACGAGATGAAGGAAGGTATTGTAAAGTACGACTTTATCGAAGTGATGACCTGCAGACACGGCTGTGTCAACGGCGGCGGACAGCCGGTTTCCCTCGGACAGGAACCGACTACTGCAGTGGCAAGACAGAACGGTCTCTATCGTTTTGACAGCCGTTCCCAGATTAAATCTTCCGGACAGAACCCGGTAGCGCTGAATCTGTACGAAGGCATTCTCAAAGGAAAAGAACATAAGCTTCTGCATAACGAAAAATAAGAAAGTCAGCTATGCCGATTCTTTTTAGCGGCAGACTTTCTTGATATTGCGGAAACATCGACATTTTCGATACAAAAAGAAACTTAATTTTAAATGCCGGAGCAGGCGACTCTCCGGCATTTTGTTGTGCGGATTTTTTTCTATGACTGGCATCTTTGCGTTATTCGGAATAATATCGGGAATCGGGCGATACGATATTCAGCTTACGCTGAAGCAGCAGAAGAAGGGTCTTCCTGGCATTCTGATTGAGCTGAAAGCAGCAGGGCTCTTCACTTTTGCCTATTCACACAAATCAGAAATTTCGCAGTACTGAGAGGTAAAATTTGTGGTTTATTAACAAATTGTGCTTTAGTATAATAAAATTTTATGGATTTTCGCCTGACTAAAAGTTGACAAGTCAGAAAATTTGTTATAAAATGAAAACGGTGGCAGAAGTTAAAAAAATAACTAATTTGAGTTAAAAATTTAACGATATATTGCTGCTTAATGTCATTATATCTATATCTATTTATTTTCGAAGGAGAGAAACATGTGTAACTGCAAAGAAATGACTGCAAAGTTCGCGCAGCTTGATGAAATCATCAAAAAGCACAAAGATGAAAGAGGCGCACTGATTCCAATCCTCCACGAAGCGCAGGAAGTTTTTGGCTACCTGCCGTATGAGGTGCAGGAAAGGATTGCCGACGGGCTTGGCGTTTCCATGGCGAAAGTTTACGGCGTCGTAACTTTTTATTCCCAATTTTCCCTGAAAAAGAAAGGAAAGTACAAGATTAATGTCTGTATGGGTACAGCCTGCTATGTAAAAGGCGCCGGAGATATTCTGGGAAAATTCCTGGAGCGGCTTTCTATTGATGTTGGGGAATGCACACCTGACGGAAAATTTTCCCTTGACTCCTGCCGGTGTATCGGCGCTTGCGGTCTGGCTCCTGTTGTCACCATCAACGACGAGGTTTACGGAAGACTGACCCCGGAACAGGTTGACGAAATCATGAATCAGTATGAACTTATGGAATAGCGGGAGGATACCAATGGCTAAAACAATGAAAGATATCCAGAAGATTAAAGAAGAAACCCTGCAGTCTTTTGGCAATAGAATCGGAAACGATGACGACAGAATTTATATCATGACCTGCTGCGGTACGGGCTGTACTTCATCAGGCGCAATTAAAAATAGAGAAAAGCTAAATGAGCTGATGGACAGAGACGGCTTCCATGACAAAGTACATATCGTGCAGACCGGCTGCTTCGGTCTTTGCGCTGAAGGCCCGATTCTGATGGTTTATCCGGAAAACGTCATGTACACCAACGTTACGCCGGATGATATCAACGAAATCTGGGAAGCACACATCAGAAACGGCAGAGTTGTTGAACGTCTGCGTTCTGAAAATGAGCTGGACTTCTTCTCCAAACAGATGCGTATTTCTCTCAGAAACTGCGGCAGAATCGACCCTGAAAATATCGATGAATACATCGCTTACGGCGGTTATGAGGCCCTGGGCAAGGTTTTGACCGAAATGGAACCGGAAGATGTCATTAAAACTATGAAAGACGCAGGTCTTCGCGGAAGAGGCGGCGGTGGATTTCCTACCGGCGTAAAATGGCAGTTTGCCGCAGACCAGCAGGAAAAAGAAAAATATGTCGTATGTAATGCGGACGAGGGCGACCCGGGTGCATTTATGGATAGATCTGTACTGGAGGGCGACCCTCATGCGGTAATCGAGGCGATGGCCATCGCAGGCTATGCAATCGGTGCGACCCAGGGTTATGTATATGTCCGTGCGGAATATCCTATTGCGGTACAGAGACTGGCGCTTGCTATCGAACAGGCGAGAGAATACGGACTTCTCGGCGATAACGTGCTGGGCTTAAAGTTCAAGTTTGACCTGGATATCAGACTGGGCGCCGGCGCATTTGTCTGCGGTGAAGAAACAGCGCTGCTGACTTCCATCGAGGGAAATCGTGGCGAGCCGAGACTGAAACCGCCGTTTCCTGCAGTGGAGGGTCTCTTTGCAAAACCGACCATCATTAATAACGTAGAAACCCTTTCCAACATTCCGCAGATTATCTTAAAGGGTGCGGACTGGTTTGCGGGAATCGGTACAGAAAAATCCAAAGGCACCAAGGTCTTTGCTTTGGGTGGAAAAATCAACAACACAGGTCTTGTGGAAGTGCCGATGGGAACCACTCTGCGCGAAATTATTTATGAAATCGGCGGCGGCATTCCCAACGGAAAGAAGTTCAAGGCTGTGCAGACAGGCGGACCTTCCGGCGGCTGTATTCCGGCAGAATTCTTGGATTCCCCGATAGACTACGATTCCCTCATTGAACTGCAGTCCATGATGGGTTCCGGCGGTATGATTGTTATGGACGAAGATACATGTATGGTAGATATTGCTAAATTCTATCTGGAATTTACCGTAGATGAATCCTGCGGAAAATGTCCTCCTTGCCGTATCGGTACGAAGAGAATGCTGGAAATTTTGACAAAGATTACCGATGGAAAAGGAACTTTGGAAGACCTTGACGAACTGGAATATCTGGCAAAGAACATCAAGAAAGGCGCTCTTTGCGGTCTGGGTCAGACTGCGCCGAATCCTGTTCTTTCCACACTGAAATATTTCCGCGACGAGTACGAGGCTCACGTAGTTGAAAAGAAATGTCCTGCAGGAGTTTGCGTATCCATGCTGCGCTTTGTGGTACATGACGAGCTGTGTAAACACTGTGGTCTTTGCGCTAGAAACTGTCCTGCACAGTGTATCTCCGGCAGCAAGACAACGCCTTACGTGATTGATAATGAAAAATGTCTCAAATGCGGCGTATGTATGGAAAAATGTCCATTTAAGGCTATCATGAAGAACGCATAATCGGAAAGGACGGAGGACTAAGTGATGAAAAATAAAAAAAGAGTACAATTAACCATAGACGGCATGGACGTAAACGTGCCTGAGGATTATACCATTTTGCAGGCGGCAAAGCAGGTCAACATCAAAATTCCGACCTTATGCTTTCTGAAAGATATCTGTGAAATCGGCTGCTGCCGTATGTGTCTTGTTGAAGTGGAGGGCGCAAAGAACTGGCAGGCTTCCTGCGTGCAGAAAGTCGCTGACGGCATGGTTGTAAAAACCCACACCCCGGATATTCTCAACTTCAGAAAGAAGAATCTGGAACTGATTCTTTCCAACCACCCGGCAATGTGCCAGAGCTGTAACAGAGGATCTACAGGCTGCGAGCTGAAAACTTTAGCAAACACCATGGATACTGAATTTGCAAACTATGCAAAGAATCAGGAAATCGTAACTGCAAATCAGGTTATGGAAATCGACAACGGCATTTCCATCATGCGTGACCCGAACCGCTGCATTCTCTGCAGAAGATGTATCAGCGTCTGTCACAACGTACAGACTGTCGGCGCAATCGACGTCATCAACAGAGGCTTCAGCACAGTGGTAAGCACCACCTTTAACCGTCCGATTGACGAGTCGAAATGCGTCAACTGCGGACAGTGCATCAATGTTTGTCCAACCGGCGCTCTTCAGGAGCACTCCAGCCTTGATGAACTTTGGGAAATCATGAAAGACCCTGCTAAACACGTTGTAGTGCAGACTGCACCGGCTGTCAGGGCGGCTCTTGGCGAAGAATTCGATATGCCGCTGGGCACAGATGTGACCGGAAAGATGGTAACCGCGCTGCGCATGATTGGCTTTGACAAAGTATTTGATACAGATACCGGCGCTGACCTTACGATTATGGAAGAGGGAACAGAACTTCTGGATCGCTTGAACAACGGCGGAAAGCTGCCTCTGATTACATCCTGCTCACCGGGCTGGATTAAGTTCTGTGAGCATTTCTTCCCGGATATGCTGGATAATCTGTCTTCCTGCAAATCTCCGCACGAAATGCTGGGTGCGATGATTAAATCCTACTATGCTGAAAAAGCAGGCATCGACCCTGCAAACATTGTAGTGGTTTCTGTAATGCCTTGTACAGCAAAGAAATTCGAGGCCCAGAGAGAGGAACTGGCAGCAAACGGCTATCCGGATGTTGATCTGGTTTTGACTACCAGAGAGCTTGCTAAGGCAATTCAGGCTTTCGGTATCGATTTCCCTGCACTGCCTGACAGCGATTTTGACAATCCTCTTGGTGTTTCCACCGGTGCGGCAACTATCTTTGGCGCGACCGGCGGCGTTATGGAAGCAGCACTGCGTACTGTGGCTGACATCATTACCGGTGAAAGTTCTGATTCTATCGATTACATGGATGTACGCGGAAAAGAAAAGGGAATCAAGGAAGTGGAACTTACCATTGGCGATGTGAAATTGAAAGCAGCTGCCGCCCATGGTCTTGGCAACGCAAGAAAGCTGATGGAAAGAATTCAGGCAGGCGAACATTTTGACTTTGTAGAAGTCATGGCTTGTCCTGGTGGCTGTGTCAACGGCGGCGGTCAGCCGCAGCAGCCATCTTCTGTCCGCAACTGGATGGATTTGGGCGCAGAAAGAGCGAAGGCGCTGTATAAGAGTGACCACGAAAGCTTCGTGAGAAAATCTCACAAGAACCCGGTAATCAAAGAAATCTACAAGACTTATCTGGAAAAACCAGGCAGTGAAAAGGCGCATCACCTGCTTCACACGCATTATCATGCAAGATAATAGATTATAATAGACATTCTCGGAAAACGCTCTGACAATAAAGAGTCAGAGTGTTTTCTATTGCGGCCAAACTGTTGATATTTTTCGCTTACGGAAAAGTACGCCGAAATTAATTTCTCTTTTGCAGAAAAAAGCAAAAATATCTTGAAAAAATGCAAAAGGAATGCCCGGAGGATGGATGGAAAGCTATATATTCCGGCTAGGCGAGGAAATTTGTACAAAAATTAAGTGTGATTAGATGCTTTTCTATCGTTCTGACGGGAAATACGCGCTTCGAAGACCTGTACCGGGGCTGTCATCTGCGAACTTTCCTTTTTTTGAGGCAGCAAGGGGTAAAGTTCTGCAATGCAGGAATTATTTTCGGCATTTGAACCGAAACGAAGCGGCTTTATGTTAGTTTGAACTGCAGAGGTACGCACATAAACCGCCGATTATAAAAAAGAGATTAGCCGTTTTCGGACTAATCTCTTTTTTATAATCATTATTTTCTCTTGAAATCTTTCGGAGTTACGCAGGTACCAGTAGCTCTTGCAACTACGATTGGTTCTTCTAAGAAATCAGCAGCGGAAGCGTTGATGTCTTTTCTGGAAACGATAACTTTTCTAGCTTCGAAAGTCATCTTTCTGGAAGTGTTTCCGATCTTAGTGATTTCGCCGTAAGCTTCGATATAGTCGCCAGCGTAAGTAGGAGCTAAGAATTCTACGTTGTCATAAGCGCAGAACAGACCTTCGTCTCCGTCCAGTTTGATTAACAGTTCAGTAGCAACATCGCCGAACAGGTGAACCATGTGTGCGCCGTCAACCAGCTCTCCACCGTAGTGAGCATCTTTAGCGGACATTCTAACTCTGATTAATGATGTGATTTTCTCTTCCATTTTTAATTCTCCTTATCATGTAAAAAAGTTACTTTTATTATATAACCAAAAAGATTATCTGTAAATAATAATTGCAAATTATGTGCCAATGGGTTATCATTGAAATTACGAAGGGGATGAACCGAAAAAGGTTCACACGAAAAAGGAGTGAAGCAAAAATGACCCATAATTATGGAACGAATCGCGTATTGGAGCCGCAGCATGTTTTGCCGACTTCGGCATGGAGACTCGACAACAGCCGCAAATTGGCGCCGGCGGAAATCCGTGTGGATATCAAGCGAATTCATATTGAGGGAACCAGCTTCAAGCAGATTTGCCTGGAAGCTAATGATAACGACCAGCGAATCAAGCAGAAGATTATGGACATTGTAATCAGACGCGGAAAACTGCACAATCCGGTTACGGATACAGGAGGCCTGGTATATGGTACAGTATCGGAAATCGGGCCTGAATACGACAATAAAAAAAGTTTTGCGCCGGGCGAAGAAGTGGTATGCAACGCCTCTCTTGCTTCGGTGCCGATTTATATCGATAAAATTCTTTCCATTGACAGAGCTTTTGGACAGATAGAAGTAGAGGGTTACGCCATTTTATACGATGAAGTACCGCTGGTTCGAAGACCTGTAGGAATCCCGATTAATCTGCTGCTGTTTGCTTTTAACGAGTCGGGAACTCTTTACAGAATCAGTAATACAGCTGTCGGCAAGAGAAAGTTTCTCATCGTAGGAAACAACCTTTTGTCTAACCTCCTCTTTGGCTATGCAGTACGGAAAGTTGCACGCGAGGACGCGGAAGTGGTGTGTCTGCTGGATAAAAAGACCGACACGGTATTGCGCGGAAAGTCTATCGACGATTTGATTGCAAAGGTGTTCACCAAAGTGCATTATGTGGATATTCTGAAACCGATGGAGTGCCTTTCCGGGCTGCAGGCAGACTCGCTGTTTGATTTGTCTATTAACTGTGCAGATATTCCGGGGGCTGAAACCATCAATATTCTTGCTACCAAAAGCGGCGGAACCGTTGTATTTGCAAATCTGATTAACAACTATAATATCGCTCTTTATATCACGGAATCTATTTCCAGACAGCTGGATATCAGGTGTGCCGATGGTTATTTGGAGGCGTATGATGAGTTCGATATTGAAATCGTCAAGGATTTAGTGCCGTATATTGAAAAGGCTGAAACTACGGACAGAAGTGTGGATGATGACCCATCGTATCCTATTAACAGACAGACTAGACTGATGGAAGTTTCCGGCATGCGGCAAACCTTGCTTGAGGATTTCGTGTGTGAAAGCAGGGCTATGGCAAGTGTTCTGGATGAAATTTTGACCGTTTCTAAATATGACTGCAACGTGCTGATTACAGGGGATACCGGTGTTGGTAAAGAGAAGGTTGCCAATATCATTCACAAAAACAGCAACAGAAAGATGCAGCCTTTTATCAAAGTGAACTGTGCTTCTATCTCGCCGACTTTGATAGAATCTGAATTCTTCGGATACGAGAAAGGTGCTTTTACCGGCGCCAGCGCAGCGGGCAAGAAAGGGTATTTTGAACTTGCGGACAACGGGGATATTTTTCTTGATGAAATCGGTGAACTGCAGGCGGATATGCAGGCGAAACTCCTTCGAGTGATTCAGGACGGTGAATTTTTTAGGGTTGGGGGCACTACGCCGATTAAGACAAATGTGAGGATTCTGTCGGCGACCAACCGGGATCTTGAGGATATGATAGAAGAACAGCGCTTTCGGCGTGACCTTTACTACAGACTTAATGTAGTCCGCCTTAAAGTGCCAAACCTCAGGGAACGTTCCGGGGATATTCCGGCCTTGGTGAATCATTTTCTTAAAAAGTACAGCGACAAGTTCGAGATTCAGAGAAAAATTGATGACGATGCTGTGGAATACCTGAAACAGTGCGAATGGCCGGGCAATATCAGGGAGCTTGAGAACATGGTGCAGAGACTGATGATTTCGGCAAAGGGTGAGCAGATTACCCTTCTTGATGTCATGCGGGAACTTCATGCAGAGGTCTTTGAAACCAGCAGTCTGGACTTTGCATCGATACAGGACGAGAGCGGAAAAGTGATGGACTTGGAGAAGATGGTAGATAACTTTGAGAAAAACATTATTAAGCACGCCTGCGAAAAATACGGGTCGACCAGAAAAGTCGCCAAAGCCATTGGAATCAGCCAGACGCAGCTGGTACGAAAAAAGAAAAAGTATGAGCTTTAACTAAACGTTGAACGCGAATGAACATAAAACGGTTCGCATAAAAAATTTGTGAACATAAATCGGTTCGAAAAAATCGAGAGATACAAGATGAAAAATAATGAACCCATTGGAAACAGTGGGTTTTTATTTTTGGCACGCAATTTGCGTTACAGAATGGACGTTGCACAAATACGTTAATATAATGAAAAAGGAGATATATATGGAAAGCAAAACTTACAAAAAAGGTGACATTTACGGTACACACAGAGTTATCAGCCCGAAAGGAGCGCTTCCGCAGCCGGCAGATGTCCTCGATAACACAATGGAAATTTATGATAACGAGGTTTTAATTGATGTTCACACCCTGAACATTGACTCCGCTTCCTTTACTGAAATTGAAAAGAGAGCAGAAGGGGACGTAGAAAAAATCAAAGAAATCATTCTGGGTATTGTAGAAAAGACAGGAAAGCACAAGAATCCTTGGACGGGTTCCGGCGGTATGCTGATTGGTAAAGTAAAAGAAATTGGACCTAACTACGAAGGAGACCTGCGTGTTGGTGATAAAATTGCAACATTGGTGTCTCTGTCTCTGACACCGCTGAGAATTGATGAAATTAAAGAAGTAAGACCTGACATTGACCAGGTTGATATTAAAGGACAGGCGATTTTGTTCCAGTCTGGTCTTTATGGTATCCTGCCAAAAGATATGCCGAAAGAATTGGCTCTGTCTGTTCTTGACGTTGCCGGCGCACCTGCGCAGACTGCAAAAATCTGCAAGCCCGGCGATACTGTTGTCGTAATGGGCGGCGGCGGAAAATCCGGTATCCTGTGCTGCTGGCAGGCTAAGAAGCAGGTAGGTATTAATGGTAAAGTTATCTGCGTTGACGGTTTTAAGAAATCTCTGAACAGAGCAATGTCCGTAAAATGCGCTGACGAATATATGGTTGTTAATGCAACTGATGCGGTTGAAATGTACAATGAAATCATGGAAGCAACTGACGGCGAACTGGCTGATGTTGTTATCAACGTAGTTAATATCCCTAATACAGAAATGGCTTCTATTATGGCATGCAAAGATGGCGGTATGGTATACTTCTTCTCTATGGCAACCAACTTTACAAAGGCAGCTTTGGGTGCAGAAGGCGTTGGTAAGGATGTCAACATGTTGATCGGAAATGGCTATACGAAAGGACATGCGAACGCAGCGCTGCAGGTTCTCAGGGAAGACGAAAGAATCATGAGATTGTTTGCAGAGCTTTACGCATAAGGGAGGCTTAATCCGACTAAACAAAGCGTATTGCTGGCAGATTTTCTGTCGGCAGTGCGGCGCTTTAATGTTGGCGCTGGCTTCTAAAAATGTGAACCGAAAATGGTTCTTGACTTTTAAAAAATGAACACAAAATGGTTCGATTGTTAATTTAAAAATTATTTGGAAGTGAGCTCAAATTGGACTATAGACACTAAGCGGCAACAGTTTTATAATATAGATAGTCATAAATTATGCCTTGGCATAGATTTTAAAAGAGTTAATATTTTTTCTAGGAGGATGATTATTATGAAAAAAGGATGCCCTTACGGAACCCACAGAGTTATTTCACCAAAAGGTGTTTTACCGCAGCCAGCAGATGTAATCGACAACACTATGGAAATCTATGATAATGAAGTTCTGATCGATGTTCAGACTCTGAACGTTGACTCCGCTTCTTTCACAGAAATCGTTAGAAGATCCTGCGATGGCAAGAAGCCAGCTGATATTGAAAATTCCCCTGAAGATCAGGAAAAGGTTAAGCAGACAATGATGAACATCGTTGCAAAAGCTGGTAAGCACAAGAACCCTTGGACTGGTTCCGGCGGTATGCTGCTGGGTACTGTTAAAGAAATCGGACCTAACTATGTTGGAGATCTGAAAGTTGGCGACAAGATTGCTACATTAGTATCCCTGTCCCTGACTCCGCTGAAGATTGATGAAATCTTAGAGATGAGACCAAGCATTGACCAGGTTGATATCAAAGGGCAGGCTATCCTGTTCCAGAGCGGTATCTACGGAATCATTCCTGACGATATGCCGGAAGGACTTGCTTTATCCGCATTAGACGTTGCCGGTGCTCCTGCACAGGCTGCTAAGCTGTGCCAGTCCGGCCAGAAGATTCTGGTTATCGGCGGCGGCGGAAAATCCGGTCTGCTGTGCTTATACGAAGCAAAGAAGAGAGCTGGCGTAACTGGTTTAGTTGTTTGCGCTGCTGGTTCCCAGAAGTCCGAAGACAGAGCTAGAGCATTAGATCTGGCCGATGAATACTTCCACATGGACGCTACAGATGCAGTTGGCATGTACAACAAAGCTATGGAATTAACGGGCGGCGAACTGTTCGACGTAGTTATCAACTGTGTAAACATTGAAAACACTGAAATGGCTTCCATCCTGTCCTGTAAGGATGACGGAACTGTATACTTCTTCTCCATGGCTACTTCCTTCACTAAGGCAGCTCTGGGCGCAGAAGGCGTTGGCAAAGACGTTAACATGATCGTTGGTAACGGTTACACTAAGGGTCACGCAGCAATCACTCTGCAGTGCCTGAGAGAACACGAAGGACTGAGAAAGTTATTCGAAGAAATGTACGCATAATGGTGCGTGCCACAGTTTTCGCAGAAAACTGATGGAAGACCTTATGCTTTAGCGGCCCAAGAACGAAAGTGGCAGTAAAATTCACAAAATCAAAGATTTTGGAATTTTGTGCATGAGACCTGCCAGCGGTTCACGGTGTGAACCGGGCTAGGGCTTCAATTGGCGAGCCGCTAGTCGTATAAGCATAGTATAAAACATTAACAATATAACTCAAACTTTACTGCCACGGCTTCCTTTTCGGAAGCTGTGGCTATCATAAGAAAAAACTTCAATTTAATTTATAATCATACACATTTAAATCACAAGTTTTAAGGAGATTTATCATTATGGCAAAGAGAAATTGGAAAGACATTCCTCTGTTTAAGGATGTTACTGATGAACAGTGGAATGACTGGCATTGGCAGGTTTCCCACAGACTTTCCACAGTGGAAGACATTGAAAAGGTTATCAACCTGACTGAACAGGAAAAGGCTGACATCGAAAAGGTTATCGGCGGATTCAGAGTAGGTATCACTCCTTACTATGCATCCCTGATGGATCCTGACGATCCGAGAGATCCGGTTAGAATGCAGGCAGTTCCTACACTGGCTGAAATGCACAGATCCGAAGCTGACGACGCTGACCCGCTTCACGAAGATGCTGACTCCCCGGCTCCTGGTCTGACTCACAGATATCCGGACAGAGTTCTGTTCCTGATCACTGACCAGTGCTCCATGTACTGCAGACACTGCACCAGAAGAAGACTTGCTGGTGAAACTGACGGTGCTAGATCCAGAGAAGATATCGATGCATGTCTTGATTACATCAGAAGAACACCGGTTGTAAGAGACGTTCTGCTTTCCGGCGGTGACGCTCTGCTCGTAGAAGATGATACATTAGAATACATCATCAGCGAACTGAGAAAGATTCCTCATGTAGAAATCGTAAGACTTGGTTCCAGAACTCCGGTTGTAATGCCGATGAGAATTACCGACAACCTGGTTAACATGCTGAAGAAGTATCACCCAATCTGGCTGAACACTCACTTCAACCACCCGAACGAAATCACAGAAGATTCCGCAGAAGCATGCCGCAAGCTGGCTGACGCCGGTATCCCTCTTGGCAACCAGTCCGTACTGCTCAGAGGCGTTAATGACTGTAAGCACATCATGAGAGAACTGGTTCAGAAACTGGTTCAGATCAGAGTAAGACCTTACTACATCTACATCTGCGACCTGTCCGTAGGTATCGAACACTTCAGAACTTCTGTTGCTAAGGGTATCGAAATCATCGAAGGTCTGAGAGGACATACTTCCGGCTACTGCGTACCTACATTCGTAGTTGACGCTCCTGGCGGCGGCGGTAAGACTCCGGTAATGCCTCAGTACATCATTTCCGAAACACCTGATAAGGTAATTCTGAGAAACTACGAAGGCGTTATCACTACTTATACTCAGCCTCGTCTGCCGGATCTGAAGTGCACTTGTGACTACTGCACCGGCAAGAAGACTTATAAGTATCAGGGTGTATCTGCATTAGGCGAAGGATTACAGATCAAATCTATGGAACCTTCCAACCTGGCAAGACACGAAAGAAACAAACACTAATTTGTGTGCATGCGTATAGGGAGGCCTGGGTCTCCCTATACCTTTATAACGAGAAATACAGAAATTTTAGAACAAATTTAGCATAAACAGGGATAGAAAATGGGTTTACTTTACGATTTGTCACAAAAATATAAAACGCTTTCCATCGTCGGCATGGCGAAGAATGCAGGAAAGACCACAGCACTCAACTATCTGATTGAGGAAGCTGACGATGAGGGGATTACCCTGGGCATTACTTCTACCGGCAGAGACGGTGAAACTCAGGACTTAGTAACAGGAACCGAAAAACCAAAGGTATATCTTTACGAAGATACCATCGTGTCCGTTCCGACCCAGCTTTATGATTTGGCGGAAGCAGGACTTGAAATCGTAAAAAAATCAGATTACAGAACTTCTATCGGAGATTTGCTCCTCTGCAGAGTTGCTGACAGCGGCTATGTGCAGATTGCAGGACCTGTGGCAACTGCCCACACGAAGAAAATGTGCGAAGAAATGTTTGATATGGGATGTGAACTGATTCTCATCGATGGAGCCATCGACAGAAAGTCTATTGCTTCACCGGAGACATCGGACGCAATTATCTTATCCACCGGCGCAGTTTTGTCCCGCAGCATGAAGAAAGTAATCGAAGATACGGCGCATATCATCGGCCTTTATAGTCTTCCTGAACTGGAGGAGTGCAGGGCAAGAACCCTTATTGCAGAACACATGGAGCTGGACAAGATTCTCCTCGTGAAAGGGGATAAGGTTGAAGCCCTGGATCTTGTAACAGGTCTTGGCGCAAGCCGGTTTATCGATGAAGCCATTGACGATGAAACGGATTATGTATATATTCCCGGCGCATTTACAAACAGCGTAATTGCGGATATTAACCCAAATAAGCTGAAAAGAGTGCACTTCGTGCTCAAAGACCCGACCAAGATTTTCATCAATCAGATGGACTTCGGGAAACTTCGCAAGAGAAGATTTCAGGTCAGCGTCATGAAGAACATCAAGGTTGCGGCGGTGACAGTCAACCCGATTGCGCCGAGCGGCTACTCTTTTGACCACAAGGCACTGCGGGATGCAATGCAGGAAGCGCTGCCGGAAATCCCGGTGATTGACGTTAGAATATAAGCTAAGAATAAAGTTAGAAAACAAACAGAAGGAGGGTTTATGAAACACGGTTCAAACAGGCGGCTTGCCAACGTGAAGACCAGGTCGGAAACAGGTCTTGACTATGTGATGCAGCAGATTGACCTAAATACCCCTTTTGGTAAAAATATATTAAAAGAAACCAAACCTTTTTTTCCGGGACAGGAAGAAGAACTGCGGGCCGAGCTTGACAAAGTTGAGCATATGATTGCCTTTGCGAAGGAAAATCAGCGTTCCGTGGAGATGCTTTCCGAAGCGTTCATGGAAGTTAAGGATGCGACATACACCATTGAACGGAGCAGCAGAAACGCACTTTCCGTAGTGGAACTTTACGAGATTAAGACGCTGCTTCTGATGATGAGAAAAATCAGCAAAATTTGTGCTGATACAGAAACCGAGGTTCCAAAAGAGTTTCTGCTGGAGCCTACTGAGGAACTTCTGGACGTGCTGGATCCCAGCGGAGACAGAATCAATACTTTCTATATCTATGATGAATTTTCCGAGAAACTGGCGCAGCTCAGAAAGGAAAAACACAGCATAGAAGTGTCAATCAGAAAGACGCAGAAGGCCAGAAAAGCAGAAATTCAGAAAGAATACGGCATCATTCTGACACCGAAGTTTGACTGTGCCGTATCAAAGACCGGCGGAGAGCTGGAAAAGTACAAAGCGGTGCCGGATCTGCAGCAGGTGGACGAAGATTACATGACAGTAACCTTTGCATTGAAGCCTGATGAAAAGATCTACGCACTGACGGAGCAGATGGAAAATCTGGTTACCGAAATCGAGGAGGAGGAAGCTGTCGTGAGACAGCAGCTTTCCTTAAAAATAGCTGAGTTTGCCGATGTGCTTCTGCGCAACTGCAGACGAATCGGCATGCTGGATGTGGCGCTTGGCAAAGCCCTTTACGCAATTAAACATAGCTGCGTAAAACCGGAAATCACAGATGAGCATATCATTGAGATTGTGGAAGGCAGACAGTCAAAGGTGGAAGATGTGCTGAACTCAAAAGGAAAGACTTACTGTCCGGTCAGCATTTCCCTTTCTGACGGCGTTACCTGTATTACAGGCGCCAACATGGGCGGAAAGACCATTTCACTGAAGCTTTCCGGACTGGTGCCGATTCTGGCGCAGTATGGATTTTTCGTACCTTGTCAGCGTGCGAAAGTGGGACTTTCCAACTATATGCAGATTCTCATCGGTGACAGCCAGTCAGTAGAACGAGGACTTTCCAGTTTCGGAAGCGAAATGGAAGAACTCAAAGAAATTTTAGATAACAGCGAGGAACGTTCCCTGCTTCTCATCGACGAGATTGCCAGTGGAACCAATCCGATCGAGGGTCTGGCGCTGACCAGAAGCCTTGTGGATTACCTCAAAGACAAACCGTATATTACCCTCATGACTACGCATTTTGAGGCGGTGACCGAGGAAAACGGCGTCAAGAATATGCAGGTGAGAGGCCTTGCGGACGTTGACTTCCGTAAACTCGACAGCGAGCTCAAATATGCCAATAGGAAAGAGCGGATTAATATAATTTCCAAGTATATGGACTATCGTCTGTATATGGTGGAAAAACAGGGACAAATACCAAAAGACGCGTTAAATATCGCGAAGATGTTAGGCATCAATAAGGAAATTATTGATGGAGCACAAAAATATATAAAATAAGGAGAGAGAAAAGGATGAAAAGCAAATTAAACCTTGACCCAAAAGTAGTTGACAGTGCTCGTCAGCATGCGGCAAACATTGCACACGACATGCAGGACTTCATTGACAGACACACTACTGTCAGCACAGAGAGAACCATTCTGAGACTTTTGGGAGTTGACGGTGTAGACGATGTTGACACACCGCTGCCAAACGTAGTAGTAGATCATCTGAAAGAAGCAGGCGCACTGGCTACAGGCGCAGCTTACTGGATGGGTAATGCAATCGTACAGACCGGCAAAGCTCCGCAGGAAATCGCTGAGGAAATTGCTGCAGGCAAACTGGATATCACAAAACTTCCAACCTGCTCTCAGGCAGAAGCTGCAGAAGCATTAAAACCTGCAATCAAAGCTACTTTCGAAAGAATCGATGCACAGAAGGCAAAGCGTCAGGAATATCTTGACACCATCGGTGAAGGTTCCGAACCTTACATCTACGTAATCGTTGCTACAGGCAACATTTACGAAGACGTTATCCAGGCACAGGCTGCAGCAAGACAGGGCGCTGATATCATCGCTGTAATCAGAACTACTGCACAGTCACTGCTTGACTATGTACCTTACGGTGCAACTACAGAAGGTTTCGGCGGTACATACGCTACACAGGAAAACTTCAGAATCATGAGAAAAGCACTGGACGAAGTTGGTGAAGAAGTTGGCAGATATATCAGACTCTGCAACTACTCCTCCGGCATGTGCATGCCTGAAATCGCTGCAATGGGCGCACTGGAAAGACTGGACGTTATGCTGAATGACGCCATCTACGGTATCCTGTTCAGAGACATCAACATGCAGAGAACACTGGTTGACCAGTTCATGTCCAGAGTTATCATCGGTTACTGCGGCATCATCTTCAACTCCGGTGAAGATAACTACCTGACAACTGACGATGCAATTGAAGCTGCTCATACAGTAACTGCTTCCCAGTTCATCAACGAACAGTTCGCAGTACTTGCTAACATTCCGGAAAATCAGATGGGTCTGGGTCATGCATTTGAAATGGATCCTTCCACTGAGGACGGCTTCCTCCTTGAACTGTCTCAGGCACAGATGGCAAGAGAAATCTTCCCGAATGCAAGACTGAAATACATGCCTCCTACAAAGTTTATGACAGGCAACATTTTCAGAGGCCACCTGCAGGATGCACTGTTCAACCTGGTAACTGTATGGACGCATCAGTCCTTACTGCTGACCGGTATGCTGACAGAAGCAATCCATACACCGCTGATGCAGGACAGATATCTGTCCATCGAAAATGCACGTTACATCTTCAATAACTGCAGACACATCGGTGACGAAGTTGAATTCAAGGAAGACGGTATCATTCAGAAGAGAGCACAGGAAGTTCTGGGCAAAGCAGACGCGCTCCTTGCTGAAGTAGAAAAAGAAGGTCTCTTCTCCACAATCGAAAAGGGTATCTTCGGCGGCGTAAAACGTCCGTTTGACGGTGGTCACGGTCTGGAAGGCGTTTCCACTAAGGGTGAAAACTACTTCAATCCGTTTATCGAATTGTTTATGGATCATGAATAATAAGGAGGTGCAAGGTCATGACAACAGAATGCAAAGCAACTAGCAGTGTAGATTTAACATGCGTAAAGCCTTACGGCGACGCACTTAACGACGGTAAAGTTCAGTTAGCCTTCACTCTTCCTGTACCTTACGGTGAAGAAGCTGAAGAATGCGCAAAACAGTATGCAAAGAAATTAGGTTTGGCTGAGCCAAACGTAGCTTACTACTGCGAACTGACAACCGGATATACATTCTTTAACATTTACGGCTCCGCTCAGCCGACGATCGATTATACAGCAATCAACGTACCTAAGGTTGAAGGTACTGTAATGGATCGTGTTGAATGCGGCGAATGGATCGGCGAACACATCGGCAGAGATATCACCGTAGTAGGTGCTTCCATCGAATCCGATGCACATACCGTAGGTATCGACGCTATCATCCAGATGAAGGGCTTCCACGGTCACTTCGGTCTGGAAAGATTTAAGAATGTTGTTCCTTACAACATGGGTTCCCAGGTTCCTTGCGAACAGTTAATCGCAAAAGCAAAGGAAGTAAACGCTGACGCTATCCTGGTATCCCAGACTGTAACACAGAAAGACATCCACATCCAGCAGCTGACCAAGATGGTTGAACTGATGGAAGCAGAAGGTCTGCGTGACAAAATCATCCTGACCTGCGGCGGACCTAGAATTTCCCACGAACTGGCTCAGGAATTAGGTTACGATGCCGGTTTCGGTCCTGGAAAATATGCAGAACATGTTATGTCCTACATTATGCAGGAAGTGGAAAAGAGAGGCTGGCAGGACAAGGCAAATATTGCTGACCGCTAAATCATAATCAGAACACAAGTGCGTTTCGGGCGTCTGCACTTTTAAGGGCAGCGCCCATTCTCACATGGAGACTTCATGTTCTGCGGACGAGATTGCCTCTTGCAAGATGGACGCATTTGGTGTATGATTTTCTTAGTAAAGTTTATTCAATAAAACTAAAATGAAATAGAAAGGTTGATTTGCAATGATTAACAAAATTATGACTGCTGACGAAGCAGTTGCAGGCGTTAAAGACGGTATGACCATCATGGTCGGCGGCTTTTTGGCAACCGGTTCTCCGGAAGTTATCATGGACGCATTAGTAAGAAAAGGCGTAAAACATCTGACTGTTATCGGTAACGACGGTGGTCTTGATGCTGGACAGCCTGCCGGCGAATTTGCAGGAAAGACTGCAAGAGGTATCGGTAAGCTCTTAGAAAACCACATGGTAGATCATCTGATCGCATCCCATATCGGTGTAAACCCTAAAATCAACGAACAGATCGCTGAAGGTACTCTGAAATATACACTGGTTCCACAGGGAACTCTGGCTGAAAAGATCAGAGCAGCAGCTTATGGTCTTGGCGGCGTACTGACTCCGACCGGCGTAGCGACACCGATGGAGACTGAGCTTGATGAGCTGGGCAGAGAGAAGAAGGTAATGGAAATCGAAGGAAAGAAGTACCTGTTTGAAATGCCTCTCTACGCAGACTACGCATTCATCAGACCGAGCGTTGCAGATAAGTTTGGTAACTACTACTGCTCCAAAGCTACGAAGAACTTTAACTATGTAATGGCAGGCGCTGCAAAGCACACTATCATTGCACCTGAAAAGATTGTTGAAGTTGGCGAAATCGATCCGGATTATTTCGCTGTAGCAGGCGTACTGGTAGAATCTATTGTGGAAGGAGAAAAGAAATGGCAGATTTAAAGACAAGAATCGCGAAGAGATGCGCGAAAGAATTCAAAGATGGAGATTTTATCAATCTGGGAATCGGTCTGCCGACAATGGTTGCTGACTACCTTCCTGATGATATTATGGTAACCTGCCACTCCGAAAACGGTTTTGCCGGTATTGACGCTGTTGCAGACGCTTCCAATCTGGATGTGGATATCATCAACTCCGGCGGTACTTATGTAACTGCTGTTGACAGAGTTAAATATTTTGATACTGCTGAGTCTTTCGGTCTTGTTAGAGGCGGTCACGTAAGAGCTACAGTACTGGGCGCAATGCAGGTTGCTGAAAACGGTGACCTGGCTAACTGGATTGTACCTGGAAAGAAAGTTGCCGGCATGGGCGGCGCTATGGACCTTTGCGCAGGTTGTCCTGAAGTCATCATCGTTATGCTGCACACCCAGAAAGGCAACCACAAGATCTTAGAAAAATGCACACTGCCTTTAACTGCAGAAAAATGTGTCAGCAAGATCATCACTGAGATGGGCGTTATGGAAGTCAGAGAAGACGGTATCTGGGTAGTAGAACTGCACCCGGATTTCACAAAGGAAGACATCCAGGCAGCAACAGGCTGCACACTCCACTTCGATCCTGATATGAAGGTAATGGAAGAGGAATAAACTCCGGAAAGGATGAAAATCTGATTTAGGATATCGAGAGGGGACCCGCATGCGGATCTCCTCTTTGTTAGGTAAAAAGCTATGAAAAATCATTTAAACAAAGGTTATCTCTATGTATTTGCCGCTGGCTGTCTTTGGGGAACCCTTGGCCTTTTTGTCAATCTCCTTGGAAATTACGGTATTTCCGGAGGCACAGTAGTATTTCTGCGTATGACAACCGCGACCCTTTGGATTGTACCATTTATGCTTTTGACCGGCGGCACAAAGCTGTTTCGCATTGACAGAAAAGGATTGCTGCTTTGTGTGGTTTTAGGTGTAATCTGTCAGGCGCTGTTTAATTATTCTTATACTGAGGCGATCAATCACATCGGTGTCGCGACGGCGGCTGTACTGCTTTACACATCTCCGGTCTTTGTCAGCATCATGAGCCGGATTTTCTTTCGGGAGGCAATTGGGATACGAAAGGTCGCAGGACTTATTGTCAATGTAATCGGATGCGCCCTTACGGTGACCGGCGGTAATTTCACCGGCGTTACAATCGGATATGGCGTACTCATTGGAATTGCGGCAGGATTTTTGTATTCTCTCATGACAATTTTCGGAACCATCGCCAAGGATTACGACACGACTACCGTGACCTTTTACAGCTTTCTGTTTGCGGCCATTGCTATGGGAATTACCGCAAATCCATGGTCGGAAGTCGCCTCGGCAGGTTCACCTGCATTCTTTGCGACTGCCTTTGCTTATGGGCTGATTACAGCCGTCATGGCATACTTTATCTATATGAAAGGTCTTTCAATGAATCTGGAAACTTCTAAGGTGCCGGTCATCGCTTCTGTAGAAACCATTGTGGCGGCGGTCATTGGCTTTGCGGTGTTCCAGGAGGATTTATCCCTGTGGAAACTGACAGGTATCATCCTGGTATTGGCATCCATTGGAATCATGAATCTGGGCGCTGCAGGAAAAGACGCGTCCGAAGAAAAGAATTAAAAAACAATTGAAACAACGAAAAAACACCTGTCAGCGCAGGTGTTTTTCTATTAGATCTATAAATGTGTCCACATAATCCGCCTTGGAGAAAATCGCTCTGGCGGAAGTTTTGTTTCCTCCGCCTTTGCCGCCATAGATGTGGGCATTTTCTTTTACCAGTTTGCCGCAGTCGTGTTTGTCTGAAAACAGCAGCACAGTGTTGGACGGCTGATGTACAAGAAATGCGATGGTAGGAATACAGCCGGTCAGGTTTCTGCCAATATCCAATATATCGTTAATAGACAATTTATCGTACTTTCTGACAAAAGCAGGGGCAATCTGCGCTTTTATATCTTCTGTTTCGCGGCTGATGATCCATTTCTTCAGATGGTAAAGCTCATCGCGGACTCCCTTGTTTTTTTCCTGTTGGGAGGTAAACTTGTCCAGCAGGTCGGCCGTACCGGCGGACAATTTGTTTTCCAGTGTGGTAAGTACATCGAAGCGGCTCTGATACTGACAGAAAGCACGCTTGCCTGCCTCAAAATAAATACGGTACATGCCTTTGTTTGACTCCACCTTGTAGATTTTTAACATGCCTACCTGGCCGGCGGTACTTGGGTGGGTGCCGCAGCAGGCGACACAGTCGGCGGGATTTTCCACATTTCCTACGCAGACGATGGTGATGTCTTCATCGAAAGCGAGGGCTTTGCGCAGGGGCAGATGTTCGGCTTCTGCTCTGTCATCAAAGTGGCGGGTGATAACAGGGAGGTTCTGCCAGATGACTTCGTTAGTGGCAAGTTCTGCCTCTTTTGCCATTTCCCAAGTAACTTTATCATATGCGGGATTTTCCTCCAGACTGATGTCGATGGTCATATAATCGTCGCCCATATGAAAACCGCGGTTGACGCCGCCAAAGAGCTCAAAGAATTTTCCGGACAGGATATGCTCTCCGCAGTGCCTCTGCATGTTGTCAAATCTATGCTGCCAATCTATTGAAATATCTACTTCATCGCCTATCGACAATGTACTCTCCTTTTCGACACAGCAGTGATAGATATGGTCTTTTTCCTCATAGACGTGTGTGACTGTCAGAGTTCCGATGGTGCCGATATCGCTGCTTTGACCGCCGCCTTCAGGGAAAAAGATAGTCTGATTGAGGACTGCAATCAGACCCTTTTCTGATGGGATAAGATCTGTAATGACTGCTCTGGCGTTTTTTTGGTATACATCTTCCTTAAATAATCTTCTCGTTTTCATAATGCACTCCTTTTTCTTCTCCTCAGTATACCACAGCTTTAGGCAGAAAACATCTACATGATTTCACTTTTTCATTCATATATTGAAAAAAGAAGGAAGGAGAGAGAATTTGATATTGAAAAAGGGAGTGGCCGTTCTTTTACTGCTTGCATTTGTCTGTCTGAGTCCGGGATACAGTAAGATGGCTGAAACGGCGGGAAAGATGAAAGCCCCTGTGACTTTAGTACTGGATGCAGGACACGGCGGAATGGACGGCGGCGCTATCGGCAGCGATGGAACCAAAGAACAGAAGATAAACTTAGATATCGTAAAGGCTATGGAGGAAGAGGCGGGAAACTATGGCATGCAGGTGGTTTTAACCAGGAAAACAGAAGATGGACTTGTAGAGGAAGATGCGGGCAAATGGACAAAGGTGGGAGACCTGAAAGTCCGAAGGAAAGTCATCGAGGAGACTTCTCCCGATATGACAATCAGCGTGCATCTCAACAGTTTTCCGTCAGATACCAGCGTCCATGGGGCACAGGTATTTTATCCGAAAGAGGCAGAGTCTGTGCTGCAGGAGGAAAGCAAAGAGATTGCAGAAAAGATACAGGACAGTCTGAAGGAAAAGCTGGGAGACGGTGCTGACAGAATTGTGCTTCCCAAAAGCGGGATGTATTTATTTCGAGAGGCGGAGCACCCGATGATTCTGGTGGAATGTGGATTTTTATCTAACCCGGAGGATTTGGGAAATTTGAAAACGCAAGGGTATCAGCAAAAAATAGCAGAAGGCATCATAGGCGCGGTAGCAGAATATTTTCATTTATCTGTACAGAAAAACAAAAGAACAAAGGTTGTAGACAGTCGAACAAATCCGTGAGGATAATTCATACAAAAATTGTGGATAACTTCCTATTGACAAAATTGATATACATAAATTAGTGTTGAAAAATCAACGTTTAATCCATGGCAAATTATCCACAACCTAATGCGGGGAAAATTGTATACAATCAAGGTTATCCTTGTGGATAAGTCGTTGGAATGTCTGAATTTAAGGGAGTTCTCCTTGTTGAAAAATCTTCGGCAAAAAAAGAACACAGGTTGACATAAAACTGCAGCCTGTGTTTTTTTATGAGTGCAAAATAGGGATTAGATTTTATCATCGGAACTGCTCTGAATGATATCTACAAAGTTCTCAAAACGGTCCATACTGCTCTGAATGAACTCATAAAGAACTGGTTCCTGAAATTCATAGCGCTGGGTTGGTATCAGGCTTTTAGCGATGGAAGCACCTGCAAGATCCTGTTCCAGAAGGTAAATATCTTCCAGTGTATAAGCAGCGGCAATGAGCTGTCCTTCATCGGAAATGAAGTACATGCCCAGCACATCTTCGTTAAGCCGATATTCTTTTCGCGCGACATGTTTGTTGTCAGAATGAAAAATCATATATAGATTTCCGGTGTCATGGGGTGTTACCATTGCGGACATCGCCATTTTTGTGGTTTCTGAAGAAAAGGCATCGGGATTTTCCAGCATCTCATAGACGGTAACAAACTCGGAGCGGGACAGCAGCATGGCAGCTTCCATTGGAGAAATTTTCATGATACTGTTTCTTGTAAACCCGCAAACCATCAAGCCGGATAAAGTGATTTCGGTCAGTGCGATGTAATAGGAATTGTGAAATTCAATCAGGGACTGACACAGGTAAGTATCCGGCGCTCCGGCAGGTTCTATGGTGTTCTTGCAAAAAGTTCCCGCGCCGTATTCCGGAAAAATGTCCAGCTGGGTTTTTCCATCTGTGAGAAAGGACGCCGCACTGAAATCTTTGCCGAAAATGCGCATGAGAAAATAGTTGATCACTTCGTAAGCATTTTCAGGACTGATGCACTGTTTCTGCATTAGAATGTAAAGGTCAGGTTCAGAAAGGGTGACCTTGTCTGACAAGAGAAATTCATATTCAGAGAGACCCTCCGGCAGAGGGATATTGTGCGCGCGATTAAAAGCGGCATATTCCTGCAGCAGGCAGCGTGCCTGCTCTTCGGTGATTGGAATTTTTCTGCCGCCGAGACCGCCAATCAGAGAACTTTCGATTTCAAAGACGCGTACTCTGTTTTCGCCCAGAACGCTGTGATAGGTTTCAAAACCGTATTCCTCAGCATCGAAATAAAAAAACTGATGGAGGTCTTTCTGGACAAAATTGTCTGGTAATTTAAAATGTATATACATACCCAGCACGCCCATCAGACGGGTATTGGTTACATAAGCTGATACAAATTCTTTTCTGCTGGTAGCGGCACTGTCGAGCAAGCCGCCGCGTAAAACTGTAAATTGATTCTTTTCCAAAAGTCCACCTCAACAAGCTAAAATTTTTAAATGGTCCAATAAATAGAGTATATCCTATTTTGACAAAAATACAATATGTCATTGACAAAGATTTTTAAAAGAGTATAATTTAGATGATAATCCTTATCAAGAGCGGCTGAGGGAATAGGCCCTGCGAAGCCCGGCAACCTAGGTGCCAGCAAGACTGACAGAAAAGGTGCTAAATCCTACAGAATTATCTTATTCTGAAAGATGAGGAATGATGACCGATAATCAGACCTTTTCTTTCATGCGAGAGGAAAGGTTTTTGTTTGGTAATATTTGGGAGGAAATAAACTATGAAGAAATTATTTACATCAGAATCCGTAACTGAAGGACATCCTGATAAAATCTGCGACCAGATTTCTGACGCAATTCTGGATGCAATTATGGAACAGGATCCATATGGCAGGGTTGCCTGTGAGACGACAACGACTACAGGCTATGCCATGGTTATGGGAGAAATCAGCACCAAGTGCTACATTGACATTCCGAAGATTGTCAGAAATGTCATTCTTGACATCGGTTATGACAGAGGCAAATACGGTTTTGACGGAAGCACCTGCGCAGTGCTGACTGCCATTGACGAGCAGTCCGGTGATATTGCAATGGGCGTTGATAAAGCGCTGGAATATAAGGACGGCACCCTTGATGACCAGATTGACACCATCGGCGCAGGAGACCAGGGTATTATGTTTGGCTATGCCTGCAATGAAACTGCGGAATATATGCCTATGCCGATTCAGATGGCACATGAGCTGGCGTTGCAGCTGACCAAAGTCAGAAAGGACGGCACTTTAAAATATCTGCGTCCTGACGGAAAAACCCAGGTGACTGTAGAATATGACGGAAATAAGGTAAAGAGAATCGACACTGTGCTGATTTCCACACAGCACGATCCAGAGGCAACGCAGGAACAGATTAGAAATGATCTGATTGAATACGTCATTAAGCCGATTATTCCTGCAGAACTTTTAGACGACGAAACCAAGTATTATGTAAATCCAACCGGCAGATTTGTCATCGGAGGACCTCACGGTGACTCGGGTCTCACCGGCAGAAAAATCATCGTCGATACCTACGGCGGCTATGCGCGCCACGGCGGCGGCGCTTTTTCCGGCAAAGACCCTACAAAGGTAGACCGCTCTGCTTCTTATGCGGCAAGATACGCGGCAAAGAATATAGTCGCTGCCGGTCTTGCTGACAAGTGTGAAATTCAGCTGGCTTATGCAATCGGTGTGGCAAAACCGGTATCTATCATGGTAGATACTTTCGGCACCGGAAAACTGACAGACGAAGAGATTGCTGATATCGTAAGCAAGCACTTCGACATGAGACCTGCTGCAATCATTCGTGACCTCAATCTGCGCAGACCGATTTACAGACAGACTGCTGCTTACGGCCACTTTGGCAGAAAAGACGTGCAGCTGCCTTGGGAGGAACTGGACAAGGTTGAAGAACTGAAGGCTTACTTGAAATAAGAGATAGTATTTAATTTTGTGTTATCGAAAAACTTAAATTTTGGAAATTGTTGCAGTGTTGACTTTTTCGCAGATTAAGACCATTAAAACAAAATAAGCAGTAACAAAGGAATATCCATGCTGTTTGAGGGTGAAAACACCGAGTGCTTTCACCCTTTTGTCTATTCCACAAATAAGCGCAGACCCATTCGTCAACGACAGATGGTTCTGCTGTTTATCCAATCGGAATTTGTTGCCAGGAGAGATTGTAATGAGTGTGCGTATTATTGATACATTGCAGAGTATTGATAAGTGCTTTATAGATACAGAATTTTGCAAAGAAAAATGGAATCAGTATATTAGTTATTACTTGCCGTATGCAAAAGAAATGATTGAAAAAGACGGAGCGAAATATAATTTTGAGAAACAAGTTTTGCCTGTCTTAAATGCTGTTCATGATCAAAAGAAGGAAGTTATAAAACTGCATGAGTCATTCTTGTATTTGATGAACAATATCGAAGAAAAGATTAGACAAAAGCTTCAAACACCGATAGATGCCATTGTTGTTCTTTACATTGGATTGTGTAATGGTGCGGGATGGGTTGTATCATTTTCGGGCATGCCGCATATTCTTCTTGGAATAGAAAAAATCCTTGAACTGAATTGGCACAATGAAAATGAAATGAAGGGTTTAATCTATCATGAATTAGGACATGTTTGGCACAAACAGAACAGAACTGTTGCTTTTCCTTCACTTAACACACCAAAGGACAAGGCACTATGGCAGCTCTATAGTGAAGGCGTTGCCATGTACTGTGAACAGCTGCTTTGCGATAACGACCAATTTTATCATCAAAATAAAGATGGTTGGTTGGTCTGGTGTAATGAAAACAGAACTTTGCTGTTTGAGGAGTATATTCGGGTAATTGAAAACCAGGAGAATCACCAAAAATTTTTTGGCGATTGGTGTAGTTATCTTAATAAATCTGATATTGGTTATTATTTGGGTTGTGAACTTGTTAAGACAGCTTGTGAAACAAGAACAATATCTCAAGTTCTTAATCTGACTTTGAATGAAATCGAAGCAATATTATATAAATGTATTCATAGATAAAAAGAATATTCAAAGCCTAGAGATATCTCCGATTAGCTTTGGCGGTTGAAAGATAATGCTGGCCCTGAAAAAGGTGAAGAGCATCATCGGGGTCGGTATTTTGTCATTTGAAAAATAAAAATTGATTTTTTCATTTTCTTTTCATTTTTCGGCGGTATAGTAAAGCCATACTAAACAAGAATCTGATTTAGGAGGATAGAAAAATGACAAAGAACAGAACTGGAAAAGTAATGTTAAGCATACTGCTTTCTTTATCGCTGGTAGTGACAGCTTTTGCATATGCAGGTGCGGCAGGCGCTGCTGATGTAAACGCGGCGTCCAAGATTTCATGGAGTAAAGCCAAGGCGATATTTAAGGAAGAACTGCCGACAGGAGCGACTGTAAAATATGTCCATTTGACCAGAGATGACGGCATGAGAGTTTATAAAGGTAAAGCCGTAAAGGGCAAGCATGTTTACTCTATCGAAATAGCGGCATCTGACGGTACCATTTTAGAGAAGGATAAGGACAACGAGGGTTCCAGATACACCGCTTCTAAAGTTGGCGCTGTAAGCAAGACTACGATTAAAAATAAGATAAAAGACAAGGTGCCCGGCGCTATTATCATTTACGTAAAACTGACCAGAGATGACGGCAGATATGTATATGAGGCAGAGGCCTATAAAGATGGCTATGAATACGACTTTGAATATTCCAAGAGAGGATCACTCTTGGAGTATGAGAGGGATAAAGTGTAAAGATTTAAAGTAATGTAAGGTGGAAAGAGACAGTGCAAAAGCCAATGTCATTAAGTTAAGCTGACATTGTGAAAGAGGCTTCCGACACAATCAAAACGGATATATCATTGAGAAGTGGTATGTCCGTTTTTGTATGTTTTGAAGCATCAAAAGAGCACCTATGCTTACCATCATAGGCGAT
>JALEOD010000013.1 GCA_022767345.1 Emergencia sp.
GATAAAACTGTGGCAATACACTCCTTCAAATAGTCAAAGCTATAAAAAGCGATAAAAAGTCCACAGTGTTACTAACGATTATATCAAAGTTGAGAAGAAAGGAGCGTATTGATGTATTTGGACTAAAGACATCATACAAGAATGTGATGAAAATACACTATTTTCAACGATATCATGCAAAAGAAAATGTGGCTACAGCAAATACAATGCTGCTTTTATCAAGGCTGTATTCTTACTCTTCAAATAAGTTTTTCAGGCTGCTAAAATCGGAGTTTTTTGAGGATTCCTTTGAACCTGAAATAGTTTTTACTCTTCAGGAAAAGAGTGTGGATAGTGTGCCAGATGCTACGATTACACAGGATAGTTTTAAAATCGTTGTTGAGACAAAAATGTCGGATTGGTTTCACTCCGAGCAATTGATGAAGCATCTGGAAGCCTTTAAGGATGAGCGTCATAAAGTACTTATGACATTAGCTCCAGAACACATGAAGAAAGTGAAAAAAGAAGAATTTGAAAAACAGTTAAAAGCGTACAACAAAGAACATACTTATCCAATTATGCATATTAATACTACCTTTGAAAGACTGGCAAAAGCTATTGAAGAGGTCCTTGATGACAGAGATTATGAGATGCAGGAGGTTTTAGAAGATTATTTGGATTATTGTTATGCGGATAACCTGGTATCAGGAGGCGATGCATGGAACTATATGCGGATGCAGCTGGCGGGGGTAACAATGGACTTTAATATTAGCGAAGGCGTGTACTACGATGATGTGGCGAGGGGGTTCAGAGCACACGATTTTCTTGGATTATATAGTCAAAAAAGCGTACGGGCCATCGGAAAGGTATGCGCAAGAATAACGGCAATAGAGACAGATGTGGGAATGGAATATAATGTTGAGTTTGGTGAGCTGACTGATGAGCGGAAAGCACAGATTCAACGAGCTATTGCAAATGGTGATGAGCACGGCTATGATTTACATTCGATAAAGCATAGATACTTTTTTGTTGACAAGTTCTATGAAACGGATTTTAAGAAAACAACACCGGGTCCTTCGAGAGGCACTCGAATTTTTGATCTTACACAGGTACTGGGGGTCAATAAGCTGCCGGAGACAGCTGAGATTGCGGAAATGCTGAGAAATAAGACTTGGGGATAAAGTTATAGGTCTAAATTTTTCTTTAAGCGTTATAGCGTTATTGGAGTATAATGAGCGAATCCTTCTAGAAGAAAGAGGTATTCGTTTTTTGTGTAATTTATAAATATGCGTCCCAAAAACTTGACATGTGTCCCTGTTTGGAATATAATATAACCGAGGTGAGATTTGTGAAAAAACAAAATTTGATTAATTTAGTCAAATACCATGTTGAAAAGAAAGATGATGCTTTTAGAAATGAGGTTGCAGTTATCGCACGCAGTTTTGATCAGAACGGTGATGAAGATTTCGCACAATATTTAATGGAGCTTATTTCTACAGCTAATTTTTATGTACCACAGACTAATTATAGAAATTTAAATTATTTAAGAAGAATAGAATATTCAACAAATCCTTTGCTTTTGCCGGGAGTAATTGAGGAAGATATTATTGGCATCGCTAAAGCAATAAACAATAAGTCTGGTTTATCGAAATTCCTTTTTTATGGGGAACCCGGCACAGGAAAAACAGAATCCGCTTATCAAATTGCAAGAATACTAGGGAGAGACATCTTATCTGTGGATTTTGAACAGCTTATAGATAGTAGAATGGGAGAAACTGCAAAAAATGTTGCGAAACTATTTGATGAGATTAATCACTTGCCATATAGGAAGGTAGTTGTTGTTTTTGATGAAATTGATTCCTTGGTTCTAGACCGTATAAATAGCAATGATTTGAGAGAAATGGGCAGAGTTACATCTGTATTTCTTAGGGAACTTGACAAACTCAATGAAAACATTATACTGATTGCAACTACAAATCTTTTCAAGAATTTTGATAAAGCTATAATCCGTCGATTCGATGCAACGATATCATTTGACCGTTATGAGAAAGATGACTTGATTGAAATTGCTGATGAGATGTTGTCGGTAAATCTTAAAAGGACGGGGAATTCTCGAAAAGATATAAGAATGTTTCACAAAATATTAAATGACCAGGAGAAATTGCCATATCCAGGAGATTTGAAACAGATAATTAGGACTGCGGTAGCGTTTAGTGATGAAAATAGTGAGTATGATTATTTGCGCAAGATTTATTTTGCTTTGAATACTGATGGAGAAGAAGTTGATATTCAGGCACTTAGCGGCAAAGGTTATACTATGAGAGAAATAGAAATTATTTCTAAAATACCAAAAAGCAGTGTTTCTAGAAAGCTAAAGGAGAAATAAATGAATCCAATTTTACAAGTTAAATTAAGATTTTCAAATGAACCAAATAGAAATCGTTTTGGGTCTAGAAATTTAAGAAAAAAAGCTGAGACAACGACTGAGAAAATTGATAATTTGTGTGATAATCTGAGAGCAATATTGCGTTTTTACAAGAACTCCCCTCGCTTTGTAAAAGATATTTTGATAGATGTAAATTATAATGATATTATAGCGAAGTCAAATAGAATTCGTGAGTTGTTAAAACCGGAAGGAAAAGATATAAATGATATGGTTGTAGGAGCACGCTTTTCTGAGGCGCCTCTTGGAGAGGAAAACCATATAATTACATATTATGTAAATGAGAAAACAATTGAAAATACTATAAATCAGCTTGAAAAAACAAAGTGCTTCCTGGAAAAAGAGTTAGGAGGGAAGGCGACATCAAACAATTTTAACAAACCAGAAAATGTATTAAACTATGAAGGTTATGAACTTAAGGAAAACAGAATTAGGGATATCATTATTGACTGTTCTGTGATTGACTCTTTTTCACGTCCGCACATAGCGAAAGCGCCAGATAAAGATTCTTTTTTGGTGACATTTTATAAGACTGAATTATCAATGGAAGAGTTGCTTGAAAAGCTCAAAATCGACGATATTCGATATAAGTATAGCTTTTTTGGAAATGATACTATGTCTGCAGATAAGGAACTGTATGATATATTAGAATCGAATGTACCTTATTTGATCTCCATGGTATCTTCGGATTTGTCACAAATAACACTTGATGATATCACGCAAGATAAACAGGAGGATAATATTTATATTCCAGAGCCTTCAAATGAACCAGTAATTGGAGTAATAGATACTTTGTTTGATGAAAGTGCATATTTTGCCGATTGGGTTGAAAATGTGGACTATCTAGACGATATAGAAAGGATGATGTGCAGTGATAAACCACGGGATCATGGAACACAAGTAACTTCTATTATTGTAGATGGACCAAGAATGAATCCGTGGCTTGATGATGGATGCGGGCGATTTAGAGTAAGACATTTTGGTGTTTGTGCAGATAAAATTCCGACATCAAGGCTTGTTAAAAAAATTAAAGAAATTGTTGATAATAATTCTGACATTCATGTATGGAACTTGTCGCTTGGAACGGAAGATGAGGTCTCAAGGAATTTTGTTTCATATGATGCAGCTTTTTTAGATGAACTGCAGGCGAAAAAAAATATCGTGTTTGTTGTCTCTGGAACGAATGATAATAGGAATGAGAAACGAGGCGTTTTAAGAATTGGAGCTCCAGCTGATTCACTAAATTCAATCGTTGTAAATTCAGTAAGAAGAGATGGAACTCCTGCTTCTTATTCAAGACAAGGAAATGTACTCTCTTTTTTTAATAAGCCAGATGTTTCTTATTATGGAGGCGATTATAACGAGAGAATAAAGGTATATTCATGTTTTGGAGAACAGGAAGAATATGGAACATCCTTGGCGGCACCGTGGATTAGTCGAAAAATGTGTTATTTAATTGATGTAATGGGTCTTCCTAGAGAAGTTGCAAAATCACTAATCATTGATTCGGCCGCTGGGTGGGAGTATAAAATAGATACATATAAAAATAAACATGTTATGGGCTATGGAATTGTTCCGATTGATGTAGCGAAAATTTTGTCGACAGACAATGATGAAATTAAATTCGTTTTGTATGGAACATCGGAGTCTTATAAGACAGCGAACTATGCGATACCGGTTCCCAAAGATGAAGATAGCAAATATCCATATATTGCAAGGGCAACGATGTGCTATTTTCCGGAATGCAGAAGGGCACAAGGGGTCGATTATACGAATAGGGAGTTATCTTTAAAGTTTGGGCGAGTTAAAGAAGATGGCAAGATTGACGATATAAACGAAAATATTCAAGATGATGAAGGTTCACATGCAGATGAACGTCAATCTAGGAAAGAATTTAGGAAATGGGAAAATACAAAATTTATTTCCAAAGTACTCAAATCTAATCGGCCTGTTAAGTCTTATGGTGATAGACTGTGGGGCATAACTATAACTTCAAAGGAACGTTTGACTTCTAAAATGCAAGGTGAACTAAACTTTGGTGCAGTAATTACCTTAAGAGAAATAAATGGAATTAATCGAATCCGGGATTTTATTACGGCATGTAATTTGAGAGGGTGGATTGTAAATGAGCTTGATGTGCAGAATCAAGTAGAACTGCACAATGTGAATCAAGAAGAAATCATGTTTGATTAGATGACAACATCGATAATTTGAAAAAGAAAAGAGCACCGAGTTGGCGCTCGGTGCAGATACGACAGCAAAGCGAATTGCTGCGTAATGTTGTAAAATGATTGTACCATGGATGAAGCTGTGATGCAAGGGTCGTGTCGTTCTTTTCTTTTTCATGATTATAAAAATCATGAAAGAAAGGAGGAAATTCGATGGCAAAGAATAAACCTTATGGTGACAACGCTAGAGTTGGTGCTGTGAAGGGAAGAAGTCAGGTGTATAATCCCAAAACGAATGCCTGGGTAAAGCGTGATACGACGACAGGCCGTTTTATGGATGTTAAAACATCTGATAGTTCCCCATTCAAAGGCGTGCGAAAAGAAAAATAATTTAATACGTGTCAACATTCAGTTGTACAAACTTTTTCCTCTCTGGGCATAAGCCTGGGGAGGATCCTTTAAAGAAAATCATCTTGACTGATGAATTTTTTAATAAAGATTATTAGAGAATATTAAAAATAATGATTTAGGAGACTTTATTATGATTGATAAAGAGTATAAAAGAAAAAATAAAGGAAATTCTCCTGTTATTGCAATTTGCTATGACTTTGATAAGACACTATCACCGGATGATATGCAGGCTCAGGGCTATATTCAATCGGTTGGCTATAATATCGCCGATTTTTGGAAAAAGTCAAATTCTCGTGCTACTGATAATGAAATGGATCAAAACCTTGCATATATGTATACAATGAAGGAGGAGTCACGAGGTAAAGTTTTGTTTACCAAAGAAAAATTGGTGGAATATGGTGCTTCTGTCCAACTGTTTCCTGGTGTCGAGCAGTGGTTTGAGCGCATTCGTGAATATGGGAGGACGAAGGGAGTTATCGTAGAACATTATATCATTTCTTCAGGCTTAAAAGAAATGATAGAAGGAACTTCAGTAGCTAAGGCCGGTGCATTTGAAAGAATTTACGCTAGTTCATTTTATTACGATAAAAATGGAGTAGCTGTATGGCCCGCTCAGGTTGTGAATTACACAAATAAAACGCAGTTTTTGTTCAGAATCGAAAAAGGCGTTCTGGATATTAACGATCCTGCCATTAATGAACCCTTTTCTCCAGAAGAAATGAGGGTTCCTTTTCGTAATATGATTTACATTGGAGATAGCGATACTGATATTCCGTGTATGAAGCTTACTAATAGCTATGGTGGGCATTCTATTGGTGTCTATAATGCAAAGACCATGGACAAGACTAAAGTTTATAAAATGATGCGCGATGGAAGAATTAAATATTTCGCTCCAGCTGATTATAGAGAGGGTACTGAATTGGATCTTCTAGTTAAAGCCATTATAGATCGAACCGCAGCAAACGAAGCACTAGAAATGTTTCATTACAAATATAAATTAGAAAGAATCAAAGCAGACAAAGAAAGTAATGAGGAAGAACGCCAAAAAACAGATTTAATCATTGCTTTAGACAGCAGTAGGAGTTTTGCAAATACGCATACCCTTATTAGTAAATTGCAAGCGATTGACAATTGGTCCTTTGACGAAAAAGAAGTTTTATTTCAAATTGCCCTTAATAACAGTCAAGTGCGTTACATATTACGGGATTTGGATGTGACAACCTTTTACAAAAAACTGTTAGAAAGTATGAAAACTATGACAATAGAGGCTCAAGAGGTTAAAGATATCATAGAAGGTGATGATTGAGAAAGTGCGGTATGATGAGCTACGCTTTCCACTTTTTGTGATTAATAAAATGATTATTGTAAAGTAAGTATTTTTTATTAAATATATTAGAATTAAGTTGATGTTTTTTAATCCATATAGCTTAGATGAAATAAGTGAATCCAAACATAACTAGCAACCAAAGGAGACCAACATGAAACACTTAGAAGTATGCGGTGCGATTTTACTAAAAGGAAACAAAGTGCTCTGCGCACAGAGAGGAAAAAACAAGTACGATTACCTTTCATATAGATGGGAGTTTCCCGGCGGAAAGCTGGAAGCAGGGGAAACTGCGGCGCAGGCTTTGCACAGGGAACTGATTGAGGAGATGGACGTGTATGTTGATGCGGAGGATATGGAACCATTCTATGTAGTGGAACACCAATATCCGGATTTTGAGCTGCGCATGCACTGCTTTATTTGCAAAGTGAGCGATTGCGAGGTAAACTTAAAGGAGCACGCGGACGTGTGCTGGGCAACCGTTGACGAGATTGAAAAGTTAAAATGGCTGCCGGCTGATCGTCCAGTCGTTGACGCACTGGTAAAGAGAGGATTTTAACCATGGATCGTGCAGCTGAAAAGATTGCGCAAGGGCTACATTATGGCTTCATCGATAGTGAAACCACGGCTTTGGAGCAGTATGCACCGAGGATCATTGTAAACAACTATAAAGAAGGGATAAAGGTTTTATCTACCATAGAGGCGGAACTGCGCGAATGCACGGAGTTCTACTTTTCTGTAGCCTTTATCACAAATAGCGGGGTGCAGTCCATCGTCAATTTGTTGGACATGCTGGAAGCTCAGGGTATAAAAGGTAAAATCATTACTTCCCAGTATCAGAATTTTACGCAGCCAAGGGCGCTGCGGAGACTTTTAAAATACAAGAATATTGACCTTCGGATTGTGACCGAAGGTAATTTTCATGCAAAAGGATACATTTTCCGAAAGAAAGATGGCACTTTTTCTTTCCTCATTGGCAGCAGTAATTTAACCCAGAATGCTTTGAGCGAGAATAAGGAATGGAATATTCGTTTGTCGGCCAGTGAGAATGGATTTGCGATGCGCAGCCTGGTTAAGGAGTTTAAAAACACCTTTAATGAAGCGGAAGTTGTTGACGAAGCGTGGATTCATCGGTATGAGAGAGAATACTACTATGTGAATCGGCTTAGACAAACCGCAGACAAGAATCAGCAGCAGGGGCAGGTAATCAGGGTAAATCAAATTACGCCTAATAAAATGCAAAAGGAAGCTTTGGGCGAGTTAGAAAAGCTTCGTGTGGCGGGTAAGGACAAAGGCTTGCTAATTTCTGCAACCGGAACTGGAAAAACTTATTTGAGTGCTTTTGATGTGCAAAATTTTGCGCCGAAAAAGTTTTTATTTGTGGTGCACCGTGAAAATATCGCAAGAGCGGCAAGGCGGAGCTTTGAAAATGTGTTGGGGTACAACCTTAATGCCGGTTTTATGCTGGGTAGTAGTAAGGATTTTGAATGTGACTACATGTTCGCAACCATACAGACCATCTCAAAACCTGACATCATGGAACGCTTTGAGAGAGAGCATTTTGACTATATCGTCATCGACGAAGTACACAAAGCTGGTGCCAGCTCTTATCAGAGAATGATTGAGTATTTTCAGCCGGCCTTTTTGCTGGGTATGACCGCAACCCCTGAGCGTACCGACGGATTTGATATTTTCAAGACTTTTGATTATAACGTGGCATACGAAATCAGACTGGAGCGGGCGTTAGAAGAAAAAATGTTGACGCCGTTCCATTATTTTGGGATTCGCGATTTGTTCATCGATGGTGAAATCATTGATGACTTTACAGAGTTCAATCGTTTAGTCTGTGATGAGCGTGTAGAGAAAATTTTGCAAGTCGCTGACCACTATGGACACGATGGAGATAGGGTGAAAGGACTAATCTTTTGCAGTAGAAATGAAGAAGCAAAGCGACTGTCGGAAAGCTTTAATTTGCGGGGCCTAAAGACCATTGCGCTCAGCGGTGCGAATAGTGAAATGGAGCGAGAACAGGCCATTGAGCGGCTGGAAAGCGATGATGATGCGAGTAGGCTGGATTACATATTCACGGTTGATATTTTCAATGAAGGAATTGATATTCCTGCGGTCAATCAGATTATTATGTTGCGTCCGACGCAGTCGACGATCATTTTTGTGCAGCAGTTGGGTAGGGGCTTGCGGAAAGCGACTGGAAAAGAATATCTGACGGTGATTGATTTTATTGGAAATTACAGCAATAATTATCTGATTCCTATCGCCCTTTACGGTGATCGAACTTATAATAAAGACAACTTGAGAAAACTGATTAGCAATGGCAGCAGCATGATCCCGGGCGCTTCTACTGTGAATTTTGATGAAGTGACGAAGAAAAAGATTTACGAAGCCATTGATGCAGCTAACTTTAACGACATCAAGTTAATCAAAGAATGCTACCATAATTTGAAATATAAGCTTGGAAAAATTCCGGCGCTTTTGGATTTTGAACGCTATGGAACGCTGGACGTTTTGCGCATTTTTGACAGCAAATCCCTAGGCTCTTACTATATGTTCCTGAAAAAATATGAAAAAGATTTTGCGGTGCGGCTGAATGACGTGCAGGAGCAGATGTTGGAATACGTATCAAAGAAATTTGCTTCTGGCAAGCGTCCGCATGAGTTGGTACTACTCCAAGTGATTATGGAAAAGCGGCATGATGTTTGGGATGCCTTTACTGCCGAACTGCGTGAAAGCTTTGGTATTTCTCTAACCTCATACAGCAAAGATAATTTGTGGAACTTAATGACAAATCTTTTTGCTACAGGTAGCAATCGGAATACTTACAGCAAATGTGTTTTTCTGGAAGAAAAGGAAAATAAGTGGTGCATTTCTGCTGCCTTTGCAGAAGCTTTGAGCGATGAGGATTTTGCAAAGATGCTTGCCGAGGTGATTGACTTTGGCTTGCATCGCTGGAGACAAAATTATCGGGACACTTATGGCAGCACCAATTTCTGCTTGTATCAAAAATACACCTATGAAGATGTTTGCAGGTTGCTTGAGTGGGATAAAGGTGAGGTTGCGCTGAATATCGGCGGCTATAAGTATCATGAGAAAACGAAGAGCTTTCCTGTGTTCATCAACTACCATAAAGATGACGCCATCAGCGATACCATTGCTTATGAGGATGAGTTTATCAGTCCGTCTCATTTGTCGGCGTATTCCAAATCCAAGCGTAAAGTCACCTCCGGCGACGTCGTGACAATTTATCAGGCAAAGGAGCTTGGCGTGAATATTGAGCTCTTTGTGCGCCGTGATAAGAATGACGCCATTTCGAAAGAGTTTTATTACTTGGGGCCGATTCATGCGGTCGGTGAGCCGGAGGGCATGGTGATGAAAAACAATGGCCTGGACATTGTCCGGATTCACTATGAGCTGGAAGTCCCTGTGCGAGATGATGTGTATCGGTATATTGTGATGTAATTGGTAAAGTGAGGAGAAGAATGGGACTGATTGAAACTGCAAGTGGCAATTCTGTTTGGAGAGGCCTGGAGTATTACGAGAAGAAAAAGGTAATTTCCTGGGAGAGTACAGGTGCGACTACCTATAGCGGAATTGTATCCGGTAGTAACGGAGAAAAATATACAGTTTGTATTGATAAAAAACATCCTAGAAAATCAACCTGCAATTGTGCGTTTGCAGAAGGACGGAGAGTTGTTTGTAAACATATGATCGCATTATATTTTACGGCAGAGCCGGAAGCTGCGGAGAATTTCCTGAAGCAGGTTGCTGAGTGGGAGGCAGAGGAAGAAGCTGAACAGAAGAAACATTATGATGATTTGAGAAAATACGTAAAAAGTCTTTCTAAAGTAGAGCTGCAGGAACATTTATATAACGCTTTGGTGATGATTGAAGAGATGCAAGATAGGCGCTCGTGGTGGTAAATAGAGGATAACTTGTTTGCTATTTATGATGAATTAATATAACAGAAAGTTGTGGTTGCAGATACTAAACAGTTTACAGTAGAGCTAGAGCTATTTTTGAAAAGCATTTAACGGAGACCATTTTGCGCAGATGCACAAAATGGTCTCTTTGAGGATACTGCAATGCGAATTGTGGACAAAGAAATTGCAGCAGAGCTAATGGAATTTTCCTTTTCGGACAGCCAAAGTCTAACGGAATGGTAGGAGACAGAACTTTAACGTATTGAACAGATAATCAAACCGGAGGTATGTATGAAACGAAAACCGATCAAACCGGACATTGAGGTATATCCTGAAGCAGTGACAAATTACATGAAAGATGCTGCGCTTTACGACAGCAGCTGTTCGCCTCAGGCGAAAGTGATTTTTATCGATAGGGACGACGGCTATTTTCTGAAAGAGTCTGCGGCAGGAACGCTGAAGACGGAAGCGCAGATGACAGCGTATATGCACTCTTTGAAGCTGTCTGAAGAGGTGCTGTATTATGATACATTTCATGGAAAGGATTACCTATTGAGTCGGCGGGTGCAAGGCGAGGACTGCACCCATCCGGATTATTTGTCAGAGCCTGAAAAGCTTTGCGACACTATGGCGCTGCAGCTTCGAAGGCTGCATGAAACCGACGGGAAAGGCTGTCCGGTGCAGGATAGAATAACGACGTATACGGAGGCCGTAAAATGCGGATTTGCCGGAAAAAGTTTTGAGCCGGATTTGTTCAGGGGAATTTGGCAGTTCGACTCCTTTGAAGATGCAAGACGCACTGCAGAGGAGGGCATGCCCCTTTTAAAGAAAGAGGTTCTGATTCACGGGGATTATTGCCTGCCTAATATTATCCTGAACAATTGGGAGTTTTCAGGGTATATTGACCTTGACTGCGGCGGCATTGGAGACCGGCACATTGATGTGCTTTGGGGAATCTGGACTCTGAATTATAATCTTGGGACCGCCCGGTACACGGAACGCTTTATAGACGCTTACGGTAGGGATTTGATTGAGTCTGAAAAGTTGAGAATGATTGCTGCTATGGAAATGATTGGAGGATAACATCGAAAAAGTACACTTCATCAGATAAAAAGGCTGCTATAAAAGAGGTGTTTTTACACATTGCACAGCGGCATTTCGTGAAGTATAATAATATCAAATCAATTGGAAGGGAGGCGAACTGTTTGAAACCATTATCAGGTTACCTGATGTCAGAGGACAGAAGAATCGCCACAATTGAAAATGGAGAGATTACCAGTGCTGAGGAGACTTTGTTACCGCTTTATTTAAAAAGGACGAAGGATGTAGAGGGCTGGCTGGCAAGCCGTGCAATCGACACGCATAGGGCAAATTCACGACTGCTGAAAAAAGTGCTTCGCCTGCGCACAGCTGATGATGCGGAGACAGCACTGTCTGTCAACGGTGCGACTATCACGGATACCTATTGGATTTGTCCTGCGAATCAGCCTTTGAATTACGCGGATATTTGCTTTAAAGAAAATTATTTCGATGGACTTGCTCTCTGCGGTGATCCTGATAGCTTTTCGCTGAGACCTTCCAGAACGCCGGAGCTTACGAATATAGGCAGTTATGAAAAGTGCTGGCGGCAAAAGGATGGCGTTTGGTGGCTTTACAAAGCAGGTACAATTCAGGAATACTTTTCAGAGCTGTTCATCTGCAGGCTAGGCATAGCGATGGATTTTTCTATGGCGTATTATGAGATGGACGGAGATTATATCAGAACTAGAGACTTTACAGAGGGTGCTAAAGTGAACTTTGAAACGGCTGACGGTTTTATGGGTGATGATGACGATTACAGCAGATGTTATGACCAGTTGTGCGAGATGGGCTCGGATTTGAGAGCGGACTATCTGAAAATTCTTTGGCTGGACACCCTTTGCTTTAACATGGATCGCCACACAAAGAATTTTGGTCTGCTTCGGGAAAAAACGACTGGAAGAATTTTGAAAATGGCGCCGAACTATGACAACAATATTGCACTTGTTTCCAGAGGATACAGTAAGGATGTTACGCGCAGCACTGATGGACTGATTCGATTCTTCCGTGAGTTTGTAGATGAAAATCCGGGCACACGGAAACTGCTTGGCGAAATGGTTCGCAGTGGTGAAATTCCAATCGTGACAGAAGAGATGATTTTGCGGGTTCTTGCGGAAACGAACGCGCAGCTGCCTGCGGCAGGAGAGAGCAAAATTAATCAGAATTATGTACGGGAATTTGTTATGAATGGACAAAACCAGCTGCTGGCGATGCTGGAATGATAGCCTGGTAATTTTCTAAGTAAAGTGTAGATTGCGATATTAAAAAAGAGACGGAAGCTCTCTGAAAAGACAGCAAAGAGTTTTGCTACAATGCAGCTGCATTTTGAATAAGAAATGAATGAGTGTTTATGCGAAAAGGTGCAGTAAGACTGGCCATGAAAATATGGAAATCGTTAGCAAGATGTGTTAACATAGAAAAGCAAAGATAAAAACACAAACGCAGAAATCCTTTGCGGGATTCCTGCAGAGCCGGTAGGTAGTCCGGCCGCACTCCTGCAGAGCGCAGGCAGCAAAGTCGGGCTCAGAAGGAAGCTGAGAAAAAGCGGCAGTTCGCATTGAAACTGCAAAAAAAGAAAGAAAGGCATAGAGGCAGGTGACTGTCTCTATGTTTTTATTGTAAGAGAAAATGAAAACCGCAAAAAATGTTAGGCTTTTATTACGGAACTTTGATATCCTTAAAACAGATGATAAAACAACCTAGAGCGAAAGGAGGCAACGATAGAAAATGAACCGGAAGACGTTAAACTGCTGTCTGCAATACATCGAAAGAAATTTAAAAGAACCGCTAAGTCTGGCGGCAATTGCAGAACACGCAGGTTATTCCGCATATCACTTTTCCAGACTGTTTCAGGAAGAAATGCGATGTACCGTTATGGAATATGTACGGAAAAGGCGCCTGTATAAAGCGGCAGAGGAAATTCTTAATGGAAAGAAAATTATTGATGCTGCTTATGAGTATGACTGGGAATCGCCAAACAGTTTTGCGAGAGCATTTAAGCAAGAATATGGTTTCGCGCCATCGTTTTTAAAGGCAATAAAACTAGGTTTGGTGTTAGAAAAAGGAAAAGGAGAAACGAAAATGATTACATGTAAGAACATAAGTGAAACCGTAACAAAAGAGCAGTTAATAGAAATTTTAACAGAAACGATGAATGAAAAAGAAATTGATTATAGTTCCAAAGAACTGGAGAAAATGTTTATGCTGAGTTGTCGGTCTTATGACGGCATGAAAAGATATTCCGGTGTCGAGTACATTACCCATCCGCTGCATGTGGCGATTTTACTGGCAGACTTAGAAGCAGAAGAGAAGCTGATTTATGGAGGCATGTTCTGTGATGTATTGAAAAAGGCAGCGGACAAGGAGCAGTACCTAAAAAACGAACTTCCAAAAGATGTATGGAACTTAGTGAGAAGGGTCAACGACTGTGAAAACATATGCGATGAAACAGACACGGATGTGCTGCTGATAAAATTGGCAGAGCGGCTTCATAATATGAGAACCATTGAATTTTTACCACAGAACCAAATTGAAAAGAGAGCGCAAGAAACGCTTAACCTTTTTATGCCTATGGTAAGAAAATTAGGAAATCAAAAGCTTGTTTCTGAACTGAATGATTTGGTGATGAAATATATGTAGCGGGCTTTCGGTTATGCTGCATTTAAAGAGCCATTGGAAATTTTCCGACTTGAGAGTTAAAAGCACTTTAAATAGTGAAGCGGCATGAACTTTTTGGCTGGATAAATGGCGTTAAGTGCGGTAAAATGAAATCAGAAAATTATTTGTCGGCAGTATTAAGGCGGAAAGACAGCAGAAACCTTATAACGGAGCCTGCGATGGTAATTGTGCTAATTGCCGCCTTATTACGGCTATCGGTATGGAATGTGGTACGATGGAGGCGGATATCACTACGGCTGTGAATTTGGCGGAAACAAGGATGATGGAAGTAACTGGTGAATGTTGGTAAGGAGATACAAGACTATGTTGAGATATTTCAATAAAACTTGCGGCGCGTATATAGAAACTATAGCCGGGCAGGAAAGATTGGCTTACGCAAATCTGGACGAAATAGATTTTTATGATTTGATTGAAATCTGTAAGAAGGGAGTCTGCCCGGGATCAGAAATCCGGTTTTACGATTTTGAAAACGGGAATGTCTATGTGCCTTTTGAGAAAAAAAGAAATACTATTTACGGAGTTCCTGTGTATGTAGGCGGCTTTTACTATTTTCTGCAGGGGGATTACGACAAAAAGAAGATTACCTTGTATCGTTATCTGCCGGAAGAGGAGCCGGAGGTTGTGACAGTACTAAGCATGAGGGAAGTGCCGCTTTACAATTTGCAGATTATCGGAAGTCCGGTACATATTATCAGTGAGGATGAGCGTTTTACGTGTTTCTTTCCGCAAAAATTTTCTTTTCCGAAAAAATCCAATGAGAGTGGGGCTTTCATAGCAGACGGCAGAGTTTATTTTGATGCTTGGGTTGAGGAAGATTGGGATGAGGAACGAAATCAGCCCGGTGACAGGTATAAATATTATAACATGGTGATTGTCAGGGACTATGAAGGAAACATAATTTCTGAAGAAGTGGGCAGTCTGCATCAGGCGGCGGACGGCACATGGTGGATTGCGTAGTGGAGAAAACGGTGCGCAGTTTTGGAAAAATAAGGAGCGGTATCGATTGCAGTTTGAAGATGTGCGTAAATGGTCAAATCTGGTTATGACAAAATCAGGGCACCTCAGTATTTATGGATTTTAGAATCATTTTGATGAAATAGAGATGTGAAAAACATTTGATGGAAAGGGGTTTTCTATGGCAACCAAAATCGGCATCATTTCAGACACTCACGGACTGCTTAGACCAGAGGTGACTGCGGTCTTGCAGGAATGCGGCTGTATCATCCACGGCGGCGACATCAATAAACCTGAAATTATAGAGGAACTGAAGGCCATTGCGCCTCTTTACGTGGTGCGGGGAAATAATGACAAGGAATGGGCGGAACATCTGCCGGCGTATCTGACTTTTCAAATCGAGGACTTAAACTTTTATCTGGTACACAACAAGAAAGATATTGCTAAGTCGCCGGAGGCGCTGGCGGGTATTGATGTTGTCATCTACGGGCACTCTCACAAATATGCCGAAGAAATAAAAGACGGCAGGCTTTGGCTTAATCCCGGCAGCTGCGGCAGGCGGCGCTTCGATCAGGAGATTACCTTTGCCGTGATGGAAGTGGACGGAAAGGAAACAAAAGTGAAAAAAATCACCATCGTCCCAGAGACTGCCGGTAAGAACGGCGCCAGGTAAAAGCAGCAGGTATTTTATGAAAAAAAGCATTTCTTTGACATTGGCTGCAATTGCGCTGATTATCTGGTTCGGCGCTTGCATTAATATGATGATTCGATACAATATGGACTGGCTTGATTATATCAAATACAGTTTTGACCTGACGACCTCGCAGAAGGAGTATTTCAGCAAGGCCCATATTACCTGCGGGGTAAAATACAACAGTCTGCCCCTGTCCTTTGTCAATGAGGCCAATCAAAACGATGGAATTTTCATCGATTTTATCGATCAGTTGTCTATTGAGTTGGAAAACGATATGGATATCAAACTGAATCAGGAAAAGGATTTGGCACGGGACTTTGAGAACGGGGATATTCAGGCTGCCATTGTGGACAAGAGCCAGCTGCCTGCAGAGAATTACCTCTTTACTGAGCCCCTTTATATCATGCATGGAAAGATGCTGGTTAAGGAGAATTCGGATTTGGACAATATGAACCAGCTGAAAGATGTAAAGGTTGCGGTGGAGGAAGGCGAGGAAGCCATGGCGGCCCGAATCGAAGAACTGTATGGCAGCAAAGGGGTGTCCGTGGTCTACGCAAAGGATTTTCAGCAGTCTCTGGACATGCTGGAAAACAATATAGTGGCTGCAGTTGCAGGGGATGAGACAAAGCTTTCCTATCTGATTAACCAGCATAGAAGCAATCGCTATTATAAATTTTTACAGTATTCTTTTTCCAGAACGGAAATCTGTATAGCGCTGGATAAATCCAACGAGGGACTTTTGAACGCTTTTAACAAGGCGGTCCTTTCCATGAAAAAGAAGAATCTGATTACGAAGACCCAGAGCAAATGGTTTGGCGCCATGGAACCGGAAATCACCGATATGTCGGAAGTGGATCTGATTTACAACATTGCTTTTTTCTTCATGATCTGCGGCGCGGCCTTTACAGTGTGGAATCTGTCGACGGCGAAGAAAGTTACGGAAAAGACCCGGGAGCTGTTTCACAGCAAGGAGCAGCTGCGGCTGATTATCGATACTTTGGACAAGGGACTTCTGATCGCTTCCGGAAACGGAAAGATTTTGGAAGTTAACGATGAAATTTGCAGGATTGCCGGCTGCAGCAAAAAGGAGCTGCTGGGCGCGAACCTTTATGAGAATCAGTGGGTTATGCCCTTTCTTTCCGCAGATGACGAAAAAGTCTACAAGCTGAAAGAACACTATTACATGAAAAACACCATGGACTTGAGCGGAGAAGATAAAAAACTCTACATCGTGGAGGAATGGACCCAGCGGTATATCAATCAGCAGCGCAATATTCAGGAGGAAAAGATGATTGCTGTAGGACAGCTTTCCGCGGGGCTTGCTCATGAAATCAGAAATCCTTTAGGCCTGATTAAAAGCTATATGTTCCTCATACAGGATTTTTGCAAAGGGGAAGACGGCCGTCACGCAGTGAATGTGATTGACGACTCTATCAAACGAATTAACCGGCTTATCGATAGTCTCCTGAAATTTTCAAGGCTTTCCGGAGAGGAGAGTAAGGACGTGGATGTGGGAGAACTGATTAACAACATACTCATTTTGGAAAAGAAACAGATGGACAGCAAAAATATAGAAGTGGTATTTTCCATGACGGGCAGACGAACGAAACCGGTACTGCTCAATGAAGACTTGCTGAAAATCACCATCATCAACCTGTTGAACAACAGTATTGACGCCCTTGAGAATGCGCCGGGGCAGCGAAAAATTGAAATTGGTGTGACGGTTCTGGAAAAGGCGGTCAATATTGTCTTTCGCGATAACGGCTGCGGGATTGACAGCGGAAAGCTTCTGGAGATTTTTAATCCGTTTTATACCAGCAAAGAACAGGGAACCGGACTGGGACTTTATCTGGTTCACTCTCAGCTGGAGCAGGCCGGCGGTCACATTCGGGCGGAAAGCGCTTTAGGCGAGGGAACGACTTTTTATGTGGAAATTCCCATGTCTGGCGGAACGCACATTTAGAGCAGAGGAAAGAGCAGATTAAGGAAAGGCGGCAGAATATGAAAACAGGATATAATATTTTAATTGTAGATGATGAGCCGGAATATCAGAAAGTCGTCTCTATGATATTGAGCAGGAAGGGTTATCAGACCAGCACGTGTTCCAACGGCAGGCAGGCGCTGGCCTATATACAGGAACATGAGGTCAATCTGGTAATTACGGATTTGCGTATGCCGGAACTTTCCGGAGAGGAGCTGATTCGTGCGCTGACTTCCGAAAACGAGGATATCGATATCATCGTCATGACGGCTTACGGTTCCATCGAGAGCGCGGTGGATTCCATCAAGTACGGCGCTAAGGATTATTTTGTCAAGAGCAGCGATTTGGAGGAGTTGATTATGAAGGTGGAGAGGCTGGCGCAGCTGAAACGCCTTGCGGAAAAAAGCGATATTCTCCTTCGCAACCAGCATGAAGAAAATGTATTTCTGGAGTCGAAAAATCCGCAGTATCTGCGGCTTTTGGAGCTTTGCGACAAGACGGCGGATACCAACATCAACGTCCTTTTGCTGGGCGAGTCCGGCGTAGGCAAGGAAGTTTTTGCCAACTATATCCATAACAAAGGCGCGCGGGCCAGAGAACCTTTTGTTCCTATCAACTGTCAGAGTCTGCCGGAAAGCGTCATCGAGTCGGAACTGTTCGGTCATGAAAAGGGCAGCTTTACAGGCGCCGTGACAAAGCGAATCGGAAAATTTGAAGAGGCGAATTTCGGCACGCTGTTTCTCGATGAAATTGGCGATTTGCCCATTCGTATGCAGGGAAAGCTGCTGCGAGTTTTGGAAAATCGTAAAATTGAGCGAATCGGAAGCAATAAATCCATCGACTTGGATGTGCGGCTTATCTGCGCTACCAATAAATCTTTGGAAGAAGAAATTGCTGCCGGGAGATTTCGGGAAGATTTGCTCTATCGCATCAATACGCTGACTTTATCCATTCCGCCTATTAGACAGCGGAAAGAGGATTTAGAAGGGCTCATTGCATTTTTCCTCAGAAAGACTGAAGCGGAGCAGAAGAAAAAAATCACCCATGTCGACGGGCAGGTGATGACGATGCTGCTGGAATACGATTATCCCGGCAATGTGCGGGAACTGAAGAATATCATTGAACGAATGGTTGCCTTAAGCGACGGCGGAAAAATTACCATCAACGATTTGCAGCAGCCTCTGTGCGGCGGACGCAGTTTTGCGGCAGAGTCAGAATTTTATGGTGAGGGCGCTACGCTGAAAGAGGCGCGGGCGGGCTTTGAAAAGCATTACATTGAAAGAGCTTTGAAGGCTGCAGGCGGCAACGTGACAAAGTGTGCAGAGGCTCTTGGGATTACGGCGCGGCAGCTTTGGAATAAACTGGGTGAATATGGGATTGACCCTAAGACTGTGAAATAAATTTCGCGATTGCGCAGGCGAAATGTGAAATTTATTTCCCTGTCCCCATGGCGCAGACCTTTTAGGAGCAAGAAAAACGTTGAAAAATGGGGATTTTTGTCTATGGCATAGTTCTTGCTCTTAAATGTACTTGAAATATCTAATTCAAGGAGGAATTTTTCTATGGGTAAGAAACGAACCCCGAGACTTCCTAAGGTTTGGGAAGCGCTCATTCCAATCGTCTTTATGATGGTCATTATTATTTTAAGTACTGTAAAATGGGGTCTGGATCCGCATATGCCGATTATCGCGTCCTGTATCGTAGCGTCTTTAGTAGCAGTGAAATGCGGATATACCTGGGAGGACATCGCCGCGGGCGCCTATGACAGCATTCGCAGAACGGTTGAAGCATTCCTGATTATCATGTGCGTAGGTATGCTGATTGGTTCCTGGGTTTGGTCCGGCACGATGCCGGCTATGGTTTACTATGGACTGGAAATTATCTCTCCGGGTGCATTTTTGGTAGTAGGCGCAATCTTAACTGCTATCGTAGGTCTTGCAACAGGCTCTTCCTGGACTGCGTCCGGTACAGTAGGTGTTGCGTTGATGGGTATTGCAATGGGCCTTGGCATCAATCCTGCCCTGGCAGCTGGTATGGTTATCTCCGGCGCATACACAGGCGACAAATTATCTCCGCTGTCTGACAGTACAAACGTTGCGGCAGCCGGTGCAGAAACACCGCTGTACGACCACGTTTCTGCTATGATGACAACCACAATTCCATCATTTTTGATTTCTCTGGTGCTGTACGGCATTGTAGGCGCTATCGTTATTGACGAATCCGGTTACGATGCTTCCCTGGCGCTGGACATTCAGAATGCAATTGCGGATAATTTCTACCTGTCACCGTGGATTATGCTGCCTGTATTGGTTGTTGTATTCGGCGCAGTAAAGAGAATTCCTGCGATTCCGTCACTGCTTCTTGCTGCGATTTGCGGCGGCATCGTGGCTATGATTGCGCAGGGCGCAAGTTTTCCTGAGGTCTTCGGCGGCATGCAGACCGGCTTCAGCATTGAATCCGGCAACGAAGTAACTGACAGCCTGCTCAACAGAGGCGGTATTGACTCTATGATGTGGACGATTTCTTTGATTATGTTCGCTCTGTTCTTCGGCGGCGTCCTTGAAAAGTGCGGCTTCATCGAAGTGCTTTTGGGCGGTCTTGTAAGGAGAGTAAAGAGTGTCGGAGGCTTGGTACTTTGCACTATCGTGACCGGTATCATCTGTGACGTAGTGCTGACTGACCAGTATTTGGCAATTTTAGTACCGGGCAGAATGTACATGAAGGCCTTCGATGAAAGAGGACTGAGCAGAAGTTTTCTGTCCAGAACTACAGAAGATGGTGCGACCCTCTGGTCTCCGATGATTCCGTGGAACGGCTGCGGCGCTTATCAGTCCGCGACTTTAGGCGTATCCAACTGGGCGTTTATGCCGTACGCATTTATGAATCTGATCAATCCTGTTCTGGCAATTACAATTTCCTACCTGGGCATTGGCATCAAGTACAAGGAATATGAAGGAAAAACCAGAGCAGAAGTGAAAGAATTGAAAGCAAAGAGAAAGGCAGAAAGACGCAATGGATAAGATAAAGGCATATGACGACAGAGCGATGCGAAAGTCCACAAAGTTTGCAGCCATTGTATTCGGCACGGGGCTTATTGTATTCAGCTTTTACTCTACCGTAAAATACTCTGCAATCATCGGTGTGGTACTGCTCCTTGCGGTAATTTTCCAAAAGGAAACCTACGTCAGCAGGGAGGGCGTGGTTCTGGCCTATGACTTTATCGTGCGCAAGCACAAAATTGTGTGGTCTTTTGAAGAAATTACAGATATTCACATTGAGTATGTGGCGGATCCAGGTTATGTGGTGCTCCATTTTCTGCGGGATGTCATGTCAAGAAGACTGGTTTTTCGAAAGCAGGAGCTGGAACAGGTCCTGGAACTGGCAAAAAGTGTGAAGCCGGATATCCATATTGAAAATGTGAAGTGATTTTGTGAAGTGTAAATTTAAAAAACAGCGGCTCTCTAAAAGGTCGCTGTTTTCGATATTTTGGGGAAGTTCTGGAGAAAAGGATTAGGTTATGGAAGGGGTGATAGTAAAAATGTGTAAAAGTGCTGAGAAAAATAGCGTAAAAATGTGCAAAAAAGTAATATAAATGCAGTAAAAATGTGCGAAAATGGATTGATAATATGCGTAAAAAGTGGCATAATATATAAAGGACAGGAGGTGGACTGAGTATGGAACGGACTGTAATACGAAAAATGATTGAATGGAAAAATAGTGATTGCAGAAAGCCAATGATTCTAAAAGGCGCACGTCAGGTAGGAAAAACCTGGATTATGAAGGAATTTGGCAGAAAGTATTATGAGAATTATACTTACTTTAACTTTGACGAAGAAGATTCGCTTGCTTCTATTTTTGAAGAAAATAAAAATCCTCATCGGATTGTTGAACTGCTGTCGCTGATTTGCGGAGAAAGGATTGTACCGGGAGAAACTTTAATTATTCTTGATGAAATTCAGGAATGTCCACAGGCATTAAACAGCTTAAAGTATTTTCGTGAAAACGCAAACGAGTACCATGTAATTGCTGCAGGAAGTCTTTTAGGAACACTGCTTGCACAGCCGAAATCATATCCCGTAGGCCAGGTGAATCTATTGGAATTGGGGCCTTTAAATTTTGAAGAGTTCCTGCTGGCCACAGACGAAGTTTTATATCGCTATTATCAGACAATAAAAAAAGGGCAGACGATAGAAGAAATTTTTCACCGGCGGCTGCTTGGCAGCTACCATTACTATCTGATTATTGGGGGAATGCCTGAGTGTGTGGCGTCCTGGATTGACAGCAAAGATCCAAAGATGATTCAGCAAATTCAGCGTGAACTCATAGAAATTTATGAAAATGATTTTTCTAAGCATAATGGAAAAGTAAACAGTGGAAGACTTTTGATGGTTTTCCGAAGCATTGTGTCGCAGCTTGCAAAAGAAAACGAAAAATTTATATATGGGGCGGTTCGCACCGGTGGGCGTGCAAGAGATTTTGAAGAAGCGATAGAATGGCTGGTGTCGGCAGGTATGTTAAATAGAGTCTATAACGTATCAAAAGCAGAACATCCTTTGCCGGCTTTTGATAAACTGGATTGCTTTAAACTGTATCTCTTTGATACAGGATTATTAAAATGTATGGCGGGGATTGATAATAGTGCTATTTTGCTGAAATCGGATTATCAGTTCAAGGGGGCGCTGACAGAGAATTTTGTTCTGCAGCAGTTGAAAGGACAGTATGAACTGGCTCCAAGGTATTATGGAACTCGTTATGGAGAAATCGATTTTCTGCTGCAAGACGGGCAGAATATTATTCCGGTAGAAGTGAAAGGTGGAAAGGATAAAAGTGCACCAACTTTTAAGAAATATATTTCAGAGGCAGAGTCGATTTCAGCAGTTCGGTTTTCAGAAATGGGTTATTTGGTAAATGGGAAAATTACCAACGTTCCGTTGTATCTGGCAGCGGATTTGAAAAGAATGTTGTAAAATAGCAGAAAAACAACTGCAATACCCAAAAGCAACAGGGGCTGCGCCCTAACGGTTATTTTCCGTTAATGCGACAGCCCCTTTCAGTTGCAAGGGCTTCCCCCGAAGGGGGAAGCCTGAAAGAAAGTATTATGTAAATGAACCTGACTGCTTCATTATTTCTGCCGAAAGTAATCCTCTATGACATCAGCAACCTGTTTCATTTCGAAGATGCCGTATCGCTGGTCGCACTGGAGCATCAGGTTGTGATCCGACATATACTTTGCGTCTTCGCCCGGCGTGTAGTACTCCGTCGGCAGAATCCACTGAATTTCAGGGATAATATTGTGCTGCACCAGATGGCGATAAAGGTCTTCACGGTCGTCTGCTAAAATGATAAGGCCGAATGGCACGAAGTCGCCGTCAGGGCCGATATCTTTATTTAAGACGGTAATTTGTGGTATTTGCCTGAGTCTGTCATAGAGATATCGAAAGTTTTCAATGCGCCGGCAGATGAGTGTTTCTGCATCTGTATCAAAGAAAATCTGCCTGGAGGCCTCCGTCATTTCCCGCGGCGTCAAATCGACGTAGCGGCTGGCATTGGCTCTTTTTTCGTAAGTCAGATAAGCTTCCTTTTCCATTTCCGGATTCTCTGCGTATAAAGGCCTCATGACGGATATCAGCAGCTCCTTATAGACGCTTTCGTCGTAGGCCTCTGCTAAAGGATAAGCAAAATCACAGCCTTTTTCTTCAAAGACATCATTTCTGATTGCGCAAATGCCGCCGTCTGTCATCGGAAACCATTTTCTGGTGCTGCCGACGATGTAGTGGCCGAAGCCCATGGTGCGAAAATCTGCGCCGGCAGGCGTTCTGGAAAAGAGCGCCTGGGTGATGTCCTCCATAATCAAAAGATTATAGGATTTTGCCAGCTGGCAAAGGGCCTTTACCGTTTCTGCAGGGTGGGGCACTGTGAAGTAGTCGATGACATAAATCATGCCCACTGTGTCGTCCAGCCTGGATTCCAAGTCGGCAAGGTCGATTTCCAGATTCCGTGTGACTCTGTAAAAGTCATAGGAAACACCGGCCCATTCTATGGCGCTGATAACGGAAAGACACAGATAATCGGGCAGCAGCACTTTTTTTTCTGCCATTTTCTCTGCGCAGTGCTTCATCGCATAAACAGAGGCAGTGCGGCCGTTGTTTGTATAAATCTTATGTCCATACCGCCCGGAACTCTGCACCTTTAGCATATCCTGCATGTCCTGCATGTCCTGCGAGGCTTGTGTCCCGGGCACGGTCTGTACAGGCTGTCCGTGCGTATCAAGGCGCAGCACAAAATCATTATGGACGGGGTCTTTTGCAAGAATCGCCCCGTCTACACTGTAAAATCCTCCGATTAGCATGGCTTAGTCCTCGCAAATCGGATAAACAGGAATATCATCTCTCTTTAAGAATGCGGTCAGGCAGTGGACAGAGCCGCCGCCCTTTTTGATTTCGTCAAGGTCAAGCTCGATGACTTCGATTCCCTTTTTATTCAAAAGCTCTACTGTGCGCGGAGAACCCTTTGGCATGATGATTTTGCCCGGCTCCAAAGCCACAGAATTTGCAGCGAAGTTGATTTTTTCTTCAAAAGTAGGAATTTCAACAAATTCAAAACCTCTTTTTTCCAGTTCCTCATAGATGACATCCGGTGTGATGTACGGATAAGTCACCGCAACGTTGGCATCTACGATGGAAAGGAATCCGTCTAAGTGGTTCTGGTTTCTGGCAATGCTCAGGGTGATGACGTTCTTTACGCCCATGTGGTGGAAAGTATCTGTAACCTGTGCAAGACCTTCCTTGTTGCAGCGGCTTCCGGTGCCGACAAATACGGTTTCACGGTCGACCCATGTAGCGCATGCGCCGTCAAAGATGCCGTTTCCGTGAATGGTTTTAACAATAGGAACACCGTGCTTTGCAACTTCCTGGGCTGCATATTTTACTTCGTTGTGGCGGATTTTAATGCCGGGTCTTGTTACGATAACCCCTTCAGGCGTACCAAGAACCAGGTCGTGGCAGTACATCGCATTAGGGCAGCCGGGATCGGTTTCGTCGACGTTATAAACGGTAATGCCGTGATCACGATAGACCTGCACCAGCTGGTCGTGTTCCCATCTGGCTTTTTCCACATCGATAAAGTCACGGAAGTAGATTGCAGACGGATCTTTAATATTTTCAATTTCTTTGCCGGGACGGTGTACTAAAACTGTGCGCAGCTTGCCGATTTCGGAAGTAACGCTGTAATTGTCGCCCCAAACAGAAGGCATATCTTCATAAAATGTATTGAACTTTTCCATAATTTTGTATCTCCTTTTTTAACCTCTTGCCAGCGTTGCGCTGCAGCAGTGAACAGAACCCCAGCCCTTCAGCACTTCGTCGAAGTCAAGGCTGATCACCTCAACGCCGTTTTTCTCAAGGGCTTCTTTGGTCTTTGGATTTCCCTGTGCCTGAATGACAACGCCGGGACGCAGGGCAACGATATTCAGTCCCAGAGAAAATCTGGCTTCGTCCTGATCCGGTGCGTCGATAATGTGATAACCGTGGTTCATCAGGTACTCCACAACGTCGTAAGGCACCTGACGAGTGTTGATAATCGCTTTGTCTACGTCAACAAAATTCATAATGCCGTCAAGGTGGGCATTGGTGTAAGGAATCGGTACAGTCAGAATTGTTTCTACACCCTGCTCACGAAGGACATGTGCAACCTGATTGTAGCCGGATTCGTTGGTGCGGGAGCTTCTTGCCAGAATGGCAGTTTTTCTGTCTACCCACAGACAATCAGCGCCCTCAAAAGTCCCCGTGCCGGTGATGGTTTTGACAATAGGAACATGAATGGCTGATAAAGCCTTTGCCATAGCAACTTCTTCGCCGCGGCGGCATGGAAGGGCTGGTCTGCAGATGATAGCACCCTCCGGTGTCATGAACATCAGGTCACGGCAGTAAACTGCATTGGGACGATCCAGTCGCTGTTCTTCCAGAAAATGGACTTTTACGCCCTGACTTTCGTAAAGGTCAACAAGTCTTTGGTGTGCTTCTCTGAATTTATCCGGGTCAATTCCTTCACGAAATCTTGCTTCTTCCCATGAGAAGTCGTCGATTTCAGCGCCGGGACGTCTGAGCAGCACGCTTTTTAACGGCGCAACCTGAGAAGAAATGCCAAAGTCGCCCCAGTATTCGGTCAGTTGTTCTTCAAAAGGCGTTTCGTCACGCCGCAAATTTTTGTCTTTGCTGAGTTCTAAAAATGCCATACTTAAACCTCCGAGATTTAAAATAGGGCGAAGCCCTCCCGCCTGTAAATTGGGGGAAGGCGGGAAACAGGGCTTCGCCGGGTTTAAACGATATCGTTTATGCTTCAACTTTCTTTCCGTAAAGGTTGGAAAGGACAAGTACTGTAACAACCAGCAATGCGATTCCGACAGGAAGTGCAATGATACTGCCTGTAAGACCTGCAACTGCGTAGGTTACGATGGATACACCGCCGACCATCAGTGCGTAAGGAAGCTGAGTCTTTACGTGAGCCAGAAGGTCGCAGCGAGCACCGTTAGCGGATAAGATTGTAGTATCGGAAATCGGTGAGCAGTGGTCGCCGAAGAGACCGCCTGACAGCACAGAAGCAATTGCTACATGCATTGGTGCGTTCAGAGCCATAGCAGCAGGAACTGCGATTGTCATCATGATGGAGAAGGTTCCCCAGGAAGAACCGGTAGAGAAAGAGATAACTGCACTGGCAATAAAGATGATAACCGGCAGTACCCATGCAGGTACGTTATCCTGCAGCAGATTTACAACGAATTCCGGTCCGCCCATTGTCTTAGTTACGCTGCTCAGTACCCATGCCAGAAGCAGGGTAATGAATACGCTTGCGATACTTTCAAGACCGGATACGTAGTCGTGGCAAATGCTTTTGAAGGATTTGATTTTCAGCACAACAACCAAAATGATATTGGCAACAGAACCGAATACGAAACCTGCAATCAGTGCACCACGGAGCGCGTCGCCGTCAACGGATTTGAACGGGAAGCCCTGCGGGCAAAGCATGAAGCACAGTGTGCCAATCATGATGATAAGCGGAATTAACATGACCATTGGACGGCTGTTTTCCAGTTTTGCGTCGGTGTCAATTTTTACAGCTTCAGCAACCTGACCGCCAGGGGAAACTTGACCGGAAAGGGCACGAATTTCAGCTTTGTGCATCGGTCCGAATTCTTTTCTGGTAAAAGCAATCAGCGGAACCATCAGCAGGGAAAGCAGTGCGTAGAACTGGAACGGCCAGGCCTTCAGCAGCATATCCCATTCGGTGGAAGCATAGCCTGCTGCCTGGAATTCAGTGCCCATCAGTCCCATGATGTAAGCGCCCCAGCCAAGGAACGGAACAAGAATGGAAAGTGGAGAAGCGGTGGTATCTAAAATCCACGCCAGCTTTTCTCTGGAAACATTCATCTTGTCAGTCAAAGGCTGTACAATCGGGCCTGCGATAATCGGGCTTCCGATATCAGAGAAGAATACCATGATACCTGCAACCCAGCCTGCCATCTGTGCTTTTGCACGGCTGTTTACGAATTTTGTAACGCTGGACGCAAAAGCGTGAGCGCCGCCGGATACCTCCAGCAGTTTTACAAAGCCACCGATAAAAATCAGCAGTACCAGTACCTCTGCGCAATAGGAGTCTGTCATGTTTGGAACTAAGTGGTCCACAACGTATGACATCATTGCGTCAAATGGATTTCCTTTGAAGATGACTAAAAGTCCAGCAAAGGCACCGGCGAAAAGTGCGATAGAAATGTTTTTGAGCCACATTGCGATGACGATGGTCAGCGCGATGGGAAATAGTGATAGAATACCATAATCCATAGTTAGTCTCCTTTCTGCTATGTTAATCTACGCCACAGATATAGAGCAAAAATTATGCCATGTGGATTTTTTATGAAAATTGCAGAAAAAGGCTGATAGGAAAGTGATAATCTTTATCAAAAATGATAACTTTTATTAATTATGATAATCTTTGAGAATGCGATATAGGGTCGCAATTCCGATTCCAAGACTGGCTGCAGCATTTTTTTTGCCTTTGGTATCCCAGCCGTATTTGTCCAGAGCTTTTAAGACTTCGTCGATTTCTGATTTTCGTCTGGAATCCCGAAGTTTTGAGGCGGCAGGCGGCGCAGCCTGTGAAAATGTCTCAGTTTCTGCTCTGAGAAGCTCTGCGGAATAAGAGGCAGCCTCCTGTTTTGGAGTTTTGATTCTTGCCGGAATACTAAAGCTTGTCAGGATTTCCTGACTTTCTACGTTAAGGGCGCATTCGATGGTGTTTTCAAGCTCTCTGATATTGCCGGGCCATGGGTAATCGGTGAGGATTTTTGCGGCCTGAGGCGTCATATCGTGAACGTGCTTGCGCAGATGTTTTGAGTATTTCTCCATAAAGTGGCGGGAAATCACTAAAATATCTTCGCTGCGCTCCCGCAGCGGCGGAATAAATATTGGAATTACATTGAGTCTGTAGTAAAGATCGCTTCGGAATTCTCCGTCTTCAATCATGGTTTCAAGGTTGCGGTTAGTGGCGGCGATTACCCTTATATCGATTGGAATATCTTTGCTTCCGCCTACCTTTTCAATGGTGCGCTCCTGAAGCATGCGCAGGAATTTGACCTGCAGGAAAATAGGAATATCTCCGACTTCATCAAGGAATAGAGTGCCGCCGTTTGCCAGCTGGCATTTACCGATTTTGCCGCCTTTTTTCGCGCCGGTAAATGCGCCGTCTTCGTAGCCGAAAAGCTCACTTTCCAGCAAGGTTTCGGGGATAGCGCCGCAGTTGATTGCGACAAAAGGACCGTCTTTTCTGCTGCTGTGATTGTGAATGGCTCTGGCAAAGAGCTCCTTGCCGGTGCCGCTTTCGCCGCGAATCAGAACTGTCGAGTCGCTGCCGGCGATTTTATGGGAAAAGTCGATGACCTCGCAAATCGCCTTGGATTCGCCGACGATATCACTGAATTCCACTTTATAATCTGATTTGTGAAGAATGCTGGATGCGATGTTGCTGGCTTCTGAAAAGCTTTTCATATTGAGAATTGTGCCGTGCTTGGTGCCGCTTGTTTCAATCCGCTTGGCGGTCAGAAGTACGTTGATATCTCCCTGCTCGCTGCGGATTGTCACTTCGTTATCGATGTAGGAAGATGTCTTCTGAATATCGGCGATGACCTGATTCGGCAGAATTGCGCTGACATGCGCTCCAATGAGTTTATCTGTAATGCCGAAATTTCTGGTGGCGGACTCGTTGATTCGGTAGATGATGGAGTTGCTGTCTACAGCGATAACGCCGTCGTGAACGGAGTTTAAAATGGCAAGGGTTTCGTTAAGATTCACCCTGAGCCGGTCGGCGTATTCTACCGTCTCAATTCTGCTGGAAATCAGCTCGGAGAGCTTTTCTGTAAAGCTGACGAAGACATCCTGGTCGAAAAGACCGCTGTTTTTCTGTTCGTCAGTAAAGGCGATAAAGCCGATGGCACCGCGGATTTCGCCGTTGACGTGAAGCGGCGCATAGACTGCAGCTTTTTCTTTACAGTTCTCCTTATTTTCGCAGTTGGTGCAGGCCGGTTCTTCGCCGGGACTGCTGATGATAATCTTTTGATTGTTTTCTATAACGCTCTTGAAAACGTTGGAATTTTCCACTTTACTCCCGATTTCAGCCTTGTAAAGGCCGGTGCCTGTGGTTCTGATAAAGTCTTTATCGATGGTGGTAATGACTACGTTAAAAAGCTCAGAAACGGTCTCGCAGGTTTCCTGAATGAAGCTGTAATTTTTATTTAGCATAGAGTATCCCCTTCCTCTTGTTAGCGTGTACATAGTTTAAGAAGATTATATCTGCCCATAGAAATTTGTCAACTTTTTTTCTTTGGCACAAAACTTGCGATTGAGTTATGGTATCACGAATCGTATCACGAATCGCATGACGAGAAATTCACAGAACAAGGGAGGTCAATCATGACAAATAAAATGAAACAGAGTGTGAAAATGGATACTATTCCATTTTCCGGAATCAGAAAGGTTTTTGAAGCAGCAGGTAAGCTGGAGAAGGAAGGAAAGGAAATTATCAATTTAGGAATCGGCCGTCCGAACTTTGATACGCCGGAGTTCATCAGAGACGCAGCAAAGAAAGCGCTGGACGACGGATATACCTACTATACTTCCAATTACGGAACAGAAGGATTGCGTCAGGCTGCAGCCGATAAGTTTAAAAGAGACAACGGTCTTGATATGACAATGGACGATATCATTGTAACGGTAGGCGCAAATCAGGCAGTTTCCATCGCAATGACAGGACTTCTTGATCCGGGCGATGAGGTGCTTGTTCCAAATCCATCATGGCTGCACTATTTCTACTGTGCAGAGCTGGCAGGCGCAAAGACTGTGTCCTATCCGCTTCTGGAAGAAAATGATTTCAACGTACAGATCGAGGATATTGAAAAGCTGGTTTCTCCAAAGACCAAGATGATTATCGTCAACACGCCAAACAACCCGACAGGCTCCGTACTCAGCAGAGAAAGTCTGGAGAAGATTGCCAAAATCGCAAAAGACAATGACTTAATTGTGCTTTCCGATGAAATTTATGAAAAACTGTTATATGATGAAAGTACCCATACCAGCATCGCATCTCTTCCGGGTATGGCAGAGAGAACCATTATCATCAACGGCGTCTCAAAGGCTTACGCCATGACGGGCTGGAGAATCGGTTTTGCGGCTTCCAAGAATCCTGCCTTCATCAGCGCAATGATTCGTGTGCTGCAGTACACCGTAACCTGCGCAACTTCCGTATCCCAGTATGCAGCTGAAGCAGCCCTTTCCGGTCCACAGGAATGTATCGAAGAAATGCGCGTACAGTTTGACAGAAGAAGAAAGCTGGTTTATGATTCCATTAATAAGATAGAAGGCCTTAGCTGCAACTGCCCGAAAGGCGCATTCTACTGCTTTATGAATATCAAAGGTCTCGGTATTACAGATGAGGAAGCTTCCGATTACTACCTGAACGAAGCAGGGGTTGCGATGATTCCGGGATCTGCTTTTGGTGAATACGGAACCGGCTATCTGCGTATTGCTTTCTCTAATTCCTATGAAAATATTGAAAAGGCTATGGGAAAAATCAAGGAAGCAACTGAAAGGCTGTTAAACAAATAATTGATTTGGAGGAATTTCCATGTTGAACATATTGAACTATGAAATCAAAAAAGGTGATAAATTCATGGTAGACGTTCCGGTCTCTGATGGAGAAGGGCGCAAAACCCATTTTCCTTTTTACGCAATCTGCGGAGAAAAGGACGGACCGGTTCTCTGCATTACTTCCGGCGTGCACGGTACAGAATATCCGGGAATCGGCGCAAACCTTGCTCTTTATCATGAAATCAAGCCGGAGGAACTTGCAGGCACGATTATCGGTGTGCCGCAGTGCAACTTCGCGTCTTTTCAGGCGAAAGTACCTTTTGTAAATCCTCTGGACGGAAAGAATCTCAACGACACCTTCCCAGGTGCTGCTGAGGGAACTATTACAGAACGCTTATGCTATACCCTGGTTCATGAAGTGGCGGCAAAGGCCGATTATCACATCGATATGCACAGCGGCGACAGCATTGAATGGCTGTATCCTTACGCATTTTATCACATCAGTGAAAAAGACAAAAAGGTAACTGAAACAGCGCAGGCTTTAGCGAAGGTTTACGGACTGGATTATGTTTCCTATACAGAAACAGCCGGAGCAGGTGCAACAGATAAGGGCAACTTCTATGCAGCGGTCAGCGAACTGGGGATCCCAAGTATTCAGCCGGAAATCGGCGGCATTGGCCTCATCGAAGAGGAAACGAAAATGCTTCACTATGAAGGCGCAAAGAATGTGATGAAACATCTGGGTATGCTCTGCGGAGAGGCAGAGGAAAATCCGCGTCAGAAAGAGCTTTTCAGATTTTACCGTCTGAAAGCGCCGAAGAGCGGTATTTACCATTGCCGTGTGACGCCGGGCGAAAAGGTGAAAAAAGGCCAGCTTTTAGCGGTACTGACAGATTATCACGGAGATGAAGTATACCGCGAATTTTATGCGGAAGAAGACGCAGTGATTCTGTGGGTAATGTCCACTTTTGCAGCATGCGAGGGTGACAATCTCATGGCAATCGGTGTGATTTAAAGGAGGAACGAAGTTTGAACATAGGAATCATTGGTTATGGCGGCGTAGGGAAAGCGCTGGTCAGACTTTTGAACATGCAGAAAGAAATTCTGGAAGGAGAGGGGCTTTCTATTAAGGTCAGCTATGTGGTTGATTACTACGGCGGTATCCACGCTGCGGAAGGGATTGATCTGGCGGCGTTGGAAGCTTTTACGGAAAAAGAGAAAGATATTACTAAATTTTCCGGCGGCAGTGCGGAGATTACTGTAGCAGATATGGTTTCAGATTCTGCTGTGGATTTGGCGGTTATCATGACGCCGACCAATAAAGAAACCGGACAGCCGGGACTTTCTTATGCGGAAAGTCTGTTAGAAGTAGGAAAGCATGTGGTAATTTCTGACAAAGGGCCGATTATGCTTGCATATCACAAATTGGCAGCTCTGGCGAAATCCTGCGGCGTTCAGCTGGGCATCGGCTGTACGACAGGCGGTGCTCTTCCGTCGGTCAACGCTGGTATGATTGACATGGCGGGCAGCAGTATTTCTTCTATTGAAGGGGTACTCAACGGAACGACCAATTTCATTTTGAAATACATGGAAGACCATCACTGCGAATATGCGCAGGCGCTGAAAATTGCACAGGAGTGCGGCATTGCCGAGACCAATCCGACTTTAGATGTGGAAGGCTGGGACACTGCAGGAAAGCTGCTGATTTTAACCAACGTGCTGATGGGTGAGGAAAAAACGCTGGCGGATATTAAGGTAAGCGGTATTACCTCACTGACTGCGGCAGACATCGAAAGTGCGGCGGCAGCGGGCCTGAAGTACAAGCTGGTGGGAAAAACCGTAAATAAGGACGGACAGCTTCAAATGTCTGTAGGTCTTGAGCGACTGCCGGCAGAGCACCTTCTTTACAGCGTAGAGGGAAAGAACAAGGCGGTGCGCTATGTTTCTGATACCCTGGGAGAACTTGCTGTTATCGGCGGTGCGTCCGGCGTAATTCCGGCAGCGGCATCTATTCTGCGTGATATCGTTAATATTCACAGAGAGTATCAGTTTATCAGATAGGAGAAAGACATGCGTTTAGCAACAATTAAAATAAAAGGCGGAGAATTTGCGGGAATTGTGACTGAACATGGCATTGTTCCGGTTGAGACAGTCAATGCTGTCTGCGGCACATCCTGGGAAACTCTGATGTATGATTTGATTTGCACCGGGCAGCTGGAAACGCTGACCGTATGGTATAACGACGGCGGAAAAGAAAAACTTGCAGAAATGGACTGCGTTCCTTTTGAAAAGGTCGAATACGCGCCGCTTTACAGAAATCCCCAGAGAATTTTCGGAATCGGATTAAACTATGTAGACCATGCAGGAGATTTGGGCGAAGGCGCACCGAAAGGCTTTCCGGGAAGCTTCTATAAACCGGCTTCCTGCATCGTAGGCCCCGGAGATGACATCTGCATTCCGGCCCTTCCTGAAGCGCAGAAAACCACCGGAGAAGCTGAGCTTGGCATTATCATGGGAAAGAAGTGTAAGTTTATTGAAGAAGAGCAGTGGCAGGATTATATCGCCGGCTATACGACCATTCTGGATATGACAGAAGAATCCATCCTGCGGCAGAATCCGAGATTCCTGACTATCGTAAAAGGCTTTGATACTTTCTTCAGCTTCGGACCGCAGCTGATTACGCCGGACGAAGTAGAAGATGTATCGGCGCTGGAAGTGCAGACTGTGCATAACGGACAGATTCATGCGAAAAACACAGTGTCCAACATGACCCACAGCCCATCAAGACTGGTATCCCTGATTTCTCACATGCAGGGCTGGCTGCCGGGAGATATTCTCTCCACCGGAACGCCAAGAGCTGTGCATATTCAGGACGGAGATACAGTAGAGTGCCGCATTTTCGGGCCAAATGGCTTTGAAATGGAGCCCCTTGTAAATCCGGTTGTAGATTTGAAATTGTAGAAAGAGGTGAAATAATATGGATTTAGGTTTAAAAGATAAATGTGCTCTGGTACTTGCGTCAAGTTCCGGTCTTGGTAAAGCAGTTGCAAAAGAACTGGCAGCAGAAGGCGCAAAGGTAATGCTGTTCAGTCCGTTTTTAGAGCAGCTGCAGGAGGCAAAGGAAGAGTTAATCCGCGAAACGGGAAATGAAAATGTAGAATTTTTCTGCGGCGATATGACAAAGCCGGAAGATATCAAAGAACTGGTTTCCGCTACCTGTGAAAAATTCGGGCCGATTTATGCGCTGTTCAACAACGCAGGAGGACCACCGGCAGGACCGCTTAATTCCTTTGATGATGAAGCGTGGTACAAGGCTTTTGATCTGACGCTTTTGTCCTATCAGAGAGTTGTCCGTGAGGTAGCGCCGATTATGATGGAAAACGGCGGTGGAAGAATTGTCAACTCCACATCTTCTTCAATCAAAGCGGTTCTCGACAATCTGGGACTTTCCAATACCATGCGTGCAGGGGTGGTAGGCTGGTCAAAGACTGTGTCACAGGAGCTTGGTAAGTACAATATTTTAGTCAATGTCATCGGACCCGGCCGCATCGGTACGGCCAGAATCGATCATCTGGACAAAATGCGTGCCGAAAAACAGGGGATTTCTGTGGAGCAGCTGCAGGAAAATACCTGGAAAACCATTCCTCTCGGCAGATACGGAAAGCCGGAAGAATACGGCAAGCTGGCAGCATTCCTGTTGTCGTCTACTGCAAATACCTATATCACCGGACAGACCATTCTGGTTGACGGCGGGCTGGTGAAGGCACTGTGATGAGGGGAACCCTGCTTCATGCCTGGGTCCGTGTGCATAAATTTTAAAATAACTCTCAAAATATGCACACGGACGTGCATATATTTAAGCAAAATGGCTGAAATATGTAGAAACGGCGAGTTTTTTCGGGGATATCCCGGAAATCCTCGCCTGTTTTTTGCAGAAATCTGCATAGAATACGAATTTTTATTGAAAATATGCACGGATTTCTGAAAAAATGTGCATATTTTTGAGAAAACCTTCGATTATATGCACAACGGGAAATGGCCGATGTAAGCGACGAGAGCCAGCCGATGCAAGGGACCGCAAACCATTGCTACTCCATAAATGTTATCTTTCCCTGATATAAATCGGCAATGTTGATCTTTACCACCTTATCTTTCAGGCTCAGCGCAAAATAGCTTTGGTCTGTGATATGAGTTTTGTTGCCGAAGGAATCATAAATGGTATCTTTGTCGATGAAGGTGTAGCCAAAATAAGCTTTATTGCGGATAGCTTTTTTAAATGGATTTTTGTGGTAAGCTTCCAGCTGTACATAATCGACCTCTTCTTCGCCGGCGCTTTCGTGGTAGCCGCCGACATAGCTGTTTAATACCACATTCTGCGATTTTGATGTAAAGGTAATATCTACCATACCATCGAAATTTTCACAGGTAATGGCGATGTCGTTGATGTCAGGGCTAAAGCCGTGAGAAAAATAGTAAGTACCGCCGCCGAAAATCAGCAGCAGGGTAAGGACTGTAATTCCCACCGCTCTGCGGGTACGCTTTCTCAGTTTGAGAAAGGGCTTGATATCGTGGTCGGCGTCTGCTGCGGCGTTTTCTTTTTCTGAAGGCAGCTGCGGCGTTTCGATTTCCGCTTCCATGTCTTCCGCATATTGCGCGCAGGAAGCGCATGTCTGCAGATGGTTCTCAATGGCTTCGGTACTGGCGGGACTTGTGAGTCCTTCCAGATAACTTGGCAGCAAGTCTCTGATTAATTCACATACGATTTCGTTTCTCATTCCTGTTACCTCTTACTCTTTCGATATTTTCTGCTTGGCACGATAGAAAGTGACCCGCGCCCAGTTTTCTGTTTTTTCGACGATGTCGCCGATTTCCTTAAAAGAAAAGGCGCCGGTCAGCCGCAGAAGAACGACCTCTTTTTCGATGTCAGAAAGCAGATGGACCCTGCGGAACAGCACCATCTTTTCATTCTTGATGGAAAGTGCCTGTTCAGGAGTAGGCCCATCAGATGGAAAGGATTCCGCTGCGGTCAGTTCGGACAGAGGCTCTGCCTGTTTTTTGTTTCTGCGGTCAAGTTCCTGATACCAAAGGTGTTTGGCAATCTGGCAAAGCCAGGTGGAAATTTTACAGGAACCGTCATATTTGTTTGCCGTGCGCACAGCCTGATAGAAAGTTTCCTGGGTCAGCTCTTCTGCTGTGTGTTCCTCCATACAAAAGGTCATTAAAAATTTGAACACGTAGTTGGCGTAGTCCTTGTATGCGGCATCCATATCTAACATCTTATCACCTCTCTTTGTCCATATATCGGAAAAAGCCGGATTTCGTTACAGGATTTTCAAAAAAAATTTCGCAAGCATTTATCGCAGACTTGCCTCTGCGTCGTCAATGGTTTCATAGCCATAGAGGTGCACCATGGTGTCCTGAATCATGATGGCAAGGGATTTTCCCTGGGCTTTCAGCGCCTTCAAATAATCGGCGTAAAGCTCTAAAAGGTCAGTCGGATAGGTTGCCAGTTCGCCTCTTGCATAGGTTTCCTGAGAGGTAAACCCAGTGGCATCGCCATCTGCGGTAATCGGTCTTCCCGCTCCGGAAAGTTTCGGATACGCCTTTGCAAAATCCTTTTCCCATGCAATCATGGTCTCCACGATTTCGTTGATGAGACGGTAATTTTTCACCGGGACGAAAGGCATATGGGGCGCGACATACTTGTTATAGTAGTGTAAATCGGTGTACTCCATCATGCGGCCGTACTTCTCGGTGACCAGATTTCTGCCTTCTTCCTCGCAGACACAGGCGTATTCGTAATAGCGGGTGAGCATTTCATCTGACCAGTTCTCGTACTGGCTGCGGCGCATGATATAAAAGGTTTCAAAGTCGTCCTGACAGCTGGCTCTGCCGCCGATGTTTTCAACACGCTGAAACATGTTCCATTCTAAATCGATGATATTTTCGATGAGTTTGATGTCTTTTTCCATATGAAATTTCCTTCCTTATATAATCAGTTTGGGCAGTCAGCCATAGGATGCATGCGCTGAAGCTGCGGATCCTTGATTCCCGCCATGATGTCTGCCAGGTGACTTTGCAGGAAGTTGTCCTGCACTTGGGATAAGCCCTGGGCACGGAGCTCTTTTGCCGTGATAACACAAATTTCCTCTGTCAGATGAAATGCGGTATCGTGAAATCTGGCAGCAGGTTCTTTTCCTGCGAGAGCCGGAACTTCCACCAGCGAGGCAAGGAGCGGCGCAACAGTTTCGCCCAGCTTTGGCAGGGTTTTCATGCTGTAAAATCCCCACTTATAAAAAGGTGTGTACCGTTTATTCAAAAGATGCACCATAGAGATAGCCGCTTCTGTGAAACGGGCGAGGGCAAGGTTTGCCGCCACTTTATCTTCCCGCTTGATGAGACGAAGCAGATTATACTGTCCCGCCTGCGCCATGATAGCAGCTCGGGCGGCGATTTTCTTGCGGCGCACATCTTCCGGATAAAAGTCAAGGAGTTTTTCCCGTACTGCGGAAAAGTCTTTGTTCTTATTGTGAAACAGCTGACCGTTTGTAGCGATGGAAAGCTGTGCTTCCGGGGTCATGAGCCAGTCTAAGTTTTCTTGAGGACCGGCAGGATTTCCTGTGAATCGCTGGTAAAAGCTGCCGCTTGTCATGACGCCCAGTCTGTCATCTGCGATGATGTTTTCTCTGGAAAATCCGCAAAAGCTGTGGGGCAGCCCATCATAAGCCTTTTGCAGCGCCTGTCCATAGCGGGCAAAGTCTTCATCACTGAGCCAGATACAAAAGCCCGGCGCAAAGTCGTGATCCTGAGAAATCTCATCGTCAAATCCAAAGCACTGGGAACCCTCTCCGCAAAGTCCGATGGAAACCCGCTCAAAGAGAGACGGCTCTACACTATTAATCAGTTCGCTTCCATAGGTTTCGTAATATTTTTTCGCTAGTTCTAGTCCGTTCATCTTCCAATCCTTTCATGAATTGCGGCAGCTTTATCTACGAAGGATTTTGCGAGGTCTGCATTTCCCAGTTCCTTGTAGCAGCGGGCGATATTACCGCAGAGGACGGCGTAGCTTGCGTTATCGTCGCCGAAATCTCTTTCCGTCAGTTCCATGGCTTTTTTAAACTGATTGACTGCTGCGGCAAATTCGCCCTTTGCATAGCGAATTTCGCCAAGGACATTGACTCCTGCGGCATAGTGGACATCACTGTCGCCGCCGGCTTTTTCAAAGGAAGCAAAGGCCTGCTGTACCTTTTCTTCGGCGCATTCCAGGCGTGTTGTGGCAAGACAGAGCTGCGCCCAGTTGGTATAGGTGATGGCAGTTTCTGCTTCAGTTTCCGTCAGATTTTCTAAAACGGAAAGGGCCAGCTGCAGATGTTTTTCTGCATTTTCAAAGTCTTCAAGATCCTGATATAGTGAACTGATGTTGTTGTATAAAGTCGCCATACGGTAGTCTGCGGTCAGACCCTTTGCGGTAAAAATCTCAGCAGCTTCCTGATAAAATGCGAGGGCTTTTTCCTTTTCGCCGGTCAATGTGCAGGTGGTAGCGTAATTCATCAGGGTGGTGGCGTGGTGCTCGCTGCCGGAAAGCCCCAGCTGCTTCAAATAGCCCAGCGCCTTTTCGTAAAGAGCGCTGCCTTCATCATAGCGGGAAAGCATGCGATAGTAGCCGCCAAGCTCGCTGCAGATTGCGATGGCAGAGCCGAGATCGCCGGTGCTTTCTGCGGTCTGCAGACTTTCTTTCATATATATTTCTGCCTGCTGCATTTCCTTGTTTGCAAAGAGTGCGTCAAGCCTTGTAAAAAACTGGTTAATATCCATGTTCGGTCTCCTTTCGGTTGATACCTAATAGTATACCACAAAATTCCATAAGTGAAACCGGAGGATTTGGAAGGGCAGGGTTTACGCTTTTGCAAAGAAAGCGGCTGAGAAAAAGCGCACATATGAAAGTCCTGTGCTTCTGGAAATTCTTAACCTAAATTGCGATTTTCTTAAAAAAGTGTATAAGAGATTGCGCGCGAGGTTGAGCACAGATAAGCACAAGTTGATTTGTTGCTTGCATGCCGCGTAAGATTTTAGAAATATACGTAAATAACTTACGTGCCGTGCAAGATTTACGACTGAATCCGGCTATAAAGAGCTGTCGCATGATGTCAGAAAATCGCATCGTGGGGTGCGCTTATACATTTTTTTCGTATTTTTTTATTTTAAGTTAAGATTTCGGGATCTTCTTATACATTTTTTTCAAAAATGCGTCAAATGGGTTAAGCACACAGGGGAAAGAGAAAAGTAGGAGAAACGAAGGTAGAAACCAAGAGACAGCAGAGGCGCAAAGATGATTGTAATAACTGCGAAATCATGATAAAATATAACAGAACAACACATCATAAGGAGGACAGATGATAAGAGGTTTTGTCTTTGATATGGACGGGCTTCTCTTTGACTCGGAGCGGATTGTGCAGCGCAGCTGGAACGCGGCGGGCGGTGAACTGGGCTACGGGACTGTCGGGGAGCAAATTTATCATACCCTTGGATTCAACAGATCGCGGCGGGCGGCATATTTTAAAAGCATTTACGGCGACGACTTTCCTACTGAAGTATTTCAGGAAAGGGCTGCAGAACATTTTGTGCGGATTGTAGACGAGGAAGGCATGACTATGAAAGAAGGCGTGGAAGAGATTTTGCAGTTTGCGAAGGAAAAAGGTCTGGCTGTAGGGCTTGCCACATCTTCATCAGAAGGCTATGCCCGCGGCAATTTGCAGAGAGCCGGGATTGAATCGTATTTTGATGGAATAATTTGCGGGAACATGGTGGAGAAGAGCAAGCCGGACCCGGAGATTTATGTAAAAGCCTGCGCGGTCATCGGTGTGGCGCCGGCGGAGGCAATCGCCTTTGAGGATGCGGCAGCAGGCATTTTGTCTGCCAGAAAAGCAGGACTTAAGACAGTCATGGTGCCGGATTTGGTGCAGCCTGCAGAAGATATTCTGGAAAATATATGGTTACTGAAGTCCTCCTTGATAGAGGTGCTGGAAGAGTTAAAGAAAGTTTTGTGAGGAAAGTAAAATGAGAAACAGAAAGTATATAATCGTAAGTTTGTGTTTGGTTCTGGTACTGGCATTGACCGCATGCGGCAGCAAGGAGCAGTCCTATGGACCGCTTCTGGAGCAGGCGAAAGAGGCGCAGCTTTATGTCGGAAATCTGACGACGGGACTGAAAGGTGACACTTTGTCCAACAGCTTTTTCGAGTGGACGGTTTCGGGAGTACGCACCGAAAAGGAAATCTATGGAAAGACTGCGATGGATGGGAAAAAATTTGTGATTGTGGATATTTCTGTCACCAATACAACCGATGAGGAATATGAAATCGGCAATTACGATTTCGTTGCTTATGCAGCGCCGGATATGGATAGTGGTTTGGTAGAAACCATGGACAGTTTCCATGCTAATATGTATCCTGATGAGGAGATGTTAGCAGCAGGAAAGACAAGAACAGGGGAACTGATTTTTGAGGTGGATGAATCGGTGGAGGAACTGATTGTAGATTACATTGAGTTTTTCAGTGATTCAGATACAGGAAACACCAATTGGTTTGACCTATTTGTGTAGAAATCGTAAGGGGAGTGTAAATGCTGAAACGCAGCGATATTAAAGGGATGGCAGGCAACTTGACCTATGGTCGGGGGATAGAACTGTACCAAAAGAGAAAGGTTTTGCAATATCATGTTGAGACGGATATGCTGGATCCGGATTTGGAAAATGTCATTGCAAAGGTGAAGGGAAGCGGGCGCAGCGCTTATACTGTAGAAATCGCTTATGATACTGCCAGAGATGAAGTTGAGTCAACTTATTGTGACTGTCCGGCATTTGAAAGCTATCGCGGAATCTGCAAGCACTGCGTTGCGGTGCTTCTCGAATATATGGAGTACCAGCAGGAGCAGGGAGAAGGCTATAAAGCGGCAACGTTGAAATCACCGAAATATTCCGGCGGGGCATCTTTTAGCAGGACGGATACAGATGATTGCAAAATGCAAGGGCGTGACACGACTGCAGCATTCAAGGCTTTGATGGAAAAAGAAATTGCAAGAAGGACAGCGCCTGCTCTGCAGCCGCAGCTCCAGGGCCAGATCAGACTGCTGCCGTATCTTGAAATGTCCGAAGACGCAGATATGCAGGTTTCCTTCAAAGTAGGGAATGAGCATTTATACGTTTTGAAAGATATCTTTCAGTTTGTGGAGCATATGCGCAGGCAGGAGGAGTATGCTTACGGAAAAAAGCTTTCCTTTATACATACGCTGGAGGCCTTTGAGGAAGAGTCGCGGGGCTATGTTGCCTTTCTCATGGACTGGGTTCGTGAAAACAAGAAAAGCTACATGAAATCAAAGGGCTATTACAGCTTCTATTATGATACCGCCCCTGCAATGCGGTATATGGCCCTTACAAGCAGCACTTTGGAGAGACTTTTGGAAGAGGCTTTGGGGCAGCGCATTGAAGCCTCTATTCCTGCTGCCAGTGCAGGAAACTGGGAGGTCTGTCAGGGAAAGCCTGCGTTGTCTTTAACCATTACGGGGCAGGAAACAGGTGTGGACATGCATCTTAATTGTCCCACCGTTTATGAAGGCAGCCGGTATCTGATTTTTTTCAAGCAGGGTGTAATTTATCTGCATCAGGATGAGGGAAACGCAGAATTGATGGAACTGATTCGCAGTTTTGCAGCGTCTGGAAAGACTGTTTATGTAAAGAAGGAGGATTTACCTGCATTCTGCAGTCAGCTTCTGCCTAAGATACAAAAATGGATGACGGTACAGTGTGAGAATTTTGAGCCTAAGGATTATGCTGCCGAGGAGGCGCTCTTTGCCTTCTATTTGGACGCGCCGGTAAAAGATGTGATTTGCTGTCAGGCAAAGGCAGTTTATGGAACGGAATCCTATAATCTTTTGGAGCCCTCTGTCGATGTAACCCGCAGAGATTTAGTAAAAGAGGCAGACGTGCTCAGAGAAGTTCGTCCGTTTTTTGAGTCGGCGGCGGAAAGAAAAGACTGCCTTGCCATAGAGAAAGATGAGGAACTGACTTTTGCTCTTTTGACAGAAGGTATCGATTATTTGCGGCAGCTGGGTGATGTTTACGTATCTGACGCGTTGAAAAAAATCAACGTGCGTCCTGCTCCAAAGGTATCTGTGCAGGTGTCTGTGTCGGGAAGTCTGTTGGATTTATCCCTGCTTTGCGGGGACATGTCAAGAGAAGACCTTGCGGATATTCTGAACCGTTACGATAAAAAGAAGAAGTATCATCGTCTGAAGAATGGGGATTTTATCAATATCGACGACGATGGAATTGATATGCTGGCGGAGCTGAAAGAAAGTCTCCATTTGTCGGCAAAGGAACTTTTAGGAGATAAAATTTTACTTCCGAAATACAGGGCTATGTATCTGGATCAGGCGTTAAAGGAAAAAACTTCCCTTGCTTTTGACAGAGACAGGGAGTTTCGCGCGCTGATTCGGAATATGCGCACCACAGAGGATAATGATTATGAACTGCCTTCTGGTATTTGTGCAGTTCTGCGTGAATACCAGAAGCGGGGATTTCTGTGGATGAAAACCTTATCGGGCTATGGCTTTGGCGGAATTCTGGCAGATGATATGGGACTGGGAAAGACGCTGCAGGTGATTACCTATCTCCAGTCCGAGTGGGAGGAGAAAGGGCGCGGGCAGAGACCGCACCTGATTGTCTGTCCAGCATCCCTTGTCTATAACTGGGAAAGTGAACTGGAGAGATTTGCGCCGGAACTTCCTGTGAGAGTCATTGCCGGAAGCGCTGCAGAGAGAAAAAGAGAAATTTCTGCTATCGAAAATGGGGATGTCTGTATCACGTCCTATGAACTTCTGCGGAGGGATATTACAGCGTATGAGGCACAGATCTTTGGATGTCAGGTCATCGATGAGGCACAGTACATTAAGAATCACGGAACCCAGAGTTCAAAGGCCGTGAAACTGATTCGCGCATCCTTTCGTCTGGCGCTGACGGGCACTCCCATCGAAAACCGGCTCAGTGAGCTTTGGAGTATCTTCGATTACCTGATGCCGGGCTTTTTGTTCGGATATGAAAGGTTTCGCAAAGAATTAGAAATTCCGGTTGTGCAGGTTGGCGATGATGCTGTGATACAAAGGCTTCGGAAAATGATTCAGCCTTTCGTTCTCCGCAGGCTGAAAGCCGATGTCCTTCGGGATTTACCGGATAAAATTGAAAAGAATACTTTTATCAGACTGACAGGCGAGCAGCAGGAACTCTATGACGCGGAAGTAAAGAAACTGCAGCTTATGCTGACCCGGCAGAGCGACGCGGAATTTAATACGTCTAAGATAAAGGTGCTGGCGGAATTGACCAGACTGCGGCAGATTTGCTGTGATCCGGGACTTTTTCTGGAAGGGTACAAAGGCAGTGCCGCGAAGATGGACCTTGCCATGGAACTGATTGAAAATGCTGCTGCCGGCGGACACAAAGTATTACTGTTTTCTCAATTTACATCGCTGTTTCCGCAGCTTATGCGAAAGCTGGAAGCAGCGGAACATACCTGCTATATGTTGACTGGCGCAACTCCAAAAGAAGAAAGAACCCGGCTGGTAAACGCTTTTAATCAGGACGATACCCAGGTATTTCTGATTTCATTGAAAGCCGGGGGCACGGGGCTGAATCTGACCGGCGCCGATGTGGTCATTCACTTTGACCCTTGGTGGAATCTGGCTGTGCAGGATCAGGCAACTGACAGGGCGCACCGAATCGGGCAGAAGAGCGTTGTCAACGTGTATAAGCTCGTCGCAAAGGACACCATAGAGGAAAGAATTTTAGAGATGCAGGAGAAAAAGAGGCAGCTTTCGGATCAGCTTCTTTCAGGCGGCGATATGAGCGGCGCAATGCTTACCAGAGAGGAACTTATGGAACTCCTCGGCTGAGAAAACCTTGTGAAAAAAATATTTAGCAAAAAAGGCTGAAAAGGTTCAAATTTACCCTTGAAAAAGACTGCCAAATGGTATAAAATTATTGGCAACACTTTACGGCAGGAGACCTTTTCAGCCGTTCATTTTATAAGTAATTTGTTTAACATATTTTATTATTTTAGGAGAGGAGAACCATACATGGCACACTATTTCAATGAACCTTCAAGAACTTTCAACGAATACCTGCTGGTACCAGGCTATTCTTCCAAGGAATGCAGAGTTGAAAATGTCAGCTTGAAGACCCCGATTGTTAAATTTAAGAAAGGTGAGGAACCTTCAATTACCGCAAATATTCCACTGGTTTCCGCTGTAATGCAGGCCGTTTCTGACGATAAGATGGCAGTTGCACTGGCAAAGGAGGGTGGAATTTCTTTTATATTTGGATCTCAGTCCATCGAAAGTCAGGCAGAGATGGTTCGCAAAGTAAAATCCTACAAGGCAGGTTTTGTAAAGAGCGATACCAATCTGAGACCGGATCAGACCTTAGAGGATGTATTGGAACTGAAAGCCAGAACCGGTCATTCCACCATTGCAATCACTGAGGACGGAACTGCTGAGGGTAAGATTGTCGGACTTGTTACCAGCAGAGACTACCGTGTCAGCAGAATGTCCACTGATACCAAAATCAGCGAGTTTATGACACCGTTTGAAAAGCTGATTTACGCAAAGGACGGCTGCACATTAAGCGAAGCTAACGATATTCTTTGGGACAACAAGCTGAATGCAGTGCCTGTCATTGACGATAAGCAGAGACTGACACACTTTGTATTCAGAAAGGATTACGATAATCATAAATCCAATCCAAACGAGCTTCTGGACGCGCACAAGAGATACGTAGTAGGCGCAGGGGTAAATACCCGTGACTATGAGGAAAGAATTCCGGCTCTGGTTGACGCAGGCGTGGACGTGCTCTGTATCGACTCCTCTGAAGGTTATTCCGAGTGGCAGCTTGACACCATCAAATGGGTTAGAGAAAAATATGGAGACACTGTCAAAATCGGTGCCGGCAATGTAGTTGACCGTGACGGCTTTAACTTCCTGGCAGACGCTGGCGCAGACTTTGTTAAAATCGGTATCGGCGGCGGCTCTATCTGTATCACCAGAGAACAGAAAGGTATCGGCCGCGGACAGGCTTCCGCAGTAATCGAAGTTGCTGCCGCAAGAGACGAGTATTTTAAGAAAACAGGCGTATACGTGCCAATCTGCTCCGACGGCGGTATTGTATACGATTACCATATGACTTTAGCGCTGGCGATGGGTTCTGACTTTATCATGCTGGGCAGATACTTTGCAAGATTTGACGAATCCCCTACCAACAAGCTGAACATCAACGGCAACTATGTAAAAGAGTACTGGGGAGAAGGTTCCAACCGTGCCCGCAACTGGCAGAGATACGACCTTGGCGGCGATCCCAGAATGAAGTTTGAAGAGGGCGTAGACTCCTACGTACCTTATGCGGGACCACTTCACGACAATGTGACCCTGTCCCTGAATAAAGTAAAATCCACCATGTGCAACTGTGGTGTTCTGACTATTCCTGAACTGCAGAAAAATGCCAAGCTGACGCTGGTATCCGCGACTTCTATCGTAGAGGGCGGCGCCCATGATGTTATTCTGCGTGACAGTTCTCAGAATGCGATCAGATAGCACTCAAAGTCGCCTGTAACTTTGTTGACTGCAGCATTTCGCTCCTTGAAGCCCTGGTCCGGATTTTGAAAAAATCCGATGGCAGGTCTCATGGGAGAAACGCCTGAATTTTAATTCAGTGTGTTTTACCGCCACATACGCTTAGTATGCTCCGGGGCTCAATGCTTTGCCGCCTCGTTACAAACGATTTATGAGTACTATCTTAGTATTGAAGGAGCAAATGAATGAACGAAGAACTGATTATTGTTTTGGACTTCGGCGGGCAGTACAATCAGCTGATTGCCCGCAGAGTCCGTGAAGCAGGGGTTTACTGCGAGGTACACCCTTATACAATGCCTTTGGACGAGCTGAAGGCGAAAAATCCTAAAGGGATTATTTTGACGGGAGGTCCCAACAGTGTCTACGACATGGAGTCTCCTCACTATGATAAAGCACTGTTTCGCGCGGGCATTCCGATTCTGGGTATCTGCTACGGTGCGCAGCTGATTGCATGGGCTCTTGACGGCAAAGTGGAAACTGCGCCGGTCAGCGAGTATGGAAAAACGGAGATTACGGTCTGCAATAAAGACGGCATTCTGCGTGATGTGGACGATACCACCATCATGTGGATGAGTCATACCGATTATATTGCAGAAGCACCGGAAGGCTTTACGGTAACTGCAAGCACGCCGGTGTGTCCGGTAGCTGCCATGGAAAACGCGCAGGCGAAGATTTATGGGGTGCAGTTCCACCCGGAAGTAACTCATTCGGTGCAGGGCACTGAGGTGCTCTCAGCTTTCGTATACGGCCCTTGCGGCTGCAAAGGCGACTGGAAAATGGACGCTTTTGTGGAAAAGACCATTGCGGAAATCCGCGAAAAAGTAGGAGACGGCAAGGTGCTGTGCGCGCTGTCCGGCGGTGTGGATTCTTCCGTTGCGGCGGTTATGATGTCCAAAGCCATCGGCAGGCAGTTAACCTGCGTCTTTGTGGATCACGGCCTTTTGCGTAAAAATGAAGGCGATGAAGTGGAAGCAGTATTTGGCCCTGACGGTCCGTATGATTTGAATTTTATCAGAGTTAATGCGCAGCAGCGTTTTTACGTTAAGCTGGCAGGCGTGACCGAGCCTGAGGAAAAAAGAAAGATTCTCGGCGAAGAATTTATCCGGGTCTTTGAAGAGGAAGCGAAAAAAATCGGCGCCGTGGATTTCCTGGTGCAGGGCACGATTTACCCGGATATTATTGAATCGGGATTAGGCGATTCCGCAGTGATCAAGAGCCATCACAATGTAGGAGGGCTGCCTGATTATGTGGACTTTAAGGAAATCATCGAGCCTCTTCGCATGTTGTTTAAGGACGAAGTCCGCCGTGCGGGCCTGGAACTGGGCATTCCGGAATATCTGGTGTTCCGCCAGCCGTTCCCGGGGCCGGGACTGGGCATTCGTATCGTTGGCGATGTAACTGCCGATAAAGTAAAGATGGTACAGGATGCAGACGCGATTTACAGAGAAGAAATTGCAGCAGCCGGTCTGGATAAAGAAATTAACCAGTACTTTGCAGCACTGACCAACATGCGCTCCGTCGGCGTTATGGGAGATTTCCGTACATATGATTATGCTGTAGCACTTCGCGCGGTTACCACCAGCGACTTTATGACAGCTGAGGCAGCAAAACTGCCTTGGGAACTCATCGAAAAGGTGACCACGAGAATTATCAATGAAGTGGAACACGTGAACAGAGTGTTCTATGATTGTACAGGGAAACCGCCTGGAACGATTGAGTTTGAATAAATTGAGAATCCGAAAAAGCCTAGTGTTTATGCGGGTTTGCGGCATTTCAAGAGGCCTTTTGATAACAAATTGATAACAGTCATATAAATGCGATTATTCTCACTATCAAGTGGTTTGCAG
>JALEOD010000047.1 GCA_022767345.1 Emergencia sp.
GTTCTTCCTGGGGAACATCAATAGCGTGACCGTTTCGGATATATTCTTCCGCTTGATTTTCAAGATGTAGTTTTTCAATCAGCGTACCGCCGACAACAGCAATTGCTAAACCGAGAACAACATACAAAACGGCAACTTTCCAACCAAATATGCTCATCAGTAAAACAAGACTACCGAGGTCAACCATTGGCGAAGAAATCAAAAAGGAAAATGTAACGCCAAGCGGCAAACCCGCACTTGTAAACCCAATAAACAACGGAATAGAGGAACACGAACAAAATGGCGTTACCGTACCAAGTAATGCGGCAATGATATTTGCCCATATCCCGCGAAATCTGCCAAGTATCTTTTTTGTTCTTTCGGGCGGGAAATAACTTTGAATATACGAAATAATCAAAATCAACACAGCGAGCAGTACCATAATTTTTATAGTGTCGTAAATAAAGAACTGAATGCTGCCGCCTACTCTGCTTGTAGTATCTAAGCCGCAGGCATTCAATATAGTTGATATGAGCCTACTCAGCCAACCCATACCGAGGACTTCATTTTGAAAAAAGTCCCAACCAATTTTTAGTGCTTCCATAAAACGCTCCTATCATATAGTTATATTGAAATGTGTCTATATATCGGCGGATTTATAAGCCGTGCGGAAAAGCAATCAATAAACTTCCTCACTTTTCACAGCACGACTTATTTTCGCTTTCAACATCAAGTGTTGTCAACTGCCGCAAACATTCTTTTGCCTGCTCCACGCCTTTTTCTGAAATGGAATAGTGCGTCCATTTTCCCTCTTTGCGACCAACAACAATTTCAGCGTCACAAAGTATTTTCATATGGTGAGAAAGCGTGGGCTGTGTCACATTAATTTCTTCCAACAACTTGCAGGCGCATTTTTCGCCCGAACGCAGTAGCTTTATAATTCTAATACGGTTTTCATCACAAAATGCTTTGAAGATTGCCGCAGTTCTTCTTTCGTCCATCTCTCAAAACCACCTCCCATAGATGACTGTCTATGTGTTATTATATGCGTCACATAGAAGAATGTCAATATATTTTTGATTTAAGTGAAACATCTGTAAGCATTTCAAATCGTTCTTGTGCTTGCCTGTCAATGTCAGTAAGGAATATAATAATCTCCTTGCAGTTCATACCAAAGACCGTCGTTTTCATCATAAATATACTTGTCCATAAAAAAAACCTGCGTTATAATATATTCGCACATATGCCACAGTTCTCCGATTACCACACTCTGTTATATCTTGTTATGAGATTTTCCTGCTCTTGATTTTGTCCCTATAAGCAGTCAGGGAAAGAGTAAGCTTGTGTGAAATCATATAAAGGGATAAGGCGGACATATTGCGATAAATCTTTTATTTTCAAGGCTTTTGGAGGATTTTATTGATAACCTATGGAGAGCAATAATCACTCATAATTTTATGGTTTTCAAATTCCAGTTTGTGCTTGTGTAATAAAATGAAATACAGAACAAAGCCATGGCGGCTGATTTCGAAGCCGAATGGTGAGGGGATATACCCACTCACCAAAGCCAGCATTAAACCCTCGGAGGAAATAAAATGAAAATAATACATTGCGATTTATGTATTAGAAATGCGGAGGAAAAGGATTGCGAACAGCTTGCAGCCTGGTGGAATGACGGAAGTGTCATGGCTCATGCAGGGTTTCCTAATGGGCTTGGGATAACAGAGGCAGAGATTCAGGAGCAGATCGCAAATGACAGTGATAGCACAAAAAGACGACTTATTATTGAATATAGAGGGAACGCAATTGGTGAAATGAGCTTCTATGTTTATGAAGGCAAAAAGGTCGAGATAGGAATCAAAATATGCAATTCAGCTTTTCAGGGAAAAGGTCTGGGTCGAGTAGTATTAAGTATGCTTATCGAGGAACTGTTTAGTATAGGTTATGAACTTGTTTTTTTAGATACCAATCTAAGAAATACAAGGGCACAGCACGTTTATGAATTGTTAGGATTCAAAAAAACCGCAATATATGAAAATTCATGGGAAAATCAGTTAGGAGAGCCACAGACTTTGATTGGATATGAACTAAGAATATCCGATTTTTGCAATGCAAAATTGATTGGTTAAAGCATGAAAGGTTACTTTATTTAAAGAGAAAGAGGTACTTGGAAGGAGACATATTCTATGAAACTAAAAAACGTTCTAATCGTCGTAAAGGACATTGAAAAGTCGAAGCAATTCTATCATGACCTGTTTGGACTTGATATGATACTCGATAATGACGGCAACATGGTATTAACCGAAGGGCTTGCGCTTCAGGATGAAAAAATCTGGAAGAAGTTTTTGGGGAAAGATATCATTCCGAAAAGCAATTCCTGTGAACTGTATTTTGAAGAACGGGATATAGAAGCTTTTATTGAAAAGCTGGAACGATTATATCCGTCGGTTCAATATGTCAACCGGCTTATGACCCATAGCTGGGGACAAAAAGTAATCCGGTTTTACGATTTGGACGGGAATTTAATTGAAGTTGGAACACCTATGTGATGAACGATATGCACACCTTGCTGCCGAAAAAATGGCTGCAGGGTGTGTTTTTCTTTGGGAAGCCATGTCCTGAAATCGGGATTATCAAAACGAATTCTCGGACAAAAAACGGAAGAACCCATGGAAACCGCGATGTAAAAATATGAAAAAGATTGAAATAAATAAGTTTTCAGAATGCGGTATTATTTGGCATAGCCTTTGCGTATGATTTTATCGAGAAAAAACTTACCAAAAGGAGATGACAAAATGAAGAAAAAGCTAACCAGTGTAATCCTGATTCTGTCGGTCGTGATGACCATGTGCTTTGGCGCGATGGGAACTGTTTACGCAGGTGATCAGATGCAGAGAGTGAATCTGTCCGTCAGTGTAGACGGGAAAGAACCTGTGACCGTAAAGGCATACAACGCATCCTACGCGTACAACATGTATGTTTCTGTAAAGGATTTATGCAGTGCGCTCAGCGGAAGCAGCAAGCAGATGGACTATAAGTATGACGAAGAAAGCGGCAAATATATTTTTACCACTGCAAAAGCTTATGAAGCTGTCGGCGGAGAGAATGAGGCCTTTGATGTGACCTATAGTCAGAACCCGAAAGAGGGACAGGATGATATTTCCCTGAGCACACCGGGTATGACGACACCGACCAACATGGAAATTGACGGAAAGCCGTATGGCTACAGTGTTTATAAAGCTGGAAATGACATTTACATGAAAATCTTAGATTTGGGTTTTGCCTTTGATCTGAAGACAGAACTGACAGGAAAAACTACGCTGAAAATTGATACAAAGAAATCTTTCGATATTGATATCGATCAGCTGGACAAGAATGGATATTTCAGCTTCCTCCACGGTGCAGTAGTAGGAAACGCTGAAACCGGCGAGATTCTTTATGCATCCAACGAAAACGTGCAGACACAGCTGGCTTCCACAACAAAGCTGATGACTTATCTGCTTGTGCAGGAAGCAATTGATAAAGGTAAAATCTCTCTCGATACAAAGGTAAAGATTTCTGAAGCTGTTATGGAAGAAGCAAACTCCGAAGACAGCACCGGTATCTGCAGAAATAACTTTGAACTGGGAAAGGAAGTTTCCGTTCATGATCTGCTTGCAGGATTCCTGCTTCCTTCTGCCAATGAGTGCGGAACAGCCCTTGCTGAAGCAGTCAGCGGTTCTGAAGCTGCTTTCGTAAAGCAGATGAACAAGAGAGCAAAAGAACTGGGACTTTCTACAGCTGTATTTTACAATGTGCACGGTCTTCCTAACTATGACAGCAGCGCAGTCACCGCAAAACGCCAGAACTCCATGTCCGCTAAGGATATGTTCAAGCTGGCATCTTATCTGATGAAGAACTATCAGAAAGAACTGACTGCATTTACAAGCCAGACAAAGATTGAACTGCCGACTTTTGGAGAAGATGTAGTTGCTACCTCTACCTTTGGCACTTTGATTTACAACTTAGGCGCAATCGGACTGAAAACCGGTACAACCAATCGTTCCGGCGCCAATATGATTACGGCGGTTCCTGTAAAGATTAACGGAAAGACACAGACCGTAGTATCCGTTGTTCTGGGCGCTGAAAATACAGCAGAACGCTACGAAAAGAGCACCATGCTGATTAAGTATGCGCAGCAGTACTACGCAGCAAAGGACGCGGTAAAAGCTGTAAAAGTAAAGGCTTCTGCTAAGACCGGCGAAAAAGGCATCACCGTATCCTGGAAAAAGACTGGCAGTGCAGTAGACGGATACCAGGTTTACAGAGCAACTAAGAAAAACGGAACCTATAAGAAAATCGTTACAACAAAGAAACTTTCTGCGCTCAACAAGAGCACAACAAAAGGAAAGACTTACTATTATAAAGTAAGAGGCTACAAGAAAATTGACGGCCACACGGTTTATACACCGTGGTCCGCAGTTGTAGCACAGAAACGGTAAACTTACATAATAAATACACCAATTGAAAAGGACGGCGGTTCAATACAAACTGCCGTCCTTTTCTTTTTGGATTTTTTACTTAATCTCTCTTCACATCATAAGCAATGAGCGCCACCTGACAGCCACACTGGTCAGCCAGCTTTTTTTCAGCGTCATCGATGATTTTCATCTCTCCCTCGGAAATCGCCGCAAATTTACCTAATTTCATGTTCTATCACCTCCTAATAATAGTATGGCAAATTTTTTGCAATTGTGGTAAAATAAATTGTTAAACAATAATTACCAAGAGGCGTGTATGGAAAATATCATTCGCATTGAGAATTTAATCTTTGAATATATGGCAGGCGAGGACGATGAGAAGGTTCGCGCCATCGATGATGTGTCGCTGAACATAGAGAGGGGCAGTTTTACTGCTGTTATCGGCAGAAACGGATCCGGCAAGTCCACTCTGGCGAAAAATCTCAACGGGCTGCTGCTTCCCAGCGGCGGCACTATTTATGTAAAAGGGTGGGACACCAGAGACGACAGTCACATCTGGGACGTGCGGCAGAGAGCAGGTATGGTCTTTCAGAATCCGGACAATCAGCTGGTATCTTCCATCGTAGAGGACGATGTGGCCTTTGGACCGGAGAATCTGGGCGTAGACCCTGCTGAAATCCGGCAGAGGGTGGACAACGCCCTTTCCGCTGTGAATATGGGAAAATATAAGAAAAAATCTCCCCACATGCTTTCCGGCGGGCAGAAGCAGAGAATCGCCATCGCAGGCGTCGTGGCGATGAAACCGGAGTGCATCATTTTTGATGAGCCCACTGCGATGCTTGACCCAAAAGGCAGAGAAGAAATCATGGAGATTATCAGACAGCTTCACGATGAGGGCATTACGGTGGTGCTGATTACCCACTTTATGGACGAGGCGGTGCAGGCCGACCGGATTATCATCATGGACAGAGGCCATGTGCTCCTTGACGGTACGCCGGAGGAAGTCTTTGCCGAGGAAGAAATCCTTAGAGAGGCCAGTCTGGATTTGCCTCTTGCAGTGGAGCTTGCACAGAAATTAAGAAAACGCGGAATCAAAATTCCGAAGGAAATTATTACCGTTGAAGGATTGGTGGAATTTATATGTCAATACAAGTAAGAAATTTATCCCATATTTATTCCAAGGGCATGCCCGACGAGCAGAAGGCGCTTGATAATATCAACTTTAACATCTATGACGGCGAAATCGTAGGAATCATCGGACAGACCGGCTCCGGAAAATCCACCCTTCTGCAGCATCTCAACGGACTTTTAAAAGCGGACAGCGGCTCCATCGAAATTGACGGCGTCGATATTACAAAGCCCGGCGTCAGCATGCGGGACATCAGAAAAAAGGTCGGGCTGGTCTTCCAGTATCCGGAGTATCAGCTCTTTGAGGAAACCGTGGCGCTGGATGTGGCTTTTGGACCGAAGAATCTGGGACTTTCCCCGGAAGAAGTGGACAGCAGAGTCAAGGAGGGTCTGGAACTTGTGGGGCTTTCCTACGAGGATATCAAAGATCGGTCGCCTTTCGAACTTTCCGGCGGACAGAAACGGCGGGTGGCAATCGCAGGCGTCATCGCCATGAAACCTCACGTGCTGATTTTAGATGAGCCGACGGCGGGGCTTGATCCGGGAGCGCACAAGGATATCCTTTCCATGATTGAAGAGGTACACGAATCTCAGAACAACATCATTCTCTTCGTTTCTCACAACATGGCGGACGTGGCGGCGCTGTCGGACAAAGTGCTGGTCATGGACGAGGGAAAACTGATCATGGCGGGAACGCCGAAGGAGATTTTTGCGCAGAGAGACAGGCTGACTGCCATTGGACTATCTGTGCCGCCGGTGACGGAACTGATGTACAGGCTCAAAGAAAGAGGCATTCCCGCAGCGGAAAACATTCTGGACATCAAAGAGGCGGCGGAAGTATTATATGAGTATTTGCAGAGGAAATCATGATTAGAGATATCACACTTGGACAGTATTACGGGGTGGAATCCCCCATTCATAGATTAGACCCGAGAATCAAAATCGTTGCAACGATTCTGTTTATCGTGGAACTGTTTTTGGTGGACAGTTTTGTTGGATTTGCGGTCAGCATTGCGGCACTGGGTACAGTGGTGGCGGCGAGCAAAGTCCCTCTGTCCTTTATTCTGCGCGGCCTGAAACCGATACTTCTGATTATCATTTTCACCTTTTGTCTCAATATTTTTATGACTAATGGTGAGGAACTGTGGCGGTGGGGCTTTTTGAAGATTACCAGAGAAGGTCTTTATATGGCGGCGTTTATGGCGCTGCGTCTGGTACTTCTGATTGTCGGCTCGTCCCTTTTGACTCTGACGACCAAGCCCATCAGCCTGACTGACGGAATCGAACGGCTCCTTGGACCTCTCGGTCATGTCGGTGTGCCGACCCATGAAATCGCTATGATGATGTCCATTGCCCTGCGGTTTATTCCGACCCTCCTTGAGGAGACGGACAAAATCATGAAAGCCCAGCAGGCGAGAGGAGCAGATTTTGAGAGCGGCAATATCATTAATCGGGCGAAGGCGTTGATTCCGATTCTGGTGCCGCTGTTCATCAGCGCGTTCCGCATTGCCCAGGATCTGGCTATGGCCATGGAGGTAAGGTGCTACCGGGGCGGCAAAGGCAGAACCCGTATGCACGCCATGAAAATGCAGGGCAGAGATTACGGCGCGATGGTCTTGCTGGCGCTGTTTTTGGCAGTGATTATTTTAATGAGGATTTATTAGAGGACATATGAGACAGAGAAAGATTAAAGATATAGACAATAAACTGGCGGCTTATGAGGCATTCACCGTGGAAGCGCCGGCTGCCAATAAAGGAAAATGGCAGGAAATTTTTGGAAACCAAAACCCAATTTATCTGGAAATCGGCTGCGGCAAAGGGCAGTTTATTACGGAAATGGCCAAAAAGTATCCGGAAAGGAATTTTGTCGCAATCGAGGGGCACCAGAGCGTAGTGCTCAGAGCTCTTGAAAAGACAGAAACAGCGCAAATTGTCAATATACGATTTGTGCTAGAGTACGTAAAGGATATCAGAGATTTTTTTGCAGATGGAGAACTTTCCGGCGTGTATCTGAATTTCAGTGACCCGTGGCCTAAGGACCGTCATGCAAAGCGGAGACTGACCTATGGAAAGCGGCTGCAGCAGTACCGGCAGATTATCGCGGACGGCGGCAGCATCTGCTTTAAAACAGACAACGAAGGGCTGTTCGCTTTTACGCTGGAACAAATTGAAAGTGAAAATCTGGAAATCCTGGAAATGAGTCGAGACCTTCACGCTTCAGAGTTTGCGGCAGAAAACATTACCACCGAATACGAAGATAAATTCGCAAGGACGGGGAAGAATATCAATTATGTAAAGATAAGAGCCTGAAATGGCTCTTTTTCTTTAAGAACGCTTTGGGAACGGTTATTGGGAAATGACCTTGGCCGGGTCACAGAGTTTACCGTTTTTCAAAAGCTCAAAATGCAGATGGGCTTTGTCCATGGATTCGTACAATGCGGATTTTCCAATATTGCTGATGACCTGCCCTTTTTTGACGGTGTCGCCTTTCTCGCAAAGTTTGTCTGTTGCCAGATTGCAGTAGCGGGAAATGTAGCCGCCTTTGTGGGTGATTTCGATGGTAATGCCGTAGGCATCATCGGTATAGACATCCGTAATCGTGCCGTCTGCTACAGCTTTTACGCCGGAACCCTGGGGCGCCTCAAAATCAATCCCTGGATGGGTCATGTACTGGTCTAAGGTCAGGTTGTAAATCACCATATCCATGGAATATTCTTTGGAAATCTTTGCTGTCGACATGTCCATGGGACTTGCAAAGGTTGTTTTTCCTTTCGTCTGTTTCTGGCTGTCGACGGTAGGAATCTCTGAAGCGGTTTCTTCTGCATCCTCATCTTCACCGGATATTTCTTCCGTAGGGGAATCAGTCTGCTTTTCCGGCTGCGGCTTTGTCGGAGTTTCTGTCGCTGCCGGCACGTCACCTGCACTTTTTGTAATCTTGTCTATGCTGGACTTTATGGTAAAAATCGAAACGAGAGCAATGAGACAGAAACAAAGCATTAAAACCGCGGCAACTTTGTCTTTTCCTTTTTTCTTTTCTGCTTGGCGCATGTTCTTCACCTCCTTGCATCTAGTATCACCAATTATGACGGGATTCATACGAATAATAACTTGTAAAAAAAGGGAGAAACGGATATAATTTATAAAAGAAAACAATTGAAAACTTTGCCGGAATATTTTGCGGCAATGAAATAAACAGGGGGTTTTCATGAACAAATATTTAGATATCGCGCCGGAAGTGAAAGAGGCGCTTGACAACAACAGGCCGGTGGTCGCACTGGAATCCACAATTATTTCTCATGGCATGCCGTATCCGAAGAATGTGGAAACGGCCCTCGCAGTGGAACAGATTATCAGAGATAACGGCGCAGTGCCTGCAACCATTGCGATTCTTGGAGGCAGACTCAAGTGCGGTCTGTCCGCAGAGGAAATAGAATATTTGGGGAAGAAGGGCGCTGAAATCGTAAAGACTTCGAGAAGAGACGTACCGGTAGTCCTTTCAAAAAAAATTGACGGAGCGACTACTGTGGCGACAACGATGATGATTGCCAACATGGCAGACGTAAAGATTTTTGCGACCGGCGGAATCGGCGGTGTGCACAGAGGTGCGGAAACCACCATGGATATTTCTGCCGATTTAGAGGAACTGGCCAGTACGCCGGTGATGGTAGTCTGTGCGGGAGCAAAAGCGATTCTGGATTTAGGTTTGACACTGGAATATCTGGAAACCAAAGGCGTTCCGGTCATCGGCTACGGCACATCGGAGCTGCCGGCCTTCTATACCAGAAAGAGCGGCTTTAACGTGGACTATAGGCTGGACACACCGAAGGAAGTAGCTGAAGCTTTTGACGCGCAGAGAAAGTGCGGACTTCATACCGGTATGCTGATTACAAATCCGATTCCGGAGGCGTACTCCATGGATGCGGATACCATCAACCGCGCCATCGATGAGGCGGTCTGCGAGGCAGGCGAAAAGGGAATCAGCGGCAAGGAGACGACGCCGTTTTTACTGGCGAAGGTGAAGGAACTGACCGGCGGGGAAAGTCTGGAAGCCAACATTCAGCTTGTTTACAACAATGCAAAGGTGGCTGCGCAGGTTGCCTGTCAGCTTTGCACATTATAAAGGAGCGCTTTGATGAAACTGATTTCGTGGAATGTCAACGGGCTGCGTGCCTGTCTTGGAAAAGGCTTTGTGGAGTCGATGAAGGCTCTTGAGCCTGATTTTATCTGCATTCAGGAAACGAAGATGCAGCAGGGGCAGGCGGAAGTAGACCTGCCTGACTATCTGGAATTTTACAGCAGCGCTGAGAAAAAGGGGTATTCCGGCACGGCAATTTTTGCAAAGGAACAGCCCCAGTCGGTACAGATTAATTTCGGCAAACATACAGATGAGGGAAGAGCCGTCATTTTGGAATACGAAAAGTTTTTTCTCGTCAATGTGTATGTGCCTAACGCCCAGGATCAGCTGAAGAGAATCGACTACCGCATGGAGTGGGAGGATGATTTTCGCGGGTTTGTGCGCAAGCTCGATGAGAAGAAACCGGTTATCATCTGCGGTGATATGAATGTTGCCAAAGAGGAAATTGACCTGAAAAATCCGAAGACCAACAGAGGCAATGCGGGATTTTCTGACCAGGAGAGGGATAAAATGCGCCAGCTGCAGGCAGCGGGCTTTGTGGATACTTTCCGTTATCTGTATCCCGATGCGGAAGGAATATACAGCTGGTGGTCCTATCGTTTCAACGCCCGCAAGAACAACGCGGGGTGGAGAATTGACTATTTTCTCGTCAGTGAGCGCATCGCGGATAAAATTATCGACGCAAAGATTCATACGGATATCTTTGGCAGCGATCACTGTCCGGTGGAACTTGAGATTGCGCTGTAAAAGGGTTTTGAAAGATGTTGACGTACAGAATTCTGTACGTTATAATGGGATTAGAAGGAGGTGGGAAAGTCATGATAGCGACAAATTATACGAGCGTCAGAAACAACCTGAAGGATTATATGGATCAGGTAATTCAGGACTTTGAAACTGTAATTGTAACGCGTAAAAAAGATGAGAATGTTGTGATGATTTCTGAGAAAGCATATAACAACCTGTTGGAGAATGCCTATCTTTTAAGCGATAAAGAGAATTTTGACTGGCTGATGGAATCTAAGCAGCAGTATGAAAGAGGAGAACTCATTTCACAGCCGTTCCCGGAGGAAGCAGATGAATAGACTGCTTACTTCTAATGGCTGGCAGGATTACGTTTACTGGCAGAAAGAGGATCGAAAAACCCTAAAAAAGATTAATTCTCTACTTGAGGATATCGCAAGAAATGGAAATGTAGGAATCGGAAAGCCGGAGCCGTTAGTCGGTAACTTAAATGGATTCTGGAGCAGGAGAATTGATGAGAAAAATAGACTCGTCTATAAGATTGAGAATGAAAATATTATCGTATTATCCTGCAGATATCACTATACAAAATAAAATATAAAACAGCCCGTATACTTGTCATCCCACGCGGGCTGTTTTTTTGCTGTTATTCCACCTGAATTTCAAGCTGTTTGACACAGCTTGTTTCGCTAGTCATTCAGCAGATCGCGCTGCAGTAGCTGTACAGGCAGATCAGTGCGTCTGCTCTCCGGTCAGATTCTGCAGCCAGACACCCTTTTTTACGAGGACGAAGCCGATGGCGCATTTAATCAGATCCAGCGAGTGGTCGATGAGGAAGACCAGCACCACCGGAAGGCTCGTAAAGCGAACCATGATGGTAACCGCCGGAATGGTGCAGATCCATAAAAACATGCTGTCGAAGAGGAATGTGATAATTGTTTTTCCGCCGGAACGCAGGGTAAAGTAGGACGCGTTGATAAAGCCGAACAGCGGCGCGGACAGTCCCTGAATCTGAATAAACCGCATGGCGATATGCTGAATTTCCGGGGCAGTGTTGTATATCTGCGGAAACAGAGGCGCGATGATGATGAGCAGAATGCCGGTAATGACACTGCAGAACATGGAAAAGGCGATGAGCTGATTATCTTCTTCGCGGGCTTTTTCCAGTTCTCCTGCGCCCAGTAGCTGACCTACGATGATGCCCACAGAGCCGCCCAGAGAAGCAAAGACCACATTGGTGACATTGCTCAGTGTGTTGGCGATATTTTCTGCGGCGACCACATCCAGACCCAGCATGGAATAGCACTGTGCCAGGAACGCCAATGCCAGAGACCAAAGCAGTTCGTTGAAGAACAGCGGGGTAGCGACTCGCAGGAGCTGTTTGACAAGACGTGCCGGCACGTAAAAACTGCGATAAAGATCCTTGATAAATGGCAGCTGATCCGTATGCCTGTGTGTCCATATGACGATGATGGCAAGTTCTACAAATCGAGACAGCACTGTGGCGATGGCGGCGCCTTCTACGCCCAGAGCCGGTGCGCCGAATTTTCCGAAGATCAGAATATAATTGAATACCAGGTCGACAAGAACGGCGATGATGCCGCTGATCATAGGTACAATGGTTCGTCCTGTTTCGCGGAGGGTACTGGAATAAACCTGCGACATGGCGCTGGGCAGCATGCCGATCAGCATAATCAGCAGGTAGTTTCTTCCGTGGGTCAAAGTGGCGGAAAGGTCGCCGTGACTTTCTCCCTGATGAAGAAAGGCTTCGATGAGGGGATTGCCGAAAGGAATCAGAATCAATGCGGCAAGAAGAGCCAAAACCACGCCGCAGAGGATTTTAAACCGCATGGTATAGCGGAGTCCTTCGTTATTTTTGCTGCCGAAAAACTGAGCGCCCAGAATACCCGCACCGGCAACGGCACCGAACACGGCCATATTGAAGACGAGAATCAGCTGATTGGCGATGGAAACACCGGACATCTGCTCCGTACCCACCTGACCGACCATGATGTTATCCAGCATATTGACAAAATTGGTAATGCCGTTCTGCAGCATAATAGGAACGGCAATGAGAAGCACTTTCTTGTAAAAGGCTCTGTCACCGATGAGTTTCAGCCGCTTTGGACGGTTGGTATCTTGCAATTGATTCATTTTGTGGCCTCCTCTCTCGTAATACGTGAATACCAGTATATCACAAAGAGGATAGATTGTATACAGGGTATTCTGAAGTGGTTGCCATGTGGAGAGACTTTTACTATAATATATAGAAGAAACATATGAAGAGAGGGGAATTTATGGGTATACTGATCGGCGGCGTAATTATGGGCATACTGCTGCTTTTAGCCGCATTTTTGCAGTGGAGCAGAAAGAGCATAAAAATAACAACTTATTCCTACAGTGACAGCAGACTGCCGCAGGCATTATACGGGCTTCGGATTGTGCATCTGTCGGATTTGCAGAGTGAATATTTCGGAAAGGAGCAGTGCCGCATTTTGGCAAAGACGGCGGCAGAAAAGCCGGATTTAATTGTATTTACAGGGGACCTGGTGGATCGGAATCATACCAACTACGAAGCGGGGCTTACGCTGATGAAAGGGCTTACGAAGATTGCGCCGGTTTACTATGTCGACGGAAATCATGAACTGGCGCTGCCGCAGGAGGAAATATCGCAAATGAACGATGGGTTGCGGCAGATGGGCGTCCATCTGCTTTTGAACAGCAGTGAAAGGTTTTCTTATGGGCAGGGGCAGCTGTATCTGATGGGAATTTCCGAGGAGACATTGTACCGTGCGAAAGTCAGCGGCGGCGCGCTGCAGGAAGGTCAGATGAGCAGCAGAGGAAAAGTGTCTGATACAGACGTCGATGAAAAGATTATAGCCGATGCTCTTAGAACTTTGAACGGGGAGCTGCCGGAAGGGGCATTTTCCATTCTTCTGGTTCATGAGCCGCAGTTTTTAGAAATTTACGAGTCGTCTAAGGCAGCGCTGCTTTGTGCGGGACATGCCCATGGCGGACAGATTCGGCTGCCGTTTACCCAGGGGCTCTTTGCGCCGGGACAGGGCGTGCTGCCAAAACTGACAAGCGGGATGCACCGGTCGGGCGCAAGTACTATGGTCATCAGCAGGGGACTTGGCAACAGTACTTTTCCATTCCGGGTGTTCAACAGGCCGGAAATTGTAGTCATTACATTAAAACCGCCGGCTTAAATCTGCCCGGCGGCGGGACAAATTGATTTCCAAGGAGAATATGCTTCGCAGAATTTACAGTATAGTCAAATCTGACCGTTTAGTAAAAAATAAAGCAAATACGGTCAGTTCAAAAAATCGTGTAACACCAAAAATGACCGCAATCTCGCCATTCAGACCGATTACGGTCAGAAAAAGAGTGGTGAACGAATTTGTACGGGGAAAATTCCGTTGGCAGAAATGTATTTCTGGAATTTTCCTCCAATGATTTGGCAGAGAATGTAATATTGCTGGATCATTGACATGGATTCAATCCATCTAAGACCAATGAATCTTGATTTTCTGACCGTATTGACACGAAATAAGCCTTCTGCGGTCAGAATCACCATAACAGAATTTTTGAAGCTGACCGCATTGCACTAAAAATCAGCAAATACGGTCAGATGACGGGTTTTCGGGATTTCATGTGTTTGCCGCCCATGGAACTCCTAAAAACGTATTGACATTAACTGTAAATAATGGTAATATATCCTTGGGCGAGCTGGCATGGAAAGAGAGTTTGAAATGCCAGATAAAAATATTACTTTTGAGATTAAAGAACATTTAGGAGTTATCACCAGATTCGACAACGGCTGGAACCGGGAACTGAATATTATCAGTTGGAACGGAGCGGCTGCCAAATACGATTTGCGTGACTGGGATCCGCATCATGAGCGCATGCGCAAGGGAATCACCCTTCATGCACAGGAGATGCGCAAGCTGGTGGATTTGTATTTGAATAATAACAGTCAGAAAGCAGTCGAGGAGGGCCGCGCTTTGGAAGCAGAACGCAGGGCACGGCAGAGAGCGCAGAGAGAGCAGTATGCGCGCAGCCTGGAAGGACGAGGCGCAGTGGCAGAAGCTGTCGATGAAGACAGCTATGAAGGAGCGCTTCCACCTGTGCCGGAGACTGCTGAAGGCGCGGATTTGCAGGAGCAGAGCCAGAGGGAAGATGTAAAGGAAACATCCGATACCGCTGGAACTACGGGAGCCGAAGCAGAATCTCAAGGAGCTGCGGAAGCCGGCGCAGAGGTCGAATCAGATGACGAGGAGGAGTCGGCGGATTTTGCCGCAGTAGAAAATACAGAGAAAACACCATTTTAAACCGTGTTTTTATGAACCAGTGACAAGCAAAACACATACTATATAGCAAACGAAAGAAACAGGAGGTATGTATGATGTCATGTTTTAATCATGGAAGAGGAATGGACGACAGTCTGTTATTCTTTTTCTTATTGCTGGTTCTGCTGTTCTGTAATCCGGGCGCGTTCGGATGCGGAAACTGCGATTCATGTGAACCTACATGTTGCTAATTTCAGCAAATTAGAGAGGGAGCAATCCCTCTCTTTGTGTTTTTCTTTTACATAAAAGTGGAATGTGGTATAATGAACGCAAATGATTATGCCGGCTTTGCCGCAGGGAAGCGTTCATTGAATCATGACTGCCCGATTCTATTTTCAGCGGTATCGTCATGGTATAATATTCTTAAGTTGCCGCAAACGATAAAATTGGAGGGGATTTGAAATGAAAATTCAACTGAAGACTGCACCGCGCGGACCATGGGAACCGCTGGAGGTGCAAAAGGGAACTACAATAGAGGAGATTTACAAAGAATACGAAGGGGATTTGCCGTATAAGATGATTGCGGCGAAGGTCGACTATAAATTTGAAGATTTAACTTATGTCCTTGACCGGGACTGCCGTGTGGAACTTTTGGACATGCGGACTCAGGCAGCGAATTTGATTTATCAGTACAGCTTGTCGTTGATTTATTTGAAAGCTGTATCGGATTGTCTGGGAAATGTGCGGGTAGAAATCCAGAATTCCTTAAATAAGGGAATCTACACAGAAATAAAGACGGCAGAACCGGTCACTGAGGCGCAGGTAGCTGCTGTCGAGAAGCGCATGAAAGAAATCGTGGCAGAGGATATGCCTTTTGTGAAGGAAGTTGTGTCCAGAGAAGAAGCCATGGAAATCTTCGAGAAAGACGGCAGAAAAGATAAGCAGAAGATTATGAATGCTTCTCTCGATTTAAAGGATGTGAAATTTTATTCCCTGGGCGGAGTTAGAGACTTTTTCTACGGACTCATGGCGCCGTCTGCCGGATATATTGAGCACTTTGAACTGATGAAGTATCGCCGCGGCGTGCTGCTGCGTTTTCCGCACCCGGCAAATCCAAATGAAATTCCGCCCTATGTGGATGAAACGAAGCTGTATCAGGCATTTGGAGAGCAGACTAAATGGGATAAACTGCTGGGCGTTAATTATGTGGCAGATTTGAATGAAAAAATCGAGAGCGGCGAATACAGGGAGCTGATTCAGCTTTCCGAGGCTCTTCACGAGAAAAAAATCGCAGAAATCGCGGATATGATAAAAAAGCAGAATAAGCGCATCGTGCTGATCGCAGGTCCATCGTCATCGGGCAAGACCACTTTTGCCCGCAGGCTTTGTATTCAGCTGAAGGTAAATGGACTGGATCCGATTTATATGGGTACTGACGATTATTTTGTGGAGCGGGAAGAAACGCCTCTTGATGAGAACGGCGAAAAAGACTACGAGAACCTGCAGGCGCTGGATATCGAGCTGTTTAACAGCAATATGAACGACCTGCTTGCCGGTGAGAAGGTGGATTTACCGACCTTTAACTTTATGACGGGGCATAAGGAATATGGAAAGCGAATTACTTCTATCAGGGCCAATCAGCCTATTGTGATAGAAGGGATTCATGCACTCAATGAGGAACTGACGGCGTATATTCCAAAGGAAGAGAAGTTCAAGATTTATATCAGTCCGCTGACCCAGCTGAACATCGATGCCCATAACCGCATTCCGACCACCGACGAGCGTATGCTGCGGCGTATGGTGCGGGATAACCTTTACAGAGGGCACAATGCCCAGAGCACCATTGCAAGCTGGCCAAAAGTGCGTGCCGGTGAAGATAAAAATATCTTCCCTTACAGCAGTGAGGCAGACGTGCTGTTTAATTCCTACCACGTATATGAGATTGCAGTGCTGAAAAAATACGCGGAGCCGCTCCTGAAGGAGATTAAACCGGAAGAGGCAGAATACGCCGATGCGGTGCGCATGCTGAAATTCCTGCGGTTCTTCAAGACCATAGAAGACGATAGCATCATTGTCAACAATTCGATTATACGGGAATTTATCGGAGGCAGTATTTTTGTTGACTGATGGCTGACAGGTAGAAAGGATACTTAGCAAAAATGGCAGAAATAACTATAGTAGGCGGAATTAACATCGATATTGAAGGCGTGCCTTACGGCCCGCTTTTGATGGCGGATTCCAATCCCGGAAAAGTCAATCAGTCCTTTGGAGGCGTAGGCCGCAATATCGTGGAAAATATTGCAAGACTGGGCGGAGCTGTATCGATGCTGTCTTTGATTGGGGATGATTTTATGGGAGAAAGCGCCCGCCGCCAGCTGGAACGTCTGGGTGTCGACACCAGAAAGATTTATCCGGTCAAAGGGGAAAGTACTGGGATGTATCTTTCCATTTTGAACCACAACAACGACATGGAACTCGCAATTTGCAATATGGACATTCTGGAACGGATTACACCGGCGTTTCTGGAAGATAAAATGGAGGAACTCAACCGCTCAAAGATGATTGGTGTGGATTGTAATTTGCGCAGTGAAACTTTGGCGTATATGATCAGCCGTGCTGAAGTGCCTCTGTTTTTAGATCCTGTTTCGGCGTCTAAGGCGGAGCGGGTGAAGCCGATGATAGGTGGCTTTCACACCATTAAACCCAACCGCATAGAGGCGGAACTTCTCAGCGGTATTAAAATTACCGATGATGACGGTCTGTCCCGGGCGGGCGAATGGTTCTGCCGCCAAGGGGTAAAGCGAGTGTTTATCAGCCTCGGTGAAAAAGGCGCTTATTACAGAGAAGGTGCCTCTGAGGGCATAGTGGAAACAAAACCGGTGCAGATATTAAGCGCTACCGGTGCCGGGGATGCTTTTTCTGCTGCAATTCTGCTGAGTCATGTGATGGGCCTTTCTGCAAAAGAAGCAGCCCAGATGGGAATTGCCTGTGCGTCTGTTGCGCTGCAGTCGCAGACCGCTGTCAATCCGGCCATGTCCATGGAGCGGGTGCGGGCTTTCATGGCTTTGTCGTGACAAAACATAAATTCCTCTTGACAAATTAGCACATTTTAAATATAATAATGATAATCGTTATCGTTATTGAGGTGTCTTTATGAAATATTCAAAGCAAAGAGAACTGATTTTGAACATCGTCAGGGAAAATCCCGTGCATCCGACAGCCAACCAGGTTTGGCAGAAGGCGGCGGAGAAGATGCCAACGCTGGGTATTGCTACAGTGTATCGGAATTTGAATGCTCTGTCAGAGGCGGGAGAAATCAGGAGAATCCCTGGTGAGGAGGGCGCTCCGGATCGTTTTGACGGAATGGTCTGCGAGCATTATCATATGCGGTGCAGTGCCTGCGGCAGAATCTTTGATTTGATGACAGAGAAGGACAGCGATGTACAGAATGTGAAGGATACAATTTGCCTGACCTTTGGACTCAGCAAGGAAACAGCCACACTGAACAGCGTGCTGGTCAACAGTATTTGCGGGGATTGTAAGAAGCATTTAACTTAAATGGAGGATTGAAACCAATGAAAGACTTAAAAGGAACGAAAACACTGGAAAATTTGATGATTGCTTTTGCCGGAGAATCTCAGGCAAGAAATAAGTATACTTACTACGCGTCTAAAGCGAAAAAGGAAGGCTATGTGCAGATTTCCAAAATCTTTGAAGAGACTGCCGCAAACGAAAAGGAACATGCAGAACTGTGGTTTAAGCATGCTGTAGGAATCGGCTCCACCATGGAAAATCTGCTGGATGCAGCAGCAGGAGAAAACGAAGAGTGGACTTCCATGTATGCTGAAATGGCAAAAGTTGCTGACGAAGAGGGTTTCCCTGAAATCGCAGCACAGATGAGAGGCGTAGCGGCGGTAGAAAAAGAGCATGAAGAAAGATACAGAAAGCTTGCTAAGAACATCGAAGAAGGCAAAGTATTTGCAAAGGATGAAGAGGTTGTTTGGCAGTGCAGCAACTGCGGACACCAGTTTGTAGGCAAGGAAGCGCCGGAAGTGTGCCCGGTATGTGCTCATGGAAAAGCTTATTTCCAGGTAAAAGCAGAGAATTATTAAAAAGAAAAGCCGGAGTCTGATGACGAGGTTTACTGGCGGGGTTTGCTGAAAGCAGCGCAAAGCCCCGTCTTTTTTTGGTCTTTTTTACGCACATTTCGTGATTCTCTGTAAAATATCAGTTCAAATAAGTGGTGTATTCTGATATACTAATAGAAAGATAACAAAGGGGACTGGGGAAGAATCATGGACGGAAAAAGAGATTTTATAAAAGGCGCGGTAATTTTGAGCATATCGGGGATTTTAGTAAAACTGCTGGGCGCCGCGCTGAGAATTCCTATCGCAAATAAATTGGGTGAAGGCATGGCATATTATAACGTAGCCTATACGATATATGCCATTTTTTTAGTGCTGGCAACGGCAGGTATACCGGTTGCGGTATCGCGCATGGTTTCTGAGCGGACTGCAGTTGGAAACGAAGCGGGCGCAAGGAAAGTTTTTGTTACAGCGCTGAAACTGATGGCAGTCATCGGAGCGGCGGCATTTGCCATTTGCTTTTTCGGCGCTGACCTGATTGCCTTTGTCATTGATATTCCCGGTTCTCAAAACTCCCTGCGGTCCATTGCGCCGGCGCTGTGTATTGTGCCGCTTCTGGCTGCCTTTCGGGGATATTTTCAGGGGCAGCAGGACATGCGCCCTACGGCAGTTTCCGAAGTCTGTGAACAAGTGGTGCGGGTGGCTGCAGGTCTGGGCCTTGGCTTTTATCTGTACGATGAGGGACTGGATATCGCTGCAGCCGGTGCTACTTTTGGTGCTGTTGCCGGTGCGGCGGCGGGCATGAGCGTAATGGGTTTGATTTACTGGAGGCGGCGCCGGCAGTGCAGAAAAACCGCGGAGCGTCTTGGAGATGATGTCTGCAATGCCAGTGCAAGAACAGAATCGTCCGTAGAAATCCTGAAAAAAATAGCATGGATTGCAGTACCCATTGTAATCGGGGCGGAAATCATGCCGCTGATGTCGGCCATTGACACAACGCTGGTAGTTTCCAGACTGAAAGACACAGGCTGGGAAGCGGGAGCGGCGCTGAACCTGTACAATCAGTACGGTGCTTACTGCGATACGCTGATTTCCCTGCCGCAGACCTTTACGCAGGCCATTGCAGTAAGTCTGGTGCCTTCCATTGCAGCTTTTTATTGGCAGGGAAGAAAAGGAAAAGTGCAGGAGAATATTCAGATCAGCATGCGGATGACGATGCTTTTGGCATGTCCCTGCGCTGTAGGCCTCTTCGTCCTTGCAAAACCGATTCTTCTTCTGCTGTATTTTAATCAGAGAGAAAATGCCCTGCAGGCAGTGCCGACGCTGCAGGTTATGACTATCGGTGTGATACTCCTTGCTGTGGTGCAGACCACGACGGGCGCTCTGCAGTCTGTGGGCAGACAGATGAAGCCGGTGCGCAATATGGCTGTCGGCGCAGTGCTGAAAGCCGTTCTTACTTACGTGCTGGTGGGCATTCCGGCCATCCATGTGAAAGGCGCAGCCCTTGGTACAAGCGGCGCTTACCTTGCCGCTTTGATTTTAAATCTTTACGAAGTAAAAAAAGAGACGGGCGTGCATTTTCCTCTTGTACAGACTTATGTAAAGCCTATGGCGGCTTCTGTTATTATGGGACTGTGCGCATACGGTTCTTATAATGTGATTTCTGCCTGGGCAGGCAATGCTGCCGGTGTTTTCGGCAGTATTCTCCTCAGCATAGGGGCTTATTGTGTATTGGTTCTGCGCATGAAAGCAGTCAGTCCGGCGGAACTTTCGGCACTTCCGGGAGGAGAATTTTTAATGCGGATCTTTCGGGTTTAGAAACGCCAGGGTCAGTGTATAACAGTAGGGGATGCAAAGGGTTGAAAATGCTGTATCAGGTTTCTAAAAAACTTTCAAATTTCATAAAACTTTTTTAAAAAAAGGGTTGCAATCTTTACCAACCTCATATATAATTAAAAGGCTTGCTTAAGGCGATGAAGTAGGAAGTTGCGGAGCTATCCGGTAATTTCTACGGAGAATTGTTCCCACCAGATGGGGGCGAAGGTGTTCGCCGACTTTTGCTTTGTGCGAAAAATAAAGAAACGCACGGAGCCGTGTGCAAAGTAAGCGATTCCACCGCACACGTTACAGAAGTGGGCATTTGACTGGGTTTTGCGCAGGTTCGCGAAGCACAGGACATCGGTCAGAAAAGAACCCCTGTACAAGCATAGCGAAAACAGTACAAAAAATTTTAGGAGGAAAAAATGAGCGAATTACAGAAAATCAGAATTAAGCTTAAGGCCTATGACCATGCGTTATTAGACCAGTCCGCAGCGAAAATCGTGGAAACTGCCAAGAAAACTGGCGCAGATGTTTCCGGACCGATTCCGCTTCCGACAGAAAAAGAAGTCGTTACAATCCTGAGAGCTGTTCACAAATACAAGGACAGCAGAGAGCAGTTCGAACAGAGAACACACAAGAGATTGATCGACATCACCAATGCTACACTGCAGACTACAGACGCTTTAACTAAGCTGGACTTACCTGCTGGCGTAGACATCGAAATCAAGTTATAAGGGTCTTTCCCTTAGTAAGATTGCATGAGAGGGAAAAGCTGCGAACGGCTCACCTGTGAGAGCCCAGGCGCAAGATGCGGCGCCGCTGTGGCAAGTTGCACACCAGAGCAATCCAATGTAAGTGAAAAGGAGAAACAATATGAAAGCTATTTTAGGCAAGAAAATCGGCATGACCCAGATTTTCGCAGAAACAGGAGAAGTCATTCCTGTAACAGTAATCGAAGCTGGTCCTGAAGTTGTAACACAGGTTAAGACAGTAGAAACTGACGGTTACAACGCAGTACAGGTTGCATTCGAAGATCAGAAAGCACACAGAGTAAACAAGCCTATGACAGGCCACTTTGCAAAGAGCGGTGCTCCTCTGAAAAAACATCTGACTGAGTTCAGAGTAGAAGAAGGCGAAACTTACGAATTAGGACAGGTTATCACCGTTGCTGACTTTGAAGAAGGAAGCAAATTGGACGTGACCGGAACCTCCAAAGGTAAAGGCACACAGGGTAACATCAAGAGACACGGACACCACAGAGGCCCGATGACTCACGGTTCCAAGCACAAGAGACTGGCCGGCGCACTGGCTGCTGGTACTTATCCTTCAAGAGTATTTAAGGGTAATGCAGGTCCTGGTAGAATGGGACGCGAAACTGTTACCGTTCAGAACGTAGTTTTAGTAAAAGTTGACACTGACAGAAACCTGATGCTGGTTAAGGGCGCAGTACCTGGCGGCAAAGGAAGTCTGGTAAAAGTCCAGTACGCTGTCAAAGGTCAGGACAAATAGAATAGACTTCAGAAAGGAGGAAGCACAAAATGGCAAAAGTAACAATGCTTAACATGGCCGGAGCTGAAGCCGGAACAATTGAGCTGAAAGACGAAATATTCGGCATTGAGCCAAACGAAAACGCTGTTCACGCAGTGGTTGTAAATTATCTGGCAAACCAGAGACAGGGCACTCAGTCTGCAAAGACCAGAGGCGAAGTCAGAGGAGGCGGCAGAAAGCCTTTCAGACAGAAAGGAACTGGACGTCACAGACAGGGTTCCACAACTGACCCTTCACAGGTAGGAGGCGGTATCGCTTTCGCACCAAAGCCAAGAGACTACAGCTATAAAGTACCTAAGAAGTTAAAGAGACTGGCACTGAAGTCCGCTCTTTCCGCAAAGGTATTAGATAAAGAAATCATCGTGTTAGACGAATTAAAATTTGATGCTCCTAAGACTAAGGAAATGATTAAGGTTTTAGAGAATGTCAAAGCTGCAAGAAAGGCACTGATTATCACTGCCGAAAAGGACGAAAACGTAGTTAGATCCGCAGCAAACATCCCTGGCGTAAAAACCGCACAGGTAGGAACCATGAACGTTTACGAAATCGTAAACCACACAAGCTTCATCGTAACAAAAGAAGCAATCGAGAAAATTGAGGAGGTGTACTTATAATGAGAAGCGCATACGACGTAATTATCAAGCCGGTTATCTCCGAACAGAGTATGGATCAGGCACAGGAAAAGAAGTACACATTCAAAGTTGCAACAGACGCTAACAAGACCCAGGTAAAACTGGCTGTTGAAGAAATCTTTGGTGTTGAAGTTAAAAAAGTCAACATTATGAACTATGACGGAAAATTAAAGAGAATGGGAAGAACCATGGGAAGAAGAGCTGCTTACAAAAAGGCAATCGTAACCTTGACCGAAGCCAGCAAAGAAATCGAGTTCTTCCAGGGTCTGTAATATAGGAGGTAACTACGAATGGGAATTAAAAAATATAAACCAACGACTCCTGGACAGAGAGGTATGACCGTTTCTACTTTCGAAGAGATCACAGCAAAAGCTCCTGAGAAATCTTTGACAGTAACTCTGAAAAAGCATGCAGGAAGAAACGTTAGAGGTAAGATTACCGTTAGACACAGAGGCGGCGGTACAAGACCAAAATACAGAATCATCGACTTCAAGAGAAGAAAGGATGATATTCCGGGAACTGTTAAGACAATCGAATACGATCCGAACAGAAGCGCAAACATCGCTTTAATCGTATATGCTGACGGTGAAAAGAGATACATCCTCGCACCGGACAAATTAAAGGTCGGCGATGTAATCTATTCCGGACCTGAAGCTGATATCAAGGTTGGCAACGCACTTCCGATCGCCAACATTCCAGTTGGTACTATGATTCACAACATCGAACTGAAGCCTGGCAAGGGCGGTCAGATGGCTAGATCCGCAGGTAACGCTGCACAGCTGATGGCTAAGGAAGATAAATATGCGCAGGTAAGACTGCCTTCCGGAGAAGTTAGAAAAGTTCTGGTACAGTGCAGAGCAACCATCGGCGAAGTTGGTAATGCAGATCATTCCAACATTCAGATTGGTAAAGCAGGTAGAAAAAGACACATGGGCATCAGACCTACCGTTAGAGGTTCTGTTATGAACCCGAACGATCACCCACACGGCGGTGGTGAAGGCAGAGCGCCTATCGGACGTAAGGGTCCTGTTACTCCTTGGGGTAAACCTGCTCTTGGCTACAAGACCAGAAAGAAGAACAAAGCTTCTAATCAGTATATCGTAAAGAGAAGAAATGAGAAATAAGGAAGGAGCATAGATAAATGAGTAGATCACTTAAAAAAGGTCCTTTCGTAGACGTGAAGCTTCTGAAAGCTATCGAAGCCATGAATGAAGCCAACGAAAAGAAAGTTATCAAGACATGGTCTAGACCATCTACAATTTTCCCACAGATGGTGGGTCACACAATTGCAGTCCATGATGGAAGAAAACATGTGCCTGTATATGTTACAGAAGACATGGTAGGACACAAGCTTGGAGAATTCGCTCCAACCAGAACTTACAGAGGTCATGCTGCAGATAAGTCATCAAAGGTTAGATAAGAAAAGGAGATAAGAAATGGAAGCAAAAGCAGTTGCAAAATACGTAAGAATGTCTCCTATCAAGCTGAAGCCGGTAACTGATCTGGTTAGAGGCAAAGACTTAGCGGAGGCATTAACAATCCTGAAATTCACACCGGGTAAAGGTGCTGAAATCGTTGAAAAAGTTGTTCAGTCAGCAGCAGCAAACGCTGAAAACAATTTCGATATGAATCCGGACAATTTATACGTTGCTGAAGTATATGCTCATCAGGGCCCTACAATGAAGAGATGGAGAGCCGGTTCACAAGGTAGAGCATCAATCATTCTGAAGAGATCAAGCCACGTTGGCGTGACTCTGAAGGAAAGAGACTAAGATAGGAGGTTCATTGAATGGGTCAGAAAGTAAGTCCACATGGATTGAGAGTGGGCGTAATCAAAGACTGGAATTCCAAATGGTATGCAAACAAAAATAACTTTGCAGACATGCTGGTTGAAGATAACAAAGTCAGAGAATACGTAAAGAAAAAATTATATGCTGCAGGCGTTTCTAAAGTGTTAATCGAAAGAGCTGCAGAAAACAAAATCAGAGTCATCGTTTTAACTGCAAGACCTGGCATGGTAATCGGACGTTCCGGCAACGGCGTTGAAGAACTGAAGGCTGCACTGGTTAAGATGACAAAGAAAGAAGTAGAGATTTCCATCGAAGAAGTCAGAAGATCCGAGCTTGACGCACAGCTGACAGCTGAATCCATCGCACAGGCACTGGAAAGACGTGTTTCTTTCAGAAGAGCCATGAAACAGGCAATGGGCAGAACCATGAAAGCCGGCGCTAAGGGAATCAAAGTTCTCTGCTCCGGAAGACTGGGCGGCGCTGAAATCGCAAGAAGCGAAAAATACAGCGAAGGTAACGTTCCTCTCCACACTTTGAGAGCTGACATCGATTATGGATTTGCAGAAGCAGACACCACTTACGGTAAGATCGGTATCAAAGTATGGATTAACCACGGTGAAATTCTCGACAAGGGATTACAGAGCCCGATTCGTGAAGAAAAGCGCGAAAAGAGAGACAGAAGAGGCAAGAAAGACGGCGACAGAAGAAGAAACGACAGACGTGATCGCGGCGACAGAAGAAGAAATGACAGAAACGACCGTCAGGAAGCGCCGAAAGCTGTAAACCCAAGAGTTAGAAAGACTCCGAAGGTAGAAAAAGTAGAAGAACCACAGGTAGAAGCAGCAGTAGAAACTGCAGAAGCTACTGAAGAATAAGCACTGAAGAAAGGAGGAACAAAGCCATGTTAATGCCAAAGCGCGTTAAACACAGAAGAGTTCATAGAGGTAGAATGAAGGGCGTAGCAACCAAGGGCAACACAATCACCTACGGAGCATACGGCCTGGTATCACAGGACTGTGGATGGATCACCTCCAATCAGATCGAGGCAGCTCGTATTGCCATGACAAGATCGATCAAAAGAGGTGGTAAAGTATATATCAAGATTTTCCCACACAAGTCAGTAACTAAGAAGCCTGCTGAAGTACGTATGGGTTCCGGTAAAGGTGCACCTGAGTACTGGGTAGCAGTTGTAAAACCTGGCAGAGTCATGTTTGAGATTGAGGGGGTAACTGAAGAACAGGCAAGAGAAGCTATGAGACTTGCTATGCACAAGTTACCTGTTAAATGTAAGTTTGCCATCAAGGAAAAAGCAGCAGAGGGTGGTGAAGCATAATGGAATTAAAGAAAATGAGAGAAATGACAGAAATCGAGCTCGCGGCTGAGCTGGAAAAGATGAAAAAAGAACTGTTCAACTTGAGATTCCAGCACGTAACAGGCCAGCTTGAAAACCCAGTTAAAATGAGAGAAGTAAAGAGAAACATCGCTAGAGTGAAAACTATCATAAGAGAAAAAGAACTGGAAAAGGTTCAGGCTTAAGAAAGGAGGATGTAAATTATGGCAGTTGAAAGAAACAGAAGAAAGACTAAAGTCGGCATCGTAGTAAGCGATAAGATGGATAAGACTGTAGTTGTTGCAATCGAAGACTTCGTAAGACATTCCCTTTACGGCAAAGCTGTAAAAAGAACCAAGAAGGTGAAGGCTCACGATGAAAACAACGAATGCCAGATTGGCGATAAAGTTAGAATTATGGAAACAAGACCTCTGTCCAAAGACAAGAGATGGAGACTTGTGAACATCGTAGAGAAAGTTAAATAAGGAGGCACCAAATCATGATTCAGACTGAAACTAGATTAAGAGTTGCTGACAATTCAGGTGCAAAAGAACTTTTATGTATCCGTATTCTGGGCGGTACTTCCCGTCAGTATGCGAATATCGGTGATGTAATCGTTTGTGCTGTTAAAGAAGCAACCCCAGGCGGCGTCGTTAAAAAAGGTGACGTTGTCAAGGCTGTAGTGGTTAGAACTAAGAAAGGTGCCAGAAGAGCAGACGGCAGCTATGTAAAGTTTGACCAGAACGCTGCAGTAATTATTAAAGATAAAGAAGACAAGAGCCCAGTGGGAACACGTATCTTCGGACCTGTTGCAAGAGAGCTCAGAGATAAGGGCTTTATGAAGATTGTGTCATTGGCACCAGAAGTACTGTAAGGAGGTGTTGACAGATGCGTATTAAAAAAGACGATACAGTAATTGTGATTACTGGTAAAGATAAGGGCAAAACAGGCAAAGTCCTGAAAGCTATGCCGAAAGAAAACAGAGTTATCGTAGAAGGCGTAAACATTCAGACTAAGCACCAGAAGCAGACCAGAACTGCTAAGGCTGAAATCAAACATGTAGAAGGTCCAATCGATGCTTCTAACGTTATGTTCTACGACACAAAAGCAAAAGCTGCAGTAAAAATCGGTTATAAAGTTGACGGCGACAAGAAAGTAAGAGTCAACAGAAAGACCGGAGCTGTAATTGACTAAGAAAGGAGGAGACGATTTTGACAGCAAGATTAAGAGAAACTTATAAAGAAAAAGTATTCCCAGCACTGCAGGAAAAGTTCCAGTACAAAAATGTAATGGAAGTACCTAAGCTGGAGAAAGTTACCATAAATATGGGTCTTGGCGAAGCGAAAGAAAACGCTAAGATTCTGGAAACAGCCGTTAAAGAAATCGGACTGATCACTGGTCAGAGACCGGTTGTAACAAAGGCAAAGAAGTCCATCGCTAACTTCAAAGTAAGACAGGGTATGCCGGTTGGAGCAAAAGTTACTCTGAGAGGGGATAACATGTATGAATTTATTGATAAGTTCTTCAATATCTCTCTTCCTAGAGTAAGAGACTTCAAGGGTGTCAGCAAAAACTCTTTTGATGGCAGAGGAAACTATTCCATGGGTATCAAGGAACAGTTAATCTTCCCTGAAATCAACTATGATGACGTTGACACAATCAAAGGTATGAACATCGTATTTACTACAACGGCTAAGACTGACGAAGAAGCAGCTGCACTGCTTGAACTTCTGGGCATGCCGTTTGAAAAGTAGAAAAACCTGATCGCATCGGCGTTGCCGCAAGGAAGTTTTTATATAATTTCCTCGGCGATGCTCGGAAATTATAGGTAGGAGGTTAAGATGGCTAAGACATCTCTAAAAGTAAAACAGCAGAGAAAACCGAAGTACTCCACTCGCGCTTATACAAGATGCAGACTTTGTGGAAGACCTCACTCTGTATTAAAGAAATACGGCATCTGCCGTATCTGCTTCAGAGAGCTTGCTTACAAAGGTGAAATCCCTGGTGTAAGAAAAGCTAGCTGGTAAGAATTCGTTAAATCAGTGCGAAGGCGAAGCCGCAAATTGTTAGGCTCTCGGCAGACCCGTTAGGGTTCCGGCGGTAAAACGCAGCCAAATCAAAGATTTGGGCGTTTCTCGCACAAGACCTACCAACGATTTGCTTCACAAATCGGGTTAGGGCTTCGAACCGCGCAAGAGTAAAGGAGATATACTGTAATGACAATGACAGATCCAATAGCAGATATGCTAACAAGAATCAGAAATGCCAATACTGTAGGTCATGAAACAGTGGAAATCCCTGCGTCAAGAATCAAAAAATCCATCGCAGAGATTTTACTGGAAGAAGGCTACATTAATGGATTCGAAGTTATAGACGATAACAAGCAGGGCATCATCAAAGTACAGATGAAGTACGGTGCCGGCAAAGAAAGAGTTATCACAGGAATTAAGAAGATTTCAAAGCCTGGTCTGAAAGTTTACGCAAAGGCTAACGAAGTACCAAAGGTACTGGGCGGTCTGGGAATCGCAATCGTTTCCACATCCAAAGGCGTAATCAGTGATAAAAAAGCAAGACAGCTTGGCGTTGGCGGCGAAGTCATCTGTTATGTATGGTAGGAGGTAATGAATTATGTCTAGAATAGGTAATAAACCTGTTGCACTTCCTGCCGGCGTAGAAGTTACTGTAGATGCAAACAATCTTGTAACAGTAAAAGGACCGAAAGGTCAGCTGCAGGAGCAGGTAAGCAAATTAATCAACGTAGAAGTAAAAGAAAACGAAATTTTATTCACCAGACCTTCCGATGCGAGAGAATACAGATCTCAGCACGGTCTGGCAAGAACGCTGGTAAACAACATGGTAGTCGGCGTAACTGAAGGTTACCAGAAGAAACTCCAGTTAATCGGTGTTGGTTACAGAGCAGAGAAAAAAGGTGACACACTGGTGATGAACCTTGGATATTCTCATCCTGTAGAAATGAAAGACCCTGAAGGAATCACAACAGAAGTTCCTGATGCTACCACTGTAGTAGTAAAGGGTATCGACAAAGCAGTTATCGGAAACTATGCGGCAAACATCAGAGCCTGGAGAATGCCTGAACCGTACAAAGGAAAGGGTATCAAGTACGAGGACGAAGTTATCCGCAGAAAAGAAGGAAAAGCTGGAGCTAAATAAGGAAAGGAGTGAAGAAAAATGGCAAAAGAAAGCAGAAACGACAGACGTGTTAAGAGACACGAAAGAGTCAGAAAGAATTTATCCGGAACTCCTGAGAAGCCTAGACTTTGCGTTTTCAAATCTAACAAGAATATTTCTTGCCAGATTATCGACGACGTAAACAAAGTTACATTAGCTTCTGCATCTTCCCTTGACAAAGAGCTGAAAGCCGAAATCGGTTACGGTGGAAACAAGGAAGCTGCAAAGAAAGTCGGCGAAGCCATCGCAAAGAGAGCACTGGCAAAGGGAATCGAAGTTGTTGCTTTTGACAGAGGCGGTTTCCTCTATCACGGAAGAGTGAAGGAACTGGCTGAAGGTGCTCGCGAAGGCGGATTAAAATTCTAACAGGAGGAGATAAGGAATGCGTAATATCATTGATGCATCCAAGCTTGACTTAAAAGAAACTATCGTTAACATCAGACGTGTAGCGAAGACTGTTAAGGGCGGTAGAAACATGAGATTCAGCGTAACTGTAGTAGTCGGCGACGGCAATGGCTATGTAGGCGTTGGTCTTGGTAAAGCACAGGAAATTCCTGAGGCTGTAAGAAAAGCAACAGAAGATGCTAAGAAGAATTTAATATATGTTCCTACAGTTGGAACAACTATCCCACACAGAAACGTTGGTATTTTCGGCGCAGGTAAAGTTTTACTGATGCCTGCTGCACAGGGTACCGGAGTTATCGCAGGTTCCTCTGTACGTACCGTACTGGAAGCTGCAGGAATCAAAGACGTAAGAGCTAAGTCCATCGGCTCCAGCAACACTGGAAACATGGCTTACGCAACTTTGGAAGGCCTGAAGAGCCTGATGACTGTAGAAAAAGTTGCTAAGCTGAGAGGCAAAGCTCCTGAAGAAATTTTAGGATAAGGAGGAACGTTTCATGGCTATGTTAAAAATCACATTGACAAAGAGCACAATTGGCGCTTCCCCTAAACAGAGAAAAGTTGTTGAAGCGTTAGGACTGAAGAAGCTGCATAGAAGTGTCGAATTAGCTGACACACCTGCAACTCGCGGTGCTGTAGCAAAAGTAGCACATCTTGTTACTGTAGAAGAACTGTAAGATAGGGGGTGCAAGGTAAAATGAAACTGCATGAGTTAAGAGCGGCAGAAGGTTCCACTAAAAACCGCAAAAGAAGAGGTCGCGGTACTGCTACCGGACAGGGTAAAACCGGCGGCAGAGGTATGAACGGTCAGAAGTCCAGAAGCGGCGGCGGAGTCAGACTTGGCTTCGAAGGTGGACAGATGCCACTTTACAGACGTCTTCCAAAGAGAGGATTCACCAATATCTTTGGAACAGAGTATACAATTATTAATGTAGAGGATCTTAATAGATTTGAAGCTGGTACTGAAGTTACACCTGAACTGCTGAAGGAAGTAGGCATGGTAAAACAGGTAAAAGACGGCATCAAAATTCTTGGAAACGGAACTTTGAATAATGGTCTCACAGTAAAAGCACACAAATTTACTAAGAGCGCAATTGAAAAAATCGAAGCTGCTGGAGGAAAGGCAGAGGTGATTTAATATGGAGATGCTTAAAACTATTTCACAGGCATTTAAAGTCGCTGAAATAAGGAGCAAAATGATTTTCACGCTGTTAATGCTGGTCGTTTTTAGAATCGGATCTAACATTCCTGTACCGGGCATCAACAGAGGTACGCTGGCACAGATGTTTACAGGTGAAACCGGACTGTTCGACTTGTTCGACCTGTTTTCCGGCGGATCTTTCAGCCAGTTCACCATATTTGCTTTAAGTATTACACCATACATTACGGCTTCCATCATTATCCAGCTTTTGACCATGGCTTTCCCTTATTTTGAAAGACTGGCAAAAGAAGGACAGGAAGGAAGAAAAAAGATGGCCCAGATTACTCGTTATCTGACCATCGTCCTGGCGCTGATTCAGGCGCTTGGCTTAACAGTAGGTCTGTTTAGAAGAGCGATTACCGACCAGTCATGGTTCTCCTTTGCAGTCATCATCCTGGTATTGACAGCAGGTACTGCATTCCTGATGTGGCTGGGCGAGCAGATTAATGAAAACGGAATCGGAAACGGTATCTCCCTGATCATCTTTGGTGGTATCGTTGCAAGGATTCCGAGCGGACTTCGCAGCTTATGGACGCAGTATAACGATGGAGCACTTTCCATCGTGACACTGCTGGTATTCGTAGTATTTGCAGTCGTAGTTATCCTGGGCGTTATCGAAGTTCAGCAGGGTACCAGAAGAATTCCGGTACAGTATGCGAAGAGAGTCGTAGGAAGAAAGATGTACGGCGGACAATCCACCCATATCCCGCTAAAGGTTAACCAGGCAGGGGTAATTCCGGTAATTTTTGCGCTGTCCATTCTGCAGTTCCCGCTGACAATCACATACTTCTTCCCGGGCACTGCGTTTACTGAATTTGTAACCAAGTGGTTGTCACCTGCAGGAAATCCGGGAGTATGGGTATATGCAGTATTTAATGTACTTCTGATCATATTCTTCAACTACTTCTATACCGCAGTTACCTTTAATCCTGTGGAAGTAGCACAGAATATGAAAGCAAACGGCGGATTTATTCCGGGGATCAGACCGGGAAAGGCTACAGTTGAATATCTGAACAGAGTAATGTCAAGACTTTCATTTGTAGGCGCTATTTTTCTGGCAGTAATCGCAACATTGCCGACAATTTTAGGCGTACTGCTTCCTGCGTTGAAGGGAATGCACTTCGGCGGAACTTCCCTTCTGATTGCAGTAGGTGTTGCGCTTGATACAATGAAACAACTGGAAAATCAGATGGTTATGAGAAACTATCAGGGATTCCTGAAATAAGAGGAGATGAGCAAATGCTGAGAACAGTATTGTTAGGCCCTCCGGGAGCCGGTAAGGGCACACAGGCAGTGAAAATTGTGGAGAAATATAATATTCCACACATTTCAACTGGAGATATTTTCAGAGAAAACATCAAAAACGGAACAGAGCTTGGAAAGAAAGCGCAGGAATATATGAACAAAGGTGAATTGGTTCCAGATGAACTGGTAATCGATTTAGCGACAGACAGACTTCTTGCAGACGACTGCAAGAACGGCTTCCTGCTGGACGGCTTCCCTAGAACTGTTTATCAGGCTGAAAAGCTGGATGAATTCTTAGCGGCACATGGTCAGAAACTTGACACTGTCATTGATATCGAAGTTGAAAAGGAAGAACTGGTTACAAGAATCACAGGAAGAAGAGTCTGCAAGGCTTGTGGCGCTTCTTTCCATGTCGTAAACATTCCTCCTAAAAAAGAAGGCATTTGTGATCTCTGCGGAGGCGAGCTGTTCCAGAGAGCAGACGACACGGTTGAAGCTGTTGAGACCAGAGTCGCAGAATACAACGAAAAGACCAAGCCTTTAGTAGATTACTACACAAAGGCAGACTGCGTTGTTACAATCGATGGAGCGCTTCCTCTCGACACTGTATTTGCTGAAATTGTAAAAGCTATAGGTGAATAAGTATGATCATCATCAAGTCCAGACAGGAAATTGATATAATGCGCGAGTCCGGAAAAGTTACTGGCTATATCTTGAACACGCTGGAAGATTTTATTAAACCGGGCATGTCCACCATGGATATCGACCGTTATGTAGAGGAAACCATCCGTAAGAACAAAATGATTCCGTCATTTAAGGGCTATGGCGGTTTTCCCGGCAGCGCATGCGTGTCCATCAATGAAGAAGTTGTTCACGGGATTCCCGATAAAAAGAGAATCATACGGGAAGGCGACATTGTCAGCGTGGATGTGGGTTCGACCTACAAAGGTTATGTCAGCGATGCTGCCAGGACCTACGCAATCGGCAAGGTTGACCCTGAGGCCCAGCGGCTGATTGATGTTACCAGAGAAAGCTTTTTCGAAGGTATCAAATTTGCAAAAGCTGGATACAGACTGACTGATATCTCCCATGCCATTCAGGTACACGCGGAGAACGCAGGATTTTCTGTTATTCGCGACTTTGTAGGACACGGCGTAGGCAGAGATATGCACGAAGATCCGCAGATTCCTAACTACGGCAAACCGGGAAAAGGGCCGAGACTGGTCAGCGGCATGGTATTTGCTATCGAACCGATGATTTGTCAGGGCGGTTACGAAGTGGAAACGCTACTCAACGACTGGACGGTTGTTACAGCTGACGGAAAACTTGCAGCGCATTATGAAAATACTGTTGTTATCAATGATGGTGAGCCTGAACTGCTTACCTTATAGTAAAGAGAGGTGTAATTAATGGCGAAGAAAGACGTCATCGAAGCAATGGGAACCGTTGTTGACGCACAGCCCAACGCAATGTTTAAAGTGAAGCTTGAGAACGGTTTTGAAGTGCTCGCACACATTTCAGGAAAAATCAGAATGAACTATATAAGAATCCTTCCGGGAGATAAAGTGAAAGTGGAACTTTCCCCTTACGACCTGACTCGCGGAAGAATTATCTGGAGAGATAAATGATTTCCTCGGCTTACGCCCTGGGAATTAGAACCAAGATATGACATGGATATGGAGGAGGAATTAAAATGAAAGTTAGAGCTTCCGTAAAACCAATCTGTGAAAAGTGCAAAGTAATCAAAAGAAACGGACGAGTAATGGTAATCTGTGAAAATCCGAAGCACAAGCAGAGACAAGGTTAATTGAATTTGTTAAATCTCCTGCGTGGACCAGGACCGCAGGAAAGATAAATTTTATTGTTATTAGAACCCCTGTCTGTATCACCCCTGGAAGGTGACGGAAGATAGGAGAAGGAGGAAACGTATGGCTCGTATAGCCGGTGTCGACTTACCAAGAGACAAAAGAGTAGAAATTGGTTTAACTTACATTTACGGTATCGGAAGAAAAACCTCGAATGTAATCCTTGAAAAAGCAGGCATTAATCCTGACACAAGGGTAAAAGACCTGACTGAAGATGAAGCTGGTAAAATCAGAAAAATCATCGATGAAGAATACCTTGTAGAAGGTGATCTGAGAAGAGAAGTTTCTCTGAACATCAAGAGACTGATGGAAATCGGTTCCTACAGAGGTATCAGACATAGAAGAGGTCTGCCTGTTAGAGGTCAGAAGACAAAGACAAACGCTAGAACTCGTAAAGGTCCTAAAAAGACTGTAGGCAGAAAGAAGAAATAAGAAGGAGGTAGGAAACAATGGCTAAAACTGCTAAAAAGGTAGTTAGAAAAAAGAAAAGAGAACGTAAGAACATTGAAAAAGGCCAGGCACATATCCAATCCACCTTTAACAATACTTTAGTAACTCTTACAGATATGGACGGAAACGCACTTTCCTGGTCCAGCGCAGGATCCCTGGGTTTCAAGGGTTCCAGAAAGTCTACTCCATTCGCTGCACAGATGGCTGCTGAAGAAGCAACCAAGGGTGCACTGGAACACGGCTTAAAGACAGTTGAAGTTTATGTAAAGGGTCCAGGATCCGGAAGAGAAGCTGCTATCAGAGCACTGCAGGCAGCTGGTCTTGAAATCACTATGATTAAGGATATCACACCGATTCCGCACAACGGATGCAGACCGCCAAAGAGAAGAAGAGTCTAATTGAAGGGAGGAGTAATATAACATGGCAAGATATACAGACGCTAACTGCAGATTATGCAGAAGAGAAGGCCAGAAGCTTTTCTTGAAAGGTGAAAGATGCTATAGCGGCAAATGCGCAATTGAGAAGAGAAATTACGCTCCCGGTCAGCACGGTCAGTCCAGAAAGAAAGTATCTGACTACGGACTGCAGCTGCGTGAAAAGCAGAAGGCAAAGAGATTCTACGGAATGCAGGAAAAGCAGTTTAGAAATTTATTTGATAAAGCTGCTAGAAAACAGGGTAAGACCGGTGAAAACTTACTGATCTTATTAGAAACAAGACTGGACAACGCAGTTTACAGATTGGGTTTTGCATCTTCCAGAAAAGAAGCAAGACAGCTGGTTGTTCACGGACATTTCACTGTAAACGGCAAGAAAGCGACAGCTCCATCTATGCAGCTGAAAGCTGGCGATGTCATTAAAGTTAAGGAAAAGAGCACAAGCTCCCCTAAATTTAAGGAAATCAAGGAAATGTCAATCACTGTACCTTCATGGATGGCAGTAGACGTTGAAAAATTAGAAGGTAAAGTTGTTGCTATGCCAACAAGAGAAGATATCGATACTCCGGTTGCAGAGCACTTAATCGTCGAATTGTACTCCAAGTAAACCAGCGGCGTAAAACCGGTATTACTTGGAATAAGAAGGAGGGTTTTTAGTGATAGAAATCGAAAAACCAACAATCACTAAGTTTGTGGACGAAGACGGTACTTACGGCAAATTTGTCGTAGAACCTCTTGAAAGAGGTTATGGTACAACACTGGGTAACTGCATGAGAAGAATTCTCTTGAGTTCACTTCCGGGTGCTGCTGTAACTTCTGTAAAAATCGACGGAATACTTCACGAGTTTTCAACGATACCAGGTGTCAAGGAAGACGTAACAGAAATCATCTTAAACTTAAAGAAACTTGCTGTAAGACTGAACGGCGATAATACAAAGCGTGTCATCATCAATGCAGTTGGTCCGAAAGTTGTAACAGCTGCGGACATCATTGGTGATTCCGAAATGGAAATTTTTAATCCTGAGCTGCATATTGCAACACTGGAAGAAAATGCTACCCTTGTAATGGAAATCAACCTCGCAAGAGGCAGAGGCTATGTGCCTGCTGACCAGAACAAGACTGAGAGCACACCGATTTCAGTCATTCCGGTTGACTCTATCTATACACCTGTAAGAAAAGTCAACTATACAGTAGAAAATACAAGAGTTGGTCAGGTCACTGACTTTGACAGACTGAATCTGGAAATCTGGACCGACGGTTCCATCACACCGGAGGAAGGCGTATCCATCGGAGCGAAGATTATGCAGGAACACCTGAATCTCTTCATTCAGCTGGACGACTCCACTGACGGCATGGAAATCATGGTTGCAAAAGAAGAAGACCAGAAAGAAAAAGCGCTGGAAATGACAATTGATGAACTGGAACTTTCTGTTCGTTCCTTCAACTGTCTGAAGAGAGCAGCGATTAACACTGTTGAAGAACTGACCGAACGCACCGAAGAGGATATGATGAAGGTTAGAAACCTTGGTAAGAAGTCCCTCGACGAAGTGAAAGCAAAGTTAGAAGAATTAGGCCTTGGTCTGAAACCAAGCGACGATTAATTATTTGCATAGACAGACAATAACATAGTGAAAGGAGAATTGATATGCCAGGATATAGAAAACTGGGCAGACCTACTGCTCACAGAAAAGCTATGCTGAGAAATCTGGTAACCGATCTGTTCAGAGAAGGTAGAATTTCTACTACTGACTGCAGAGCTAAGGAAGCTAGAAGAGAAGCAGAAAAGCTGATTACACTTGCAAAGCGCGGCGACCTTCACGCAAGAAGACAGGCGCTGGCATACATCTACGACGAAAGCGTAGTAAGCAAGCTGTTTGAAGAAATCGCACCGAAGTATGCTGACAGAAACGGTGGATATACAAGAATTCTGAAGCTGGGACCTAGGAGAGGCGACTGCGCTGAAGTAGTGTTCTTAGAATTAGTATAATTATCAGCTTAAGATGAAACATGAAAACCCTGCAAGGTTAGTCCTGCAGGGTTTTGTGCTATGGTGACAGGTGCTTTCTTTAGTAGGCTTTGCTGTATTTAAGGTAGTACTCCTGCGCTTTCTCTTCGCTCAGAGAGAAGTACTTTTGCAGTTTGGCGAGAATCTGCGCCTGGGTCTTTCCTTCTTCCAGATTATCTGAAATCAAAGCGAGAATGCCTTGTTCTCTGCCTTCTCTCACAGCAATACTCCGTTCGGTTGCACGGTCGTGTTTTGCCATCTCTTCATGCCATAAAAGAACTTCCAGGACTTCATCGTCTGTAACATTTTTGTATACCTGATCGGACATGTGAATCGCCTCCTCGTCAGTTTCTAAGAGTTTCGCGACATAGTCTTCTTTCTGGTCATCGCCGACATATTTCAGATAGGTGCAGAACTGTTCCAGCGGGGTCATCAGGCAGGGAGCCTTATCCTGCAGTTTGCCCAGCTCCAGAAAGTGAATTTCCAGTCTGTCTGTCAAGGCGTAACCGTATGTCTCCTCTGCCATGATGAATCGGGTATGAAAATCAGGAATATTTCTGAACTGTATACCATTGACAAAGGAGATGACTACGTTTTTCTTCATTTTATCATAGTTTTCCCCGGAATCCAATGACGAATTTGCCATGCGGCAGCCGTACAGCAAGGTACGGTTTCCAAAGTCCTCCTGTACTTTATTCTGCATCTCTACGTTAAACTGCTCCCCGGCAAGAGTTTTCGCACGGATATCCATAATAGTGCCTTTATCGCCGGGCTTAAAGCCTTTATGTACACTGTTCAGGACAGTAACCTCGGTGATTGGATCGGCTTTGCGGTCCAGAACCAGATTCAGCAGCGCGATGAGAGCCCGGCGGGATGCCTCTGTGTCGGAAGCATAAACGTAGTGAAAGACCAGATCATCGGTCAGGCGCAATTGTAATTTTTGTTTCATGTAGTCCCCTTTCTTTTCAAATAGATAAAATAGAATTACAAAAACGAAAAAAGAGAAAATGACAAAACAGTAAAAGTTTGCCTTTTTCTCCTTATACTAATTTTAGCATGAAAAAATCCCCTAATCAATACAAATTTTAGAATAAATTACATTTTAAGGAAAACAATGCGCTTTGTGAGTTGCCGTGCTGCAATAAAAAAATTAGTATACGTCAAGTTATTTTAGAGGTTTTTGTGTCAAGCGTTATTTTAGAGGTTTTTGTTGACAGAGATGGAATACGGTGATATACTAAATTGACAAATTAAATTATGAGTTCTGTGTTCTCTGTCTGTCATGCTTTGCAGCAGAGCTAAGATGGAAGCAGGTGAAAGTCCTGCACGGTCCCGCCACTGTAATTGGGGAGCGTTTGTTTACCAGTCATTTGGACTATCCACTGGAAACGGGAAGGAGAAACATGCGCATTAATCCATAAGTCAGGAGACATGCATAGAATGGTTTTGGCTGACGAAGGATCAGTAAGAAACAAGAGAGTTGGCAGGAATATGGCTGCATCGTGGTTGCGATGCAGTTTTTTGATTGCATAAAAGGAAAGACTAACTATTAAAAGTCAAGTCCCAAAATGATATTTTTTGAATAAAGTACAGAAATGTATTTTAGATATACTTTGAACTCAGTTAGAGTTCCTTGAACCTTGAAAACTGCATGACAAAAAGAGCATCGTGATAGGTGCTCAAAAAGGAGTATTGAATTAGAATTCATTAAGCTGCTTTGATGTATTGCTGCTTTGTTTTTTCAAGATGATAAATCACTCGAACCAGCTTTTTTACAGCATGTGATATGGCAACATTGTAATGCTTACTTTCCGCTCGTTTCTTAGCGAGATAGGCTGAAAATGTCGGATCCCAGTGGCAGACATACTTGGCTGCATTGTACAGAGCATATCGAAGGTATCTGGAACCACGTTTTTCCATATGTGAGTATGCACCATTCAGTTGCCCAGATTGATATGTTGATGGCGAAAAGCCAGCGTAGGCTAAGATTTTATCAGGAGAATCAAAACGATTGAAATCACCAATCTCGGCAATAATCATGGCTCCCATGCGATAATTAATTCCGGGAATGCTAAGAATTGGAGAGTTGATATCATCCATAATGATTTTGATCTGATTTTCGATTTCATCAATCTCTGAATCAAGTTCTTGAATGAGCTTGATGGTGTGCTTTAATTCAAGAGATTTGGCTGGCATATTTGAGCCGATAGAAGCTCTTGCAGCTTCTCTGAAAGTAATGGCAGTATCTTTACCATATCGACCTTTAGAGGCTTCTGAAAGAAGATTTGTAAGTCTGGTAAGATGTGCACTGGCTACATGTTTGGCACCGGGAAATTCAGAGAGCATTGCATAAACGGATGCCATATGAAGTGTTGGCACAAGTTTTTCTAATTCAGGGAATAAAATACAGACAAGTCTTGAAACGGAAGTTTTCAGCTTGGCACGTTCTTTCACTTTATCAAAACGATAACGGGTTAATGACTTTAGCTCCTCGTTGTGGTAAGATATGTCTGAGTAGGACTTTAAGTTCACATCAGACATGAGCATGGAAGCAATCGTGCGGGCATCTACCTTATCCGTTTTCGTCTGTCTAAGGCTTAGACTTTTTCTGTACAGATTTATATGTAACGGATTGATAACATAGGCGAGCAAACCTTTATCAATGAGATAGCCAAGAAGATTGTAACTATAGTGTCCAGTGGCTTCCAGTCCTACTTTTACTTTTGTTACATCATTCATAACAGATAGAATCTTTTGATAAAGTTCATTAAAATCATCTAAGTTGTTGGTGATGGTAAATGCTTTAAACAGCACTTCTCCATCCGAGTTGGTGATAAAGCAATCATGCTTGTCCTTAGCAACATCAATTCCTACGTAAATCATAAAAATCTCCTTTGAAATGTATTTGATACTGTTTTAGAACCACAGGATGCTCCTTGCGATTGTAACCTCGTTCTAAATAAACCGTCATGCGGTATCTAACTGATTAACAAATGAACAAAGAGACTGTGGTTGGAGCCTTTCCTAAACCATCAAGTGGTAGGAGTGATAAACCAATCCACAGTATCTTATATATCATAGTCGAACCTACAGAAGAGGTAAAGAAAAGACTATGATTTAATAGTTAAAAGACCTTGGAGAGGGTCTCTAAAAACTACTACTATATAATACGAGGAAAGATAGTGAACGTAAATTGGTTTAAAAACCCGGATCATGTTGTATATGCCGACGCGCAGGAGTTTGTTGATAACTTCGCTAAAGAAACGGGAATCAGCGATTTAAAAAAGAAAATCGAGGATTTTGAGGCAAATCCGGAGCCCGATGGTGTGATTCTGAAAGGACGGAAGAGAACTTCCATCAAGCTTTTTATCCCGGACATGGTCTTTGATGAGCATATTGATATGGGGGAGAATGTCTGGGTGTATATGGGCGAGAACTATGAGTGCTACTGTCTGTATAATATTAGCGATCGTGGCTTTTTTCCTGAAACCGAGAATTTTAAGTTTTTTTCACATCGGGAATGCGAATATTTCCCGTGCCATGAAACAAAAGAGACGGAAACATTTAACTGTTTGTTCTGCTATTGTCCTCTCTATGCCATGGGCAGAGACTGCGGTGGCAATTACTACTATACCCCGGATGGCGTAAAAGACTGCAGCGGCTGTTTGGTACCCCATAGAAAGGATAATTTTGATTATATGATGGCGCGCCTTGCCAAATTTCATAGGAACTTGCAGTTGGCAGAAAAGGAAAGTTAAAAAGCTGAAAATTAAATAGAGTTCTTTTATAATGTGGTCACGAAGGGTTGATATCGTTCTCTTTGAAGGATATCAAACAGCGGACGTGTCAAATGACAAGCCGGTGAGAATCCGGCACAGTCTTACCTCTACTGTATTCGGTTCATGCCGTAAGTCAGGATTGTCAGCCGCATTGTAGGTTCAGCATCGAGGTGGAATGCTCTATCAGCTGCGATTCTCCGGTTAAAGAAAAGGAGAGGTGTTTTTGATGTGTAAAAGAGCATCTGTCGCAGCTTATAAAGGAGCATTCTTTTTGTTTGTGCGATGTGGAAAGGAGGAATGTCTGCTGGACAGAGATTAATGTTGACATAAATCAAATACTATGAATCAAAAGAGAAAGGAGCGAGAGATATATTTTATAAGTATATCAAATAAGAAATTATGAGAAGAGAAATTTTAAAGAAGAAAATTGCATTACTTCTCGTCTGCATGATGGTGTTCTCGCTGTTTGGCACGAATCTAGCCTTTGCAGAAGACCAGGCAGCAAACATAGAAGGAAGCGTAAAGCAGATTGCTTCCGCTGCTGATTTTCCGACCGAGATTGCAGCGGGAGAAACCTATGAACTGGCAGCGGATATCACGCTAAGTGCAGAACAGCAGATTACTACGCTGGCAGGAACGCTGGACGGCAAAGGTCATACCATTACGCTGAGTGGTAAAGCGCTGGCGGACACGATAGGAGAAACAGGAATCGTTCAGAATTTGGGTGTCACGGGGAATTTGCCGACAGATTATACTGCAGCATATGCGATGCATTTTAAGGGAGTGATTCAAAACTGTTTTTCTAAAGTTGCAACGACAGGACTCACGGAAATTAGCGGGTTTGTAGCAGATATACAGGGTGGAACTATTCAAAACAGCTGGTTTTCTGGAAATGAAGGTTTTGGAGCGGCTTTTGTATACCAGGGTGCTGAAGGAACTTTAAATAACCTGATTTGTCAAAATTCTGGATATGGCGGAATATACGCCGGAACTAATGATTTAATGATAAATAATGTTAAAAAAATCGGTGATGAAGTTTCGTCGTGGAATGAGGCAATTGCAATTCTCAATACGGACCGCCCGGACACTGGCTACAAATGGAAAATGGGAACGAGAGAATATCCTGTATTAATTGAAGATTCTGGGACCGAAGAACCTGAAACTGTTAATAAAACCGCATTGGAAAAAACCATTACGGCAGCCGAAAGCAAAACGGAAGCGGATTATACCCAGGACAGCTGGCAGGTATTTCAGACAGCTTTGTCTTCCGCACAGGAAATCAAATCAAAAGATGACGCTACTCAGGCTGAAGTCGACGCAGCTGTATCTGCGCTACAGAAAGCTATAGACAGTTTACAAAAGATTAAGCCGCTAAAACCGGTGCAGATTCCAGATGACGCAATCAAAATCAGCACAGTATCAGATCTTGAATCAATCGGAACCGGAGAAGAAAAGTATTATGTTTTAGAAAATGATATTACCATAAAACAATCTGACTGGTATTTTGCTATCAATGAATTTCAGGGTGTTTTTGATGGTAAAGGCTATACTATAACCTTTGAAAAAAGTGGTGGACTATTTGGAGGTGTTGGAACAGACGGTATCGTACAGAATGTACATTTTACAGGGACAGTCTCAGGTAATGGTCCATTGGGTCAGACTATCTCCGGCGCAGTGATAAACTGCTATTCCGACACAGAAGAAAGTAATTCCGCCGGCTTTGCAAATAAGCTGGACGGCGGCGTTCTTGCTAACTGCTATTCAACCAGTGCAGCGAAAAACGGAGCTATTGTCAATCTTTATGGCGAAAATACAGATGGAAATACATATACCGGCACTTTCTACAACACTTATTGGCGAAGCGACCTGAAAATGCCTTCCATTTCCGCAGGAGATTTAAAGAAAGGTTCTGGGGCGAAATCGGAAGCAGAAATGCAATCCAAACTTTTCGTTGACCTTCTCAACACCAATAGAGGTGAATATGGCACATCCTGGGGATTGAATAAAGAAACAGGTTATCCATATTTTGGAGAAGACCAGTCAGAGACACTGCCGGAGTCTCAATACCCGATCGTTTTTACGGAAATAGGAAAAAATCCAATTCAGGATGAAAATCAGGCATTGAGAGTTTTCGTTGGCAGCAGCGGCTCTTTTTCCCTGGCAGGTGCTCCGGAAAAGGAAATTACTTGGGAACTGAAAGATGCAAGTCCGGAGGGATGTATGACTTTGGACGGCGCGACTTTGCGTGCAGACAAGGAAGGCTCTGCAGTTCTCACAGCAAGCGCTATAAACACACAAGGAGAGAAAGAAATCGTAGCGGCTGCGACCATAACAGCAGTTACAAGGCAGCTGGAGTCAATTACACTTACCATCAGCGGAGATGAGAATAACAAATATATAAAGCCGACCGATGACGGAAAGTACGAAATCGACGGTTCCGCCTATGCAAAGATAAACATATCAGAAAAGTACGAAGGCGATGATACTGTATATACCGGAAATATCAGAGACTACAGTATTACCTCTTCTGACGAAAGCAAGGCGCTGCCGCCAATGGGATCAGAAGTGCAGTTCAAAGAACCGGGCACGGCAGTCATGACCGTAACCTCTAAAAAGAACGCTGCGGTTTTTGCAAAAGTGGAATTGACTTCTACCTATGTGGCGGTTACTGCAGTAAAGCCGGGCATCAGCGGAACCCATATGATTCACGGCAGAAATGCCAACGACTGGGAAAGCTCTCCGGAGCGGTTTAATCCGGAATATCTGGGTGTAGATATCCAGCCGGCCAACGCCAGCTACAAAGACCGGGAATATGTAACCATTACAAGCTCCGATGAGAACATCGGCGTGTACCACAATCTGGCATATATCCCTGTAGGCGCAGGTACTGTGACTTATACAGCAACTGTTAGGGATCCGCAGGGCGCTGAAGTATCCGGCAGTTCTACGGTTACCTATGCTTACAAAAATCCGCTGAAGGCACTTTCCGTGGACGGAAAGGATTTTACACTGAAAGCAAATGAGGCGAAAACATTGCCGCTGACGTTTACAGGCGAAAAGGATAACGATGGCTGGAGCATTACAGATCCTGTGATAGACTGGAGCTACAGCGAAGAAGGAATCGCAGAAATTCATCGTAAACAATCAAAAGCTTACAAAAAAGCTGATGAGAAGGCGCCGGATTACACGTTTTATGTACTGGATACCGAATATGTCCTGACCGGCATCAAAGAAGGCACCGTTACAGTGACCGGAACACCCCGTGACAAGACGCATAACCTGAAGCCGATCACCTTTACCGTGACTGTTTCAGGTTCAGAGGCGCTGCCGGAAATCGACATTCCGGCAACGATAGAGCAGGGTATGAAAGACGCCATCAGTTACATTCAGCTGAATCATACAGATGGATATACCTATAACAATAACGACTGGGCAGTGCAGGCACTGATTTCCGCAGGAAAAACGCCGACGCAGGCACAGCTGGACAGCTACTATGCCAGCGTGGAAAATACCGTAAAGGCATGGAGCGAAAATCAGAAACCGACGGATATTGCGCGTGTAGTACTGGCGCTTGCTGCCATGAAAAAAGATGTAACCAATGTGGGCGGCAAAAACCTGGCAGCGATGATTTACAATCATCCGGATTTAGACGCTGGTTCCAACGAGCTGGCATGGGCTTTAATTGCGCTGGACGCATCGAAGAGTGATGTGCCGCAGGATGCAACGTGGTCAAAAAATGCGATGATAAAAGCGTTGCTGGAGTTCCAAAACAGTGACGGCGGATTTGCTTTAAGTAAAACCGAGACAGACAGCAGCGTTGATATCACAGCTATGACCCTACAGGCGCTTGCTCCTTATGAGAATACAAATGACAATGCTAAAAAAGCCATTGAAGTGGGACTGGACTTTCTGAAAAGCAAGCTTTCCAGCGGCATCAACCCGGGCTATGGAACCTGCGAGGCAGAGGCACAGGTCATCTTAACTTTGGCAGTATTGAAGAAAGATGTTACAGCTGCAGGCTTTGGAGATGTATACAGAAACCTGTTCTCCCATTTGGAAGAAAACTATAAAAATGCAACCGGTGGATATAAGCATCAGGCAAATGACGCAGTCAGCCAGGAGATGTCTACCGTGCAGGTACTGCAGGCGTATGACGCATATAATCGGTTCTTGAATAAGCAGTCATCCTATTGGGATTTCGGCAACGGAACGGTGATACCGGGTGAGGAAACACAGGCAGAGGATGTCATTGCTGCTATCGCAAAGATTGCAGATACTTCAAAGCTCACTCTGAGTGACGAAGAGACCGTGAAAGCCGTTCGCGCTTTATATAATGCTCTTTCTGAGGAAGAAAAGGCAAAAGTAGATGAAGCTAATCTGGCAAAACTGACAGCAGCTGAAACAAAAATTGCGGAGCTGAAGGCGCAGTCAAAGGAAATAACGGTTCAGTTTACCCTTCTGGGAGACAAAAAACACGACAGTGATGCGGACAAGGAAGTCCACAACCTGGAATCCGGCAATCTTGAAACCTGGATTGCGACAGAATCCATTACTGTGGAGGCTGGAGCCAGTGTCAGAACGGTATTGGAGAAGGCGCTGAAAGCACATGGCTACAAAGCGACCTATACAAACGGCGGAGACTATGTATCGGCGATTACTACCCCTGACGGGTTTACTCTTTCAGAATTTGATAACGGGAAGAATTCCGGCTGGAAATACAATGTCAACGGCAGCTATCCGGACAAAGCCCTTACAGCATACAAGGTAAGCAATGGAGAAAACATCATCTGGTGCTATACCGATAATTACAAAAAGGATGCTGGCTATGTGCCGGAAGACCCAGGCGATACAGATATCGACGATCCTGATACGCCGCTGGATCCGGGAACCGAAGCCGTAAAGAGCATGGTATCTTCCCTGAAGCTGACAGCGCGTTCTGCAAGAACCAGCAAGAAAAACGTAAAAGTTACAATTACGACAGATAAAGCGACGACTTCAGCAGTTAAAGAGCTGAAAGAAATGGGATACACCGTAAAATACACCTATTTCCGTTCTACGAAAAAAGCGTCCGGCTACAAGGCGATGCTGACGAAGAAGACGAAAACCTATACCAATACTATTGGTAAAAAAGGAAAAATGTATTACTATAAAGCCCAGATTAGAGTTTATGACAAAGACGGAAAACTGGCTGCGAAAACTATGCTGAAACAGTGCAAATATGCGAACAGAATCTGGAAAAAGTAAATAACAGAAAGCAGCAGGAGGAACGGAAGAAATTTCGTTCCTCTTGTATTTTCGAGGGAATGGCTGAAATGCCGTTTTTCTTGTGTTTTCAGGGAAAGCAGGGTATAATAAAGGAAGGAAAAGGAGAAGAGGATATGAGCAGCACAGAACGGATATACAACAAGAGAAAGAAAGTCATCTCCATCGGCATGGAAGATTTTAAGGAGATTATCAATAAAAACGGATATTTTGTAGAT
>JALEOD010000054.1 GCA_022767345.1 Emergencia sp.
AAATGCTGCTACGCACCGCTAACGCAGCAAGGCATTGACAATCTCATTCAGCCACGGCAAATTACAATTACGTGAATACATAGAATTGCTATGATTTATGACAACTGAAAAATTTACACCAAAAAAAGGACTTGACTATGATTATGTAGGAAGCTTCAAGAAAGTTTACTGCTGAAAAATTAACGTTGACAAATTTCTCTAGTTTACGTATTTTTGTCAACAAACAGTCTCAATGGCAGGGTTAATATGTCCTTAAGCGACCCTTAACATTGCCAAAGTTGACTAAAAGTCGAGAATCTGTCAATTTTGTCAACGTTTTTATTCAGAAACGTTGACAGGATTGACACTTTTTTTGTTTTTTGTCAACTTTGTCAAAAAATCGGTTGATTTCTGAGTGATTTCGAGTAGAAATTGAATGAAATGTTGACAAAAATAAGGAAATCACGGATATTTGTCAACATTCCATTTCCTTCTATTTCCTTCGTAGGTTTGCCGGAGTTTGCCGTGTAGGTTATGGCAGGTTATATCGTATCATCTTGCAAAGCCGTCCAAACCATGATAAAATTTTGGTGAGATATCAGCAGTTCGTATAGGGAAAGGGCAGAACGTAAAATGGTACAGGAGAAGAAATCTACAAAATTTATGAGGCGATTAAGGCTGACATTCTGTGCGGAGGGCTCGACAGGAGATCCTTTGTCAATGCCGGTGAAATCGCAGAGCAGTATCAGGTCAGCAAAGCTCCAGTCAGAGATGCGCTGCAGGTTCTGTGTGACCAGGGGTATCTGGTTAGCTATCCGAGAAAAGGCTATATGGTGAACATTTTCGACAGGGAAGAGGCAAATCAAATACAGAACGTGCGCCGCCATGTAGAAAAATATTGTGTAGAGCTGGCCATAGAACATGCAACAGATGAAGAAATTAAATCGCTGGGGCGCTATACCAAGCGAAACTTGCCGGAACAAGGAAATCGATATCAGTCGGAACTGGGGACGGAAAGCAACAATCTGCAGTTCCATGTGCGCCTTGCTGAAATTGGCGGCAATGAATATCTGGTGGAAATTGTAAAAAATCTGGCAGGAAAGATTGCAATGGCAAACATCGATACGGCTTCGGATCTGTGCTATCACGAAAAGGTGATAGAGGCGCTTTTAGACAGAAACCTTGAGGCAGCAATTCAGTATATTGAAGCGGATATTGAACCACTGTAAAGGGCGCAGCTGAAATAGAAACATTGGAAGAAGAACCAAAGAAAGGGTTCTTCTTTTTTCGCTTTATAGGAAATTGCGTTTATAAGAAAAATGAGGTAAAATAAAGTGGAAATAAAAATTGGCATAACAAAATAGCGGGCATATATGGGGCCTGCCGAGACCTTTGAATATGCAATTTTTGTTTTAAGTGGTCTGCGCTATTTGACCGCAAGGAAAGCAAGGCTAAATAAATGGTTCAAGGTGGTTTACCCAACAATTTCCTAAGCTGATCAAATAGCGCAGTTTTTTTGTGCCAAATTTCAAAAACCTCCATAGTTTCACTGCAATTTGGACATTCCAAAGGATCTGCATTAAAAGAAGGACCAATCGCTTTTTCCATATCGTTGAGCAAAGCGGTACAGAAGGCGTTGCGAAGTAAAGTATAATCGAAATGTTTGACAGGACGCCAAACAGAAAAGTTACCGGCGCCACCCTCAGAAAGAAGACAGTGAATATGGGGATTCCATTTCAAATCACGTCCAAAGATATGCAGAACAAGAATAAAGCCGGGGAGTAAAGTTTTCATGCTTGTTGAGCTTACGGAACATGTAGAAAATGACGCTGGAAACAGCATGAAACAGGCAGCCCAGGAGGTCGCGATTGAGGAGGAAATATTGGCGAAGTTCTTCAGAAATGGTAAAAACACAGTGTCTGTGGTTGCAGTTGATGAGCTTTAGAGACATGGCAGTAGCCCTTTTCTGTGCGTAAAGAGTTCCGCAGGAGGGACAGAAACGGCTATGACAGTGGAAAGGAACAAATTTGAACGTTCCGCAATGAGGGCAGAAGAAAAGAGTACCGCCGGCATCGGGCTGTTTGCGGTTTAAGGCTATTTTACACTTGACTTTTTTCTCTTTAAAATGCTAGAATAAACTATAAGTGTGTAGCGAAAGCGTAAATCCGGCTTTTGTTTCACACTTATTTTTTATGTGAAAGGAGAGGTAAAGATGGATCAGAAATCTGTCGAAAAGATGGGCGCTGTGCCGATTATATTTTGCGGGACAAAGCTGACTGCCTGAAGGTTTTTATTCATGCGGACATGGAAAGCCGTATGCGGCGCATCGTGGAGCAGTACGGAGAGAAAGATGATTCTCCGCAGAAGCGGCTCAGGGATAAAGACAAGCGGCGTGCCGTCTACTATCAGTTTTATACCGACGAAAAGTGGGGCGAAATGCGCAATTACGATATCTGCCTGAACAGCAGTGCGCTGGGGCTTGAGGAGTGCGCCGATATGATTGCGGCGCTGTATTAAGGGTATAAAGGCAGGAATCTACGCAGCGTAGGTTGCGGGATGCCTGCGGATATGCTATCCTCATGATAGAAAGTAAAACCGAAAGTGAGGTGCCTGAAAATGGATACTTATGTTACGGCGCGTTCTGTTAAGAGGCTGCGTGAGGAAAAGCGAATGACCCAAAACGAATTGGCGGATCAGCTGGGTGTCAGCAGCAAAACCGTTTCAAAATGGGAAACTGCAAGAGGACTTCCCGATATATCTCTGATTGAGCCCCTTGCAAAGGCTCTTGGCGTATCCGTGATTGAATTAATAAACGGGGATTACAGAATTAATGAAAATGCGGCATGTAATCTGAAAAGGTCAAAGCTCTATGTGTGTCCTGTGTGCGGCAATGTAATCCATGCGGCAGGGGCCGCTGTAATAAGCTGCTGCGGCATTACCCTGCCTGAAGCAGAAGCGGAGAACGGGACAGAGGACGGAGATGCGACACATCATCTGGAAGTGATGTACACAGATTCCAGACATTATGTGAAACTCTCACATCCGATGACGAAAGAACATTATATTTCTTTTATCGCATACATTACAGATGGTCACTTTGAGATGAAAAAACTGTATCCGGAAGGAAGCGCGGAAGCGGATTTTCTGGGAAGAGGTCACGGCCTGATTGCGGCATACTGCAATCAGCACGGTCTGTATCAGGTGCGCGTGTAGAGAACGGAATTTCTCTGCACGCTTTTTTTACTTTATAGGAAATTGCGTTTATGAGAAAAATAGGGTAAAATAATGAAGAAATAAAAATGAGCATAACAAAATAGCGGATAAGAAGAGAATCTGCCGAGACTTTTGAATATGCAGTTTTTGTTTTATGTGGTCTGCGCTATATGACCGCCGGGGAGAAATACTTAGAAAAAGAAGTTAGGAAGAATTGCCCAACCTTTTTCTAAGCTGGTCAAATAGCGCAGTTTTTTTATGCCAAATTTCAAAAACTTCCATAGTTTCGCTGCAATTTGGACATTCCAAAGGATCCACATTAAAAGAAGCCATCAAAGACAATCTCCAATAGTTTAAAGATTTGTAATAGGGATGCTTGTCTTTAGAGATGGAAAGCAGCAGATGTTTCTCTTGCTTATGATGTTTTGCATACAGCCCATAATAGCGAATCATCTTAAAATGCTTCTCAGGGATGTGGCGAATCAACATAGAAACAAAGTCTAAAACCGAAACGGTTTCAACCATGAGCTTATCATCTTCATGACGATTGTAGTGAAAGGTAACGAACGAGCCATCGTAAGAATCAATCCGAGAGGAAGCAATGACAGGTCTGCCAAGGTAACGGGTGATATATTTGACAGCATGGGCGCCGGTGCCGGTATTGGGTTTAGCTCTGACATAAAAGCCGTTCCTGTGCGTGGCATAAATAGAAGCTTTGATAGGCTTAAAAGAAGAACCAATCGCTTTTTCCAGTTCGTTGAGCAAAGCGGTACAGAAAGCATTGCGAAGCAAAGTGAAATTGAAATGTTTTACATGGCGCCAAACGGAGAAGTTACCGGCGCCACCTTCAGAAAGAAGACAGTGGATATGGGGATTCCATTTTAAATCACGCCCAAAGGTATGCAAAACAAGAATGAATCCAGGGAGTGAAGTTTTCATGTTTGTTGAGTTTGCGGAACATGTAGAAAATGACACTTTTCACAGCATGGAAAAGACAGTTAAGAAGATTTCTGTCAAGGAGAAAATATTGACGGAGTTCTTTTGGAATCGTAAAGACACAGTGCCTGTGATTGCAGTTAATGAGCTTTAAAGACATAGTAGTAGCTCTTTTTTGAGCATAAAGGGTGCCGCAGGAAGGACAGAAGCGGCTGTGACAGTGAAAAGGAACAAATTTCATGGTTCCGCAATGAGGACAGCAGAAGAGAGCACCCCCGGAATCAGGATTGCCGCAGTCAACTAGACGAGTGATATTTTCAAGCTCGACTTGTCGTAGGTGTAGTGTATAGATGATTTCTTCATAATGTTCACGAAAGATTGTCTGTAAAATATTCATATTTAGATTATGCAATAAAACTCGGCAAAAAGAAACCCCCTCCCCTCATGATTGAGGGGGCAGGGGGTGTTGAAGTGCGGTACGCACTTTTTTTATTGAAACTGTGGGGAATACGGAAACCATATATTTAGTATTTGCGGCAGTAATCGAAAACATCGCAAAATATTGTGCTGTAAAAAAATGTGTTTCTGCGTTATAATAGAATAAGTTTTGCAGCAGGAAATTATATATGAAATTTTGCGGCGGGAGGGCTGAGTGATGCAGAAATTTAAAATGATACAGAAGATGATAGAATTTTATGAGGGAAATGTACATGATATCGAGCATTTTCTAAAGGTGCACAGCTATGCCAGACTCATTGGATCGCTGGAAGGACTGGATCGAAAGACTCTCGACACGCTGGCAATTGCGGCAATTGTTCACGATATCGCCTGTCCGCTTTGCAGAGAAAAGTACGGCAATACGAGCGGCGCCCATCAGGAGGCGGAAAGTGAAGGGCTGCTTCTGCCGTTTCTGGCAGAGTTTGATTTGGCCGAAGAGGTGCGGGAGCGGGTCATCTATCTGGTGTCGCACCATCATACGATTTCCGAAATCCAAGGGCAAGACTATCAGATACTCATCGAGGCGGATTTTTTGGTAAACGCGGCGGAATCTCAGATGCCTGGAGAACAGGCAGAAACTTTTTATGAGAAAGTGGCGCGGACAGAGACGGGGAAGAGACTGCTGGCGCAGATGTATCTTGAATGAGATAAATTGAATTGATAGGAGGAACATAAAATGAAAAAAATCACAACAGAAAAAGCCCCTGCGGCGATTGGACCATACAGCCAGGGCATGATTACGGAAAGTCTGGTTATTACTTCGGGTCAGATTCCTGTGGATCCGGCGACCGGAGACGTGTCTGAGGGAATCGAAAAGCAGGCAGAGCAGAGCTGTAAAAATGTGGCGGCTGTTTTAGAAGCCGGCGGAAGCAGCATTGAAAAGGTAATCAAGACAACCTGTTTCCTTGCTGATATGGGGGACTTTGCTGCGTTCAACGAAGTATACGCTAAGTTCTTTATCTCATGCCCGGCGAGAAGCTGTGTTGCTGTAAAAGCGCTTCCAAAGGGTGTCCTCTGCGAAATTGAAGCCATCGCAGAGAGATAATTTCGGGAGAATGCAGCAAGAGATAAGACCTTGAACAGGCTGTCGTGTCGGTCAAAAGAGAGACGCTGATGTCATGAAATGACGAAGCGTCCCTCTTTTTGAATTGGGAATAGAAAAAAGTATATGGATGTGGTAGAATATCTGCAGCGTATATCTATTTGACGCAAGACCATGTTTTTCTTTTGCCTCTTGCGTAGGCAGAAACGGATTTTTAGCCACAGAGGAGGAAAATGATGCAACAGAAGAAACCGAAAAAGCAGGCTGTCCTTTTTTCATTGGAAGCGGAATAATACTGGCGGCGCTTTTTCTTATCGCGATTATATGGCTGACAGAAGGTGCGGAAACTGGCACGGGTCAGGCTTTTTACATACTGGAAAAGATAGGCGTAGATTCTTCAGAGGCGCTGCGCAGGTTTCTGGTACAGACTGCTGTTGTGGCTGCGGCGATGCTTCTGGTGTTTCTGATGGTGGTTTGTCAGTACCGGAAAAATGCAAAGCTCCTTCTGGAGCAGGAAAAGGCCGATAAGGATCAGTATAAAGCAGCACTTGTCCAGATTGAGCGGGAACGGGCTGCAATGGAAAATATTCAGGCGGCTTTAGGCTCTGGTCCGTGGAGTATGGAATTTAACCAACGCGGAGAGATTATCTCATGCATTTGGACCGATGTGTTTCGGTATATGCTGGGCTACGAGAGCGAAGCGGATTTTCTCAACAGACTGAATTCCTGGTCGAGTTTGCTGCACGAGGAAGATAAAGCCTATGTGATGAAGGAGTACTGGGACACGGTAAAGGATTACACCGGAGAAAAGACTTATGATGTGAAATACCGCCTTCTCACTAAAAATGCGGGATGGAGATGGTTCCATGCGGCGGGCAGGCTGTCGAGAAGAGCCGATGGATCTCCAATCACCTTTGTGGGCTTTTTTGTTGATATTGATGATGAGAAAAGAATGGAGGCGCAGCTGGAAGCACAGCGGGCAGAACTTCAGGACGCGCTGGCGGCGCAGCATGCCAACCGGGCGAAAACCGCCTTTCTCAACAATATGTCCCATGATATCAGGCCGCCGATGAATGCGATTATAGGCTTTACATCCCTGGCTGCCGCACATATCGAAAATACGGAGCAGGTGCAGGAGTATCTGAAAAAAATCGCAACTTCCAGAAATTATCTGCTGAGTCTGATTAATGATGTGCTGGATATGAGCCGCATTGAAAGCGGCAAGATGAAGATAGAGGAAAAGGAAAATTCCCTTCCGGAAATTCTGCTTTTACGGTTTCTATGCAGTTCAAGACCTGCTCCGGTTCTGTAGGGCAGGAAACGATTCCTCAGCTGTACGGGCTAAGGGCACTTGTCTAGACGACGATTTTAATACCTGTTCCAGCGTGACCAAGATGCTGGCTGCTATCGGTATGCGCCCGGACTGGACTACCTCAGGCAAAGAAGCAATGCTTCGTGTAAAACTCGCAGGGGAGAAGGAAGACGAATATGCTGTATATATTATAGACTGGCTCATACCGGACATGAACGGAATCGAGGTGGTGAGACGGATTCGAGGTCTGATTGGAGAATACACGCCGATTATCGTTTTGACTGCCTATGACTGGTCGGATATCGAAGAAGAGGCGAGAGGTGCAGGCGTTACAGCATTCTGCTCCAAGCCAATCTTTTTGTCGGAGCTCAGAGAGATACAGCAGTCGCCTTTTGCAGCCAAAGATGCGACGGAGACTTTGCAGAAAACATTTTCCTTCGAAGGAAAGAAAATTCTTCTGGTGGAAGATAATGAGCTGAACCAGGAAATCGCTGTGGAGATTCTTCAGGAAACTGGCTTTGTTGTGGATGTTGCCGATGACGGTGCTGTTGTGGTGGACTGCATGAAAGAGGCCGAAGTGGGACAGTATGATCTGATTTTGATGGACATTCAGATGCCTGTTATGGATGGCTATGAAGCCACAAGGTAGATCCGGACCCTTGAAAATCCGGAAATTGCAGGCATCCCTATTGTTGCCATGACAGCGAATGCTTTTGATGAAGACAAAAAAGCCGCGATGGACGCCGGGATGAACGGCCATATCGCAAAACCTATTGATGTTTCTAAACTGCTGGAACTTTTGTGGGAGATTGTGAAGCCGGAAGTATAATCATGGCAAAACGCATGGAGATGCACCATTTTGCAGTAAAAATGAGATAATGGTGCGTTTCGTGCGGCTGCAAATTCTAATTCTGCACCAAATGGCTCGCAAACGAGGGGCATGGTGCGTGCAGGCGCTGAAAGTACAGAAAAATTATTGGGAGTTCCCATGCCTCTGGAAGTTGCTTACATAAAATGGAAGTCTAACCTGCCATTATTCTCTATTTTATTCCAGTGAACCCATTTATTTTAAATCTAGTACAAGAAAATCCGCACCATAATACCTTATTTCACGGTATATGGTGCGGATGGTTGAGGGTCACTATCAATTCAAAGTCCTGAACGAGCTTTACATGACCGCCCAGTACACAAAGAATCCCGAACAACGGAAGGCAGCGGAAAATCTGATGGCAAAGCTACGGGGCCTGACCGATACCGAGTGTATGGACATCGTTCGGGATATACAGAAGAATTACCGTCTGCCCTACCCGGCCCGGACGATTGGAGAAAAAATTGCCGAGGCCAGGCAGAAATCCGGCGCGAAGAAATTGAAGGGGCACGACATCATGGCGCTGGAACGCTTCGACCCGGAAGTACGCCACATGATCGTCTTTGATGTGCTGTCTTATGATGCCCCTGTCGGTGACAAGGGTGATAAGATGCGCCTGTTCCTTACAGATGCCGGCTATCAGAAATTCTTAGATAGCCAGGAACGGGGCGAAGTGAAACTGAAAAACCATGCGAAGGTCTCAGGCGGGCACCTCCACTATGACCACAGGGAGCGCGCCTTGTAACGGAAATAACCGGAGAAAGGA
>JALEOD010000056.1 GCA_022767345.1 Emergencia sp.
TTGTACAGGAACGAGCTATCCTGCAATCAACTCAAATGATTTAGCTAACATTGAGGTGCTTTCTCCGGCAGAAAAAGAGGAACAGCAAATTATTGGGAGCTACTTCGCCAACCTTGACCACCTTATCACCCTTCATCAGCGTAAGGGAAAACACACGATAGACTGCATTTTTGTAAAATCAACTCAAACGTTAAGAAGTGAGAAGCAGATTTAATTATGAGATTAGCCCTTTTAATATACCAGCAATATAAGGTGAAAGACTTTAATTATTAGAAATGATACTGGAAAAACACTTGCACTGTTAGGGTGGGTGCTTTGGAGGAAAATCCAAAATGAAAAAAATTATTTTATTTCATGGTACTTCTGAAAAAATTGTAGTGCCGACATATGGCTGCGGAGACGAAAAGCATGACTATGGAAAAGGCTTTTACTTGACAGAAAGTATAGAGCTTGCGAAAGAGTGGGCTGTTTGTCGTCCAAATGATATCAGTGGATTTGTTCATAGTTATGAGCTTGATACTGAAGGACTGAGAATTTTGGATTTTCAGCAGTTCAATGTTCTTTCATGGCTGGCAGAATTAATGAAACACAGGGATGCGGCAGACTCCAAACGTTATCGCATGCTTGCAAAAAAGTTTATCGAAAAATACAGCATAGACACAGATGAATACGATGTAATAAAAGGTTGGAGAGCAAATGCCTCCTATTTCTACATTGCCAAAGAATTTGTTCGAGATAATGTTGATGTAGATATATTGGAAGAACTGCTGACATTAGGCGGTTTAGGAATTCAGTATTGTATAAAATCTGAATTAGCATATTCCAGATTGCAGGAAGTAGACAATAGCTTGTTGACTATAGATTATGCCGAGTTTAACGAGAAATATAATCAGCGGGATATTACTGCAAGAAGAAAGATGAAGGAACTGATTGATTCTGATGAGAACACCGTGACTAAGGTGTTTAGTACACTTTTTGAGGAATGATAGATATGAGAGCATATGCAGAAGAATATTTAAATGATGTGGTGGAAAATCAGGGTAAATTGTTCGATTTTGTAGCACAGTCTTTTCCTGATTCGGATACGGAAGAGTTTATCATCGCTTATATGAAAAGCAAGACCAGAAAAAGTATTGATGAGGCAAAAGCCTATGTTAATACTATGAGCGCAAAAGAATTATGGGCATATTTTACGGAAACAGAGCAATATAGTCTGAAATCAGGAAAGTCAATCGAGGGTTTTATGCCGGACTGGATTGGCGAATTCTATGCTTATTATCAGTGGTATTATGATATGCCAAGTGCTGAGGTTGTGAAAAAAATCCCGGTAGATTTTTTAAAGAAGGCTTACCATGGGCTTCATGATTTAGAGCTTGATTTAGCTGTGCGAAAGGTTGGAGCGTTATGACGGAAATAATCTGTTTTCATAATCCGGATGAGGAAAATGGATATTTGAGCAACTGGTATTTGTCGCCTTTTGTTTGGAAGGAAAAAGCATTTTCCTCTATGGAGCAGTTTATGATGTATCGCAAAGCCATTTGCTTTTGTGATATTGATATAGCAGAACAAATCCTTAGTACCGATGATGTCGCTTGTATCAAAGAATTAGGACGGTGTGTATCCGGTTATGACGAACGTCATTGGAACGGAGTGCGGCAGATTGTTGTTTATGAGGGACTCATTGCAAAATTTTCTCAAAATCCGGAGTTAAGAGAGCAGCTAAAAAGTACAGGAGACGCTATCTTGGCGGAATGTGCAGTAAAAGATTGTATTTGGGGAATTGGTTTATCGATGAAGGACACGAATCGATTTGATAAAAACAAGTGGAAAGGCCAAAATTTACTCGGTTATGCGCTGATGATGGTGAGAGATTGCCTTTAAATTCATAACTCTTGGTAATAGCGTAACCGTAAACAAATGCAGAACTTTGAAAGGAGTTTACAGATGGCATTTACATGTGAAGCCGACTTTGAAGAGGCGCTGATAAAGGTTTTAACCGAAAGCGGCTGGGAAAAGAAGATATTAAAAAGATGCACAGAGCAAGATTTAATCCGCAACTGGGCGGATATTTTGTTTGAGAATAACAGAACGGTTGACAGGCTGAATAATTACCCGCTGACTGATGGTGAAATGCAGCAGATTATTGAACAGATTACAACCCTTAGAACACCGCTGAAACTCAACGGTTTCATTAATGGAAAAACAGTTGCAATCACAAGAGATAATCCTGATGATGAGGCACATTTTCGTAAAGAGGTCAGTTTGAAAATTTATGACCGCAGGGAAATCGCAGCAGGACAAAGCAGATATCAAATCGTGCAGCAGCCTGTTTTTCCGGGGAAATCAAAGATGCTAAACGATAGACGGGGCGATTTAATGCTTTTGATAAACGGTATGCCGGTGATTCATATCGAACTGAAGAGAAGCAGTGTTCCGGTAGAAAGAGCATGCGACCAAATCAAAAAGTACTCCTACGAAGGAGTTTTCACAGGGTTATTCTCTTTAGTGCAGATTTTTGTGGCGATGAATCCGGAGCAGGCGGTTTATTTTGCAAATCCGGGACCGGAGGGCAAATTTAATTCCAGCTATTATTTCCATTGGGCGGATGTGAATAATGAGCCAATCGATGACTGGAAGACCGTGGCTTCAACATTATTATCCATTCCAAGAGCCCATGAGCTGATTGGATTTTACACCGTAGCCGACCGTGCCGATGGTGTGCTCAAAGTCATGAGAAGTTATCAGTATTATGCTGCTAATGCGATTTCAGATAAAGTGGCGAAGACAAAATGGGATTCAGGGAATCAAAGAGGCGGCTTTATTTGGCATACCACAGGGTCAGGCAAGACAATGACCAGTTTTAAATCAGCACAGCTGATTGCAGCTTCCGGCGATGCCGATAAAGTTGTATTTCTGACAGATAGAATTGAACTGGGGACTCAGTCCCTGGAGGAATACCGTGCCTTTGCAGAAGAATCGGAAACCGTTCAGAAAACAGAGAATACATATGTACTCATTACAAAACTAAAGAGTAGTGATCCGGCAGACACTCTAATCGTAACATCTATTCAGAAGATGAGTAACATTAAGTCAGAAGAGGGCGGACTCAATGCAAAAGATATTGAGATTATGAATCAGAAAAGAGTGGTCTTTATTGTCGATGAAGCGCACCGCTCGACTTTTGGTGAAATGCTTTTGACAATAAAAGAAACCTTTCCAAATGCTATCTTTTTTGGATTTACAGGAACGCCAATTCATGAGGAAAATCAAAAGAAAATGAGTACCACATCAGCGGTATTTGGTGATGAGCTTCACAGATACAGCATCGCTGACGGAATTAGAGACGGCAATGTACTTGGATTTGACCCATATAAAGTGCTCACCTTTAAAGACAAAGATGTGAGACGGGTTGTTGCGCTGGAAAATGCAAAAGCTGAAAATGAGGCAGAAGCCCTTGCAAATCCGGAGAAGGCTGAAATTTACTATGAGTTCATGAACCCGAAGATAAGAAAAATGGCAGGGCATCTCGGCGAAGACGGAAAGTGGGTAAAGGGCATCGAGGATTATCTGCCTAATTCACAGTACCGCACAGCGGAGCATCAGAAAAAGGTAGTAGAGGATATTTGTGAAAATTGGCAGACCTTAAGCCATAGAGGGAAATTTCATGCAATTTTTGCCACTTCAAGCATACCGGAAGCTATTGCTTACTATCGCAGATTGAAAATGGAAATGCCGGAGCTGAAAACGACTTGTCTCTTTGACCCAAATATTGATAATGACGGCGGAGCGATAGACAAAGAAGAAGGTCTGGTTGAAGTAATCAGTGACTATAATGCCCGCTATGAAAGAGATTTTACAATACCGACCCATAGTGCATTTAAAAAAGACCTCTCCATGCGTCTTGCCCATAAAGAGCAGTACAAGCGTATTGAAAGCACACCGAAGGAACAGCTTGATATGCTCATTGTGGTAGATCAAATGCTGACCGGATTCGACTCCAAGTGGGTAAACACCCTCTATATGGATAAAATGCTGGAATACGAAAATATCATCCAGGCCTTTTCCAGAACCAACAGATTGTTCGGCCACGATAAACCTTTTGGAACTATTCGCTATTACAGAAGGCCTCATACGATGGAGCAAAATATCAATGCGGCAGTAAAGCTTTATTCCGGAGATAAACCGATTGGACTCTTTGTGGAAAAATTACCATATCACCTGAAAAAACTCAATGAAATCTATGGCGATATTGTAGTGCTATTCCAAAACGCTGGAGTGCCGGATTTTGAAAAGCTGCCGGAAGAAGTCAGTGTAAAGGCAAAGTTCGCATCTTTATTTAATGAATTGAATCGCTATCTGGAAGCGGCAAAGGTACAAGGCTTTAAGTGGAATTTGATAGAGAAATACGAAGTGCCATTAGATTTTAATGAAACCCGGTATCTTGTTCTCGTGCAGCGTTATAAGGAACTTTCAAGAGAACCGGATATGCCGGGTATCGGCGATGCACTGCCATATAAACTTGCAGGGTATATTACTGAAATTGATACGGGAATTATTGACGCCGACTATATGAACAGCAGATTTGAAAAGTACTTAAAACTGCTCAATCAGGAGGATTCTTCTGCAGAAAAAATTGAAATGATGAAGATGGAACTGCACAAAACCTTTGCGGTGCTATCGCAGGAAGAGCAGAAATACGCTAATTTATTTCTCCATGATATCGAAAGAGGCGACGTTTCCGTTGACGGTACTATGACACTGCGTGACTGCATTTCTGAGTATCAGTATCGGGCAAAAGACGATCAGATTCATAGATTTTCAGTAGCTTTTGGCCTTGAAGAGGAAAGACTCAGAGCTATGATGGCGCTGAATTTAAACGAACATAATCTTAGAGAATTTGACCGTTTTGATAAATTAAAAGCGACAGTGGACAGAGATAAAGCACAAGCATATTTTGAGCGGATTGAGAACAAAACACTGATTCGACCGGTAGTAAATCGTAAAATTGACCAGATATTGAAAGAATTCATTCTATCCGGTGGATTTGAATTAGAGTAATTTGAAAGCAGGATAAAACCTTTGAAAGAGCCAGGAGTAAATCTTGGCTCTTTTTAGTGATATTTTCAGCGTAAGCCAGATAGAAATGGAGAAATTATCATGTTAAACGAGATAAAAAACACCGATTTATTCTGCGAATACTACGAGAGATGGATCATGGTTTATAAGCAGGGCGCCATTAGAAAAGTGACAATGGACAAGTACAGAATGACACAGAAGTGGCTTTCCAGGCTGATTCCGTCTTTAAAAGTTTGTGAGATGGACAGAATGGCATATCAGCAGCTGCTTAACGATTATGCTATGACCCATGAGCGGCAGACGACGATGGACTTTCATCATCAGCTGAAAGGGGCGATTTTAGATGCCGTCGATGAAGGGCTGATGGAGCGGGATCCAACAAGAAAAGCTATCATCAAGGGGAAACCGCCGGCTGCCAAGAAAATTAAATACCTGAATCAGTTTGAATTACATACGCTGCTTAGTTCTCTGGAACTAAAAGAGGAAGTGAACTGGGATTACTTCATTCTTCTTGTAGCCAAGACCGGTATGCGATTTTCTGAAGCCCTTGCTTTAACCCCAAAAGATTTCGATTTTGCCCATCAAAGTTTATCCATTAACAAAACTTGGGATTATAAAGGAGAAGGCGGATTTCAGCCGACGAAAAACAGGTCATCTGTCCGCAAGATTCAAATTGACTGGCAAACGGTGATTCAGTTCTCAGAACTTGTAAAAAATCTGCCGGAGGATGAACCAATTTTTGTCCATAAAAAGGTCTATAACTCAACGGTGAATGATATTTTGAGTCGCTACTGCAAAAAATGTAATATCCCGGAAATTTCCATTCATGGACTGCGTCATACCCATGCGTCGCTTCTGCTTTTTACGGGCGTGTCTATCGCCAGCGTAGCAAGACGATTGGGGCATTCCAGCATCACTACGACGCAGAAAACCTATCTTCATATTATTCAGGAACTGGAAAATCAGGATATTGACTTGGTTATGCGTTCACTGTCGGCATTAAGTTAAAACTTACAGAAGGCTTACGCTGCTTTTATTCTCTACATATTTCCCTCCGCTGGCGGGCATACTTTTCTTATGAAAATATGTGCAAGCGGAGGTGATTTTTTTGAAGTACAGAACAGACCTTGCGGTGGAAGGCATTGAAAATCTGGAAAGCTCAGGGGTGCGTCCCGGAGAGAAGGACGGCATTGTCATGGAAAAAGAGAAGATTGACGACGATATCAATGTGACGACCATCGACATCATCAATCTGAAAGGGGAGGCAATGCTGGGAAAGCCCTGCGGCAGATATGTGACCATGGAAGTTGCGGGGATTATCGATGAAAAAGAGGGAATCTCTGAGCGGGCGGCAAGGGCACTTTCCAAGCAGCTTTCCAAACTGGTGAAGCACCGCTACGACTTGAAAGTACTGGTTGTGGGCCTGGGAAATGAAAAGGTTACGCCGGACAGTCTTGGACCACACACAGTTTCTAAAGTAAAAATTACCAGCCATCTGTTTAAGATTTTCGGCTGTGACGGTGATGAAGAAATGTCCAATGTCAGCGGCCTGGCGCCGGGCGTGACAGCAACCACCGGCATGGAGACAGCAGAGCTCATTGAAAAAGCGGTAGAGATGACAAATCCTGATGCAGTGATTGTCATTGATGCACTGGCAGCAAGAAATATCGACAGAGTCAGCACCACCATTCAAATCAGTGATACGGGCATTTCTCCCGGTGCCGGTATGGGCAATATGCGCAAACAGCTGGATGAATCATCTTTGGGTACAAAGGTTATCGCCATCGGTGTGCCGACAGTCATCGACTCAAAAACGGTGATTTTAGAAGCGCTGGAACAGTTGAAAATCCCGGAAGAAAAGGCCTACAGCTATATGGATGAGAGAGAGTTTGATATGGTGGTAACATCTACAGACATCGATCTGGTAATCCAATCTTTTTCGGACATTATTGCAAAAGCCATTAATATTACTCTGCATCCCGGCATATATTCTTAGAGTGTATGCCCGTGCAGGGCTTTGAGAGATTTTTCTGCCTGCAGGGATACTTTCATAAGATAAGCGGGGAGAGGATTGGGATGAGACATAAACACAGGATTCTTTTTTTTGCACTGCTTTATGTGGTATCAGTGGCAGGCTTTTTTGTTAAGATGACTGGAGAAGCAGTCAGCGGTCAGCAGCTGACTGCTATGTGTATAGAAAGCAGTCTTCCTTGTATGGAACTCATTGCTGATTCTGATGCAGAGCCGGATAGCGAAAATGTGACGGCAGCGGTACAGACAGAGACACAGAAAAGCAAGGATGCAGAAACATCGAAGCCGAAAAAGACGAAAAAGAACAACGGCGCGCCGAAGGTACTGATTTATCATACCCACGCGACAGAAAGCTATCTGCCGGCATCATCCGGCAACTATCATACCACCAAGGAAGAAAATACGGTGCGTGATGCGGGGGACGTGCTTGAAGAAGTACTGGAAGAGAGAGGAATCGGTGTGGTTCACGACAAGACACTTCACGACAATCCTTCCTATAACGAGTCCTATTCCAGGAGTTTTGAGACGGTAAAATCACTTTTGAAAAAATATCCGTCCATCGAATGCATCATCGATTTGCACAGAGACGCTACGGCAGCAGAAGTATCCGGGCCGGTGCAGACTGTCGGCGGTAAAAGCTGCGCTGTCTATTCCTATGTTCTCAGCAACACGACGGAAACCTATGAGGAAAACAGCGCATTTCTGGGAAAATTGAATACCATTGCAGACAGCAAATATGAGGGATATACAGGAGAAATTCTGGAACGACCTTACTGGTATAATCAGGAGCTTTCCGGAAAATCTATTTTAATTGAAATGGGAAACAACAGAAATAATATTAAAGATGTCAGAAGATGCGCAGAAATCTTCGGAGAAATTCTGGCAGATGCACTGGAGGAATAAGTTTGAAAACCTTTAGAAATGCGGTAGTTTTATTCCTGCTTTTCATGGTGGGAACCATGGCAGTCGTTCATGTGGACAGACAGTGTGCCATGATGGAGCGAAATACGGAATCTTTTGCAGAAACTCTTACAGAAAAACTGGAAAATTACATTGAAAAATAAGCCGTCTTGCTATAAAATATATTTTGTATAAGTACGTGCAAAGCGAGGAAATTTATGGATTATCAGAAATATATCAGGAATTTTAGTATTATCGCTCATATAGACCACGGCAAATCGACCCTTGCCGATAGAATTATTGAGAACACGGGGCTTGTTGCCCATCGAGATATGAAAGAGCAGTTTTTGGACAACATGGACTTAGAAAGGGAGCGCGGCATTACCATCAAGCTGCAGACCACTCGTCTTGTTTACAATGCCAAGGACGGCAACGAGTATATTTTCAATCTCATCGACACACCGGGACATGTGGACTTTACATATGAGGTGTCCAGAAGCCTGGCAGCCTGTGAGGGCGCGGTTCTGGTGGTGGACTCCACTCAGGGAGTAGAAGCCCAGACGATGGCAAATGTGTATCTGGCATTGGAAGAAGACCTTGAGATTCTGCCCTGCCTGAACAAAATTGACCTGGCAAGCTCCCGGCCGGAAGAGACCAAGGAAGAAATCGAAGAGATGATCGGAATCGATGCTTCGGAAGCGCCGCTGGTATCCGCAAAGGAAGGCATCGGCATTACCGATCTTCTGGAAGCAGTGGTACAGACCGTACCTGCACCGACTGGTGATGTGGACGGCAAACTGAAAGCACTGATTTTCGACTCAGTTTACGACAATTATAAAGGCGTGGTGATTTATACCCGTATCTTTGACGGTTCCGTCAAGGTGGGTGATACCATTCGCCTGATGAATACAAACAAGAAGTATGAAGTCACTGAGGTCGGCGTCATGGCGCCGGGTCACGTGCCGACAAAATCCCTGCGGGCAGGGGAGGTAGGCTACATCTGTGCCAGCATTAAGCAGGTGCGGGACGCCAGAGTGGGTGATACCATTACTTTGGACAAGGAGCCGACCGAAGAACCACTGCCGGGCTACAAGAAAGTGCAGTCCATGGTTTACTGCGGCATTTATCCGGCAGAGGGTGAAAAATACGAAGGTGTAAAAGACGCGCTGGAAAAGCTGCAGGTCAATGACGCGGCATTCCTCTTTGAGCCGGAAACCTCTACAGCCCTTGGATTTGGATTCCGCTGCGGATTCCTGGGACTTTTACACATGGAAATTATCGTGGAGCGTTTAGAGCGGGAGTTTGGGCTGGCAGTTATCACTACTTCGCCGAGTGTAGTTTATAGAGTTGTGCTGCAGGACGGCACGGTGGAGATGATTCAGAACCCGACCAACCTGCCGGATCAGACCGAAATCAGTCATATCGAAGAGCCGATTGTAAAGGCGGACATCATGATTCCGAAAGAATACGTAGGTTCCATTATGGAACTGTGTCAGGACAGACGTGGCAAGATGCTCCATATGGAATATATCACCGAAAACAGAGTGCAGCTTCACTACGAACTGCCGCTTAACGAAGTCATCTACGATTTCTTCGACGCATTGAAGTCAAAGACCCGCGGCTACGGTTCTTTGGATTACGAATTTATTCGCTACGAAAAATCCCAGCTTGTCAAACTGGACGTGCTGCTTAACAAAGATCTGGTGGACGCATTCTCCATGATTGTCCACGAGTCAAAGGCATATAACAGAGGACGCTTTGTCTGCGAAAAACTGAAAGAGATTATTCCGATGCATCAGTTCGAGGTGCCGATTCAGGCCGCTGTCGGACAGAAGGTCATTGCTCGTGAAACGGTTAAGGCTTACAGAAAGGACGTTATCGCCAAGTGTTACGGCGGCGACATTTCCCGGAAAAAGAAGCTTCTGGAGAAGCAGAAAGAGGGAAAGAAGAGAATGCGTCAGTTCGGAAAGGTGGAAGTGCCGCAGGAGGCTTTCACAGCGGTGCTCAAATATGACGACAATAAATAAAACACAGCAGAAGCTGGGAATCTATATTCATATCCCTTTCTGCCTGCAAAAGTGTCTGTACTGCGGGTTTTATTCCAGCAGTGGCAGCAGCCTTTCCCGGCAGGAAGCATATGTGGAAGAACTCCTTGAGGATATCAGAGCCTACGGAGAGGTTTATGGACAGAAGTATGTCGTAGATACAGTATTTATCGGTGGTGGTACACCTTCGATTCTGCCGGCCGCTCTGATTGGAAAAGTCATGGATCAGCTGCGCAGATGCTTTTCCTTTGACGAAGATAAAAACATGGAAATCACCATTGAGTCCAATCCCAGGACTTTGAGCCAGGAAAAGCTGCTGGCGTACCGCAGCTTCGGAATCAACAGGCTTTCTATCGGTGTGCAGTCTTTTGATGATGAGATTTTAAAAAATTTGGGCAGGGTGCACGATAGTTGTGATGCTGTACACAGCTTTCAGCTGGCAAGGCAGTGCGGCTTTGATAATATCAATTTGGATTTGATGTTTGCCGTGCCGGGTCACACTATGGAAATCTGGGAAAAGACCCTAAAGGAAGCGACTGGTTTACAGCCGGAACATATCTCCTTTTACAGTCTGCAGATTGAAGAAGGCACGCCTTATTACGAGATGTTTCAGCGAGGGGAGATTGAAGAAATTCCCGATGAGCTGGACAGGCGTATGTATCACCGGGCGATAGATGTGCTCAAAAAATCCGGTTATAATCATTACGAGATTTCCAATGTGGCAAAGACGGGAAGACAGTGCAGACATAATCTGAAGTACTGGTCTCTTTCCGATTATCTGGGTATCGGCAGCGGTGCCAGTTCCTATATGGAAGGGATTCGCTTTACTGAAGCGCCGTTTCCCGAGTTTCATCAGAATACGAAAGAGGACGACATGTGTGAGTTTGTCTTTACCGGTCTTCGCAAAACCTGCGGTATTGACCTTTTGGCCTTTGAAAAGCGCTTTGGTGCGCCGTTTTGGGAAGTCTACGGGGATCGACAGGGCGAGCTTGCAGACTTTTTCAGCAGCGGATATCTTCTGGAAGAAGGAGACTGGCTTAGAATTTCTGAGGAAGGAATTGATATTTCCAATCAAATTATGGCGGTGTTTGTATAGACAGAAAGCTGAGGAGCAATCAGATGAAGAAATACATATTAGCGATGGATCAGGGAACAACCAGTTCCCGATGTATCATTTACGACAAAAAAGGCAATCAGATTAGTGCTGCCCAGAAGGAGTTCCGACAGATTTATCCAAAAGAAGGCTGGGTGGAACACGATCCTGAAGAAATCTGGTCCAGCCAAATGACAGTTGCCCATGAAGCCATGCTGAAGGCGGGACTCACTTATGAGAATATCGAAGCTATCGGTATTACCAACCAGAGAGAAACGACCGTGGTTTGGGACAAGCATACAGGTCAGCCGGTATGTAACGCCATCGTCTGGCAGTGCAGACGAACAGCTCAATACTGTGACAGCCTCATAGAAAGAGGATTGGCGGATAAGTTTAAAGAGAAGACGGGACTTTTAATCGATGCTTATTTCAGCGGCACCAAGCTGAGATGGATTTTAGAAAATGTGGAAGGTGCCAGAGAAAAAGCCGAAGCGGGGGATTTACTCTTTGGAACGATTGAAACCTGGCTTATCTGGAAGATGACCGGCGGAGCAGTGCATATCACTGATTATTCCAATGCAGCCAGAACCATGATGTTCAATATCAATACCTTGCAGTGGGATGAGGAAATCCTGGAAATCCTGGACATTCCTGAACAGATGCTGCCGGACCCCAGACCTTCAAGTCAGGTTTACGGACAGACTTTGGACACTATCTTCGGCGGTCCTGTAAAAATTGCCGGAGCTGCAGGGGATCAGCAGGCGGCGCTCTTTGGACAGACTTGCTTTGAAGAGGGTGAAGCCAAGAGCACCTACGGGACAGGTTGTTTTCTTTTGATGAATACCGGGCAGAAACCGATTTTTTCAAAAAGCGGGATGCTTACAACCATTGCTTGGGGACTGGACGGAAAGGTCACTTATGCGCTGGAAGGCTCTGTATTCGTTTGCGGCGCAGCCATTCAGTGGCTTCGCGATGAACTGGAGATTCTGGAACATGCAGCCCAGTCGGAGGAGATGGCGCTGTCTGTGGCAGATTCTGCAGGCGTTTTCGTCGTACCTGCCTTTGTAGGGCTGGGTGCGCCATATTGGGACCCTTACGCAAGAGGCTCAATTTTTGGACTTACCAGAGGAGCGAACAGGAATCATCTGGTGCGTGCCACATTGGAATCCCTTGCATATCAGTGTTATGATCTGCTTTATGCCATGGAACAGGATTTGGGTCACGAAATGCGGGAACTCCGCGTGGACGGAGGCGCTTGTGCCAACAATTTCCTCATGCAGTTTCAGGCGGATATGCTGCAGAAACAGGTAGTCAGACCCCAGTGCATTGAGACAACCGCTCTGGGGGCGGCATACCTTGCAGGTCTTGCAGTCGGTTACTGGAAGAGTACAGAAGACGTGCTGAAAAACTGGCAGAGAGACAAAACTTTTGCACCAGTTATGGAAGAGGAAAAAAGAGAGACTCTGCTGCAAAGCTGGGCTGAAGCAGTGAAACGCTGCCGGAACTGGGCGAAATAGATTGAATTTATAAACGAAGGAGAAGTTTACTAATGGGAGAAGTAAAACAGAGGGATTATGTCTTTGACGCGCTCCGCGGTCTGTGCATGTGGTCTATTCCGATTTCACACTTTACCAGAATGGCAGGACACTTTAGTCAGGCTTCCTTAAGCGGAGTTGTATACATAACCATTAACGTATTTGTCATGCAGGCGTTTATGTTCCTTTCCGGCTATTTTTCAAAGAAGCCGGATCGCAGCAGAGAAACCGCCTTTCAAGTGTTTCTGTGGCCGTACATTTTGAGCATTTTCTTTTTCTACGGCGTGCGACTCTTGTTCTGGGGCAATGCGAATCTGTATTTTGACAGGGCGCCTTTTGCTATGTGGTTCATGGTGACTTTGTTCCTATATAAAGTGCTCCAGAAAAACTACATTAAAATTCCGCATTTCTTTGCGATGACCTTTGTGCTGTACCTCATCGCGGGCTGTCTGCCTTTCCTGACAGACTATCTGTCTCTGGGCAGAATTGTATCCTACTTCCCGTTCTTTTTCCTGGGTTACTACTGCACATCGGAACATATCGCAAAGATTAAGTGTCTGAAAAAGTGGCAGTGCGCAGTCCTTGGCGTATTTTTAATCGGAGTGTCCTGCTTCCTTGCTTTCGGCGTACCGCAGGTACCGGTAGGCTGGTATCTGATGAAAGACCCGGGCTCTTTTACCGGGGTTGTCTGGTGGCTGGATATTCTGATGAGAGCAGTGCTCTTTATCATCGGCGCTCTTTGGATTATTCTTATGTTTAATATTTTACCGAGCAAGGACACTTACCTGGCTTATGTTGGCAGAAACACCATGCCGGTTTACATTTTGCACCTCGTTGTGCGCCAGTGGATGAAAAAGCACGGCGGTATCAGTCTGGGACTGTTCCCAATGCCGGCGGCAAGCAGCGTACTTTATTATGTGATGGTATTCGGCTTTGCCTCTCTGTGCGTGGTGGTCTTTGCTTCAAAGCCTGTATCAAAGGGCTACGACTGGGTAATTGACACCAGCTACGCCATCTTTATGTGGATTGTAAATCATATCATTTTGCCGCCTTTTGCTGTTTTGGAAAAAGGGCTGAAAGCCTGGGGCATCAGTACCGCGGATTTGATTGAAAAACAGAAAAAATAGGAGGGGAATATGGAGCATTACAACGAAGAAAATAAATATGAAGAGACGCAGATTAAGGGGGAAAAAAGCGGCGGCGCGACCATCGTCGATTTTAACTACGAAAAGTATGCCGAAGTAGAACATAAAGCGACCCATACCGATGCAACAGCGGCGCTGGTCTTTGGCATCTTGTCTCTGGTCTTTGACCTGTTCGGCGCGCTCTTTGGCATTATCCTTGGCATTGTAGGCATCGTCTTTGGCCTGAAAGGAAGAGCTGATGTAGAAAAGCAGGGAATGGCAACAGCGGGACTGGTGCTTGCCATACTGGGAACGGTTTTAGGCGTGCTCAAAATTATCGTATCTATATGCTTTTTCGCATTCTATGCGGTAGATTTTTTGAACTATTTTTGATATGAATTTTCACCAGCTTGGTCTAAAAGAATTTTTATGTCGTAAATTAGTATCATTATATTTTATGAATTTTAAGGAGAACAAGATTGATTTATTTAGAGTATCTTGCAGCAGCGGTTATCGTTGTGATTTTATCGATTAAGGCGTCAGATTACATTGATCTTCTGGATAAGAATACGAAGCTTTCCGGTGCCTTTTTAGGTGGTATTATGCTTTCAGCTGTTACATCTCTGCCGGAACTTTTTACCAGCATTTCGGCGACGGTTCTGCTGGATAGGCCGGGGCTTTGCATGGGGAATATTTTAGGCAGTGATTTATTTAATCTGGGAGCGCTGGCATTTTTTATCCTGCTGTTTTCAAAAGCTTTTGCAAAGGGAAAGGTCTCAAAGAGTTACCGCCATGTGACGATGGTCGTACTTCTGATTTATATCTTGATTATTCTTAACTTTGCCGGTATTTTACAGTTCAGAGTTTTGCACATATCTGTTACTTCAGTGCTGATTGCGCTGATTTACGCCTTGGGTGCCAAGTATTTGGCGGTGGCTGATGATGTGACCTCCGATGAGGCTGTACTGGATTATCATTCCGAGTCCAGCACGTCGCTGACGGTAAAACAAATTGGCGTTCGTTTCTTTTTTGCGGCGGTGGGAATCATTGCGTTCAGCATTATTCTGACCTATCTGACCGATGAAATTTCTGTCAGACTGCATCTGGGGCAGGGGCTTGCAGGAGCGATTTTCCTCGGGGTAGCTACATCTTTGCCGGAGGTAACTTCCACCGTTGCCCTGTTTAAGATGAAGAACTTTAATATTGCTGTCGGCAATATTATCGGAAGCAATCTGTTCAACTTTATCATTCTGGTTGTGGCAGACATGCTGTCTATGGGCAGCGGCGTCTATGCGACCCTGGATCACCAGATTGAAAATCTGCTGGTTTTCGGCGGTGTGGCAACAATCCTGTTCTGGGTGCTGCTTCGCTTTAAAAAAGCCACAACGCAGACAATCTGCGCCTTGGGCATGGTGGCATGCTATCTGGGATTTTTACTGGTATAATTTGCGGAAAGGAGAACTTATCTATGGAAGGACATTGTAAACTGTGCCCGCAATGTAATGGACGGGCATGTAAAAATCAGATTCCCGGCCCCGGCGCAAAGGGAATCGGTGATACGGCGATGAGAAATTACGACAAGTGGAAAGAAATCCGTATCAATATGGATACTTTGACTGAAAGAAGAGAGGTGAGCACTGAGCTTTCACTCTTTGGAAAAACTTTTGCGGCGCCGTTTTTTGCAGGCCCTGTGGGAGCTGTAAATATGCATTACGGTGACAAGTACAACGATTTGGAATACAACAACATTCTGGTTCCTGCCTGCAAGGAAAGCGGCATTGCGGCATTTACGGGAGACGGCATGGACCCTGAAGTGATGAAGGCTGCCAGTATTGCCATAAAAGAAGTGAATGGCTTCGGTGTGCCGACAGTAAAACCTTGGAATAAAGCCATGATTGCAGAAAAGATGGAACTGGTAAAGGAATCCGGTGCTTTTGCGGTGGCCATGGATATTGACGCGGCGGGGCTTCCGTTTTTAAAAAATTTCCAGCCTCCTGCGGGAAGTAAATCTGTGGACGAGATGAGAGAGATTATCGCAGAAGCGGGACTTCCGTTTATCATCAAGGGGATTATGACGCCGAAAGCGGCGCGCAAGGCAAAGGAAGCGGGCGCTTCTGCCATCATCGTGTCTAATCATGGCGGCAGAGTGCTGGATCAGTGTCCGGCAACAGCGGAAGTGCTGGAAGCCATTGCGGATGAAGTGGGCGGTTCCATGAAAGTACTGGTGGACGGCGGAATCAGAGACGGCGTAGATGTGTTCAAGGCGCTGGCTCTAGGCGCAGACGCAGTGCTCCTCGCAAGACCTTTTGTCAATGCAGTCTACCGCGGCGAAGGACAGGCAGTAAAGGACTACGTCGCAAAGGTACAGGCGGAGCTTGCCGATACCATGGCTATGTGCGGGGCGTACAGCTTAGATGAGATTTGTAAAGATATGATTTGGAGATAAAAACCTAAGAAACGAAAATGCCGGCGGGGTGATCCGCCGGTGTTTTTTCGTGTCACATTTGCTTGTTTTTATGCGTTATATATATAGAACTTCTTCTTCTTGATAACTATCATCTGCTATGGTATATTAAATATAAAGATACTATACCATTGAGAGGATATAGCGAATGTGCGAAGATGCTAGAAATGCAATAGTCGAGGAAATTGAGAAGAAGTATGGTAGACTTATTAGAAAGGTGGCTTATGAGGTTTTGCATGACAGTCATGAAGTAGAGGATATCATACAAAGTGTACTTTGGAATTTGATTTCCAGACATATGGATAAGCTGGGAGAAAAAGATTTCAAGGGCTATTTGTGTACGGCTGTGCGTAATGCTGCAATCAATGAATACCGCAGACGCGAAAATGGGGCAGTCTGTGTAGATTCGGTTGATTTATCAAAGCTGACAGAACAGCAGATAGATACAGCAGCTTTTTGTGATAATCAAGGATTTGGCGTGGAACTTGAGGAAGTACTGAATCAGCTCGATTATATTGATAAGGATATCATTTGTCTGCATTATGGTGATGGATATACATATGCGGAGATTGCGCCGGTTGTGGGAATGAGCGACAGCGCGGTACGCAAGCGCGCTGAACGTGCTTTGAAAAAGTTGGAAGTCATGCTGCTGGAGAAAGAGGTGAAGAACGATGATAAATAAAGAGGGACAAATTGAGAAAGAAGCAGAGAAAATTCTTAGTGCCTATGCAAAGGAACTGAAAAAAAGTCGTAATACTTACTTAGACGCATTGGAACAGGAAGAAGTACCGAACCCGTCGCTTTTTCTTGAAGAGCCGCACCCAAAGGTGCCGGTGCAGGGTCATCGTAAAATCAGATTAAAAAGGCTGCTGGTTCTGGTTGCAGTGCTGATACTTTTGATGGGACTTGCGGTTGTATCATCGGAAGGCGCAAGGAAACAGTTTTTTGGATTTCTGCAAAATGATAAGGAAGGGCATACGGAACTGAAATTTATTGGCGATGAAGAAAATGCGTCGGGACTTCCGGATTTCGAACTGGGATATGTGCCGGAAGGGTTTGAGCTGTATGATGCAACGGATGATGGGGTTTGTAAAGAGATTCGTTATTTAGGGAAAGAGAAGGGCGAACGCATTAGTTGTACAATATGCGAAAGTCGTACTTACAGTGCAGGTTTTGACACGGAGACCCATGAAAGAAAGGATGTTATGGTAAATATCAGCCAGGGTCTACTTTTCTATGGAGAAAGCGACTGCATGCTGGTATGGCAGGTCGGTGATTATACTTTTGATTTGCTTACATCTTTCTCAGAAAAGGAAACTTTGGAGGTTGCAAGAAACATAACTTTGAAAAAATAGATTACTGGAAGCTATAACGGAAATTAAAATTTTTTAAAAATTGATGTCACAAAATACAGTTTTGCATTGTTATGTTAGATGAGAAAATTAATTTTAGTGTGGTAAATTTACTGTAAGCTTGGGTGTAACTAGAAAAACTGGTGCAAGTGCAAAACTTGATTATGCGCCAAAATCAGGTTATAAGCTGAAAATTTATAATAAAGACACATCCATCTGGCATTGCACACATGTTGCTGCATAATTCCTGAAATATTCTATTAGGTTCATTCAAATGAATAATGGGCGAACCTAATTTAGGAGTGAAAGCAAAGGAGGTCGGAATCATGAGAAAGAAATTTGCGTTAGCGAGTATTGCCGTATTATGTGTAGGCGGTCTGATTTATTTTGCGGTGACTACAAATTTAATCGGTGGTGAGAATCTTTACGAACGCTTTGGCAGAGATTACAAGCTGCAGGAGGATGAACTTCTGTATGGCAATTTTTACTTTCATAAGGATGGAATAGCACCTGTTAGAATTGAAAGAATTTCAATCACAAATAAGAAGAATATCCCTATTGAAGTGAAATTTTTCTTTTGCGGCAGGCAGAGTATGCAAATGACTGGCGGTCCGATTAAGAAAGTTGAGTTTGAAACTGATTACGGAGAGAATCTTTCTGTTGCTAATCAGGTAAAATGGCTAAAGGATCAGGAATTTCAAATTGTAGTTACAACCAAGGAAGATAAGCTGGAGGATATTTGGCTGGAAGTTGAATACAGCGTGCTTGGGATGTTCAAAAAACGAATCCAAACAGAAGAGCTGATTGTATAAAATGACAGGAAGTTAATATTTTGGTGTAATTTTCCTGTGAGGTTTTAGAAGTAGAGAAGAGCATCAAGTAAAGTAGTATACCTTTCTCTGTTTGTCATATTTTGGATATTAAGTATAATACATTGGAGGAATGAACCAATGAAGAGACTGTTATCTTTAAAAGAAAGCAAACTGTTAGTTCTTATGCTTGTTTTGAGCATGATATTGCTTGCATCATGCGGAGAAAATGTTGCGGAAAACAATAAGGCAAACGAGAAGGAATATAGATGGAATGTTATGCAGCTGGATATGCAAAACGAGGGTTTGAGTGATGAAGAACAGACAAAGCGAATGGAAGTATTCGGTCAGATGTTTCGTTCCATTTTCTTTGATGATTCAAAGGAAGCAGAACGGGTCATCAGCACGATTGACGGAAAAGGTATTACAGCCAAAACTTTGAACTGCGTGCTTTGAAAATCAGAGAGGGAGGAGAAGAACACCCTTATAAAACAACATGGGAAACGATGAAGCAGGAGGCTGCGGAATTACAGTACATAAAAAAACAGAATTGCTATGATGATTTCCTGGATTTGGCAAATCAGGTGTTTTGCGAAACAAGAACCGCTTATTCAGAGGATGAACAGTTGCGCAAGTATTATGATGAGCAAAAAAAGCTGATGGGTTTGACAGATGAAGCGTACTGGGCATTTATGGAAGAGGCAAACCAGAGAATACAATTTCATCTGCTGGTGCAGGATTACATAAAACAAAATGATTATCCAGCCATAGAGCTTAAAACAATAGAATGCAACCTTCAGGATGAGGAATATAAGGAAAAAGTATTTAACTGAAAAAGGGGATTGTAAATATTTTTGTTAACCATAGAGTTTTGAAAGGACATGAGATCATGTATTTCGGAAAAAAGATTGGTATAGTAATTTTATCTACATAGAAAACAGGCTGTCCCATCAATGAAAAAATTCGGTTCTTCAGCCTGCACGCCAACTTCAAAAGATTTTTTTGAAATTCTTGCGTCAGCCTCCTCAAATCCGCCAACTTCAATGGTTTTTTCATTAAAAATTGCGTATGCCATGCGCCATACGCCAACTCTAAGGTTTTTTAAACAGATATTGCGCTGCTGTCGGCGATTCAACCAACTTTACGCAATTATCTTCTAAAATCCCTTTGATGTTGGCACTTTTTCAGGGAGCAACGCAATATTATAGAAAATACTTTCCGAAGTTGGCGCAGAGCCGCTAATTGCAAGTTGGCACGGGGCTTCTAGTCTCAATTCGACCAGAGAATCTAATCACAAGTTGACATAGGGACTGCACCCTAACGGTTTTACTTTCCGTTCATGGGCGCAGTCCCTTTTTAGTTCCGATCAGTTATATAATTCTATTTAGCGTGCCGCCCTCTAAATAGCTCTTCAAATTGGCGGCGCAGATGTCGATGACTTTCTGTCTGGTTTCCTTTGGCATCCATGCGATGTGAGGCGTCAGAATGCAGTTGTTAAGACCGATGAGAGGATGAGGCTCTCTCGGCGGTTCGCCGCAGATGACGTCGACTGCAGCGGCGGAAAGCTTGCCGCTTTTTAAGGCTTCGGCTAAATCGTCTTCGTTTATCAGTCCACCACGGGCGGTGTTAATCAGTACTGCGCCGTCTTTCATCTCGGCGATGAGGTCTTTATTGATAAAGCCTTTGTTTTCTTCTGTCAGCGGGCAGTGGAGGGAGATAAAATCGGACTGCAGAACGGCTTTTCTGTCACGGCTGTAAATATTGACCGTCATGCCAAAGGCTTCTGCAATGCGGGCAACCCGCTTTCCGATATTTCCGTAGCCGATGATGCCCAGGGATTTTCCGTCTAAGAGGGTCAGAGGCTCTTTGATAAAGGTAAAGTCAGGGCTTCTGTACCACGCTCCGTCCAGCACGGAGCTGTCGTAGCTTCCGACTCTGTTGGTTAACTCTAAAATCAGAGCAAAGGTATGCTGTGCCACGGCTTCTGTGGAATAGGCGGGCACATGGCATACAGCGATACCCAGATCTTCTGCCGCTTTGGTATCGACATTGTCATAGCCCGTTGCGGTGACGCCGATAAATTTTAAATTGGGGCACTTTTCCATCACTTCTCTGGTAATGGAGCACTTGCTGACGAAGAAACCGTCGCAGTCTTTGATGCGGCTGACGATGTCTTCATTTGCTGTACGGTCAAAAGTGTGAAAATCACCCAGCGCCTCAATGGGTGCCCATGACAAATCGCCCGGATTTATGGAATATGCGTCTAAAATTATTAATTTCATCGTATTGAAAACTCCTTGTTACATATTATAATTACAGATAACTATCAACAGTATACCACATCGGGACTTGCGGGAAAACCCATAAAATGGTATACTATAAGGTAAAATTAGAAATTTGGAGAGAGTATGGGACTAATTGAGATTACTTTGATTGGCGTAGGTCTTGCCATGGACGCAGTGGCGGTATCTATATCCAACGCCATGGTTTTTAAACCGCTTAGAAAAATCGATTACATAGCCATGATTTTGGCATTTGGCATATTTCAGGGGATTATGCCGCTGCTGGGATATTATGCGGGGTCTGTCTTTGCCAGATGGATTACCAGATACAGCGGAATCGTGATTTTTCTCATCTTGGGCGCTATCGGCGGCAATATGATTCGGGAAAGCTTTCAGGGGGAATCATCCAAAGTATACAATGGAAAAAGTCTGACCGCAGGGATTTTGTTTTTTCAGGCGGTTGCGACCAGCATCGACGCCTTTGCAGTAGGAGTGGGATTTTGTGCAGCCAGCGTGGCAATTTTGCCGGCTGTATGCCTCATCGCAGTGGTTACGGCAGTTCTGGTCTTTGGAGCTATTCTGGTGGGAAAGAAATTTGGAAATCTCTTTGAGAATAAGGCTGGATTTTTAGGAGGCCTGATTCTGGTGATTATCGGAATCAAAGGCTTGTTATAAAGGAGAAGAAGTATGAGAACAGACAGAGCACTTGATATAACGAGAGAAGTAAAGGTAACGGACCATTATCTGATGAGTCCCCAGGGTTCAGTTTTGATAGAGATGGGGAACACCAAGGTGATTTGTACTGCCAGCGTGGAAGAGTCGACTGCAAGGCATCTTGCGGGTACGGGAAAAGGCTGGGTGACAGCGGAGTATGCCATGCTGCCCGGTTCGACCGGAACCAGAAAAAAGAGAGAAAAGGGTAAGGCTGACGGCAGATCGGTGGAGATTCAGCGTTTAATCGGAAGATCTCTTCGTTCTGTTGTAGATATGGAAAAACTGGGAGAGAGAACTATCTGGATTGACTGCGATGTCATTCAGGCAGACGGCGGAACCAGAACAGCCTCCATTACAGGCGGCTATATCGCCATGGTACAAGCTATGCAGTGGATGAAGGAACAGGGCATGATTGAGGAAATTCCTGTTAGCGCGGCGGTTTCTGCCATCAGCGTAGGGATTGTAGACGGAGAATGTGTGCTGGATCTGTGTTACGCGGAAGATTCAAAGGCGCAGGTGGATATGAACGTGATTATGACCGACAAGGGCGAGTTTATTGAAGTGCAGGGTACCGGTGAAGAAGCGCCGTTTACCAGAGCGCAGCTCCTCGAACTCTTAGACCTGGCGGCAAAAGGATGCGGTCACCTGCATCAGATTCAAAAAGAGATATTAAACAGATAAGCGTGAAGAGAAGCGAAGAATGCGTGGGAATAAAGAAAGGACAGAATTATGGAAACTATAATCGCTGCTTCCAGAAATCAGCACAAAATTACAGAAATTGAAGCAATTACTAAGAAATTTGGCATGAATATCATTTCAAGAGATGAAGCGGGCATTCCAAAGTTTGAAATCGAAGAAGACGGGGAAACTTTTGAGGAAAACTCTTTTAAGAAGGCAAATGAGATTATGAAAGTCTGCGGAAAAATCACTATCGCAGATGATTCGGGGCTGATGGTGGAATATCTGGGTGGTGCGCCCGGTGTCTATTCGGCAAGATTTGCCGGTGAGGACGGTAACGATGTAAAGAATAATGAGAAACTGCTCATGCTTTTAGAGGGTGTTCCTTATAAGGAAAGACGGGCGAAGTTCGTGTCGGTGATTACCATGGTTTATCCGGACGGTGAATGCCTGACGGCCCGCGGTGAGTGCGAGGGACATATCATTGACGCACCAACTGGTGAAAATGGATTTGGCTACGATCCTCTGTTTGTTCCGGAAGGTTATCAGAGAACTTTTGCACAGCTTTCCGCAGAGGAAAAGAATCAAATCAGTCATAGAGCAAAGGCGCTGGTACAACTTGAAAAGCTCCTTGCGGAAAGGAAGAATAAATAGTTGTTAAAAAACAGATGGAGCAGAATGATTCTTCTGGGAATTAAGCAGTTCAGTGATCCCTATTATCAGGGTTTTGCGGCACAGATGTCTTTTTATATCATGCTTTCTCTGGTGCCGACAATTATCGTTGTATCGCAGCTTCTTGGTATTTTAGATATATCCCTGGATTTTCTCGATGAATGGATTCGTGAATACGTTGCGCCGGGTATGGGCGATACTTTGCGCGGACTTTTAAATTACAGACCTGCAACTACTGCCAACATTGTGATGGTTGTGATGGCGCTGTGGGCTTCTTCCCGTGCACAGTTTTCTATGATGAGAATTACTAACTACACTTATTCAAACGGAAGAACTACGGGAAGTTTTTGGAGTGAGCGGTTCAGAGCGGTAAAAACTATGGCGCTGACAGTGTTTACATTAGCTTTTATTGCCATTATCTTAGTATACGGGAAACTGATTTTGCAGCTGTTTTTAGGAAAGCTCATTGAGGGAACCATGATTGATACGCTATGGACCTGGCTCAGATGGCCTCTTGCATGGGTGCTGTATTTTTTGATGGTTTCTTATAACTACTATGTGCTTCCCAGTGAAAAACTGCCCTTTCGGGAAATTCTTCCGGGAAGTGTTTTCGGCGCGGTGGGTATGCTGGTCGTAACCATCGTGTATTCTTACTATGCGGATTATACAGTCAACTATGATATCATATATGGATCACTGGCAAGTATGGTGGCACTGTTATTTTGGTTTTACTTTTTGTCATGGGTTCTTTGTCTTGGAATCCTGTTTAATAAAGTCTGGAAAGATACGAAAGGAGGCGAGTTGGCATGAGCCGGAGGAAATATCGGGTAAAGAGAAGATTTTACGTGTTTGCGGCACTGTTTTTTGCTTTTATATTAGGGATTGCTGCTTATGTGCTGTTTCCGCAGAATCAAGCTGATTCTGAACCTTCAAAAGAGGCGGGGCAGGGATTTAAGATTACCATGGCGGCAAGGGCTTATATCAGCAATGATGACCTGCGATATAAAGACACTTATTTTGCCGGCGGCTATCCGCCTGATGATATTGGAGTATGTACCGATGTGGTCTGGAAAGCATTTCAGGGAATCGACGTATCGATTAAAGACTTAGTAGACGCGGATACTTATTACTATCCTGAGGCTTATGAAGACGTGAGGAAGCTCAGGGATACCAATATTGACTTTCGTCTTGTGCCGCAGCTGGAGCGGTTCTTTGAGCGAAATTCTAAAGTGCTGAACTGCGATGTAAATAGCCTTCTTGATTGGCAGGCAGGTGATATTGTAACCTTTGAATCCAGCCATGTGGCCATTGTATCTCCATTTCGGAATCTTTGGGGAAGAAACTATGTGATTCAGCACGGGAAGGACCCTGCTGCCGAAGAGGACCGTCTTTTTGCGGCGGACGGCATGAAAGTTTCAGGGCATTTCAGGTGGGATGAAAATGCTGTGAAAAAGATTTTGTGGCAGTGGCCGATTGAGGAACAGGAGGAAAACATTAATCTTTATATTGAGAGAGATAATTAGAAAGGAACGAGGGATATGAAAAAGGTATTAGTGATTTTAAATCCCTGTGCGGGGACAAAGCAGGCAAATAAGCACTTTGTGGATATTATCGATATTTTTTGCAGAGCGGGTTTTGAGACGGTGGTAAAAACAACGGCAGCCCGAGGAGACGGCACTGTGATTGTAAAAGAGCAGGCTGATGCATTTGATTTAATTGTCTGCATCGGCGGTGATGGAACGTTCAACGAGGTGGTCGATGGTCTTTTATTGTCGGGAGTGGATAAGCCCATTGGCTATATTCCAGCTGGCAGCACCAATGATTTTGCCAGCAGCCTTCATTTGTCCAAGGATATTCTGCAGGCTGCGAGAGATATTGTATCCGGCGAGGAACGTTCTCTTGACATCGGAAGTTTTAACGGAAGATATTTTTCCTATGTAGCGTCCTTCGGCGCTTTTACAAAGGCTTCCTACGAAGCGCCGCAGAGTATCAAAAATGCGCTGGGGCATTTGGCGTATATTCTGGAGGGAATTAAGGATATTCCATCAATTAAACCGCTTAGACTGTGGCTGAAAATGGAGCAGGGGGTTTATGGCGGAGATTATCTCTTTGGCGCGATTTGTAATTCCACTTCAGTAGGGGGACTCTTAACCCTTGCAGATGATTTGGTGGATATGAATGACGGGCTGTTTGAGGTACTTCTCATTAAGTCTCCGTCTAATATTTTAGAACTGAACCAGATTCTGCTGGCATTGACTACGCAGAATTACAACTCGCCAATGCTGTCTTTTTTCAGCAGCGGCAAGCTGGAAATTACCGCAGACAAAGATATGCCCTGGACGCTGGACGGGGAGTATCAGGAAGGCTGCGACACCATTGAGATTAAGAACATACAGGGGGCTATTCGGCTGATTGTGCCGAAGCGGTAAGAGGAATACTATGAAAAGAGAATTTGGGATTAAGAAATACGGTCATGTACTGCTGATTATGTATGTACCAGTTTATCTGATTGGCTTTTTTCTGATGGAGCGGTGGGTGCCGGAGACAGCGGATTATTGGGTGTCCTACTGCTTTTTGGATGATTTGATACCGTTTAATGAATGGTTTATTATACCTTATTGCCTCTGGTATCCACTGTTGTTTGCAGCGGGCTTCTGGCTGTTATTGCGTGATGTGCAGGGTTTTAAGCTGTACATGTACTGTATGATTGTCGGTTTTACCGCGAGCATTATATTTTGTCTTATTTTTCCCAATGGACAGGATTTAAGGCCGGAGGTCTTTCCGCGGGAAAATCTTTTGACGGATATGGTGGCGCTGATTTATGCGGCAGACACCAATACCAATGTGCTGCCCAGCGTTCATGCAGAGGGAGCTATTTTTGCGGCCATGGGAATCTGCACAACAAAATCCGTTAAATCTATGCTGGTGAAAGTGGCAGCAGTTGTGATTGCGGGAGTGATTTGTATGTCTACTTGTTTTGTAAAACAGCATTCTGCTTTAGATGTGGCAGCCGCAGTAGTGCTATGTTTGATTATTTATTCTATTGTAAGAATAAATATGAAAAATGAATTAAGGATTTCTTAAGAAATATTAAGAAATTTAAAATCGCTATAAATGTTGAAAATTTAACGTTTATGGCGATTTTGTTTTGTGAAAGTTATGTGAAAAAAGCGTATAAAACTTGACTTTTTGATGTATATAAAGTAGGATAATACCTGTGAGACAATTGAAAAACATGAAAAGGAAATAGTATTATGTCAAATCATTCTATGACGAGAGTCAATACTAAAATCAAAAGGGTGTTTAAAGCAACTGCCTCAGTGCTATTGATTATGTCCATGATATTCACGGTTGTATTTGGTTCTGCAGGTGCAGCTTACGCGGCAGAGCAGTTAGAAACCGAGTTATGGGCGGTCGTAATTGGAGATGAAGAAGTCTTATATGTGGATTCTGAAGAATCCGGCAGACAGGTAATAGAGGGGTTATCTAATTATTATCTGTCCAAAGGTTCCAATGTACTGGAAGTACAGTTTGAGCCTGTCATTGAAATTAAGAAGATTACAGCTTATATTGATGAAGAGTTTTCTGCGTTCGGCAGCGATGTCAGGACAGTAGATGTAGATGAAGCAGTTGCCAAGCTCAGCGAAGGCAAAGTGGAGTACTACGTTTATAAGACAGAAGAGGGCGACACGCTGAAATCTATTGCAAAGGAAAAAGATGTTTCTGCAAAGAAGCTGGTTTCCCTGAACTTCGGAGAATATGATATCGATGAGACCATCAAAGAAGGTACTTACATGGTATTGTATACAGAGGTTCCGTATGTAGAGGTAACAACAGTAGAGGAGATTACTTCTACGAAGTCAATTGACTATAACACTGTTTATAAGAAAACAAGCACTTTAGCAAAAGGCACACAGAAGGTAAAGACCAAGGGTGTTAAGGGTAAGCAAGCAGTGACGGAAAAAATCACCAAAGTAAATGGTGAGGAAACAAATAGTGAGTTGATTTCTACCAAAACTGTTAAGAAACCTGTGAACAAAGTTGTTATGCGGGGTACAGGCTCTGTTACAGCAAAGGCTGGCAAGACCTTTGACTTTGTGGAAGGTTCTGAAGTTGTAGAATATGCGAAGCAGTTTATCGGCAATCCTTACCGTTACGGTGGGACAAGCCTGACAAACGGAGCGGACTGTTCCGGATTCGTATATGCTGTATATAAACATTTCGGTATTAACCTGCCTCGTACCGGACAGTCCGGCGTAGGTAAGGCGGTTTCTTATAAGAACGCAAAGAAGGGTGACATTCTGATTTATGCTGGACATGTTGCTATCTATGCAGGAAACGGTAAGGCGATTCATGCAGTAAATGAGAGACTGGGAATCAGAATTACCAGTGCGACTTACACAGGTCCGATTATCGGTGTGAGACGTATTCTTGCCTAAGAGCAAGAGAAGGATGAAAGAAATCATGAGTCTAAAAGAATCAATTAAATCTAAAAAATATATGATTGCAGGGATAGTTATCCTTGCAATCGCTGTTTTAGCCGTTCTTGGTGCATCTACGATTAAAGCCAATGCCAGTGAAGATTACTGGGACGTAAAAATTGGTGAAAATACAGTAGCGGTGCTTACTTCTGAATCGGCAGCTAAGCAGGTGATTCGTCAGGTGAAGAATCACTACATACAGGAAGGCGCTGTGGTAAAAGCCATTACATGTACGCCTGAAATGACAGTAGAAATGAAAGCCTATAAGGTTTCGGAGAAACCGACAGTTGTCGATGTAGACGAAGCGGTGGATTATATTCTTTTCGGCACCAAAGAAAAGCTTACCTACACCGTAAAGAGCGGTGATAGCCTTTGGAGTATTGCACAGAGTTATGATTTTACGGTAGAAGAGGTCATGGAGATGAATCGGGATCATGATTTTTCCATGCTGTATCCGGGCGATGAACTTCGACTTTATGAGATGAAACCGATGGTAGATGTTCTTGTAACACAGGAAGTCACATCAGAAAAGAAAATTAAGTTCAAGACGGTGAAAGAGACTTCTTCAGAAGTTTTGAAGAACACAACCGTTGTGAAGCAGGAGGGCGCTTACGGCAAGAGGAAAGTCACTGAACTGGTGACTTCTAAAAATGGCGTAGTGACCGAGTCTGAGGAACTGAATTCTGAGGTGATTAAAAAGCCGAAGAAACGGATTGTCGTAAAGGGAACAGGAACTCTTCCTGCGCCGACCGGCGGCAAGACTTATCAGGGCAGCGGTTCTGCCGTTGCAAATTATGCGCTTCGCTTTGTAGGAACACCGTATGTGTATGGCGGCAGCAGTTTGACGGAGGGAGCTGATTGTTCCGGCTTTGTTCTGGCTGTATATAAGCACTTTGGAATCACCATGGCTCACGATGCCGGCGTGATGAGAAGCTACGGAAAGGAAGTACCTCTCAGTGCGGCAATGCCGGGAGATTTAGTCTGTTACTACGGACATGTAGCCATCTACATCGGCGGCGGACAGGTTGTCCATGCAGTCAACGAGGGCATGGGCGTTGCTGTAACCGGCGTAGGCTATACGGGATCTGTAATCTGCGTCAGAAGAATTATTGAATAAATAAAAAGTATCTATGGACAGATTCGTAGGAATCTGTCCATTTTTCTATACATTTACATCTTTCTTTCAAGAATTTTGAATGCAATGAGAAATACAGCAAGTTCTATATATACGCCTGCAAGAATCAGCATAGACGGCAGGATATAGTTCAGCGCAGTGAATACAAAGATTAAAATCGCAGAGAAAAGAACGGCTGCAAAAGCAGCGATGGACATGGCATAGCAGGTAATTTGCACGTTGCGTTCGTCATTTCGCTCTATTTCGCGCTGTTTTTTCTTTTCGGCAGAGCCAAAGTGGCTGTGAAGAAAGAAAAATACGCCGATAGCAAGGAATGCGCTGCCCATACCGGTGAACATGCCTGCCAGCATTTGCAGGTGATGCATCTCCTCCGGTGTAATATAGGAATACCAGAGTCCAAAAACGATGGCGACAGCGCCTGCAATGATTAAAGTAAAATTGAATATACGATTATCGTTTCCGAATATTTTACACAGCATAGATTTATTCCTCCTCATAAATGAAAATCTCTTCGATAGATAGTTGAAAGTATCTGGCAATTTTAAATGCCAGAAGAATGGACGGATTGTATTTTCCGTTTTCCAGAGAACTGATCGTCTGGCGGGAAACCTCCAGTGCTTTCGCCAGTTCATCCTGTTTGATTCCTTTCGCTGTACGAATTTCTTCTAAGCGGTTTTTCATATAGAAACTCCTTTTGAATTTGCATGTAAAGCTAGCTTTACATAGAGTATACGATATTGAGGAGGTTATGTCAGGTAAACTTTACATACTTGTTACAGCAAATCCATGGAATATATGATTTGTGCCTTTTGGTCTGCACAATAAAACAGCCCGGTTTTCTGACCGGGCTGAAATAATATTCGTATGTTTTTTACGGATTAGATAATTCTAACTCTGATTACACCGTCAACAGAAGGAACTTCAGTAACGGCTTCCGCAAGGTTTGCCAGTACGTAGCCGTATGCACCGCGTACATTGCCGGAAATTGCGGTAACCTTATAATCTGCCAGTAAATCGGAAGCCAGCTTCAGAGGATTCTCAACATCCTTGGTTGCGATGGCAACTCTGCAAGGGGACGTTTTTGCACCGAGGCTTACAGCCGGGAAGTTTACGGAGTTTACGATATTTCCGTTTTCGATGTAGTCCATAGTCTGTTCTACTGCCATAGTTGCGCAGTTGTCTTCAGCTTCAGCAGTGGAAGCTCCAAGGTGCGGCAGGCAGATGATACCGTCTTTGTTTAAAACGCCGTCGGTTGGGAAGTCAGTCACATATTTGCCCAGCTTTCCGGACTCTAAAGCAGCCAGAAGGTCAGCTTCGTTTACCAGCTTGTCTCTGGAGAAGTTGAGCAGCACTGCACCGTCCTTCATCAAGGCGAAAAGATTATTATTGAACATGCCTTTTGTGGAATCCATAGCGGGTACGTGGATGGATATGTAGTCGCACAGCGGCAGTAAATCCTTTACATCGTCCTTGACTTCTACGCAGGAGCAGAGGCTGTGGGCAGCTTTTACACTGAAATATGGGTCGTAACCGACGACTTTCATGCCAAGGTCAGCAGCAGCATTGGCAACCAGTACGCCGATTGCTCCAAGACCTACAACACCCAAAGTCTTGCCTTTGATTTCAGTTCCGGCAAACTGGCTCTTGCCTTTTTCAACAGCCTTGCCGACATTTTCGGTTAAAGAAGACGCCCATGCGATGCCTGCGGGAATATTTCTGGCAGCGAGGAAAAGTCCGCCCAGAACCAGTTCTTTTACTGCGTTGGCATTAGCGCCAGGTGTGTTGAATACGACGATACCCGCGTCAGCGCATTTGTCCAGCGGAATGTTGTTGACACCGGCGCCGGCTCTTGCGATGGAGAGCAGATTTTCGGAAAAATCCATCTCGTGCATATCCTGACTTCTGACCAGAATGCCGTTTGCTTCGGAAATCTCTTCAGAAACGGTATATTTATCGGAAAGGTGTGCAAGACCTACGGGAGATATTTTATTTAAGGTTCCAATTTTGTACATGTAATACGTACCTCCTAATTTTGTGTTTCATTTACAAAAATTATAACACCATACCGCTTTACTTTCAAGGATTAAAGTGTTATAATAAAAAAATATTCGTTCTTTCCGGTAAAATCCGAAAGAAAATGTTAAAAAACTAATGGAGGGCGACGAAATGACAAAATCAAATCGTGTATTTAACTTTTCCGCTGGTCCATCGATGTTACCACTTTCCGTCATCGAGGATGCAGCAGCTAATCTGGCAGACTATAAGGGTTGTGGCCAGTCAGTAATGGAAATGAGTCACCGTTCAAAAGAGTTTGGAAAAATCATCGAAGATGCAGAAGCTAACTTAAGAGAAATCATGAACATCCCTGATAACTACAAAGTTATGTTTTTACAAGGTGGAGGAACTCTTCAATTTGCAATGGTGCCGTTAAACCTGCTCAGAGCCTCTAAAAAGGCTGACTATGTAGTAACAGGGTCCTGGGCTAAGAAAGCATATCAGGAAGCTTGCAAATACGGAGATATCCGTGTTATCGCAAGTTCAGAAGAAGATACTTTCACATATATTCCGAAATTCACCAAAGAAGATATCAGGCCGGACGCGGATTATGTCTATGTCTGCTACAATAACACCATTTACGGAACTCACTTCAATGAAGTGCCTGATACAGGGGATATTCCGCTGGTTGCAGACATGTCCAGCTGTATCTTAAGTGAAGAAATTGATGTCAGCAAGTTCGGACTAATCTTTGCCGGCGCGCAGAAGAACGTAGCACCTGCCGGTGTGACCATCGTCATCATTAGAGAAGACCTGCTGGGCTTTGCTGATGAGAAAGTGCCGACTTATCTGGATTACAAGATTCATGCTGATAAGGATTCTATGTACAATACACCGCCTTGCTTCGCAATTTACATTGCAGGGGAAGTATTTAAGCTGATTAAGGATATGGGCGGCGTTGCTGCGATGCACGCAGCTGACGTAGAAAAGGCTGATAAGCTGTATGGCTATATCGATAAGAGCGAGCTGTTCAAAGGGACTGTAGCCAAGGAAGACCGTTCCCTGATGAACGTGGTATTCGTAACTGGCGATGCTGACCTTGACAAGAAATTTGTTGCGGAAGCGAAAGCAGAAGGCATGGTAAACCTGAACGGCCACAGATCTGTAGGAGGTATGAGAGCCAGCATCTACAATGCGATGCCGATGGAAGGTGTTGACAAGCTCATCGCATTTATGAAGAAGTTCGAAGAAGAAAACAAATAAATTTTGATAGAAGGAACTGTTTCAAAACTAGTTTTGCTTCTTTTGCACCATTTTCCTCAAAAATAGCGAAAATGGTGCATTTTTTAGAAGGCAAAACTGAAATTCTGCACCATTTTGATTGGAATAACGGTGTATGGTGCGGATTTTCGCAAATGAGCTTGTATCTGAATCCCAATTCTTACATATAATGGAATTTTATGGAGGAAATGATACCTGATTTCTGTACATACTTTAAAGATGAAAGAAATTTTATAGTGATTTTATATTTTTTGAGATTTTTGCCGCACCATTGTCCTTGTTTTTGAACAAAATGGTGCAGATTTAACCATTATGAAGGTATGACGCGCACCATTGGCGGCATTTTAATCTGAAATGGTGCAAGGAATCATTTCGGTTTTGAAACATTTTTCTTGCGCTAAAACTAAAGGAGTCAATCAATGAAATATTTAATTTTAGTTCCGGACGGAGCCGGCGATGAGAATATCGAGAAACTGGGCGGAAAGACGCCTCTTGATGTTGCCGATATGCCTTTTATCAATGGTCTTGCTGCAAAGGGAGAAATCGGCATGGTAAGAACTGTGCCGCCTGGCATTGCGCCTGGCAGCGATGCTGCAAACCTTGCCGTAATGGGATACGACCCGACCGTTTATCTGACAGGTCGTTCACCGCTGGAAGCTGCAAGTATCGGCATTGAAATGTCAGATACCGACGTGGCATACAGAGCTAACATTATCACTGTGTCTGGTGACGGGGCGTATGAAGATTTGATGATTAAAGATCACAGCTCCGGTGATATTACCACAGCAGAGGCTGACCAGCTGATTCAGGCTGTAAACGAGGCCTTTGCCGATGATGAAAAGCTGTTCTATACAGGCACCAGCTATCGTCACTGTCTGATTGTACATAACGGCGCAACCGGTTTTGAACTGACGCCGCCTCACGATGTGCTGGATCAGAGAGTAGGCGACCATTTGCCGAAAGGTGAAGGCAGTGAGTTCCTGACCGACATGATGAGAAAGAGCTACGAAATTTTAAAAGACCATCCGGTCAACAAGGCTCGTATGGAAAAAGGGCTGAACCCTGCCAATTCCCTATGGATTTGGGGGCAGGGCAAGAAGCCGCAGCTGTCTTCTTTCTACGACAAATACCAGATTACAGGCACGGCTATCAGTGCGGTAGACTTAATTAAAGGCATTGCGATTTGTGCCGGTTTGAATTCTGTCGATGTGGAAGGTGCGACCGGAACACTGCACACTAATTTTGCAGGAAAGGCAGAAGCTGCCATCAGAGAATTCAGAGATGGCAAGGATTTTGTCTATGTGCATCTGGAAGGACCTGATGAATGCGGACACCAGGGCGATATGGAGGGAAAGATTCAGTGCCTCTCTGATATTGACAGCAAGGTGCTTGCGCCCATTGTGGAAGCCCTTCGTGCTGACGGCGAGGATTTCAAGGTGCTTGAAGTACCGGATCACAGAACGCCTCTTGCTATCAGAACTCATTCCTCTACGCCAGTTCCTTATGTCATCTACGACAGCAGAAACGAAAAAACTGAGGACCGCAGCCGCCAGTTCAACGAAAAGGCAGGTACTGCGGCAGGCGTTTATTTTGAAAACGGATTTGAGCTGGCAGACTATTTCTTTAAAAACTAAATATTACAGCAATACAGCAGGTCAGCGGTGGGAAAGCCCATCGCTGATTTTTTTCTGCGGAAGGGCAAGTTGGCTATTCAAAAACACTGTGATTCATGTTAGAATGATTTAGAGATAAAGATTTTTATAAGGTGCGTATATGATGGAGACACAAAAAACTTATTTATGGAGAAATAAGGCAGAAAAGATGACAGCGCTGCTGCTTTCTTTTGCTTTGCTTTTTACAGCGGCAGGAGCCGGCAGCAGTGTTTATGCGGCAGAAAAACCGGAAAGGCCGCAGGTCAGCGCAAAGAGCGGTATTGTGATTGATGGAGAAACCGGCTCGACGATTTATTCTAAGAATCCTCACACCAAACGGGATCCGTATAGCATCACCAAACTGCTTACCTGTCTGGTGGCGCTGGAGCATTTATCGCCGGAGGATACGGTAACCGTAACCAAATGGGCGGCAAACACCGGTGGTTCAACGGCTTATTTAAAGGCAGGAGAGAAGGTTCGGGTCAAGGATTTGATTTATGCGGCTCTCCTACCGTCAGGCAATGACGCAGCGGTGGCTTTGGCCCACGGAGTATCAGGCTCCAAGGCGAAATTTGCAGTGCTGATGAACAAAAAAGCAAAGGAACTGGGCTGCACAGACAGTCATTTTTCCAATCCCCATGGTTGGAAGGCAAAAGATCACTATACCTCGGCTTACGACATGGCAAAGATAGCTAAGGCTGCTATGGAAGTAGCTTTAATCAGGACGGCATGCAGTACAGAGATGTACAAGATGCCGAAGACCAATAAGCACAAGGCAAGGTACATCGCTACCACCAATTATCTGGTGGCAGGTAAAAAATACCCGAAGTCCGGCGTCTTCGCGGGCAAGACAGGCACATGGGACAGCAAGAATGCATTGCTGGTTTCTGCCTGTCAGCGAAAGGGAAAGCTGGTTTATGCAGTGGTGCTGAAGGATACCACCGGCGGCAGATATACATCGACCAACAGGATTTTAAACTACAGCTATAAGAAGCTTGACTGGATGGCTGAAAGTGAAAAAAAGACCGAAAATGAGAGTGAGAATGGATAACCTATGAGTAATGCAATGAAGAAAACATTATCAATCCTGCTTATTGTTGTACTGATGCTGGCTGTCTCAGGGCAGGCTTTTGGCGCACAGGTGGCAAAACCGGAAGTGAATGCGAAAGGTGCTATTGTATATTGCCAGAACACAGGCGAGGTTGTGTATTCCAAGAATATGAACAAACAATTTGCGCCTTACAGTGTAACCAAACTGATGACAGTGCTTCTTGCAGTGCAGAATCTGCCTTTAGATAAAGAAATCACTGTTTCCGAAAAGGCGGCTTCTCAGAAGGAAGCCTCTATGAATTTAAAGGCCGGGGAAGTGCTGACCGTAAAGGATTTGATTTATGGCGCACTGCTGCCGTCGGGTAATGACGCGGCTTATGCTCTGGGTGAGGCTGTGTCAGGCAATATGAAGGATTTTGTCAAGCTGATGAACAAAACTGCGGTTAATATCGGCTGTGAAAATACCAATTTTAAAAATCCAAACGGCATGAAACAGAAAGGGCATTATACTACGGCCTATGATATGATGCTGATTACAAAGACGGCGCTGGCAAATGACGTCATCAGAAAGGCGGCCGGAAGCACCTCTTATACTGTAAAAAAGACAAACAAAAGTGAGGAACGGAAACTGAAAACCCATATCAGTTTTTTAAAGGATAAAGATTCCGGCGTTTATGGAGGAAAGACAGGCTACTGGGATGAAAATAACTGCAGTATTGCTTTGGGATATCAAAATGACGGACTGGAGCTTTTCGTTGTCGTACTGGGAGATACGGCCGCGGAAAGAAGCAATGATGTAGAAAAGCTGATTGACTACGCCTGTGCCAAAGTTGAGGGTGTAAAGGTCATCGGCAAAGATAGAGAAAAGGGTAAGGTAAGAATCAAACACGGAGAAAAGACCAGTGTGGAAACTTATACTGCGGAGACGGGGTACGCTTACTTGCCGAAAGAAGCGTCTGAACAGCTGGTAAGTACGCAGACTGTGATGCGCAGCGATATAGAAGCGCCAGTCAAAGCCGGAACTGTTGCGGGGAAACTGGAAATCTACGCAGGGGATGAACTTGTCAATAAAGTGGATTTAATCATTAAAGAGGATATCGGCACAGGGTGGTTTACCTCCTACCTTGGCATTTCCAATTTGGCAGCAGTGATTATCGGCATCTGCATTGCCTTTGCTTTCGTGGCATACGTCTGGATTTCCGCGGCAAGGGCAAGGGCACGGCGCCGCAAGAAGAGACTTCGCAATCAAAAGATTATGGAAATTGCCATGGAGGAAATGCGCAGAGAGCAGGAACATAAAGAAAGAGATTGGCGGTTCTGATATGTTTGACATCAAAGAAAACTTAAAGAAACTCCCGGATTGTCCGGGAGTTTATATGCATAAGGATAAACTGGGACAGGTGATTTACGTTGGAAAGGCGATTTCTCTCAGGAATCGTGTCAGACAGTACTTTCAGAGTGCGGCAAAGACCAATCCCAAGGTGCGGGCGCTGGTTTCCCATATTGCGGAGTTTGAGTATATTACCTGCAGTACGGAGATGGAAGCGCTGATTTTGGAGTGCAATTTAATTAAGAAGTACATGCCCAAATATAACGTGCTTCTGCGGGATGACAAGACCTACCCCTACATCAAAGTGACGACCACAGAGGATTTTCCAAGAGTGGTGAAGACACGCATCATCGCAAAGGACGGCAATAAGTATTTCGGACCTTACAGCGATGCCGGAGCGGTCAATCAGATTGTTGAGCTGCTTTCCAATATCTATTCCTTAAAGCGATGCAGCGCCAGAGAGTTTCCGGCCAGTCACAGACCGTGTCTGAACTTTCATATCAATCAGTGCCGGGGCGTCTGCTGCGGAAAGGTCAGCCAGGAGGAGTACAGGCAGCAGATTGACAAGGTGCTGGAATTTCTTGGAGGAAAGGAAAAGCCCCTTCTGCGAAGTCTTTCGGAGAAGATGCAGAAGGCTTCCGAAAACCTGGAGTTTGAAGAGGCTGCCAAGTACAGAGATTATATTTTGTCCATTGAGGCGATTTCAGAAACCCAGCGCGTCACTATGGTGCATGATAAGGATTTAGATGTGGTGCTGCCGGTCAAGGATCAGGAAAGTTCCTTCATTGTGCTCTTCACTGTCCGTGACGGCAAGCTTTCCGGCAGAGAAAATTTTCAGATTCAGAGCGGAGAAAACGATGACCGAAGCGAGATGGTGACGGAATTTATCAAACAGTATTACAGCCAGTGGGCCATCGTGCCGCCGGAAATTCTAGTCGAAGAGGAACTTTCGGAACGGGAGCTTTTAGAGGAGTTTCTGAGCAGGGACGGCAGAAAGGTAAGAATTTTCGTTCCGCAGAAAGGGGAAAAGCGAGCGCTTCTCAAAATGGCGCAGAGCGACTGCATCGAAATGACCAAAACTCTTTCCCAGAAGGCAAAGCTCAACGAAGAGAAGCAGGCGGCGGTTCGCCAGCAGGTGGCGGATGTATTGCGGCAGGCGGGCTATACGCCGCAGGAGAGGAAGGCGTATCGTATCGAGTCCTACGATATTTCCAACACCAATGGGGTGGATTCAGTAGGTGCTATGGTAGTTTTTGAGGGCACAAAACAGATTCGGAAAGACTATCGGAGGTTTAAAATTAAAACTATTGAGGGACCCAATGATTACGGCAGTCTGCAGGAAATGATTTACAGAAGGTTTAAGCGGGCGAAGGCGGGTGATCCGGCCTTTGCAAAGCTGCCCGACGCAATTTTCATGGACGGCGGACAGGGACAGGTGACTGCGGCGAGAAAGGTGCTGTTTGCGCTGGGCATGGATATTCCCGTTGTGGGTATGGCAAAGGATGACAGCCACAGAACCAGAGCCATCGTTTTTGAGGACGGCAGTGAAATGGTGCTGCGGGACAGACCGATTCTGTTTAAGTATGCTGGAACCATTCAGGAAGAAGTGCACCGTTTTGCCATTGACTATCACAGATCTCTCAGAAATAAAAATGCGATCCGCTCGGTCCTTGACAATATCTGCGGAGTGGGACCGACAAGGCGCAACGCGCTTTTGAATCATTTTGATTCTGTGGATAAGATAAAAGCGGCGAGTCTTGCGCAGCTGATGGAAGTGCCAGGCATTACGGAAACCATCGCAAAAAACATTCAGCAATATTTTAGTTGATAATTTCCTGTAATAATGGTATATTATTAAGATAGTGAAGAAATAATTGGAAGCTGGATATTTTCCGGCGAAATGGAGGATTAATATGGCAGAGAACAAGAACAACATGCAGGAAGATGTCGATATCATCACTTTAGAATTTGAGGACGGCGTTGAACTGGAATGTGAAATTATGGGTATTTTCGACCATGCCGGTAAGGATTATATTGCATTGATTCCATTGGATGATTCTGATGATGTTTATCTTTATGGATATAATGAAGTCGGCGAAGATGAGTTTGAACTGGTTGACATTGAAGACGAAGAACTGTTTAACAGCGTTGTGCAGGAATTCGACGCAATCATGGCGGAGGCTGAATAAGATTCTGCTGATGGAGGATTTGTAATTCATAAGGACCGCTTCCGGGAGGCGGTTCTATTTTTTGCTGTGCTGAAAATAGGTACAGCGACAGTAATCATTAAGGAGAAGGAAGATGAAAAAATACGATATTATTATCGCAGGTGCAGGTGCCAGCGGCGTTTTTATGAGCTATGAGTTGACGAAACTTTCTCATCAGGCCAGTGTTTTGATGCTGGATAAAGGCGCGCCTCTTGAAAAGAGAGTCTGCCCGATTAAGACGGGAAAGACGAAAACCTGTGTAAAATGCAGCCCTTGCCACATCATGAATGGTTATGGCGGCGCAGGGACTTTGTCCGATGGAAAGTATAACATCACAACGCAGTTCGGCGGTGATCTGCACAAGTATGTAGGTGTAGATGAAGCAATGGAACTGATGGAATATGTGGACAGCGTACTCTGCGCCATGGGTGGCTCTGAAGCAAAGCTTTACTCTACCGCCGATTCTGATTTGAAAACCCGTTGTCTGCAGAATAATCTTCACCTTTTGGAGGCGAAGGTTCGCCATCTGGGAACAGATAGAAATATACAGATTCTCGGCAGAATCTTTGACTATATCAAGGATAGAATTGATACCCAGTTTTATACGACTATTGAAGATGTGGAACATACCGAAGACGGTGGCTTTGTGGTGCGCACGGACAAAGGCGATTTTGCTTGTGACAAGCTGGTCCTGGCGACGGGACGTTCCGGCTCCAAATGGATTTCCTCTGTATGTGATAAAATGGGAATTGAGCAGAAAAAGAACCGGGTCGATATCGGTGTGCGTGTAGAACTTCCGGCGGAAGTGTTCAAACACATTACGGATGCCGTTTACGAGGGGAAAATCGTGTACAAGACAGAGCGTTACAACGATATGGTACGCACTTTCTGCATGAACCCGTGTGGTGAGGTGGTATCAGAAAATACCAACGGAATCGTAACGGTAAACGGACACAGCTATGGCGATCCGTCGCTGCATACGGAAAATACCAACTTCGCGCTGCTGGTATCCAACACTTTTACAGAACCTTTTGAAGACAGCAATGAATACGGTGAATCCATTGCGCGCCTTTCCAATATGCTGGGCGGCGGTGTGCTTTTGCAGAGATTCGGCGATTTAGTGAAAGGGCGGCGCAGCAGTGCAAGACGGATGGAAAAGTGCTTTACCCGTCCGACCCTCGGCGCGACGCCTGGGGATTTGAGCCTGGTAATTCCAAAGCGCCAGCTGGACAGCATTATTGAGATGATTTATGCACTGGATAAAATTGCGCCGGGTACAGCCAACGAAGATACACTGCTTTACGGGGTAGAAGTGAAATTCTATAATTCAAAGGTGGCCGTAGATGAGAATTTAGAAACCTGTGTGCCGGGGCTTTACGCGCTGGGTGATGGTTCCGGCGTGACCCATTCACTGTCTCAGGCTTCTGCAAGCGGCGTGCATGTGGCAAGACTTCTGGCAAAGCAGTATCAGTAAAGTAGAAATGCGTGGCAACGCGGGGAGTGCTTGCATGGGAATATCGTCAGAATATCGTTAGTGCGGGAGCCTCGCTTGCAGAGAGTGTGTTCTTGCATGGGAATATCACCAAGGCGGGAACTCGAAAATGAAATTGCAGAAGTATACCCTTTGTTTGCTCAAAAAAAAGAAAACTTGGAAGTTCTTACAGCAAAGAGGGGTGTGAAAGGGAAGTAAAAGACGGTTTTTTAGTGGTAATTTCTTTGCTTAGGGAGAAAATCCAGGAAAAACGAAGGAAAGAATCGGGTCTAAAGGCAGCTCGATTCTTTTTTTCCTGATTTTCAAATGAATTTTCTTTTTTTTGAGCAAACAAAGGGTAAAGTTCTGTAATGCTGAAAAAGTGTTCAGCCTTTTAGTAAGTGGATTTGCAGCGAGAAAATCAGTGCAAAAGAGAGAGACAATGTCAAACATGGTGAATGTATTTACAAAAATACGAAGAATTTCTAAAAAAATTAAAAATTTTACTTGCATTTTTCTCGCAGTCATGTATAATAGAATAGTCGGCAGGAACACAGCTGATAAAATTAAATATGCGGTCTTGGCGGAATTGGCAGACGCGCACGGTTCAGGTCCGTGTGGGAAACCGTGGGGGTTCGAATCCCTTAGACCGCACCAATTAAATGTTGAAAATCCAACGGTTCTATCCGTTGGATTTTTTCTTGACTACATTTTTCTTATTTCCTGATAGAATTGTTCTAGTTTGTCAGAGACATTTCTATCAGAACTTCTGAAATAATATTCGTAAATTTCCTGTGTAATTCTGGTATTTGTGTGACCTAGTCTTTTTGAGACATCTACAATTTGAACACCGATAGATGAAAGAATCGCAGCATGTGTGTCTTAAATCGTGCAAAGTTGTATCTCTTAAACCATATCTCTTCAGAAAGCGTTTAAACCAGTGATAGGTATTATGAGGGTGATGTGGTGTGCCTTCTGCAACCGTAAAAACATAACCACTATCGGTATATTCGTCACCTAGAATAATTTTGTTGTTTCTTTGATATACTTGTAAGTCTTTCAGCATTTCCATGACAAAATCAGGAACTGTTATCATTCTTACCGACCCCTCAGTTTTAGGAGTATCTTCTATTACGCCATCGTTTGGCACCATGAGCCTGATTCTTTCGATGTTTATAGTACCATCGCTAAAATCAATATCTTCCCAACGTAGTCCCATAGTTTCACCTATGCGCAATCCAGTAAATAATATTAGAAGAATAGCAGTCGCATGACTTTTTCCTGTGTTTGTTTCTTTCTCTTTGAGCAAGAGCGCTATGATGATTTAATTTTGAAAGTGTCTAAATTATACCGCATTTGCGAAATAGAATCAACAGGACTTTGCAGAATTTTGTAAAAAAGGAGGAACTGATGATGCGTAAAACTTTAGTTGCTTATTTTTCCGCCAGCGGGGTGACTGCCGGTGTGGCAAAGAAGCTGGCAGAAATCTGCGGCGGTGACTTGTATGAAATTAAACCTGAGGTGCCATATACGTCTGCGGATTTAAACTGGATGGATAAAAAATCCCGGAGTACTTTAGAAATGAACGACAAGACCAGCCGTCCAGCGATGGCAGACGAACTTGCGAGGATTGAGGAGTATGACACTATTCTGGTCGGTTTTCCTATTTGGTGGCACACTGCGCCGAGGATTATCGAAACCTTTCTGGAAAGTTATGATTTCTCAGAAAAGCGGATTGCTGTATTCGCTACATCCGGCGGCAGCGGTCTGGGCGGAACAGAGGCTGCTCTTAAGGCTGTCTGCAAGGGCTCAGTGAAGTGGCTTTCCGGCAGGCTTTTACCGGCGGATGGTGCTGGCAGCGAGTTGACCCAGTGGCTTTCTGAAATCGGATTATAATTTGTACAGAATGACCCTTCTCTCTCAGAAAGAAATATGGCTTCTGAGGGGGGAGGGGTTTTGCTGTCTTGAAGGATACTTTACATTGTGGTAAAATCAGAGTAAGAATTCAAAAGATAAACGGAGAGATTAGGAAATAGATGAGAAAGTACGAGGAGAAGAATATGATAGTAAAAGCCAAAGGATATTTAGAAAAAAATCGTCTGCTGCACATCGCCATGCTGGAATCCATTCGCAGGGGAACAGCTGAGATTTTAGCTGCCTCGGAAGATGGGGTACTGCTTTTGGATAAAAGCAGCAACGTTCACATGGTGGCGGCCGCAAGTGCAGAAAAGGGTAAGGAACTGATTGACTGCATTACAGATTGCTATCAGCTGGTTTTATGTCAGGAGGAACTGGTGCCTTACGCTTCGGAGAAGTTCGGATTGCATACCCTGTTTCCATGTAAAAAGGTGGCGCGTTTTTCAAGAGAGAAAGTGGAACTTGCGGCGGATTTGCGCATTGAGCGGGCAGATACGGAGCGTCTTGCTCATATTAAAGAAGTTTATCATACGATTCCACCAGAAGAAGTGGATGAAATCAGCCGCCGTGGCAATCTGTTCTGTGCTTTTGCAGGAGAGGATTTTGTGGGGTTTTCAGGAAATCATCTGGACGGCAGTCTGGGGCTTTTGGATATATTTCCGGAGTATCGTAGGCGCGGCTACGGCGAGGCCTTGGAACGGTTTATGATAAACTATATCATTGACAAAGGTGATACACCTTACGGTGAAATTGTCATCGGCAATGAAGCGTCAGAAAAACTGCAGAGAAAGCTGGGGTTTGAGATTTCAGAAGAAACCATCACATGGCTTCTGTAATTTGCCAATTATAGGAAAAAAGTAACCACTTATCGAAAATCGGGAGAGCTTTGAGAGAGAACATGCTAAAATATACCGATTAGCAGAATAAGGAGGTTGCACAGGTGGAGATTAAAATAGAGATAGACGAAGTTTGCACTGAATCAGAGGTTACCATCAGGACCAGCTGTATGACGGAGGAAATTCATGAACTGATTCAAAGACTGTCCAGTGCAAAGCAGAATCTGCTGGCGGGATTTTTGGATGATATGGTTTATCTCCTTGACCCCAAGGATATTGTCAGATTTTATGCATTGGAACAGAAGGTGTTTGCGGAGACTTTAGATGGTGAATTTGTAATCAGACTCAGGCTTTATGAGTTGGAAGGGCGGCTGGATCAGAAATTATTTCTTCGTATTTCTAATTCGGAGATTGTGAATCTGAAACATATTGCGAAACTGGATTTAAGTTTCAGCGGTACTATTTGCATGACTTTAACAAATGGGGAAAATGTCTTCGCGTCAAGGCGCAATGTGACGCATATCAAGCGAGTGCTGGGAATATAGGGATAAAGCGTTCTTATAAGCGTCTGGATAAAAGGATTTTAGAAATTTTGAAGGAATTTTTGAGAGAAATCAAAATTTCCCTCTTTTCTTTTTGGAAAACTGTGTTATAATATTATACGTTGGCAACGGGGTATGGCGCAGTTGGTAGCGCGCTGTGTTCGGGACGCAGAGGCCGTCAGTTCGAGCCTGACTACTCCGACCAATATGAAACTGCTGAGGTGCTGATTCGTCAGTGCAGACAGCAGTTTTTTGTTTTGAGGGATTGTCTGCCTCCCCGCGGACATATTCTTGATTTTGCGGCGCGCCACAATCAGAAGATTTTTGGGTACATATGGCGCAGTACCCTTGAAAAACGCCATTTTCGAAAGGATTTTTTATTAAAATGGCGCAGCCTTTCTGTAAAATGCCATCTTTTATGTTCTTTTGCCGTAAAGCGGCACGCATTTTCGGTTGAAACGCCATGATAAAACGAAATTTAAAAAATGATGGCGCGGCAAAGGTCTTTATAAGACCTTTATATTGCTTGCAGCACCAGTTGCGCTGGGGTAAACGCCGTTTTTTCTAAAAAACTCTCCATATATGGCGGATTTCAGACCCTTCGCGCCATGTACACAGAAAAAGCTTCAAAAGGTGGCGTGCCAAACAGCCGTCAGCTGCTGTCACAGTCTTTTGTGGCTTTTGCGTCTGTTTTTCTGAAAGCTGTTGCGGATATGAAAAAATTATTATATAATATGTCTAAATGGATATATGCTCGCAGGAATAAAAGAGGTAGAAGATGGATAGAAATTTTGCATTATTAGGCCTAAGAGAAGATGCGACAAAGGAGCAGGTGAAAGAAGCCTACGGTAGGAGACTTGCCAAGTACAAAAGTGCGGATTACGCTGATGACCCTGAATATGTTAAACGAAAGATTGCAGACTTGAACGAGGCGTACACTAAGGCATACAGCAGAGCCGGAGGAGGTATGGGCGGCGCGGCAAAACCTGCGGAGAATGCGGGGCGTGGGTTTCACGATGCAGAGAAAGCAGGCAGTACGCATCGGAAAGTGAAGGAGCAGCGATATGCGCAGAAACGGCGAGAAATGGAAGATGAAGAATTCCATCCTCTGCAGAAGCTGAAAATGGAGAAATCTCAGCAGGAAGAGGGCGAAGGACGGCAGGATTTTCGGAAACCTGACTTATCCTCGCTAAAAACAAAGGCGGAGGAATTTCGGGATAATATAAAAGAGAACCTTAAAGAGAATCTGGGCGGGACAGAAGAAACAGGGGAAACTGACGTTCCGCCGCCATCTATCGGCGATGCGGCGCAAAGCAGCAGAAAGAAAGATACCGCTTACAGCGAAGTTGACGGGTCTGCTGGCAAAATCATCGTTGTTGTTTTTGTCGCTATCATTATGCTGGTGACGGCCATGTGTGATGGAAGTGATACGACGAACTATTACGACGAAGACTGGGATTCATCCTATTACTCTTCTGACTATAATGATGAGGACTGGGAGATTGCAAATATGGCGGAGAGTGTTCGCAGCGTTATCTTTGAGGAACTGGAAATCGCTGATGATATAGTGGAAATCGAAGATGATGAGGAAAAATTGCGCAGAGCAGCAGATCAGTTTGCCCAGCACTACACGGGCTGTGATACCATTGCGGATTTGTGCGGCGATCTTTATATGAGAGCAGGGGCTTTTTCTGCAAGCGAAGGTGACGATGCCTTTTATCAGGTGGACGAAGTGCTGCGGTATTATGAATTTCCGGCGCTGGAAGATGTAATCGGATATATCAATCCGTATACAGGAAAAAGTATCAAAAACAGAACCGGATATTTGAGGTATTTAAACAGATATTATGAAGAAGAACAGGCGTCCTAAGACGCCTGTTTTAATCTGATGAGTCTATTTATTGGTTTTCCTGCGCGGCTTCTTCCATGATAGAGACGCTGGCGCTTGCACCGATTCTGTCCGCACCGGCTGCGAGCATTTTCTTTACATCGGCATAAGTTCGGATACCGCCGGAGGCTTTAATCTTCAGGGTATCACCGACGGTTTGCTTCATCAGCTGCACGTGGTGTACAGTTGCGCCGCCGCTGCTGAAACCGGTAGAGGTTTTCACAAAGGCCGCGCCTGCCTGCTGTGCCAGCTTGCAGGCGAGGACGATTTCCTCATCGGTAAGGAGACAGGTTTCCAGTATGACCTTCACTTTTGCATCGCTGGCAGCAGCCGCAGAGGCAACTGCGGCAATGTCCTCTCTGACGTAGTCTGTGTTTCCGGATTTTAACATGCCCACGTTCAGCACCATGTCAATTTCTTTGGCGCCGGCTCTGCATGCTTCTTCTGTTTCAAAGGCTTTGCAGTTTGTTGTGCAGGAGCCGAGTGGAAAGCCCACTACGGCGGCAACTTTTACATCGCTTTCAGAAAGCAGAGATGCGGCAAGAGATACATAGGCGGAATTGACACAGACGGAATAAAAGTCGTAGGCTTTTGCCTGACTGCAGAGAGTTTCAATCTGCGCTTTGGTTGCGTCAGGTTTTAGCAGCGTATGGTCAAAATACCGGTTCAGTTTCATAGAAATAGCCTCCAGATTTACAATATTTTTAGTCTTATTTTATCACATATTTTTCATTACATGAAGACAAAAAATATGGACATGATAACTTTTGTATTTTTCTTTGACATTAGCTGCAATAGGGCATATAATAATGGGGAAATTGATTATGAGAAGATAAGAGGATTAGAATGGAAAAAGCAGTAAGAATAATAGGAATGATGAAATGGCTGGGGATTCCGCTGGGCTATATTATGCTTTTTGCAACCAGAGAAAGCTTTGGCGATGTGGCGGGAATCTGTCTTGGCACTATTGCGGCGGTATCTTTTTGGATATTGATGCAGAAGGAACGGTCCCGGATTATCGGTCAGACCATTGCAAAGGAAATAAAAGAAGCAATATCCATTGCGGGCAATATCGAAAGCTTTATTGAAATTAAGCGCATGCGCAGCGGCATCATTGCAAGAGTATATCTGATTAACGCAAAAGAAAGGGCTGCTGCGGTGCATAAATCCATATCCAGAAGGATTGAGCAGTGTGATTTGAAGAAGTATCTGTGGGTGATGCAGATGACCGACATGCCGGCTGCAAGCTCCCTTTCTGAGATGCAGAAAAAGCTCAATGAACAGCTCATTGAGGAACTGCTCAGAAGACGCAAAGGAGACAGAGGCTGACTGTATGGATTTAATTATTGGTTTTATCGTATTTATAGGAGCGATGGTCTGGTGTATTGTCACAGGATACACTATGGTGATTGCTCTTTTTATTGGATTGATTGTTTTTTCTGTTGTAGGAATGCGAAAAGGCTTCGGATTGAGGGAGATTGTTAAGATGGGAGCCGGAGGCTTAAAGGATGCGCTGATTGTCATTGAAATTATGTTTATTATTGGCTTTATTACAGCGGTCTGGCGTTCGGCAGGTACGATTTCCTTTTTTGTCTACTACGGAATCAAGATGATTACACCTGGAGTTTTTCTGATTATCACCTTTGCTTTGTGCTGCCTGCTTTCCTACGCACTGGGGACTTCCTTTGGAGTGGCAGGCACAGTAGGCGTGATTTTTATTGCTCTTGCAAGGGCTGGCGGTGTAAATGAACTTTTGACCGCCGGGGCAGTCATGAGCGGTATTTATTTTGGAGACAGAGGATCGCCTGTATCGTCCAGCGCAATTCTGGTGGCCACAGTTACAGAAACAGATTTGCTTACCAATGTAAAGAAAATGGCAAAGACGGCATGGCTGCCGTTGGTGCTGACCTTGGGAATTTACAGCGTGCTGTCTTTTTCTAATCCCATTCGTACAGTGGATCAAAGTTTTCTACATAGTCTGGAAAGTGAATTCAGCCTGTCGCTGTGGGCTGTAGTGCCGGCTCTGTGTATGGTGGTGCTGCCTCTTTTGAGGGTGCCGGTCATTTATGCCATGCTCGCCAGCATTGCAAGCGGCAGTGCGGTTAGTCTGTTCTGCGAGGACATGCCTTTGCAAACGCTGCTTCATACACTGATTTTTGGATATGTCGGCGAAGGCGGCCTTGGGAAAATATTAGACGGCGGCGGTATGCTTTCTATGATTGAAATTGTGTGTATCGTATCTCTTTCCAGCACGTATTCTGGCATCTTTACGGGAACGGACATGCTCGGGGTGCTGCAGGAGAAAATTCTCTCCCTTGCGCAGAAGATCGGAAGATTTGCCACCATGGTGCTGATGTCTTACATATTCCTGGGGATTTTCTGCAATCAGACCATCGCGTCTATGATTTGCTGTGATTTTTTGAAGAAACCGTATAAAGAACTTTGCGCAACGAAAGAAGAGCTTGCTATTGACCTGGAGAATTCTGTGATTTTGCTGGCAGGGACTGTTCCATGGGCTATTGCGTGTACTGTACCTCTTGGCTTTATGCAGGTGGGGTCCGGAGCAATTCTCTTTAGTTTTTATTTGTATCTGGTGCCAATTTGCTATGGAATCCAGAAAAAAGTATCAAATCCTTTCACCAAAGAATAAACTGGATATTATGTGTGAAAGGAGATTGCTGTATGAATCTTGCAATCGTAGGAACAGGTACTATGGGGCGCATTGTCAGGGATATGGCACTGCAGAATCCTGGTATCGATAAGGTATATAATATTGAACCGGCTTTGGGAGAGAGACTGGAGGATATCAAGGAACCTGATGTTGTGATTGATTTCAGCCATCCGGGGGCTTTAGACGGAATCTGCAGCTATATTGCAGAAAAGCAGGGGCGTGTGGGTGTAGTTTTCGCGACGACAGGCTATACAAAGGAAGAGGAAGAAAGGATTCGGAAGCTGGCGGAGTCTGCGCCGGTCATTAAAAGTTCCAACTTTTCTTATGGAATCAGTTCTTTGAAAAAGATTGTAGGCTATGCGGTGCCGCTTTTGTCGGATTGTTCCGATATGGAGATTATCGAAAAGCATCACAACCAGAAGGTTGATTCCCCCAGCGGTACAGCCCTTGCGCTGGCAAAAGTCTGCGATCCTTTAGGGGAGCGGGAGCGTAAATATGGACGCTGTGGAGAGGAAAAAAGAAAAAATGAAATAGGCATTCACAGTGTGCGGGGCGGTACTATCTTCGGCGAACATACGGTACTGTTTGCCATGAAGGACGAGGTCATTGAGATTAAGCACACTGCGTTTTCCAAAGCTATTTTTGCCAAAGGCGCTATTGAAGCAGCCCAGTGGCTGACCGGAAGAAAGCCGGGCATGTATTCTATTGAAGATGTATTCTATTGACTTTCTATGGATTTTGTGGTAGAACATAGACTATGACAGAATCCATGAGATGAGAGGGAACTATGGAAATTGAACTGAAGTATGCGGTAAAAGATGAGGCTGTAATCGAACAGATTTTAAGGGATCCTTATCTGGAAAGCATTAAAGACAAGGACACAGAAGAAGAACTTGAGATGCACGCGGTGTATTTCGATACTGAAGACAGAAGATTTTTCAGAGAAGGAATTGCCTTTCGCGTCAGAAAAGAAGGCAGTAAGTTAGTTGCAACGCTTAAATGGAACGGCTCCAGCGAGGATGGCATGCATAAGCGCGAGGAAATCAATGTGCCGGTAGACGATGAATCCAAGCTGACGACACCGGACATTCAAATCTTTGACCAAAGTGAGATGTGTCAGGTGCTGACCGATTTAGTAGGGCGGAGAAAGCTGGTGCCGCTGATGGATATATACTTTGTGCGCAGACAGGTAAGAATTGATACCGGCAAATCGATTAATGAACTTTCTGTCGATGTAGGAAAGATTATCTGCGGCGAAAAAACTGTGCCTATTTCTGAAATGGAAATTGAACTTTATTCCGGCGATGAAGAGGATATGATTGATCTGGGACAGAGAATTTCAGAAAAATATGGCCTTGAAGCGGAGAATAGGAGCAAATATAAGAGAGGATTGGACCTCATTTAAAGAAAATGACTGTTTTTAGCAGTCATTTTTGTTAGAATCCTTTACTTTGTGCGTCAAAAAGTGTATAATAATATGCATTCTATGTTCAGAATTGAATGTAGAACCAATGAACTTGCTAAAATTTTAGGAGGATATATATCAATGAAAACAACTTTTATTTCCAAAGAAAACAACCAGGTGAAGTTTACTATGGATTTTACTGCAGAAGAATTTGAGGCTGCAGTCGTAAAGGCTTATCAGGCATCTAAGAATCAGTTTATGATAGATGGTTTCAGAAAGGGCAAAGCCCCAAGAAGCATCATCGAAAAGCATTACGGAGAAGGTATCTTCTTTGAAGACGCAATCAATAACCTGTTCCAGGAAAGCTATCCGCAGGCAATTCGTGAACTGCAGCTTGAGGTTATTGACAGCCCTGCTGCCGAATTCTCTGAAATCGGTAAAGGCAAACCGCTGACTATCACCATTACTGTAGCCGTATATCCGGTAGTAGAAGTGAAGGATTACTTCGGCGTAGAGGTAGAAGAAACTGTACAGACTGTTGAGGCCGAAGCTGTAGAGAAAGAAATCGAAATGCTGCAGAAAAGAAATGCACGGATGGTAGTTGCAGAAAGACCGGTTGAGGATGGCGATACCGTTATTTTGGACTACTCCGGTTTTGTAGGTGAAGAACAGTTTGAAGGCGGCACTGCAGAAAGACAGGAACTTAAGATTGGCTCCGGCATGTTTATTCCGGGCTTTGAAGAACAGCTGGTGGGCGTAAAAGCAGGTGAAGATAAGGATGTAAATGTAACATTCCCTGAAGAATATCACGCACCGGAACTCGCCGGAAAAGAAGCAGTTTTCCACTGCCATATCCACGAAGTGAAAGTAGAAGAACTTCCTGTACTGGATGACGAATTCGCAAAAGATGTCAGCGAATATGACACTTTAGATGAATTAAAGAAAGCAACTGAGGAAAGACTACAGACAAATGCTGACGCAATGGCTCTTAACGCTGCAAAAGACGCTGTCATCGAAAAGGTTTATGAAGCAAATAAACCAGAAGTGCCGGCTGTTATGGTTGAGGATGAAATTGACAGAATGGCGCAGGAACTGGATCATCAGCTGAGATATCAGGGACTTTCCTTAGAGCAGTATCTGCAGTTCTTACAGAAAGAGCCTAAGGACTTCAGAGAAGAACTTCGTGAAGATGCTGCTAAAAAGGTAGGAACCAGACTGGTTCTGATGTCCATCGTAGAAGCTGAGAAGGTAGAAGTTTCAGAAGAAGAATTGGAAACTGAACTGAAAGACATGGCAAATGCATACAATACAGATGTAGAACAGATCAGAGAAATGATCGGAACAGACAATCTGACTTTCTTTAAGAAGGACATCCAGCTGAAGAAAGTCATCGACATGCTGTATGACAAGGCAAAAGTCAGCAAGGTTGAAAAGAAAGCTGAGGAGCCTAAAGAGGCTTAAGGCATAAACAAACAGAAATAAGGGGGACATAAAAGAATGGCTTTAGTACCATATGTGATTGAACAGACCGGCAGAGGAGAACGCTCCTATGATATTTATTCAAGACTATTAAAGGACAGAATTATTTTTCTGGCAGACGAGATTAACGACCAAATTGCCAGTCTGGTGGTAGCGCAGCTGCTGTTCTTAGAAGCGGAGGATCCTGAGAAAGATATTTGTATTTACATCAATAGCCCCGGCGGTTCTGTAACCGCCGGCATGGCTATTTATGATACCATGCAGTATATCAAGTGTGACGTATCCACCATCTGTGTGGGACTCGCAGCCAGCATGGGTGCATTCCTTCTGTCCTCAGGGAAAAAAGGTAAGAGATATGCACTTCCTAACGCGGAGGTGATGATTCATCAGCCGCTGGGCGGTGCCAAAGGGCAGGCTTCTGATATCAAGATTCATGCAGAATGGATTCTGAAAACCAAGGAGAAACTCAATCAGATTCTCAGCGAAAATACCGGACAGGATTTGGCTACCATCGAAAGAGATACAGACCGGGATAACTTCATGAGTGCAGAAGACGCTGCAGCTTATGGATTAATCGATAAAGTGATTACATCCAAGTAAATTAAGTAGAGGGGGATATTTATGTCAGAAGTATTTGGCGATACAAAAGAACTGAGATGTTCTTTCTGCGGAAAACCGCAGAGTCAGGTCAGGCGCCTTGTAGCCGGGCCGGGCATTTATATATGTGATGAATGTGTAGACATGTGTCTTGGCATCATAGAAGAGGCTGAACGCGATGAACAGATGTCCGCGGTCAAGCCGGTTCATTATCATCTGCCAAAACCAAGGGAAATCTTTGATACCCTGTCCGATTATGTCATTGGGCAGGATTCGGCAAAGAGGGCTTTGGCTGTAGCAGTATACAATCACTATAAGAGAATTAACAGAGTTGGCGATAAGGACATGGATATTGACCTGCAGAAGAGTAATATCGTCATGATTGGACCGACCGGTTCCGGTAAGACACTGCTTGCCCAGACACTGGCAAAGCTTTTAAATGTGCCTTTTGCCATTGCCGACGCGACAGCGCTGACGGAGGCCGGATATGTTGGTGAAGACGTAGAGAATATCCTGCTTCGCCTGCTTCAGGCAGCAGATTTTGATATAGAAAAGGCGCAGAAGGGCATTATTTATGTTGACGAAATCGATAAGATTGCCAGAAAGTCAGACAATCCGTCCATTACCAGAGACGTCAGCGGCGAGGGTGTGCAGCAGGCGCTTTTGAAGATTCTGGAAGGTACTGTTGCCAATGTTCCGCCTCAGGGAGGTCGTAAACATCCCCATCAGGAGTTTATTCAGTTTGATACCAGCAATGTGCTGTTTATCTGCGGCGGAGCCTTTGACGGTCTTGAAAGCATCATTCAGAGAAGAATGGGCGAAAGGGTAATCGGTTTCAACCATGCAATGACGCCTCTGCAGAAAGATGACGGCAAGCTTCTTTCGGAGATTCAGCCGGAAGACCTTCTGAAATTCGGACTGATTCCGGAATTTATCGGAAGATTGCCTGTATTGGTTACGCTTCAGGAACTGGATGAAGCGGCGCTGGTGCGTATTATGCGTGAGCCTAAGAATGCGCTGATTAAGCAGTATAAGAAGCTTTTTGAGATGGACGACGTGGAACTTGAGATTGAGGACGAGGCGGTCAGCGCTATTGCCAAGAAAGCAATTGAGAGAAAGACCGGTGCCAGAGGTCTGCGCAGCATTTTTGAAAAAGCGATGAATGACATTATGTTCGAGATTCCGTCAAGGGATGATGTCACAAAATGTATCATAACGAGGGAAACCATCGAGGAGGGAAAAGAACCGACTCTGGTAACAGATGAAAATAAGGATACAGACAGAGAGGCCGATGCCTCATAAGACAGGCGGCTGGCGGCCGCCTTTCGTATAATGATACGACTAGCGTCTAGCCAGGTACATTCGTACTTGGGACGCTAAAGCATAAGGTTCGTTTAGACAATTGAAGCCCTGGCCCGATTCACAAAGGGAATCGTTGGCAGGTCTTATGCACAAAATTCCAAAATCCTGATTTTGTGAATTTTACTGTCACTTACGTTCTTGGAACGAACCATTAGGAGGAAGAGATGATAGAAGAAAACAAAGTGATTTTTCCTTGTATTCCGCTTCGGGGTGTATCTATTTTTCCAAATACAGTAATTCATTTCGATGTGGGACGGGAAAAGTCTATTCATGCTTTAGAAAAGGCAATGGCAGACGATAAACTGCTCTTTGTATCGACTCAGAAAGATGATAATGTCCTGATTCCTACATTTGACGATATTTATACAATCGGTACTATTGTCAGAATCAAACAGATGCTGAAGATTCAGGGCGACGCTGTCAGGGTGTTGGTGGAAGGCGTCTGCAGAGCACAGTTGATTCAGCCTTTAGAGGAAGAGGAATTCATGTCCTGCACAGTGAAAGTGCTGGAAGAAGAATTGGATATGGAACAGCTCTTGCCTGAAGATAAGGCGGCAATAAAGCTTTTAACAGAGTCTTTCATTGAATATGCGGCACTGACGGGACAGGTCAGCGATGATTTAGTCGATAAGGCGATTTCCAGCGAAAGTCCGCTGGCTGTTGTGGACAAAATTACAAATGAGCTTTTGATTCGCACAAATCGCAAACAGAAGGTACTTGAAGCTTTGGATTTTTCTGAAAGAGTACAGATACTGACGGCTATAATTGCTGAGGAAAATGAAATCGCAGTCATTGAAAAAGAACTTTCGAAGAAAGTCAAAGAAAATATCGACCATAATCAGAAAGAGTACTTCCTGAGAGAGAAGATGAAGGCTATTCAGGAAGAGCTGGGTGTCAACGAGGACGCAGGTATGGAGGCTGCAGACTGGCTCAAAGAACTGGAAGAACTGCATCTGTCAGAAAAAGTCGAGGAGAAAATCAAAAAAGAAATTAACAAGTTTTCTAAGATGATGCCGTCTTCTGCAGAAGCAACGGTAATCAGAAACTATGTGGAGACGATTTTGGCGCTGCCTTGGAATCAAGCATCTAAGGTAAATGTAAACCTGAAAAAGGCAGAGAAAATTCTCAACGAAGATCACTATGGACTGGACAAGGTGAAGGAAAGAGTACTGGAGTATCTGGCGGTCATTCATCTGTCTAAAGCAATAAAAGGACCTATCCTGTGTCTTGTAGGACCTCCGGGGGTAGGTAAGACTTCTATTGCCCGTTCCATCGCAAAGGCGTCCGGCAGAGAATTTGTCAGAATGTCTCTGGGTGGCGTACGTGATGAAGCCGAAATCAGAGGGCACAGAAGAACCTATATTGGCGCGATTCCGGGCAGAGTAATTTCCTGCATCAAAGACGCAGGTACCAATAATCCAGTATTTCTTTTTGATGAAGTAGATAAAATCGGTGCGGATTTTAAGGGTGATCCGGCATCAGCGCTCCTTGAAGTGCTGGATCCGGAGCAGAACAATACGTTTACAGATCATTTCCTGGAAGTGCCTTTTGATCTTTCCAGGGTTATGTTCATTACGACGGCAAATTCTACCGATACCATTCCAAGACCGCTTCTTGACAGAATGGAGATTGTAGAGGTTCCGGGCTATACCGAGGAAGAGAAGGTGAAGATTGCCCAGAGATATTTAATTCCAAAGAAAGTGAAGGAGCATGGGCTGAAGAAAGATAACATCAAGATTTCCGAGAGAGCAGTCCATGACCTGATTAACTACTACACCAGAGAGTCCGGCGTCAGAAATCTGGAGCGAGAGGTTGCTAACCTCTGCCGAAAGGTTGCTCGTAAGATTGTTTCCGCAAAGGCTAAATCTTACAGTATTACTCCGTCCAATCTGGAAAAGTATCTGGGAAAACACAGATTCCACTTCGATATAGTAGAAGGGGAGAATCAGGTAGGCGTTACCACAGGGCTTGCATGGACTGCGGTAGGCGGCGATACCCTGCAGATTGAGACTACTGCGGTTGCAGGCAGCGGTAAACTGGTTCTGACCGGTCAGCTGGGTGATGTGATGCAGGAGTCCGCAAAAGCAGGAATCAGTTACATTCGTTCTGTTGCAGATGAACTGGGCATTGAGGAAGATTTTTACAAGAAATATGATTTGCATGTTCACGTGCCGGAGGGCGCAGTACCAAAGGACGGTCCGTCTGCAGGCGTAACCATGTGCACCGCAGTGATTTCTACTTTGACAGATACGCCGGTAAGACGGGATGTTGCCATGACCGGTGAGGTGACTCTTCGCGGAAAGGTTCTTCCGGTTGGCGGCATCAGAGAAAAGGTGCTGGCAGCCCACAGGGCAGGTATTAAGAAAGTACTTCTTCCGAAGGATAATGCACCTGATATTGACGAAATTCCAAACACTGTCCGCAGGAAGATGGAATTCGTATTGATTGATCATGTAAGCAAAGCCCTTGACGAAGCGCTGGTAAAAAAAGCAGGTAAATCATGAGAATTATAAAATCAGATTTAGATACGGTGGCGGTAAAACCGAGCCAGTATCCGCCGGATACTATGCCGGAGATTGCCTTTGCGGGTCGTTCCAACGTGGGAAAATCCTCTCTTTTGAATCTGCTCACAAACCGGAAAAAGCTGGCGAGAGTCAGCGGAAGCCCGGGTAAAACGAGAACGATCAACTTTTACCTTGTCAACGACGCATTTAGAATTGTGGATTTGCCGGGTTACGGCTATGCAAAGGTTTCAAAAAGTACGACAGAAAACTGGGGCGACATGATGGAGACTTATTTCCGAAACCGGGAGGGTCTTCGCAAGGTCGTGCAGCTTGTAGATATCAGACATAAACCCAGTGCGCAGGATGTGCAGATGTATGAATACCTGCGTCACTACAGTCTTGATGGTATTGTCGTTGCAACCAAGGCGGATAAAGTGTCCAGAAATGAGATGCAGAAGAATATTGCGCTGATTCGCAAAACACTGCAGCTGTCTAAAGAAGATAAGGTTATTGCTGTTTCAGCACTGAAAAAAACAGGCTGTGAAGAGTTGCTTTGCGAAATAGAAAGAATTCTGGAGGAGTAATATGCAGTTTATCACGATTAGAGTTTTGATGCGAAGAATTGCAGCGATTACAAGCCTTTTGAAGGACAAGACTGTGCCGCTTCGAAAGAAGGCTCTGGTGATTTTCGGCATTGTATATTTGATTACGCCCATTGATATCATTCCGGCAGTTTTGTTTCCTTTTGCCCTTTTAGATGATTTGGTTTTGTGGATCTATATTCTTTGGACGCTGAAAGACGAGTTGGATGTTTACTGGATGGGTGAAAAAACAGAGGATTTATCAAAAAAATTTCGTGACAAAACAATTGTTGAGGGTGTAGAATTTGATGTAGAAGATAAGGAGTAAGACATGGCAGTACAGGAAATCAAAGGTAAGATACTTTTTACCCAGGAAGACATTTGGAAAAGAGCAAAAGAATTGGGCGAGCAGATCACTTGTGATTATGCGGGAAAAGAACTGATTCTGATTGGAACTTTACGGGGTGCAGTTCCGTGGATGGCAGATATTATGAAGTATATCGATTTGGATCTTGAAATTGACTTTGTATCGGCATCCAGCTACGGAAGCGGAACCGTCAGCAGCGGTGAAGTGAAGATTAAGAAAGATATTGAGCTTGAGATTTCCGGAAAAGAAGTACTGATTATTGAAGATATTATCGACACCGGCAATACCCTGAAGGCACTTAAGGACTATTTCTACATAAAAAATCCAAACAGTGTAAAAGTCTGCACGCTTTTGGACAAACCATCCAGAAGGACTGCGGATGTAAAGGGTGATTACATTGGTTTTGAAGTGCCGGATTTATTTATCGTCGGATATGGCCTTGACTTCGATCAGAAATACAGGAATCTTCCATACATCAGTTATCTGGAAGATTAGTACAGCGTTTCGCAAATAACTAAACCAAAACTTGTTTATTATTAATTTTACATAAAAAGGAGATATATAAAAATGGGTTACAAAGTAAACATTGGATTATCCAACAAACATGTACACTTAAGTCAGAAAGATTTGGACGTTCTTTTCGGAGAGGGTCATCAGCTGACACCGACCAAGGATTTGGTTCAGCCGGGACAGTTCGCTTCCGAAGAGAAAGTTGATATTGTAGGTCCTAAGAAGACTTTGACAGGAATCAGAGTATTGGGACCTGTTCGTCCTGAAACACAGGTTGAGCTTGCTTTAACAGATGCAAGAACCATCGGCATCAAAGCACCGGTCAGAGAATCAGGCAAGCTGGAAGGAACTCCTGGCTGCAAGCTGGTTGGACCTTGTGGTGAAGTGGAACTTGACCACGGTGTAATTGCTGCACTGAGACACGTTCATTTAAACGACGAACAGGCGGCAGAAGCCGGCGTAAAAGACGGCGACTGGGTGAGCATTAAAATCGAAGGTGAAAGAGGTCTTATCTTTGACAATGTGCTGGTTAGAGCCGGTGCTAAGCACGAAAAAGAAGTACACCTTGACACAGATGAAGGAAATGCTGCAGGCTGTGGTCCTGACGCAGTTTGCGAAATCATTAAATAAAACAAATAAGAGCAAAGCAGGGATAGGCAAGAGGTGTCTATCCCCGCTTTGCATCTAGGCTAGGAGTCAAAATGCACAAATTTAATTATTTATGTTCCATGATTTTAGCGGTTTTGCTTCCGCTGATGATTGTGATTTTAACTTCAAATTTGATATTGCGCGTATCAGAAACTTACGTGTTCCATTTCAATGACAGTCAGGTTGTCACGGAGATTCCTTATAACGTGACGGAGCGTGATATGGCGTCGGGCATATCTTCGTACTGGTCCTCCTTCAGCGGAGAGGCATTTCAGGTATATGAGGATAACGGCGTGTATCAGGACCCAATTTTTGATGAGACTGAGCAGCGTATTATGGTTCGAATCAAGGCTGTCCTCAATATTGAGCTTGCTTTTGGACTGTTTTGTCTTGCGATTGCGTTGGCTGTGTATATCTATTTGTGGAAAAACGGATTCAGAGAGGCACTTAGGAACCGATATCGGGCAGGGGCAGTTCTTACTGTGCTGCTGCTCATTGGACAAGGAATATGTTGGTACAGCAAGGGATTTCGACTGTGGATTTATAATTTTCTGGTTGGAATTGAGCTGCCGAAGGAGTCAACCACGCTGCTGACCGTTCTGGGTGATCCCTTTTTTAAGACGTATGTACTCTTTGCGTCAATTTTCGGCGCAGCTATTTTGGCCCTTTTGACATATATCAATTATCATTTAACAAAACCGGAACGGATTTTTTATTAATGAAAGACAGAGCTCCAAGCGGGGAGACGGGAGAAAGAATTATGGTTTATGTATTTTTAGCAAATGGTTTTGAGGAAATCGAAGCGCTGACAGCGGTGGATTTGCTTAGGCGTGCGAATATTCAGGTCAAAACTGTTTCCATTATGGAAGATAAATTGGTTTACGGTTCTCATGGAATTGGCGTGGAGGCAGATATTCTTTTTAAAGAGGGTCTTTATGACAAATGCGCCATGCTGGTTCTGCCGGGTGGTATGCCGGGCACGACAAATCTGTGTAACCATAGAGAACTCAACGAGGAACTAAAGCATTTTTATGAAGCTGGAAAGCCCATTGCGGCAATCTGTGCGGCACCGATGGTACTCGGTCGCGGAGGGCTTCTTGCAGGCCACGAGGCGACTATCTATGAGGGCATGGAAGAAGAACTTGTCGGTGCAGTGGGACGGGATGAAAAGGTGGTCGTTTCAGGGAATATTATCACCTCCAAAGGTCCTGGCACTGCTATGGATTTTTCCCTTTCACTGATTGAATATTTGAAAGGCACGGAATGCGCAGAAGCAGTGGCTGCAGAGCTTTTATACAAGAAATAGAGGTGAGAGATGAATTATAAAGTGGATTATCATATTCATTCCTACTTTTCCGACGGTACGATGAAGCCGACAGACCTTGTGAAAATGTACAAGGGCAGAGATTACGATATGATTGCGCTGACCGACCATGATGGTGTGGACGGTGTATACGAGGCGGTTATTGCAGGAGAGGCACTGGAGATGAAGGTGATTGCCGGTATTGAAATCGGCTGCAGTTATGATTTCGCAGGCCAGAAGACTGAGCTGCATATCCTTGGCTACCATATTGATACTGAAAATGCAGCGCTGAAAGCGTGTATCAGGAAGCTGCAGGAATCGAGAAAAGTGCGCAATGAAAAGCTCCTTGCTCACCTGCAGAATCAGGGCTATGAGCTGCAGTATGAGGATTTGATTGAGCGTCCCGGTCAGAACTATATCGGCAAGCCGAATTTTGCTCGAGCGCTGAAACGAAAAGGCTGCGCACCGGACCATTTGTGGGAACTGCTTGACGAGGTCGAAAGAGAGAGAATCTCCGTGTATGAGGCGGTTGACGTAATTAAAGAAGCCGGCGGTATGGCAGTTTTGGCACATCCTTTAAAGACAAAGAAAATAGGAGAGCCTGGCAGTGAAGAGTTTTGGAAAAACCTGGAGGCCATAGTGGCGGATTTGAAAAAGCATGGTCTGAAAGGCATGGAATGTTATCATCCGTCTGCTGACCACGATCAGGCACTGAGGCTGGTCGTGATGGCAGGAAAATACCATCTGCATATTACTGAAGGCTCAGATTTTCATGGAGATGACAAATAGCGGATATAAAGAGGCGGCACTGGACTGCCTCTTTTGTTGTTTTCTAAATATAGAATAAAAACATTGACAGAAACTTAGGTAGCTGCCAGGATTAAAGAAAGTAGTTTCATAATTAATAAAATGAGAAAAGCAATGGGGTAAAAAATGTCCAAATTAACGGTGAGACGTCTTATCTTCATCATATTGCTTCCAATTGCCGTATGTGGTATTATGTGGTGCTGCATAAAAATCGTGGAGCCATTTGGCAGACCCAGCGGATTATCTGAGCGGGAGTTTGTGGAATACAGTCCAAATACTGGAGCGGAACAGTCCTTTGATTTGGAATATATTTGGCGTTTTGTGATTTTACTTGCCTTGTTAATGTCACTTTACGCCACTATAAAATGATATTTTTGTATACATGGCGTAGGGGATTGAAAAAGTGCCATATTATGGGCAGTTTAAGGTTAAAATGGCATGCACACAAGGCATGTAGCAGATGAAGGCGCCTTATGGGGACTTTGACGAGTAAATTTCTGGAAGAAATTGGTAGAATACGGCACGAGGGCAGAGTGTGATGCCATCTTTGCAAAAAAAGGATTTAAAATATGGCGTTTTCTGAAGGGGTGCCGCCATGTATACAATAAGTCAACTAAAATGCGGCACGCTGTAAGAGCAGACTGCCATGTATACAATATAGGGATATCTTTATGGCGGACTGCTAATTGCGGGTGAGAGGACTGCTATTTCTTAAAACAGATTCGTTTTGGGGAATCGGTTTTTAGATTCCGCATCGACTCCGAATTTCAAAAAAACTATTCAAAAACATGTGAAAAGGTATTATAATAGTAATAATTGGATATGCGAGGGAGCATGGTTTAACTTCCCTTGCCTTTGACCATGAGAGAAGAGGAGAGAAATATGGTTATGGATTTCATGAAAAAGCCCATTGCTGCGGCCATTCGTACGGAAAAGGATTTTAGTAAAGCACTGCGGTCAGATGTGGATATGGTGTTTTTACTGCATTCCAATATTATGACGGTCAATCAGTGTGTAAAAGAAATACATAGCGCAGGTAAGAAAGCATTTATTCATGTGGACTTTGCGGAGGGAATCGGTAAAGACAGAGCCGGGCTGGAGTTTTTGGCAAGGCAGGGGGTAGACGGCGTGCTGACTACCAGAACTAATATTGTTAAGCTTGCCAAGGAGTTCGATTTGATTACGGTGCAGCGGTTTTTTATGGTGGATTCCCACTCAGTGGGCACGTCGGTTGAATCTATTAAGATATCTAAGCCTGACATCATTGAGATTATGCCGGGCATTATTACAAAAAAAATCAGGGAGTTTTCGGAGAAGGTAGATATGCCGATTATTGCAGGCGGTATCGTTGAAACCATGGAAGAAGTTCGGGCTGCACTTGAGGCAGGCGCTACAGTGGTGTCTACAGGGGAAGCGCAGCTTTGGACCACAAAAGTGTGAGGAAAGGGAGGTTATCCTATGAAAATTAAGTTTTGCGGCGCGTCTTCAGGCGTGACAGGGTCTTGTCACTTATTGACAACAGAAAATCATAAGGTTTTGCTCGATTGTGGACAGTTTCAGGGCGGAAAGGCGCAGGAAGCGCTGAATTACGAGCCGTTTCCTTTTGATCCGAAGGAAGTGGAATGCGTGATTTTGAGTCATGCCCATATCGACCACTGCGGCAGAATTCCTCTGCTTGTAAAGCGTGGCTTTACCGGAAAAATCTATTGTACGGATGCAACTGCAGATCTTCTCGATGTCATGCTGAAGGACAGCGGCTTTATTCACGAAAAAGACGCGGAGTGGAAGAGCAAAAGAGCCGCCCGTGCGGGAAAACCTCCGGTTGAGCCGCTTTACACCTTTGAAGACGCAGTGAAGGCGTTGGAATACGTAGTGCCGGTGCTTTATGACCAGCAGATTGAGATTAACGATCATATGAAAATCGTATTCAACGATGCGGGGCATATTTTAGGTTCTGCCATCACAGAACTATGGGTGGAGGAAGATGGCAGAGAATCGAAAATCGTATTTTCTGGTGACCTTGGTATGATGAACCGTCCGATTCTGCGCGATCCGACCATCATCAAAAAAGCAGATTACGTGATTATGGAAACTACCTACGGCAACAGAAATCACCCTGCAAACAGCACCAGTATCAAGGAACTTCTTGATATCGTGCTGAAAACCACAAGACGGGGCGGCACTGTGGTAATTCCGTCTTTTGCAGTGGGCAGAACGCAGGAACTGATTTACGAGTTTAACAAGTTTTACGAAGAACATAGTGAATATAAAGAAGAAATGGATCAGCTGATGGTCTATGTGGACAGTCCGATGGCGACCACTGCTACGGAGGTGTTCAGAAAGAATGCGCAGGTGTTCGATGAGGAAACCAGAGATTATATTTTACGCGGCGACAATCCGCTGGACTTCAAGAACCTGAAATTTACAAGAAGCACTGCTGAGTCTCAGGCGCTGAATCTTGACAGAAATCCGAAGGTGATTATTTCAGCCAGCGGTATGTGTGAAGCAGGCAGAATTCGCCATCATTTAAAACATAATCTTTGGGACAGCAAATCCAGTATCATCTTTGTGGGTTATCAGGCAGAAGGAACGCTGGGTAAGCTGCTGGTAGAAGGCGGCAAGGATGTAGTTCTCTTTGGAGAAGAAATTCATGTCAATGCAGAGATTTACAATTTAGAGGGATTTTCAGGTCATGCGGATCAGGATGGACTCTTCTCCTGGCTGGCAGGATTCAGACAGAAACCGAAGCAGATTTTTCTGGTACATGGTGAGGAAGATTCCAAGAAGGATTTCGGAAAGCTGATTTCTGACAAGTTGGGATATGACCCTGTCGTTGTCCTTGGAAATTCTGAGTTTGAACTGGATATGAACACTGCGAAGATTCTTAACTTTGAAGAAGCGGAAGAAACGGCTGTGGAGGATGAGGAAATTCAGGCAGTGAGAAGGCAGATTTCAGATATTCATAATGATATCGAGAGTATTTTGTATAATACAGATTTAGCCATGGGAAGAAATATTTCGCAGGATAAGCTGGTGAAAATCAACAATATCGTGCAGGAGCTTGCCAAGGCGACCATGGTTCTGGGCTCGACGGTGACAGAAGAGGATCGGTCCGGCGAAAAAGCGGTAATAAAACAGTAGGGATAAACCGGATGCCGCAGGAACAGAGGAAAGGTTTACGAGAAACAGATGAAGAATGTAATTGTAATAGGTATAGCAGGAGGCACGGGCTCCGGAAAGAGCACGCTGATTCAAAATATCAAGAGACAGTTCAGTAATGAAATCACCATTCTCAGCCACGATTTTTACTATAAGGCCCATGACAATATGACCTACGAGCAGCGGTGCGAACTGAACTACGACCATCCGGACGCTTTCGACACTGATCTGATGATAGAACATGTGAAACAGCTGAAGCAGTGGAAGGAAATCAAAAGGCCGGTTTACGACTTTACCATTCACAACAGGGTGGACGAAACCGTGACCGTACAGCCTTCCAAAGTAGTCGTGGTAGAAGGTATTTTAATCTTTGAAAATCAGCAGCTTTTGGACCTTTGCGATATGAAGGTCTTTGTGGATACAGATGCGGATGTACGCATCATCAGAAGAATTTTGCGGGATGTGAAGGAGCGCGGCAGAACCCTTGAATCGGTGGTAAATCAGTATCTGACTACTGTCAAGCTCATGCACGAGCAGTTTGTAGAGCCCAGCAAGAAAAAGGCGGATATTATCGTGCCTGAGGGCGGATTCAATCTGGTAGCGCTGGATATGCTCAATCATAGAATCAAAGCGCTGCTTGCGGAGGAAGAAACTTTATGAAAGATTTAAAATTAGCGCTTTTGGGATTTGGCAATGCAGGTCAGGCTTTTGCGAAGATGCTGACCGAAAAGCAGAGCGAAATTTACAGCCTCTATGGCAGAAGGGTAGTGGTTACGGCCATTGCCACGGCAAGAAAAGGAACCATTATGAACAGCGGCGGTATCGACCTTCTGAAAGTTTGCGAGGACGCAGAAAAACTGGGCAAGTTTGCGGAGGATACGCCGGGACTTTGCGATAAGACCGTCATAGAGGTTATTCAGGAAGCGGACTGCGATGTGGTATGTGAACTGACGCCGCTGAATATTTTTACGGGGCAGCCGGCGATCACTCATATCAAAACGGCTTTTTCATGCGGAAAACATGTGATTACTGCAAACAAAGGCCCCGTCGCGTGGGCTTTTAACGAGCTCAGTGAAATGGCGAAGGCAAAGAGAGTGTGTTTTTTCTACGAGACTACGGTGATGGACGGCACGCCAGTATTCAATCTGACGGAACATACACTGAAGTTTTGTAAGGTGACGGAGGTTTCCGGCATTCTCAACAGTACAACCAACTATATTTTGGAAGAACTGGCGGCGGGCAAAGCTTACGATGAAGTCATTGTGGCCGGGAAGGCAAAGGGCTTTATTGAAGCGGATCCGGCTATGGATATCGAAGGATATGACGCGGCGGCGAAAATCACTGCGCTTCTCAATGTTCTCATGGATGCGCGGATGACACCGCCTGATGTGGACCGGACCGGAATTGAGAATATTACAGTGTCTGACATCGAAGAAGCTGCTTCTCGCGGCAAAGTAATCAAACTGCTTTGCAGAGGGTGGAAGGAAGACGGCAGGGTATATGCCAGCGTGAAACCGGTAGAGGTTGATAGGAAGGATATGCTTGCAGCTGTTGACAGCACTACTTCGGTGGTATCTATTACGACAGATTTAATGGGGAAACTGTCAGTGATTGAACACGGGCCTGAAATCGAGCAGACTGCATACGGGATTTTTGGTGATGTGATACGGGTACTGGACGCAGAGAAATAAGCAAAAAGGATGCAATTGATATGAAGGAAAAGATTACGGAAAAGAAATGGTTTGTATATGCGCTGGTGCCTCTTTGCGCATTGATGTGGGGCCTATCCTATTTAGGAACTTCGGTTACGTTGAAGCATCTGGAAATTATGGAACTTTTGGCTCTCCGCTGGACCGTTTCTGCGCTGCTGTTTTTAGTACTGATCGCTTTGCGGGTCGTCAAGGTGAAGTTTAAAGGAAAGAATGTTAAACTGGTAGTTCTTGTAGGTATTTTGCAGCCGTGCATTTATGCCACCTTTGAAACCTTGGGCGTGAAATATACCAGCACGTCAGAGTCCTCTATTTTCATCGCGACGATTCCCCTTATGGTGCTTTTGATTAGCGCGCTGGTACTGCACCAGAAGACGAGCAAGCGAACCATCGGCGCAATTTTTCTGGCATTCTTAGGCGTGCTTGTATGTGTGTATTTCTCTCCGAACTTTTCCCTCGGCGGAAAGGGAATCGGTTATGTATTCCTGATTGGCGCCGTTATTTCCGGCGCGTTATATACGCTGTGCAGCAGCAAGGCGGCTGCGGAGTTTGATGCCATAGAAGTTACATTTACTCTTTCTATAATCGGCGCAATTTGTTTCAATGCCATTAGCTTTGCCATGGGTAACGGTGTGCGGGGCTATGTGCTTTGCTTCACGGATACTACGGTTCTGGCCGGCGTGTTGTTTTTGGGAGTCTGCTGTTCTTGTTTGTGCTATCTGATTTATAACTTTGTCCTCGGAAAGCTGCCGACTACCATCGGCGCGAATCTGGTCGCAAATTCCGTTACGGCAGTGGGCGTGCTGTCGGGCTGCCTCTTTGCGGGAGATCCATTCGGCTGGTATACTGTCGCAGGTGTGGCGCTGACTATTACAGGCGTATGTCTTGCATCGACGGGAAGCCAAGAGTAAAGCGGGTAGGCGTGATTGATTCATAAAAGAATATGAGGCACTTTGTCTGTCACCGACGGGCAGGGTGCTTTTTATTTGTAGGTTTTTTGAAAAAGCATTGACATAATATGTAATTTATGGTAAAAAATAATCAGAGGTTTCGGAAAGAGGTGATTATGTCAAGAGAGTGGCAGCAGACTAAGTATAAGGAGTATGTCATGCCTGATGCAGTGTATTATCAGAGTGTTTGGGCAGTCAGAGATTTGGAGAGAATGGAGAGCAGACTGGCAGAGCTTGAGCGGGAGGAAATCGCCGGCGGTAAAAGCATTGTCAGTGATAGAATCAGCAATTTTGTCCTGTATCGACCGACAGAAGAAAAGGCCGTAGAGCGGGCGGTGCTGCGGGAGAGGATTCGCGGCATTCATGCGGCGCTGGATGTGGTGCCGGAGGAATACCGTTCCTTTATTCTAAGCAATCTGATACTGAAAAATACGGGAAAGTCATTTCCCAATAAGCTCTGGAGATACTGGAAACAGCGGTTTCTTTATATGGTCGCAAAGAATTTATCGATGATGTAATTTGGTTTTAGGAAGAAATTTATAAAAATGTTAAAAAAAGTATTGTAAGGGGAGAAAAAATGTGTTATTATGATATTACGGATAGATAGAGGTAAATGGAAATAACCAGGGACCGCCCAGAGGGCGGTCCTTTTTCTATCCATAAAATCAGAAAGGAGGCGTTTTTTGGACAAGGGTAAGAAAGTCATCGGTATTCTGCTCATTGCAGTCAGCATTGCGGCGCTTTTTACATGGGAGAAGTGGGGAAAAGCACAGTTTTTATACGATGAGGTGCTGGTATGCAGTCGCAACATTTCAAAAGGAACTGTTTTGCGGGGGGATATGTTTGAGACTGTAAGGATGGAACTGGTGGAAAAAGACTATATTACCCCAAAGGAGAAAGAAAGTCTTTTGGGAAAGGAAGCAGCGGCATTTATCCATAAGGGAGTGCCGCTTTTTCAGGAATATTTTGTGCAGGCGGAACTTGCTCCCGGCGGCAGGGATGGAAAATACGTTTTGGCAATACCTGGAGAATGGCTTTACGCAGTGCCGTCATCTCTTCGGCGTGGTGACAGGGCGTATTTTTTTCTTGGCAGCGGTTTTGTTACATCTGCACCGGTTACACTTGTCAGTCAGGAGAAGCACAGCGTAGAAATTGTGGTAACTGATAAGCAGGCGCAGCAGCTTTCCAAGGCTGCCGAGTCGGGTGAAAAACTGGTGCTGGCATATCGTTAAAAGGAGGACAGATGGAAAAAGTAATAGGATTTTTTGGAGGAGATCATCAGGTGGGAGCGACCATGGTGGCGCAGTCCTTTGCAGAGGTGCTGCAGCAGAGAGGAAAGAAAGTGCTTTACCTGATGGGAAGTGGTAAATTTGGAGAGGAGTTTCTGCCGTTAAGCGGCAAGCATTCTATCGATGACTTGAAGGCTTCAGTAAGAAGTGGAAGAGTGACAGCAGAGGATTTTTATCAGAATTTGGAGCAGATCAGGGGTCTTTGGGTGCTTCCCGGTGTGAGAAATCAGCTTACTGCCGGATATTTTACCGAAAATACATTTGAAGTGCTGCTTTCGGAGGTCAGCGAAGATTTTGACTATGTAGTAATCGATGGAGGCAGTGATGCAAATCTGGGCATCACCATTTCGGCGCTGAATACGGCAGACCACAGGTTTTTTGTGACGACGCAGCAGTCAAAGTCCATTCGCAGAATGATTTTACTGCAGAAAAATATCGTACAGCCCCTGGAGAGGATGGGAGATCTGGTGATTAACAAGTATCTGAAAGACCCGGCGTTACTGTTAAAAAGCGATATCCTGTCTCTGTGTGAAATTGAGGAGGCCTTTACAGTGCCTTATGTGGAATATGGCTGGCAGGCAGAAATGGAAAACAAAAGTCTCTTGCGATACGGAAGATTTGCAAAGGGCATCGAAGTGCTGGCAGACGTCTTTGCACCGGGGAGCCAAAAGGAGGGAAGATGGAAAAGGCATTTTCTTTAGAAGACTATTTAAGCAAAGTGCTGCAAAAGGAGGATGGAGTAAAGGTAGAGCCGCTGGAACGGTTCCATCAGATTTGTTCTATTGTGGAGTCTGAATTTGACAAAGAATGGGATGAAACTGACGATATGGCAAAGAATCGTAAGCTGGAGCGGGAAAAGCGCGCTATGATGGGATTTTCGGAAGAAACAACATTTTATAAAGAGAAAATTAAAGAAATCCTGAGAGAGAAAAATCTGGCAGACAGCTGGTATCCTCCATGGTATCCTAATTTAGCGGAAGGTATTTTTGCGGAGACCTATGGTCTTTCCGGCCTTGCGCCCTGGGCATATGATATGGAGGAAAAATACAAACGGTCTTCCTCAGCAAAGTTAATCGGTGACAGACTTTACTGTTTCATCGACGGAAAAGCCCAGCTGCAGCCGCAGAGAATACCCGGCAGAAGAAGAGAGCAGCTGAAGCGGACACTGCTTTTAGCAACACCCTATGAACGGCTGGAATATGGATTTCACGAAGTATATCTGAATAACGGAATCAGAATTACCATTTATTCCGGGGACAGAACCAAGGAGGGGCAGGATATTATGGTTTTCCGCAAATATATCCTGCCGGAGCTCTCTTTTGAATATCTGGCAAAGGCAGAAACCATTCCGGAGGCTGCAATTCCTCTGTTTCGCAAGATGATAGAAATCGGTTTTAATGTACTGTTTTCCGGGCAGGTCAGATCCGGCAAGACGACATTTATGCAGGTGTGGCAGCGATACGAAGATCCGACTCTGGAAGGGCTTGCCATTGCCACAGATCCGGAAACTCCATGGCACGAGATTATGCCGCAGGCGCCGATTATGCAGCTGGTTGCAGATGGAAGCAGGCTTGTATCCATTACAAAATCTCTGCTTCGCGGCGACAATGATTATATTCTGCTGGAGGAAATGCGGGATGGGGCAGCCTTTCATCTGGCGTTGGATATTACCTCAACGGGGACGACCAGAAGCAAAGGAACCATCCATGATAACGATGCGGTCAATATACCCTATAAGATGGCATCCAAGATTTGCCAAAGCTACGGCGGCGATATGAGGCAGCTTATCGCGCAGGTATATAAGAATTTCGATTATGTGCTGGAACTTTCCCAGGTGCCGGAAGACAAATCGAAAAAAGTGTTAAAGGGAATTTGGGAATATTCCTATGATGTGAAAAAAGATAGGGTCGCGGCCAGAAAACTCTGCAGCTACGATTTTACAGAAAAAACATGGAGATGGAATCCGGGTGCCTGCGAACAGAAAATGAAGAAGTATCCACAGCTGAAAAAAGAAATTGAGGAGATGAATCGGATTTTGGCGCGGCTGGCGGAAGACTCGCCTATGGAAAGCGCTGAGACTGAAGCACTGTATCCGGCATATTATCAGGCGGAGGGAGGCAGCCATGGATAAGGTTTTATATGTGTTGATTTTAATGGGCGTCTGCCTCTGGCAGTTTCCGGTACTGTACGGTTTATACGCGGCTTTTCGCAGCAGAGTATATATCAGGCAGAATTTAAGAAAAGTGACGGATCGCTCCATGTTGTTACAAAGAAGTCCCCTGGGACAGCATCTTGCTATGGTGATGAAAGGAGCGGATACAGAGGGAATTTTCGCCAGTTTAGAGAATTTTTATTTATCCAGTGTGGTACTGGGAATTGGAAGCGGACTGGCGGCTTATCTTGCTGCAGGGCCTTTTATGGCACTTCTTTGCGGCGTGTTTATGGGCCTGCTGCCTTATGGCATTCTGACGGCAAGACTTTACAGGCGCAGAGTTGCCAGATCTAAAGAGGGTGATATACTGCTGCAGGAGCTGCTCAACAACTATAAAATTCATGATTTTAATATGAAAGAGGCAATTGAAGTGACCGCAGCGGAACTTTCTCAGGCGCCGGAGTCGAGAAAACTTTTGCTGAAGCTTGCAAAGGGGCTGCAGAGATCTGTCACAAAGAATGAAGTGGAAAGACATCTTGCCACTTTTCGGTACGGGCTGGATACAGCATGGGGAAACGCCCTTGCAACGAATATTTTTTTCGCGCATCTATATGGAATTCGTGTAGACAGCGCTTTAGAGGATTTACTTCGCTCGATGATAAAGAGCAGAAAAGTAGTTGAGCACGGAAAGCGGGAAAATAACGAAGCAAGGCTGATTCTAAAGTATTTGGCGCCGGTAAGTTTTTTTCTGACCGTCGCAGGGGCATGCAGATATTTTGATTTTACACTGGCGAAGTTTATTCGCTATCAGTTCGGCACATCACTGGGACTGCAGTGGTTTCTGATTATGACGATGATGTATTTCGCCAGCCTGCTGCTGAATGTATTTTTATCCAGAGAGAAAATGGATATTTAGAAAGGGGGCAAAGATGAAGATAAAGACGACGCCCTTTTTTAAGGTGCGAAGATTGGCAGTATATACAAGAAAGGTGCTGCCTGAAATAGAAGAAAAGGGCAGACAGAGGCTGCTGGCGCGATGGAGATTGTTTCAGGAACCTCGAATGGAGCGGGAAATATACAGCAGCTGCATTGTGCTGAAAAATCTGGCGATGGTGCATAAGGATCTGCCTATGTCAGCGGATTTTATTCTGGAACAGCTGATGGAGTGCGGCGGCGCCCTTCAAAATACGTATGCGGATATTTTATCAGCTTACCGTCTGGGGCAGGGAGAGGAGGCATTTCAGATTCTGCCGAAGCAGGTGCCGCTGAAAATTGCCGTAAACTTCGCGGCAGTGCTTTCCAAAATTGATAAGATTAATCCGGCTGAACTGATTGTGCATATGACTTCTTTTGAGGAGACACTGACCGGTGAGCGCATGACAAAGGGAATGAGCAGGGCGGAGCGAAAGAGTCTGATTGTCACCATGGCGGCAACTGCGACAATCTTTGCCATTCTTTTGAATTTTACTGTCGTGGTGGTATTTATGAATACGCTGCAGATGATAGATCAGATTTTTTAATTTATAGCGTGAAGGGAGAGATATGAAAAATTTAATTATTATTATCGGGACAATTTTACTGGGAGTTATTATTGTCAATACCATGGTGTTAGGCGAGGGCGAAGTTTCTTTAAAGGAGGCAGCCCAAGGTGTTGTAGAGCAGGGTGTTGAAAGTATTGAATCTATGGAAATCGGTGAGCAATGATGAAGGGCTTGCTGATTATCGTAGGCACGATGGTGCTGGGATTTTTTCTTTTTTCCATGATTGCAGGAGATCAGGACAGTTTAAAAAGTGCTGGCAGCGCAGTCATGGAACAGACCATAGAAATGTATCAGGAGGAGCAGGGAATGTGAAAAATCTAATTACATCGATAGCAAGTCTGCTGCTTCTCTTGGCGATTCTTGTGCAATTTACCCAAAGTCAGCTCCTCGATATGAGGCTTACCGCAGCAGAGCAGTCTGTTGCGAATTTTAGAGATACAGCTAAAATGGAGGGATACATTTCCGACAACAATGAGGGACGGCTGCGGCGAGAGCTTTTGCAGATTTTTGGCTGCACAGAGGAGGAAATCAGCATTACCGGAGGCAGAACACCGGCAGTGAAAGGAGAACTGATTTCCTATGAAGTGCAGGTAAAGGTAAAAAATGTAATTGTGATGGCAGGATTTTGGAATATCGATAAGACCAAGAATTGTTTTTCGTATCGTGTGCATCGTACTGTGGTAAGCGAATATGAGGAAGAGACGCCATGAAAAATATGATTGTGACAATAGCGATTTTAATCTTTGCGTTGACTATGACAAATTATCACCAGCAGTGCAGCCATTTGCTGAAGACGAAGATCTATCTGAAAGAAATTTCCGCGGAAGCTGCTTTTGCGGGACTTTGCGCGTGGGAAAAAGAGGCAGATACCGGTAAGATGGTGACAGCTGCGGAGAAAATCATCAGATTGAATTTGCAAGAGAAGATGGAGCGGGTAAAGTGGCATATCAAGTGCAGTGAAATAAAACCAGGAAGGTACAGCGTGGCAGTTACGCTGCAGCTGGAGCATTTGAGTGTTTCTAGTACAAAGGTCAGCACAGGATAAGCGGAAAGACATGACAACGGTCGAATTGAAGGGCAGAATAGGGTTCACAGCGCAGGTCGTGTCATAGACGAAAAATCTTTTTTCTATGGGGACATTAACAATTACAGATGAAGTACAGTTTATTAAGATAGGAAACTGCTTGAAATTGCTTTGCATTCAGGCAGTTTTTTTCATGAAAGGAGAAAATTATGGATTATATGCAGTTTAAGGAAGCTGTTTTAAATAACATCAAAAGATATTTGCCGGAGACATATCAGGAATGGGAGCTGAAAACGGAGATGATTTATAAGGTTAATGAAACCATGGAGGCATTGACGATTCTGCCAAAGGAGGGAGAGGGAGCCTCTCCTATGCTGTATTTGAATCATTTTTACAGTTACTATCAAAGTGGGATGACTATTGATAGTATCCTTAATATGATTGCAGGAGAATATCTCAGCGGGCTGGTTCCTGTAAGCTATATGCATGCGCTGGCAGATCATAAGGAAGAGCAGGAGAATATCATTTATGAACTGATTAATACGGAGAAAAATAAGGAACTGCTGAAACGGGTACCTCACAGAGAATATCTGAATCTCTCAATTATCTATCGAATTATGATGGATTTGCCCGATGGTACTTTTAACAGCGCTATTATTACAAAAAATCTGGCTGAAAGTATGAAGCTGCGCGAGGATGATCTGTATGAAATCGCTTCAGAGAATACGAAACACAGACTTGAACTTCGGATTTCAGGGTTTCCCGATGTGATTTATATGCTGACAAATGAGAAAAAAGCCATGGGCGCTTCGGTAATTTTATACCCTGGTGTGCTTGAGAGTATGGCTGAAGGATTTCAATCTGATATCTATGTACTGCCTTCATCTATTCATGAAGTGATGATTGTTGCAGATATAGGACAGAGCGCCAGTGAGTTGAAAAAGACAGTACTGCGTGTCAACGGCAGCTTTGTGGACAGAGACGAGTATTTATCAGAATCTGTTTATCTTTACCAAAGAGGAGCGGGAAAGCTGGTGATTGCGGCAGAATAGGATTTCTTGACAATAAAGGACTGCTTTTGAGGCGCTGTGCCAAAGCAGTCCTTTTATAGAAAAGATTTATCACACTTGTTTAGTGATGACAGGAGTTTCCTCCGCCGCAGCTATGATTACCTTCATGATGTCCACAGCTGTGTTCGTGTCCCTCTCCATGGTGGCTGCACTGTACGTTGGCGTTGTAGACTAAAGTGCCGTCGACCAGTGCCTGAGCAGCTTCATCTGCAGAGCCTGATACGCCGCCATAGAGTTTGATTCCGGCCTGCGCCAGTGCATTTTGTGCGCCGCCGCCGATACCGCCGCAAATCAGTACATCTACATCAAGATTTTTTAAAAAGCCTGCCAGAGCGCCGTGACCGCTTCCGGATGCGTTTTCAACAGTAGAAGAGGTAATTTTTCCATCCTCTACCTGATAGATTTTAAAATTTTCACAGTGACCAAAGTGCTGATAGATTTGACCATTTTCGTAGGTAATTGCAATTTTCATCATAATATCCTCCTTTGTGATGGTAGCAGTTTTTTTGTTTTCCTGACAGATATCATAGTTGCCTCCGCCGATAAGCAGCGGTTTCTCATGAATCAGGGCATCTGCCAGTTTATATCTTGCAGATTCGTAGATATTGGTTATTGTAGGTCGTGAGACCTTCATGGAAACGGCACATTCTTCCTGGGTCATGCTTAAATAGTCAATGAGCCTGATTGTTTCGTATTCATCCACGGTCATGACAACACAGGGGAGACTGCTGCAGCGGCTGGATTCGTATCCTGCCGGAACAAAGCCCTCGCTTGTGGGCATGGTACTTACGATTCTATTTTTTCTGGGTCTCGGCATGGAAACTCCTTTCTGTCAGCTTTATTAGCATATGTTATTTATGAGGATATTATAACAAAGTTTTAAACATATGTCAATAAATGTGTCGTTAAGGCGAAGAAATAAATAAAAAATCCGTTATTACACCGAAGGGCAGCTTATTCGCTGCCCTCCTTTGATTGGAGGAAAAGAATTGAAAAAGAAAATTATCTTGCTGCTGTGTTTTCTTCTTGCTTTAAACCTGTGCGGCACAAGTGCAGCATTTGCGGGTACTGCCGGCAGCGAAGAAACCATGTACGCAAAGAAGCAGACATGGATCTATAGCAGCGGACACCGGGAAGCAAAGTATGCAGTCTGTCCTATCGGCAAAAATCAGCAAGTTAAAATTGGAAAGAAGGCTTATGTCACTTCGCCAGACGGAAAAAAAGAATATTACTACCAGATTGCATATTTTGGAAAAACCTTCTATATCCCAGCAGATCAGGTAATAACGAAGAAACCGAAAGGGGCGTATACAATGACCTACAGCTTTAAGGAGCTGGAGGTAACGTCAAAGTTATATGTGTATGCATCACCAAGTCTCTCAAGCAAGAAGGAACGAACCAACGAAACCAGCATTTACACCATAGGAGAGACCAAAAGCTGGTATGTAGCATTTGTAAGCGGAAAACTGAGATATATCTTGAAAAAGTCGTCAGCGATTAAGAAGGTGAAGAAACCTGTATATGTTCCGTTGCATATCAGCAGTAAGGATTTTTCCGCTGCGAAGCAAAAACAGATCAAGAACAGATTTTATATGCAATATGCACTGTTACCGTCCTATATGAGAGAAGGACTCTTGAAACGCGATGGGGAAATTCATGTTGTTCAAAGACTTAAAGAACCCTTTGAAAGCGAAGGTAACAGTGGTTTTACGAACAGCAGTAAGCAGAAGGCGACAATCTTTGTAAAAGAATTTGAGAACTACAATTTAGAATTTTCTCTACATCATGAAATTGGTCATGCACTAAGCAGATATTTATGGTCGGGACAAAGTATCAATCAACTGGAATATCTAATAAACGAAAATGGAAAAATGCAGCTTGGCTCGTATTATATGAGCAATGCAGCGGAATGGCTCGCTGAATGCATTGATATTTTAATCAAAGATCCAAAACTGCTGCAGGAGAATGCACCAATGACTTATCAGTTGCTGATGAATGAGGTTTTTAGCAATGACGAAGAAAGTCCATTACGTGCCGCCTAATCCGGCACGAAAAAATATATAAATACTAAAATTTTAAAAACGAAAGGAAAATAAACATGAAAAAGAAAATGATTACTGCGCTGTGCGCACTTACGTTAACACTTGGTACGGCAGGAAGCTGCTTCGCAGCTGAAACAAATCCGCAGACCACGCAGGCATACATCAACGTTCCTGCTACAGCAATTGATTTCAGCGTAACTGAAGAAATCATCTTTGATGGTACTGCTGATACTGACTTTGCAAAACTTGGCGCGAATGTGAAGAAAATCGGCATCATGGCGGCTGGCAGCCATGATATGTCCACTGGCGCATACACCGGTGCAGGAAATATCAATCCTCAGGTTAAGGTAACTGTTGCACTTGCTGGTAAGACCGGTCGAGTAACTGCAGCTCAGGATAAGGCTAAGGTTGCCAACTTCGTTACTACCGTTTCCGTAGTAGAATAATAAAGAGGTGCAAAATGAAAAAGAAAATTTTATCTCTAATCTGCGTACTTAGCATGGTGCTTTCCTCCTCAGCAGTTGCTTTTGCTGATGACAGTGATGTGGCTGTGTATATGACGATTCCGGCAACAGCGATTGATGTAACTGTGACAGAATCTATTAATATGACAGGCTCGGCAAACTCGGTAGATTTAGCAGTGGACAAAGTAACCGTTACCAATAACAGTGCTGCTGGCGTCATCAATATTGAAAAGGTTTCCGCTACGGCTGCGGCCGGCTGGGCCTTGGTTGATGCCTCTACAGATTTTAAAGCATTAAATGCCAATGCGAAAAAGCTGTCTTTAACACCGACACTGGGCAGTTCCACCTGAGATATTACTAAGACTTGCCCGACCTTTGCAAAGGCTGACAGCAATGTAGAATCAGGTGCATCAAAAGATATCACTTTTGCTGGTAAAACCGGCGGTGTAACAACTGCCGTAAACCATGTACAGGCAGCAACTATCGTGGTTACTTTGAGCCTGGCATAATCCGTTATTACTATAAGCAGAAAGGTTGAACGTAATGGAAAGTACAAACGAAAAGAATAAAATACAAAAAATATTGATTATAGTTTTACTAATCGCAGTTGTCCTGATGGGAGTATGGCTGTTTTATGCTCTACACTCAGATGACCTTGAGACCAGCAAAACAGCTGTTATCGTACAGACAGACGAAGAACTGAATGATATGGGCGGTGGGCAGCTGAGAATTCGTATTAATTCTGCTGTGCAGATTTATGAGAACACCATGCAGGATTTGGCATTTGCCAATCTCAATGAGGACAGGTAACTGCAATGTAAAATCAAAGTGGGGAATACCTACGTCTATAATTCCGGACTTGTGAAATCCAGGGATATTGTACAGGCGGATGTGATAGATATCTCCGCTCTTAAACAAGGAAAGAATCAGGCGACAGCTGAAATTTATAACTACGATATGGATAATGAGTTGATTAGTCAGACTAACACAATCATTGACCTTTATTTAAACAATTAGAATGAGTATGGCGTCCCCCCCCATCAGGGACGTCCTTTTTAAAGAAAGGACGTAAACGTGAAGAAGAAAATTAAGCGATGTTTGGCAATAATCCTTACGATAGCAATGCTGCTTACAAAGTCTGTTCCGGCTTTTGCCGAAGAATTAAATGGTGCTTTGGAGCAGATTCCAATTGATGCTGTACAAGAGATTGATCATCAAGATGCAGAGAATACCAGTTCTGATACCCCTGAAAATCAAGATTCTGAGCAGAATTCGGTGACAGAAGACCCCCAGCTGATACAGAAGGAAAAGAACAGCTTTCATTTGAAGCACCTGAAACGCCTGAAAAAGTAACGGCAACAGATGATACTCGAACGGTGTTATATGCTGATGGTACATTGATTCTTAATGAACTTGCTCAAAATCAGGAAGCCAATGAAGCAAAGCATGGTGCAGTCAAAAAAGAATACCCTGCATGGAATGGCGTAAAAAATGATTACAACATAGACGGCAATGGCGTACCATGGAGTTGGTTAGATGATATAGCCGCTGTAGAAGTCGGCAGCAAAATTTCACCCGTGAACATATCAAGATGGTTCTTTGCGCTAAATGTAACCAGGAAGGATTTGTCCCTGCTTGATATGTCACATGTGACTAAAGCAGTTGAAATGTTTGGGGAATCCACCTGCGGCGAAATTGCAGGATTGGAAAACTGGGATGTGTCAAACGTAAAGGACGCACATAACATGTTAGGTTGGCTTTGCATGGGCGCGACAACCCCGATAGAGCTTTCCGGCATTGAAAACTGGAAATTCCCAGGTGGAGCAAATTTAAGCGGAATGTTTATGAGCAGCGGAGCGGTGCGATTTGACAGCTTTACCATTCCAGAAGCATGTGACATTAACAATATGTTTAATAGTTCATCGAAAGTTTACGGTGAGCTAATCATAAACGGTGTGCAGACTTGCACCGAAGAGAGCGAATGGAGCGGTTTTGCGAAGAATGCAAATCTGGAGAAAGGAGCGCTCTACCTTGTGCCAGATGATGCAGCATACAGTTGGGCAGAGGAAACCGAAGCGAAATACGGTCAAAGTAGAAGCGTTTCACAAGGCCAAGTGTACCTTCGCAAGATGCTCGACTTTGCTGTAACTGAATCTATTGACATGACAGGTTTTACAGGCTCCGTTGACTTAACAGTGGCCGATTTGACTGTAGATAACCTTGGTTCAAAGACAATCGTGGTTAGCAGCGTACAGATTGGCAATACCTTAAACGACTGGAGTGCAGTGGCCGCGACAACAGATTTAAAAAAACTTGCAAAAGACAGTAAGCAGTTTGCACTGCTTTTCTCCGGCACAGATCTGTCCAAAGGTGCATATACCGCTGGCGGCAGTATTCCTGCCGATGAACAAAAGGTATTTAAGCTGACTGGCAGGACGGGCGTTGTAAGCGCGGCGGTTGATCGCCAGCAGATTGCTAACCTGATTGTAACTGTAGAGGCGGGAGGTGGAAATTGATGAAGAATTTCCGGAAGCTCAGTCTTTGTAGCATTTTGACGTTGCTGCTGATGCTTGTAAATATGTTTGTTTATGCAGATAGTCAAAGGGCAGAAACAAAAGGATGTCTAACATGTCCTTCCAGCATGATTAATATTTTAATATCGGAAAAACGGAAGAATCTGTAGAAATAACCGAAATCATTGAAAAATATGAGACACCGCGTGGAGCTAAAAAGAATACCGTAAAAGCAGTCAAAGAAAATCAGAAAAGCGGTTATAAAAGAAGCACGATACCAGGGACAGGCGATCAACATGCGCTGCTGGTATATTTGATGATTCTGGCTGTATCCGGCAGTCTTCTTTCTGCAATAAAATACGATAGGGATGGCTGTGAAATCAGTTAATACAGGGTAAAAAAAAACGAGACCAACTTCCCTATTTTGATCTCGCTTATGGGTAGACGTCGTCAGCGTAGTAAAACATGACAGAAGTGCTTAACTTATTTTGACGACTATTAGTGCAAAGAGAACTTGGATTTTTTCTTGCACTTATTTTTCAAGAATAGTATAATCTAAAAAGGGGTAAATGTAAAACGAGAAATTTTTTATTGAATTTGAAGAAAAACTTATACCCATCTCTTTCTGCAGGAGACATGAACGGAGGAAGACTATGCAAAACCCGAAATACGAAGCGGCTTTAGCCGTGGCAGAGATAGGTAGCTTAAAAAAGGCAGCGGAGAGTTTAGGCTATACACAAACCGGTATTAGCTATTTGATTAATTCTTTAGAAGAGGAACTTGGCGTGCAGTTATTTGTACGCAATTATGGCGGTACAGTGCTTACAGCTGAAGGTAAACTGCTGCTCCCATATATACGCAGCGTATGTAATTGTGAGAATCTCTTGTTGAACAAGGTTCATGAAATAAAGAACTTAACATCCGGATTGCTGCGAATTGGAAGTTTTAGCAGTGTTCATACCAATTGGCTGCCTGCTATGGTAAAGGAGTATCAGAAACACTATCCTTCAATTGAAGTTGAAATGAAATGCTGTGATGACTATGACAGATTAGAAGAAATGATTTGCTCTGGTGAAGTAGACTGCGGCTTTATCGTTCTTCCTGCAAAGAAAAAGATGAAAGTGACGGAGTTTTATGAGGACGCAGTAGTAGCTGTAATCGGAGAAAATCATCCTTTAGCGGCTGAACCATGTTTTCCGACCAGCAAGCTGGATCAGTATCCGTATATTCAGTCACTGGTAAGTTCAGAGCGGGAAGTAGATGATATTTTCGACCGCTATGGAAAGAAAGCGGATGTCGCATATAGGGTGGACAATGATTTTACTATGTTGTCTATGATCAGCAGTGGATTTGGATTTGCGATTTTTCCGGAACTGCTTCTAAAACATTTAAACTTTCCTATTTTGATAAAACCTTTTGAACCGCAAGAAAGTCGAAAGATTGGATTTGCAGTCAGAGCTGCGGGTCCTGCATCCAGCGCGGTAAAAAGTTTTCAGGAAACTGCTCAGGCATGGTTACAACAATGGGGATTGGAGTAGAGGTACAAGAGGTCGTCTTGACAGTGCGTTTTAGATAAAATATACTTGAATCAGTAGGAAAAATAGGGAGTACAAAAGATGAAAAAGCTAATTTGTAAAGAAGAATTTTGGGAATTATTTCCAGAATGTAAGATTGGTATCGTTGTCTGTAAAGGTATTACTAATGAATATCGGAACGATGAGGCGCAGTACGAGGCGATGATTCGAGAAGGTGAGCAGAAGGCATTAACTTTTCTGACAGAGCCAAATTTCGCAGATAACAGAGTGATTAAGGTCTGGAGAGAAGCGTATATGAAGTTCAAGACAAAGAAGGGCGCAAGATGTGCTATTGAAGCTTTGATGAAGCGTATTTCCAAGGAAAACCATCTCGGTACGATTAATCCGATTGTAGATATTTATAACAGTGTGTCCTTAAGCCATGCCATGCCTTGCGGCGGTGAAGATATTGACTGCATTGAAGGTGATTTGTTGCTGACAAAAGCAAACGGCGATGAAATGTTTTACGTAATCGGCGGAGAGAGCAACGAACCGCCGTTTCCGGAGGAGCTGGTTTATAAAGATGATGCCGGTGCTGTCTGCAGATGCTGGACCTGGAGAGAGGCAGAACGTACCATGCTGACTGAGAAGACAAAGAATGCAATGCTATGCTGCGAGCTTGTAGATACAGACCGCTATGAGGAACTGCTGGAGGTTCTGAATGATTTAAAACGGGAAACGGAAACTAGGCTGGGCGGCATATGCGAAATTATGATTTTAGACAAAGAGCATCCGGAAGCAGTTTTGGAAGAATAATCATGAAAAAAGCACGCTAATACAGATTACTGTATATAGACGTGCTTTTCTTTTTTACCAAAGGCCCATGACATGCTGTAAAATCAGGCTGACGCCGGTAATGCTGACCCAGCAGCAAAGGCCCATAATCAGTGGTTTTCCACCGGTTCTGATGAGTTTTACGATATCTGTATTCAGTCCGATTGCCGCCATAGCGAGGACGATAAAGAATTTAGATAGTTCTTTAATCGGTGTAAAGAAATCCGCGGAAATACCGGCGGATACCGCAATGGTGGTAATAATGGAAGCACCGATGAAATACAGAATAAAAAATGGAAAAATATCTTTGATGCTAACACTCTTTCCGTCAGCGGCCTGTCCCTTTTTTGTGCGCATAAATGCAAGTACCAGCGTAATGGGAATAATCGCAAGGGTACGAGTCAGTTTTACGGTAACTGCTTTATCGAGGGTTGCAGAGCCAAGATTCCACATACTGTCCCAGGTTGCTGCACAGGCCGTAACAGAGGATGTATCGTTGACTGCAGTTCCCGCAAAGATGCCGAAGGATTCTCCCGATGTGGTGTCAAAGCCGATGGCATTTCCGAAAGTAGGAAAGATTATCGCGGCGAGAACGTTGAAAAAGAATATAATGGAAATTGCCTGGGCAACTTCCTCGTCATCTGCGTCAATGACCGGTGCAGTGGCAGCAATGGCAGAGCCTCCGCAGATTGAAGAACCAACGCCGACCAAAGTAGAAATATTCGCAGGTGTTTTCATAACCTTGTGCAGGAGATAGGAAACAATCAGCGATGTTGCGATGGTACATACGATAATAGGCAAGGACTGTTTACCCGTTTCAACAATTACATTGAGATTCAGACCGAAGCCCAAAAGAATGACTGCCCATTGCAGTATTTTTTTTGATGTGAATTTAATACCCGGCTCGAAACTGCCTTTTTCTTTGAAGAAAAGTGTGACAACCATACCGGCTAGAATGGCAATGACGGCACCACCGACAATGGGGAATGCTTTGCCAGCAAACCAGGATGGAATAGCAATTGCAAGACAGAGCAATAAGCCTTTTCCGTTTTTTGTAAAGAAGTTCATATCAATCCTCCCTGTAGGTTTCATTAGCTAAGCTATTATACATTAAATGCAGAAAAAAGTAAATGGGAATCTTTTATAGCTTCTTGCAGCCTGCAGATAATTAAGATATACTAAACAGAAGAAAGATTAACTTGTATCGAATAACAGGAGGATATTGAATATGCTGGAAAAGGGAATTAAAGGACTTCAAGAAGTGAAAGTTACTGCTGATAATACAGCACTTGCGATGGGCAGCGGAACTTTGGAAGTTTTTGCAACTCCATCTATGATAGCACTGATGGAAAAAACCGCGTGGAAGAGTGTGGCGCCTTACCTTGAGGAAGGGGAAGGAACTGTCGGCACACAGCTAGATGTGGCACATCTTTCCGCAACGCCGCTGGATATGACGGTACGCTGTGAAAGCGAACTGGTGGAAGTGGATGGAAGGAAACTGGTATTTAAGGTTTCAGCCTATGATGAAGCAGGCCTAATTGGAGAAGGTACCCATGAAAGGTTTATTGTAAAGAACGAAAAATTCCAGTCAAAGGCCAATGGAAAGAAGGCCAAATAAAGAACATGATTGTAGTAATTGCAGATGTTTTAGCGATTGTAATCGGCGGAACGATTGGGTATCTTGCAAAAAAACTGATTCCGGAGAACTGGAATGATATCATTATGAAAGGACTGGGTCTTGCAGACATTTACATCGGAGTCATGGGATTTCTCGAAGGCGGAAATACGCTGATTATTATCATGGCGATGGTGTTTGGCGCGATGGTTGGCGAAAGTCTGAAAATTGAGCAGCGCTTTGATAAGATTGCCCAAAGAGCCGAAGCGCGCTTTGATGATGGAAGTGGAAAGTCAAATTTTGCACAGGGGTTTATTACTGCCAGTCTGACGATGTGCGTAGGGGCTATGGTTGTCGTAGGATCTCTCAATGCAGGGCTGAAAGGCGATACGGATTTGCTTTTAACCAAAACAACACTGGATGGATTCGGTGCGATTATGTTTGCAGCGTCTATGGGAATCGGTGTAATCTTTGCGGCCGTACCTGTGTTTATCATTGAAGGCGGATTAGTGCTTCTTGCTGGAATTGTAGCACCTGCGCTGACGACGGATGTAGTGAATCAGATGATCTGTGTCGGCTCTCTCTTGATTGTAGGGCTGGGTCTGAACCTGATGATTGATAGCTGTAAGCTGAGGCTGATGAATTACATGCCGGCTATGATTTTACCTGTTGCAATCTGTCCAATTTACGACTGGATAGTGGGATTGTTTTAAATAGAGAAAAAATTGTGAGAAATATTTTTTTCTTGTCATCAGAGCCAGTTAGTTGTATAATATTTTTGTTATTTTTTACGGATATTACCGTGATAGGTACAAGATAGAAAAATAATTGGAGGAAAACAAATGGAAAAGATTTATCAGGGAAAAACAAAAGATGTGTTTGCACTGGACAACGGAAATGTACTTTTAAAGTTTAAAGACGACTGCACTGGAAAAGACGGCGTTTTTGACCCGGGCGAAAACAGCGTGGGTCTGACTATCGAAGGAATCGGCAGAGCAAACCTGAGAACCTCTATCAGATATTTTGAATTGATTAATGCTGCAGGTATTAAGACTCACTATGTAAGCGCTGATGTGGACAATGCAACTATGGAAGTTCTGCGTGCAACTCCTTTCGGGCAGGGTCTTGAAGTGATTTGCAGACTGAGAGCAACTGGAAGTTTCATTCGCAGATATGGAAACTACATCGAAGACGGCACAGTTTTCGAAAACGGTTATGTAGAAACTACATTTAAAGACGATGCGAAAGGCGATCCGCTGGTAACCAGTGAAGGTTTGGAAGCGCTGGGCGTCATGAGCCGTGAGATGTTTGAACAGATGAAAGAGCAGACTCTGAAAATTACAAAGATTGTTGCAGATGATTTAGCAACTATGGGTTTGGAACTGTGGGATATTAAATTTGAATTCGGATACAACAATGATGAAGTAATCCTTATCGATGAAATTGCCAGCGGTAATATGAGGGTTTACAAAGATGGAAAAATCGTTGATCCGATTGATTTAACTGATATCATCTTGAGCCATACAAAATAATTGAGGTTTTGAATTGAAAAGCCCTGCCATTTCGGCAGGGCTTTTAGTATACATTTTAGTTTGATGTGTTAAATGGGTTTATACGTTGAACAGGAAGGTGATAATATCTCCGTCTTTGACGATGTATTCCTTACCTTCAGAGCGAAGAAGACCTTTTTCCCGGGCAGTTGTCATATTGCCGCCGCATTCGATGAACTTGTCATAGGCGATGGTTTCTGCGCGGATGAAGCCTCGCTCAAAGTCCGTATGAATTTTACCGGCAGCCTGCGGCGCTTTAGTGCCTTTGCGAATGGTCCATGCACGGCATTCATCTTCACCGGCAGTGAGAAAAGAAATCAGATTCAGCAGACTGTAGGAAGCTTTCACCAGCTTATCAAGTCCAGACTCGCTAATTCCCAGTTCCTCTAAAAACATTGCCTTTTCTTCTTCCTCAAGTTCAGAAATTTCCTGTTCAATTTCGGCGCAGATAACAACAACCTGCGCATCTTCTGTTGCCGCAAACTGACGAACTGATTCGACGTATGTATTGTCAGTGCTGTCGGCTGCATCGTCCTCGGAGACATTGGCGACATAGATAATCGGTTTATAGGAAAGTAAATCCAATGTCTTGACAAATTCTGCTTCTTCTTCAGTCAAATCCATTGCTCTTGCAGATTTACCCTCGGACAGAAAGTCATTTACTTTCTTTAAGATGTCCAGTTCCTTCTGCAGGGACTTATCACCTTTTAGATTTTTAGTGGTTCTGGTAATTCTTCTTTCTAAAACTTCCATATCTGAGAGAATCAGCTCAGTATTAATGGTTTCGATATCAGAAAGAGGATCAATTTTTCCGTCAACATGGACGATATTATCGTTTTCAAAACATCTGACAACGTGAACAATCGCGGCTACTTCGCGAATATGTCCAAGAAACTTATTGCCGAGTCCTTCACCTTTGGAAGCGCCTTTTACAAGACCTGCAATATCACAGAACTCGATGGTAGTATAAATGGTTTTCTTGGAATTGTAAATTTCGTGCAGCTTAGTAATTCGCTCGTCAGGAACGGTTACCACGCCGACGTTGGGTTCAATGGTGCAAAAGGGATAATTTGCCGCCTCGGCACCGGCTTTTGTGATGGCGTTAAAAAGTGTGCTCTTACCTACATTAGGAAGGCCAACAATACCTAGTTTCATAGTTTATATACTCCTCTTCTCTTTTTTCATTTGTATGATATATGCTGCCAGACAGACTGCAAAGACGCAGAAACTCAGGACCTGTGCTTGTTTTAGGGGACCAATCATAAGACTGTCGGTACGAAGCTGCTCTACAAAAAAACGTTCCAGCGAGTAGAGCATACCGTATAAGAAAGCGATTTGACCCGGAAAGCGTCTGTGCCTGTCCAGCCAGATTAAAAATACAAATAATGCAAAACACCAGATGGACTCATAAAGAAAGGTCGGGTGCACATACTGACCGTCTACCCAAATTGCCCAGGGTAAATCCGTTGGTCCGCCATGGGCCTCTGAATTGAAAAAGTTTCCCCATCTGCCGATAGACTGCGCTAAGGCTACAGCAGGAAATACTAAGTCGGCCAGTTCTAAAAAGTTTATTTTGTAATGGCGTCCAACGAAATAGCCGGTAATTATGCCGGCGATAATGCCTCCGTGAATCGCAAGACCGCCGCTTCGGATATCCAGTATTTTTCCGATATCACCGGCATAGTTGTCCCAACTAAAAATCACATAGTAGGCTCTGGCGCCGATAATAGACATGGGAATGAGCCAAATGGCGAAATCAAGAATGTGTTCGCTTTCAATGCCGTGCCTAGGCGCCCTCTTATAGCAAAGAAGAATTGCCAGAAAAAAGCCGAGACCAATTAGCAGACCATACCACCTGACGTCTAGCCCAAACAGTGTGAAAGCAACCGGATTAGGTGCTTGCATAAAATCTCTCCTTCATATATATAAAATCGTCGCGAAAAAACTGACCCTTTTATTATATATAAAAATTTGTTAAAATACAATGTATGAAATACGAAAATATATGTAAAGGTAATTTTATAGCAAGACCCAATCGATTTATTGCGGAAGTTTCTCTTGGCGGAGAGGTTGCGCGGGCACATGTAAAGAATACCGGACGGTGCAGGGAACTGCTTCTTCCCGGTGCAACAGTTTATCTGGAAGATTTTGCAGGACGCATGGGAAATCGTAAAATGCGGTACTCTTTGATTGGTGTAAAGAAGGGTGAAGTGCTCGTCAATATGGATTCGCAGGCGCCTAATAAAGTTTGCGAGGAAGCGTTAAAAAATGGAGCACTTAAACTGCCTGATATGGAAGTTCTTAAAACCATAAAACGGGAAAAAGTATTCGGAGACTCTCGCTTTGATTTTTATTTAGAGAGGGAGGACGGAAAAAAGGCATGGCTTGAAGTAAAAGGAGTGACTTTGGAGGAAGGTGGAATCGCCAGATTTCCTGATGCGCCGACAGAGCGCGGTGTAAAGCATATCTATGAACTTTGCAAGGCAGCAGACGAAGGCTGCTATGGTTATATCCTGTTTGTCATACAGATGTCCGGTATCACTTTCTTTGAACCCAATGACAGAACGCATCCGGCATTTGGAGAAGCACTTCGGTATGCAAAAAAGAGAGGAATTCATGTTCTGGCATATGGCTGTGAGGTGACGGAAAACAGTCTGATACTGAGAAATAAAATTCAAGTAAATCTTTAGCGCCTATGGGTAATGATACAAATGAATTAATCTTTTAGTTGGGAGGTATATGAGATGATTTTGTTAAAAAATTGCCGCCTGATTCCAGAACTGACGGAAGGCTTTGCTGGAAGAATGGCTGATATCATCGTTGATGATGAAAAAATTATCGATATTTGTGAGGTAGGAAGTGTACAGCATTTTGATGGAACTGTAATCGATGCGGAGGGCGGCACGGTGCTGCCGGGATTTTTCGATCTGCACTGCCACGTATATCTCTTTGAACTGGGGAAGATTGCCGAGATGGACAGCAAAGAGGAATCCTATACCTTTGTCGATTCCTACAACTTTGCCAGAGAGTATTTGCGGCAGGGTTATACGACTTTGCGGGATGCAGGCTGTGCATATAATATTACAGTAAAATTGATGAAGATTAGGGACGCGGGGCTCATCGATAATGTGCCGGATATTATTTCCTCGGGCCGTGCGCTGACGCCGACTAATCCGAGCAATGATGAATATTCTCATTTATATGAGGTAGCCGATGGACCTGCTGAGGTTATGAAGGCGGTGAGAAAGCAGTTTGAGGCAGGCAATGATATCATTAAATATATGGTGACGGGCTGTTATCTGGATGAGAGTGGGAATCCCGGGATTTCTATTACAACAGAGGAGGAACTTCGTGCGGCAGTACAGATTGCAAAGATGAGAGGTTCTTATGTGATGGGACATGCGCACGGTGCTGATGGAATTAAAACTGCCATCCGCGCAGGGCTCTATACCATCGAGCATGGCAGTTTCATTGATGATGAGGCCATAGAGATGCTGAAAAATCGTGACGACTGTTTTCTCGTTCCTACCGGCAGCATTGGACTTGCCTGCATGACAGAGGAGGGACAGGCGGGATTGTCTGATAGTATTACTGAAAAAGCGATTAAATACGAAAAAGAGGAAAAGGACTGTATCAATAAAGCTTATGCGGCCGGACTTAAAATGGGATTTGGTTCTGATATTGACTATGCGACATTTAAAAATACAGTTGGTCTGGAATTTATTGCCCGCAGACAGTGGTACGATTTTAAACCGATGGATATTCTGCTGCAGGCGACGAAGTACAGCGCGGAAATCGCTGGCCTAATTGACAGGAAGGGTACAATTAAGGTAGGCAAGAATGCTGAACTGGTTGTAGTTTGCGGGAATCCTGATGAAGATATTGATGTAATGCGCAGCCTGCCGAAGTATGTCGTCTTTCGTGGAGACGTAATTGAGAATTCTGCTCATTGAAGCAGATCAGGGCAGAACATCATAGAATTTGAGCCGTCAAAGGATTCAGAAAAAAAGAACAATGAAAAAAGAGGAAAAAAGAAGAAAAAGGGGGTTGACGGAAAGAGAAAAGGGTGATATATTAAGAAAGCTGTCTCGCAGGGGGAGCCCCGCAGGCAGGCTAGCCACAGAACCCTTTCCGGAAAGCGGGAAGAAAAAAGCTCGAAAAAACTTCAAAAAAGAGGTTGACAGAAGAGTTAAAGAGTGGTAAGATAAATAAGCTGTCGCAAGGACAGCGAACTGCTCGAA
>JALEOD010000040.1 GCA_022767345.1 Emergencia sp.
TGTGCCTTGTGTGTACAGGGTTACTTTTTTATTCAAAAACAACAAAATGACGGAGTGCCATCGTCTGGTGCATCCGTCATTTTCATTGTATGAAGATAGGGCTGCGCCCTAACGGTTATTTTCCGTTAATGCGACAGCCCCGCAAATTTTTCATTCGGAAACCGGGCTAGGGCTTCATCAGACATACTTCCTCATATATTTCAGTGCGTTTTTTTCCAGGCGGGAAACCTGCGCCTGGCTGATAGAAATTTCCTCTGCCACCTCCATCTGCGTTTTCCCCTCAAAAAACCGCATTTGGAGAATATGCCGCTCTCTGGCAGTCAGCTTATTCATCGCTTCGGAAAGGGAGATATTTTCAATCCAGCGCTCATCAGTATTCTTCGTATCCTGTACCTGATCCATGACAAAGATTGCATCCCCATCATCATGGAATACCGGCTCATACAGAGAAACCGGCTCCTGAATGGAATCCAGAGCCAATACCACATCTTCTCTCGGCACCTCAATATCCGCAGCAATTTCCGTAATGGAAGGCTCTCTGGAAAGAGCATTAGAAAGCCGCTCCTTTGCCTGCAGGGCTTTGTAGGCAATATCCCGCAGGGAACGAGAAACTCTGATACTGTTGTTGTCACGCAAATACCTGCGCACCTCACCGATAATCATCGGCACAGCATAGGTGGAGAACTTCACACCGTGACTCAAATCAAAATTATCCAGCGCCTTAATCAGTCCAATACAGCCCACTTGAAACAAATCATCGGGATTTTCACCACGGTTATTAAAACGCTGAATGACGCTTAGAACCAGCCTGAGATTTCCCGTGATAAATTTTTCTCTGACCTGTTCATCTCCTTCTTTGATTGCTCGCAGCATTTCCTGCATTTCGGCGTCCTTATACACCGGAAGCTTTGCCGTATTGACACCGCATATTTCAACCTTATTCGCCATGATTCCACCAGCCTGTTCTATCTAGATTTCCACTTCAATTGACAAAACTCCCTGCAGCGTCAGTACCGCTGCAAATTCTTTCCGCATCACAACCTGCGCTACAGCCCGCATCCTCGCTTCTGCCATATGGCAGTCCTGTTCAATTAAAGTATGTAAAACCTATCTATAGCTTGCACCGGCGTCTTAAAAAAATGCCCAGCAATTTATCCCAGTTTCTGTACCTCCCGCTGCAGTCTCTCGATGATTTTCTTTTCCAGTCTGGAAATATAACTTTGAGAAATTCCCATGGCATCTGCTACTTCCTTTTGGGTCATCTCTTTGCCGTTTTTCAGACCAAACCGCATATCCATAATTTGCTTTTCCCTCTCATTTAACTTGGTCAGCGCATGATGCAAGAGATTCCTGTTTACCTCTTCTTCCAGCCTGGTGCTGACAATATCGTTTTCCGTCCCCAGAATATCGGAAAGCAGCAGCTCATTGCCGTCCCAATCCACGTTGAGAGGTTCATCAAGGGATACCTCGCTTTTTCGTTTCACATCTCTGCGCAAATACATAAGAATTTCGTTCTCAATACAGCGGGACGCATAGGTGGCCAGCTTAATGTTCTTGTCTATTTTAAAAGTATTGACAGCTTTAATTAATCCTATCGTCCCAATGGAGATTAAATCTTCGACATTTATCCCCGCATTTTCAAATTTCTTGGCGATATATACCACCAGACGCAGATTCCTCTCTATAAGCACAGCCCTTGCCTCCTGGCTCCCCTTTGCGTACTCCTGCAGCATTTTCTGCTCCTCGTCTCTGGAAAGCGGCGGCGGCAGCACGTCGCTTCCCCCTATGTAAAAACACCCGTGTCCCGGCGTCCGAAACACTCTCTGCAAAAACTCCCTGATTGTCCTTAAAATCTGCATAAATACCCCTTTCCAGCATACTTTCCGGTAAAAGTATCTGTCCGCTTTCTTTTCCCCCTGATAAAAATTCTTTTCCTTCACAAACTGCGATAACCGGTTTCTTTACAGTCTGTGAAAGCACTGTCAATGCATCGATTCTGTAGCCGTCCAGCACTCCTTTTTCAGTTCCCACGGTGTGGTACGGCACGGCGGTATATCTCGCCTCGGGAACTTCCATGGTCTGCAGCAGTTTTTCCATAATCTCCCTTCTCACTATGGCCACCGGCTTACCCGTAAAAGGCTCCGAAAGAAAATTCCCCGAATCGATAAATCCCGTCAATTCCCAGCTGATCTCCCCCAGCTGTAAAATTGCAGTAACCTCTGTCCTCGCCTGCCTTCTTCGTACTTTTACAAGGCTCAGCACGAATCTGACAAAAAGTGCCCCGGCAGAAGCTGCGAAAGTAATCGTCAAATAAGTCGCCGCCGGCATGTATACGCCTCCTGACGAAACCGCCCCCTTCCAGGAAAACATGCTGAGAAAGGCAATCGCCACACCGCCGTAAAGTACTGTCACAGCGAAAAAAAGCGCTCCATAAAGCAGCAGCTTTTTAAAGGATTTCTTCCCAAAAGCCAGGAATGAAATCAGTAGCACAAAGCCCGTTTTTCCAAGAAATCCAAGCAGCGGCGGTACTGTCATAAACATAGTAAAGGCATATGCGCCGCAGCACAGGCTACATAGAATTCCCCGCAGAACTCTAAAAGGCTCCCCTGCCGCTTTTGCAGTAAAGTACAGTATTATCCCACCTGTTATAAAATTCTCTAAAAAAAGATATTCCCCATAAACAACCACTTAAAAACGCCCCCTTCGCCGGTACTTATCAAGTATAGCGAAAAAGGCGCATAAAATTTGTCAAAATTCGTCGGCAGAGAAAAAATTTCTCATACTGCTCACCGCGTGCTCAGCACCGCCAGAGAAATACCTGCTCCAAGCACGATGACAAGATAAAATATTACCATATATTTACCTTTACGGTAACGTTTCTTCTCGCGCTCGGCCTCCTGCCTGCGCTCTTCTTCTGTCATAGCGCTCTCGCGAGCTTTCTGCGCCAGATATTCTTCAGCGCCTTTCCTGACAGATGCCTTGAAAAAAGCGTCCCTGTCCATCTTTCTAAATGCTTTTTGTATAGATTCTCGCATGATACCTCCCTGCAGCCACTACATAAACTCTTTTAAAGAATACGCAATCAATAGAAGCACTCCTGCCGCAAACAGCGCCATAATCAGCTTGCCTTTGGTCTTTTCCCAGCGCTCATCATCTTCAATCTCCTCTTTGGAGCGTGAGTCATGTTTGCGGCGCTCTACATAGGCCGCAACCTCTTGATCGGAATACTCCTTTGCTGCTGTAAATTTGTTTTTCTTTGTGTACTCCGCAAAGATTTTTTCCTTTTCACTCATCGGATTGCCTTCATGTTTCGTCATAGCTCCGCCCTTTCTCCTTCATAAACGATAACTGTCGGACCGCTGAGATAAAGGTCTTTCACCTCGCCGTCCTCTCTGACTACATCTACATAAAGAGTCCCGCCGGCCATCTCTACCGCAGTATGTTCGCCGGAGACCACTCCCTTTTCCGATAAAACAGTCACCACCGAGCCGGTTCCCGTTCCACAGGCATAAGTAAAATCTTCTACGCCCCGCTCAAAGGTGCGCTCAAAAATCATTCCATCCTCTGTAATTTCGTAAAAGTTCACATTGGCGCCTTTCGGCAGATTCGGATGTTCCCGCAGGGCTTTTCCAAGATTCCAGATTGCCTCAGGCTCTGTCCTTGCAAGTCCCGGATATTCTACCACCAGATGAGGAAGCCCCGGATTTCCCAGTTCCACATAGGCGGCATTCCAAATCTGACCGGAAACCACCAGTGCCACGGCAGGGAGAAACTTCGTCACATCATTTAAACGAACCTTATACTCCATAGCGGAAAGTCTCTGCCCGTACACCGGACCAGCCGTCGTTTCCACCACCATCGACGCTCCGGCAATGCCTTTCTCGTAGCCGTACTTACAGATACACCTTGCACCGTTTCCGCACATTTCACCGACAGAGCCATCCGCATTGATAAAAATCATGCCGAAGTCACCGCCGGCTTTCGGCGGCACTACCGCCATCAATCCATCCGCGCCTACTGATAGCCTGCGCGGACACAGCTTTCTCGCTAAATCACAAAGGGCTTCCACAGACAAGTTCAAATCTCTGTTATCGATGACGATAAAGTCATTGCCCGCGCCCTGCATTTTCGTAAACTTCATTCCGCTGTCTCCTCCTGCATTGCCATATTCACAAGTTCTGTAAGCGGAACCTCCGCACCCTCAATACTGCAGTTTTTCTCATTTCTTACGGAAAGTCCGACCTTTTCGACCTTGATATAAACAGTCCTGTTTTCCTTTCCCTTAAACTTCTTAAACTGACCTGCCATGCTTGCCGTAGTGAACGACAGTCCCGTCACATCGGACTGAGCAGCCTTCATGATACTGCCGCAAACAGGGCACTTAAAATAGTATTCTCTGTCCAAAAGCTTCCACTCATCGCGGGTCAGCCACTTGGGTTCCTTTTCTTTACAAAATGGACAAATCCTGAAAGTCGTATCCGCAAAGCGCTGCGGAATATCGTACATGCTTCCCGTGTCGCGTTTAAAATTACCCATATTTTTCTCCTTCGCTTTAGTATAACATGCCCCGCCTCAGTTCCGCAAGGCAGTAATTTTACTGATTCAGAAAATAGGAAAGGCAACCGCAAAGAAAGGATTGTTTCGTTACGGTTGCCCTGTGTTTTACATTTACATTAAAGCTGTTCGTTCATCAGCATATCATCATAAGACTGACGTTTCACTACAACGCGGGACTGTCCGTCGCGGACGAATACCACTGCAGGAATCGGGTTCTTATTGTAATTGCTTGCCATAGAATATCCATATGCGCCTGTGGAATAAATGGCAAAGATGTCTCCTGTCTCCGGAGTCGGAACTTTCAGGTCGTGAATCAGAATGTCGCCGGATTCGCAGCATTTGCCGCAAACTGTTACAGTTTCAGTCTTTTCAGCGTCTGCTTTATTTGCAATAACGCCTGTATATTCCGCCTGATACAGCGCCGGTCTGATATTGTCAGTCATACCACCGTCAACAGAAACATACTTTCTGATATCTCTAATGTCTTTAATACTTCCGATAGTATAAAGGCTGATTCCAGCTTCAGCAACGATGCTTCTGCCCGGTTCAATAACAACCAGCGGTTTAGGCAGATCTTTTTCTGTAAACCACTGCTCGATTCTTTCCATCATCGGATCAAGGAAATAGCTGTACGGCGGGCGTTTCTCATCTACATAAGTGACGCCGAATCCACCGCCCAGATTGAGTTCCCTCACTGTTTCTCCATAAGTATCTTTAATTTTTCCTGCCAGTTCCAGGATGATTTCCAGCGCCTGCAGATGGGAATCATTATCCAAAAGCTGGGAGCCTACGTGGAAGTGCAGTCCGTAAAATTCTACATAAGGAGAATCTATCGCGGCTTTTACCTGCGGCAGAATCACATCGTCATCGAGAGGGATTCCAAACTTGGAATCCTTCTTTCCTGTGACAATATAGTCATGGCTGCTGCTCTTTACCCCAGGTGTCACACGGAAGAGTATTTTGATTGTCTTTCCCTTTGCCTTGCAGATTTCTTCAATCATCGCAAGTTCTGTCAGTCCGTCTACAATAATTCTTCCGATTCCATACTCGACAGCAAGCTCAAGCTCGCTGCGCAGCTTATTATTGCCATTAAATTCAATGCGCTCAGCAGGAAAACCCGCTTTCATTGCGGTATACAGCTCTCCGCCGGATACCACATCCACACACATATTTTCATCTTTTACCAGTTTAGCCATTGCCAGAGGGAAAAAGGCCTTTGCTGCATAAGCAACTCTTGTTCCCGGATATTTCTCAACGAAATCCCTGCGCAATTCGCTAAATCTATTTACAATATCGCGCTCAGAGTAGACATACAATGGTGTGTCATACTTTTGCGCAAGTTCTACAGTGCTGCATCCATCAATATACAATGTATGCTCTTTGATTTCTTTCACCATTATCTTGCCTCTCGTTTCTGCTATCTTTCTACTTTAAAAACTATACTCTTTTTTTCCGTGTCCATAGTGCAAAGTGCACCCATCGGAAGTGTCATCATCGGCTTTCCATGTCCTGACTGCACATTGTACATCACAGGAATGTCAAGACCTTCAAAGATTTCTTCCAGACATTTGTAGACATCATAGGCAGGGCATTCCTCGTTGACAATTTTCGTAAACTGCCCCAGAATAATCCCTGCGCAGTCTGCCAGTTTTCCGGCATTCTTTAAATGGTATGTCCACTTCTCAATCTTCGTTACAGGCTCACAAACCTCTTCGATGAATAAAATCTTATCCTTCGTATCCGGTTCATAAGGCGTCCCAATAGCGGCAGAAAGGAGGGAGAGATTCCCTCCAATCAGTCTGCCGGATGCCTTACCTGCTTTCATGATGTCTATTTCACAGCCCTTTGGATTACAAAATTCATATTCGTCATCGGCGTTCAGTGCTGCGAAAAAAGATGCCTTTGTTTCTTCGTCGAAACTGTCCACCATGTTGGATGATACCATAGGGCCATGGAACGTAACCAGATCACACTGCTGATTCAGCGCAAGATGTAAGCTGGTCACATCGCTGTAACCTACGAAAACCTTCGGATTGGCTTTTACCAGATCAAAATCTATGTACTCCATAGCGCGGCTTCCTCCATCGCCTCCACGAATGCAGAAGATGCCGTCCACCTCAGGATCAGCGAACATCTTATTGACCCATTCTCCGCGGGTCTTGCCGCTACCGGCCATATAGCCGCCGTAATCCTGATCCAGATTATCCGCCAGCTTTACCTGAAATCCAAGGTTTTCTACTGCTTTTTTGCACGCTGCAATTCTTTCAGTTCCAATTGCAGAACTTGAGCAAATCAAACCTACCGTATCACCTTTTTTTAATTTTTTTGGGTAACGCATTTATCTCTCACCCTCTATTAGAACCACATGATATTAACAATCAGAGTTGCTGCAATCAGGGATGCCAGGTCACCTAACAGACCAGCTGCGATAGAGTGTCTGGTATTGCTGATTCCTACGGAACCGAAGTATACAGCTACTACATAGAAAGTAGTTTCAGTGGAACCCAGTGCAACAGAGGCAATTCTACCAATCTGAGACTGTGTGCCGTATGTAGCCAACAGGTCAGCCATCATACCTTCTGCACCGCCGCCGGAGAAAGATCTCATGATTGCCATCGGCAGAACTTCGGATGGTAAACCGATTAACTCAGTTACAGGGGAAAGCAGGCCACAGAGCCAATCCATTGCGCCGGATGCTCTGAACATACCGATAGCACAAAGCATTGCTACCAGATAAGGAATAATCATAATGGCTGTGGAAAAGCCTTCTTTTGCTCCTTCTGTAAATACAGAATATACAGGAACTTTTTTACAAATTGCATAAAAGGCTACCAGCGCTATTACTACCGGAATCGCCCATACAGATATCGCTTCTAATACTGCTGTCATTTTCTTACCTCCTTAGAATGAAACTCTTCCGCCGTCTTTAGCGCTAACGGAAACATAGTCTTCCGGCAGAACAATCGGATTGTCGCCGATGTAGTCTTCGTTGATTTCCAGAGTGCCAGCTGCCATTTCTTTTTCGATTACATTTTCCCACTTCCATCTCTTTACTCTCTGGAATAACAGAGTGAAGGTTACACCAGTGATAGTGGAAATAGCGGTTGCAATGATAACCGGTGCGATGATTTCAGCAGCGCCTTCAGTCTGTACTGCAGAACGAAGACCCATTGCGGTTACCGGAATCAGAGTAATAGAAGTTGTAGAAATTGCCATCAGCATGCACTGTGCGTTAGTAGCAATGCCCTTAGTAGGGTTCAGTGTCTGCAGCTCAGCCATTGCTTTCAGACCGAACGGAGTTGCAGCATTACCGATACCTAAAATATTAGCTGCAAAGTACAGAGCCATTGCAGAGTTCGCAGGGTGATCTGCCGGTACATCAGGGAACAGAAGACGCATAGCCGGCGCGATTACCTTACCAAGCTTTTCACACAGACCGGCTCTTTCCATTACCTTCATTAAACCGCAGAAGAAAGCCATGATGCCAATCAGATCTAATGCGATATCAACAGCAGTCTGCGCAAAGTCGAAGACATTGTTCAGTACTGCTTCAATGTTGCCAGTTACGCCGCCGGCGATAACTGCGATGACAACAAATGCCACCCAAATGTAATTCATCATAATTAAATATCCTCCTTCAAAAATGCGTATAGGAACTACACGATTCTTAATAATTGCTGATTAAGCTTTATTTCAAAACTTGTCATACGGTCTGCAGCCCTCGGCAAGCCCTAAAAAAACCTTAAATCATTTGGCGAAAATTTGTAGAGCAATATTCATGCCAAAACTTTTCCATTCAGGCATGATTTTTGCTTGTATATATGTTTGGAAGAAACCTTCCGGCAAAACAAAGCAAAGGAGATTGTTTCATGCAAGGACATTTTTCAGTCATTAACAAACGAGGGTTCATCACCTCCTGTATATTAATCTTTATCAGCATTCTAGGATTTGCGTACAGCCTTTTCAGACAAATCAACGGCGGCTCCAAGCTATGGATTATACCGCTTGCACTTGCTGCCTGCTGCGCTCTCATCAGTCTTTTGATTCTGCGCGGCGTTGCCACCGCCGGAGTCGATGTGCTGAACGGTCAGGTCGTATTTGCAGATGCAGGCGGAAGCGGGCTCAGAGAACCGCAGTTTTCACTGGCTGATCTGGAATCCATTCAGCTTTATAACAGCGATGGCCCCATTGAAAATCCAGAAAAGGCGTCCCTTACCGGCGCCAAGGTGGTTTTTACCGCCAAGGAAAGCCGCCAGTTCGTGTACTATCCGGTAACAATTACCTATAAACAATTCCGCAATCTAAAGCAGGGGCTGTTTCAGCTTAAGTCGCTTTTATAAATTTATTTTTAAATTTTATTTTGACCCGTTTACGGCGGGTCTTTTTTCTTACAATTTTTTACAATTTCCGTCAAAATCGTCCGGATTTTAGAATGTATAATCCTAAAATCCGGACTAATCATTTTTACTAACCGATATCTGTCCTCTTTGGGTGTGTTTTTTTAGGCATGATTCTTGCTTCTATTATCGTAGTATAGAACTATATGCTTTTTCCCGGAGAAATAGCACTTGGCTTTTTATATCGGAAAAGCCCGAAAGAAAGGAATACCATTATGTACAAAATTCAGTATCGTTACACGAATATCGCGAAACAGATTTTATTTGGCGTATGCTTCTTGTATGCCCTGCTTCGCTTTATAATTATGGCAGAAATCATCATCTTCAAGATTGATGGTTATTATCAGGCGACAAACGTTCCATTGACGCTTATCATGTATCTGGCTATCTTTGCTCTGCTTTTCGTTCTCTTCCGCGGTCACAAGTACTGCTACAGCACCTACGATGAAAAGAAGCTGACCTATCACAACAGTCTGCTGAAAAGAAGCCGCAGCCTGAATCTTTCAGAGGCACAGGTTGCTGTGTTCGACACCAGGGGCGTCAGCTTTTACGCAGAAGACGGGGATAATTTTGAAAGGGAGAAACCGATTTTCTTCCTGCCCTTTTTCAGAGACGGGATTATTGAAGCGGTGCAGATTAACAAGTTTTATAAGATGTTAAAGGAAATGCCCGGCATGCGTGTCATCAAGCGTTTTCACGTTCTGCCCGGCTACGGTAAAAAGTGGAACTTCGTCACCATCGCATACGGATTCATTGCGGTAATCGTATTTATGAACTGCGCTACTCCGCTGACCGTATGTATCGTATTATTCCAAAATCATTAATTTAAGGAGACTACCTATCATGACAATCAAACAGTATGGCAATTTAGTAAGACTTTTGGACGTAGATCCTGATTTTATCATCGATTTAGTCTACGCAACGGCAGACAACTTTACAGGCAGCGTTGTCTACGACTCTCCTGAATGCTACATCGATGTTGACACGGCGCAGCGACTCATTGCCGCTAAAAACATGGCAAAGAAAGATGGCTACCGCATGAAAGTGTGGGACGCGTTCCGACCAACCAGCGCTCAGCAGCGGTTCTGGGACTTGCTCCCGGACAATAACTTTGTCGCCTACCCGCCGGACATGGAGACCATCACGGAGTTTAAAAACTCCCACATGAACGGTCAGTCCGTCGACGTGACCTTAACAGATATGGACGGAAATGACATCCCTATGCCAAGCGCTTTTGATGACTTTACAGAAAAAGCCCGTCTGGATTGTCCGACGACTTCCGGCAAGGCTCTAAAAAACGCTACATATTTGCGCGACATCATGGTCCGCGCAGGATTCAGTCCTTACAGCGGCGAATGGTGGCATTTCTACGACAGAAATCCGGTGCCCGTAAGGTACACAGAGGCTATCCCAAGATAGCCTCTGTTTTTTTGCTTATTGATTGTCATTTTCATTGTCTGCCTGCATCTCTTCCTGCTCCATGCAGGCTTTTGCCTTGGCACTTTTCTTTTCTAACAAGTTCTGCATCATGCTCTTGTCGTGATTTTTCATGATATACACAAAAGACAGCGCAATAATCCCAAGGCCGATGAGGATTTTAATCATTGAAATTACCTCCCAATTACATCTTTCAATACGCGCAGTGCATTGCCATGGCTGATTAAATCGATTTCATCGCAGGTGAAGTGCTTTTCCATTGCGCCGATTAATTTGCCGAAGCCTGCGTAATTTACCAGTTCACCGTTGTCGTCGATTCCATCAAAGTCGGAGCCAAAGCCGATTGCTTCAATGCCTGCTTTGTCTCTCATATACAGCAGATGTTCCACAATCCAGTCGATTTTCGGCGCTTCTTCGTCATCCTTTAAGAATGGTCCGTTAAAGTTTACACCTACAACACCGCCTGCATTGCCCAAAGTTTTCAGCTGGTCGTCAGTCAGGTTACGTCTGTGTCCGCAGAGAGCTCTTGCACAGGAATGGGAAGCAACAAACGGCTTCTTGCTGTACTTTGCAACGTCATAGAAACCGCCTTCAGACAGGTGGGATACGTCGATTACCATGCCAAGACGATTCATTTCTTCAACCACTTCGATACCGAACGGCTTCAGACCACGCAGATGTTCTTCCTGATTGTCGCTGCTTGGGAAACCTACGGAGTTTTCAAAGTTCCAAAGAATGGTCAAAAGTCTCACGCCCATATCGTAAACTTCGTGGAGTCTTTCCATCTTCCCGTCAAGAAATACGCCGTCTTCGATAGTCAGCAGAGAGGATAACATGCCCTCTTCCTTGTTCTTCATGATATCTTCTACAGAGTATACCGGTCTGATGTGCGCCTTGTTTGCTTCCATAACTTCCTGATAGCGGGCATACATTCCCTTGATGATATCGTAGGAATCCATAGTCTCCATCTCGCTTCTGGATATGTACATCGCGAAAAACTGCGCCAAGCTGTCGTTCTGTTTTAATAACTCTATGTTGATAGAAAGGTCGGCATTATAGAAATCCAGTTCCGGCTTTCTCCATGCCTCAAGAAGTGTGTCACAATGCATATCTACTATTTTCATTTTATCTTCCTCCATTTTTTATTATGTAGAAAATATCGTTTTTTCGATATTTCCGGAATATCAAGAAAAGCACTTTGTTAAGTGCCTGCCCATAATAGGCGACATGTGTGCATAGGAATCTCTGATGCCGTAATGCACGCTTTTCTTATACATCTATCATATATCAAAAGCAAAAATTGTGCCATCTTTTTTTCTAATAGGAATTGTGTCGGCACAAGTCTTGCATTAAAATAGTAATTAGAAAAGAAAATTGATTACGGAGGTCACCATGAAATATACATGCGAAGAAATAAAAAACAAAGTAAATGCAGTCTATGACGAGGTCATCGCACTGCGCCGCCACCTGCATATGCACCCTGAACTCAGCGAACAGGAATACGAAACCAGCGCGTTTATCTGTGAGCAGCTGGACAAAATGAATATTTCCTACGAAAAGGATATTGCAGGCTGCGGTATCTCTGCTGTCATCTACGGAAAAGACAAAACCAAAGGGGTTGCATTGCGTGCTGATATCGATGCCCTTCCTATTGAAGAAAAGGTTGAAATCCCATTTAAATCAAAAAATCCTAATATTATGCACGCCTGCGGTCACGATATCCACACCGCAATCCTTCTCGGCGCGGCAAAAATTTTAAATGATATGAAAGAAAATTTACCGGCTTCCGTCAGACTGCTCTTTCAGCCCTCTGAGGAAACCATCGGCGGCGCCAATCAGATGATAGAAGCTGGCTGCCTGAAAGAGCCGGCTATTTCTGCCGTACTGGGCCTTCATGTAGATTCCGGCACCGATGCCGGCAGCGTGGAATTTATCCCCGGCTCTATGAACGCCGCATGCAGCGAATTTGTGGTTACAGTAAAAGGAAAATCCTGTCACGGCGCACATCCCAACGACGGTATCGATGCCCTGCTGCCTGCCTGCACCATGGTATCCAGCCTGCAGTCCATCATCACAAGACGAATCGACCCGGCTGAATCGGTTCTGATTACCGTGGGAAAATTCAACAGCGGTACCAAAGAAAATATCGTCTCCGGCGAAGCTGTTTTCTCCGGCACTATGCGGGCCCTGGATATGAAAAACATGGATAAACTGAGAAACTACCTCAAAGAACTTTGCGAAGGCATTGCCGCCTCTTACGGCGCCTCCTGTGAAATCAGCTTTTCCGGCAGTTATCCTACTCTGGAAAACGACCCGCAGCTCTTTGATTGGGTCAAAGGCACGGCGGAAGAAGTTTTAGGCAAAGACAAAGTAAAACTCACCGTAAAGCCTAGTCTGGGCGCTGACGATTTTGCGTTTTTCTGTCACGAAAGCCGCGGGCTTTACTATAACATCGGTGTTCGGAAACCTGGGGATACCTTTGCCCACCCGATTCACAGCGAATTTTTTAATCCTGACGAGGAATGCATCCGCACCGGTATGCTGGTGCAGGTTGCGTCCGTACTGAAAATTTTGGAGGAGGAAGCATAAATCATGGAAAATACAGAAATTCTTCGCGACACGCAGATTGTCGTCGACTTAAATAAGCTGGCAGGCAATATGGAAAAAATCAAAGAAATGGTCGGCCCTGATGTCGACATTATGCCGGTCATCAAAGCCAACGGCTACGGTCATGGGGCAGCTGCCATCGCACCTACCCTGATGAAAAGCGGCGCCTGCGCTCTGGCAGTTGCTACGCTGACCGAAGCCCTGGAGCTGAAAGAAAGCTATCCAGACTACCCAGTGCTGATTATGGGTTACACCCCGGATAGACTGCTCCACTGGATTGTTGAGAAAGACATCATCCAGACTATCTGGAGTATCGAGCAGGCGCAGCAGCTCGGAACGCTGGCAGCCTCCCTCGGCAAAACCGCCCGCGTTCATATCAAAGTAGACACCGGTTTCCACCGCCTCGGAAAAAGTCCCTCTGATGCGTTTGCAGCAGAAATCGCCGCTATTTTTAAGGTGGACCATTTGGAAGTAGCGGGTATTTTCAGTCATCTGGCCCTTGCCGGTCTTACCGAGGACGAAGAGCAATACCGGCAGTTTACTGATTTTATTGAAAAACTGGAAACAATGGGGTGCAAATTCCGCTATAAACACATCGCAGACAGCATCGCCTGTGTGGACTATCCGCAGTACCGCATGAATCTGGTACGCCCCGGCGCGCTTCTTTACGGTATGAAAGGCGCTCAGTACGCCGACATCGATGTATCGCAGATTCTCACCTTTAAGACGGCAGTGTCCCAGCTTCACCAAATCCCGGCCGGAGAAGGTCTCAGCTACGATTATCTCTGGAAAGCTGAGCGGGACAGTATCATTGCAACTCTGCCCTTTGGTTATGCCGACGGTTACCCTCGTAATCTCAGGGACAAAGGGTATGTCATTATGAACGGCGTCAAAGCGCCCATCGTCGGCGTCATCTGTATGGACCAGTGTATGGCAGATGTCACCGATGTGCCGGATGTATGCTGCGGCATGGAAGCTATCATCTATGGTGACGGCGAAGACGGCTCCATGACTATCGCAGAAGCCGCGTCTCTGTCAGGTACTAACAAAAATGATATCATTGCAAGGCTGACCGCAAGACCGCCGAGGGTTTATATCGGAAAGTAGCACTTAGTGCCTGCAGATGCTGACCTTCTAATATGTACATAATCATGCCCTGTGCATATTTTCGATAAAAATTCATGATATATGCACAACGCAGTGCATATTTTCAAGAAAAAAGCCTGATATATGCAGAACAAGGCAGTCAAATCCCCTTTATCTATGGATTTGACTGCCTTTTATCGTCGTAATCTGCATATTTTTCAAAAAATCCCCCAAAATATGCACGTTCACAAATCAGAATATGCATATTTTAGAGATTTTTGTTGAATTTACGTATATTACAGACCAGGTATTAATATTTTATGTTATATCTTTTCAGCTTATCATAAAAAACTGTTCTGGACATATCCAGTTCTTCCATGGCAGCCTGTTTATCGCCATTGTATTTAATCAAAGTCATTTCCAGAATACGGGCTTCCTCTTTTGCCAGCATTTCCTTCATGGTAACCGGAATATTCCCTTTTCCGATTCTCAAATGCTCCGAGTAAATGATATTAGACTCGCAAAGGGTAATTGCACGCTCTATAGCGTTTTCCAGCTCGCGAACGTTACCTGGCCAGTTGTAGGAAATCAGTTTCTGCAAAGCCTCCCCGGAAAACTGTTTCTGTTCCAGTCCGTAAGTATTGCAAACCTTTTCCAAAATTTGATTAATTAAAAGATAAAGGTCCGCTTTTCTTTCACGAAGGGGCGGAATTTCAATAGGAAACACATTGATACGATAGAACAAATCCTGTCTGAACCTGCCGAGAGCAACCTCTTCCTCCAGGTTTCTGTTGGTCGCCGCAATCACTCTTACATCTACTTTAATCGGTTTTGAGGAACCCACCCTGTAGATGGTCTTATTCTGCAGTACCTGCAGCAGCTTTACCTGAATATCCAGAGGAATTTCACCAATTTCATCGAGGAAAATAGTACCGCCGTTAGCTGCCTCGAAAAAGCCTGTTTTGCCGTCGTTCTTTGCCCCTGTAAATGCACCCCCCACATAGCCGAACAGTTCACTTTCAAACAGGGTCGGCGCAATAGCATTACAATTTACTTCTATAAAAGGGGCATCCTTCATACCAATCGAGTGAATTTCTCTGGCCAGCTTGGACTTACCAGTTCCGCTTTCTCCGGTAATAATCACATTAAACCGGCTTTTAGCTGCCTTCCAGGCTAAATATTTCACTTCCCTCGCTGTATTGCTCTTTCCCGCAAACCCGGAAAAAGCATCCTCAGGATAATCAAGGTTTGCAGTTTCTCTCGTTGTATTCTGTTCTTCTATTCGCTGGATAATCTGATCCCGCTCGCTCAAAAGACTTTCTAAGTGAGAAGCATCCTGCAGCAGCAGAAATGCTCCGTCACCACCGGTTCCGGCTTCATCAGCACACCTTACAATGCTGCAGTTAAAGGGTCTTTTGTTGATTTCATAGAGCTGATTATGGATTTTCTCCTCCCTGCCCTCAAGGACAAGGCGCAGCTTCTCTGTCAAAGGCGACTGCTGGAATAAGTCCAGAAAGCGCTGACCGGTCACATCCACATCTGTATCTTCTGCGGTCTTTGCCTGATAGGGCGCGCCGCGCAGCAGATATCCCAGATCCTCTTGCCTGACACTGTATCCCTTTGCCTGAAAAAATTTAATATCTCCGGTTGTCCCGTCAATAATTACAACATTTCCAACTGCGTTAGAGTATCTCAGTCGATGTGTCATATCATTGACGGAAATCAGTGTTTCCTTTTTTCCGGTATCAATCACCGCAGAAATATGAAATCCCCAGTAGTTTACATCCAGCTTCATAGGCACATTCAAAGAATGCTCCCTGATATACTTGTACTGGGGCTCAATCTTCTTATTTTTGTAAACGCCGACCGCCACCAGCATGTCCCCTTTTTCGATGCCGGAATCATTGATATTGAGCAGCGTCAGTTCCTCTCTGCTCATCAGACCATCATCATCTCCCAGCTTATTATCCGCAATGACGACAATATCCCCTTCACAAATTTTCCCTGCATCATGTCCCGTCTTTGCGTTAATAATAATCCCTGTTGTCTCTTTGGCCTTACGATTGCAAAGTTGAATCTTTTCTTCACTGTCAACAAAAATAATGCCCTGATTCATACTGTCCATCAAAAGCTCAATAACCTCTTTCACATTCCCTCTCTGCATGTTAGTTCCTTCCTTATTTTATCCCAGCTCTATTCCTGCGCAAGAATCGGGCAAGGGAACTTCACTGAAAAAAAAGGGCCGCCGATTACGCATTTCATCGACACCCTGTTAGATTGTTACAAATTGCAGGCAGCTTCTTTTATTCTAGCAACGGCATCTTCTACCAGTTCGCCGATTGTCAGCATACTTACACCTGCCACCAGGTTATCGCATCTATTCATCGGAACCAGTACTTTCACCGCACTGCTCTGCCCTACGGCAACTGCCATGGCAGACGTCACTTCTCCAAGAAGCGAATCGGCAATGACAATGCCAATTGGACCTGCAATCACATCCACTTTGCGGCTTGCTACAAGAACTGGATTTTCTCCCGTCGCTGCCTCATCAGCGCCTGCCTTGAGCATCGTTGCGGTAGCAACAGCATTGGTTCCCACCGCCAGAATCTCTGCCTGCGGAAAGTCTTTTCTGATTCCTTCTATGAGCAGCTTACCAAGCCTGCCGCCTTGTCCATCTATTACTAAAAAACGCATGGTTCCTCCCTCCGTCCTTTATGACAGTACTATTCTACCACATCTTGGAGGAAAAGCAACTCAGAACACTAATCTTTTGAATCATATGATTATCTCCTTTGCCGGGTCAGACGCACATGATAAATACATAAAACACGTCATTAGTACTTTGGTGCTTTTAATGGATTTTCGCGAAAAAGGTATCAAAACAGTTTCAAAAAAACGAAATAGGTACGAAAATCCAATATTCGTACCCTTTCATGTCTTTGCCGTGCCGGGCGGCGGTCTTGATATCGATTACACAGACCGCCTGGTTCAGCTTTATCTATTATAAATAAACAATCCTGTCACTAATATGCTCCACCATGGCCAGGTCATGGGCGATGAGCAGCATGGTTAAATTCCGCTTCTCACACAAATCTTTAAGCAGGCGCATGATTTGCGCCTGCAGGGAAACATCAAGGGACGTAATCGGCTCGTCCGCGATGAGAAAATCCGGATCTGTAATCAGTGCCCTGGCAATGGCCGCGCGCTGCCGCTGTCCGCCGGAAACATCATAGGGATGCCTTTCCGCAAGCTCAGGCGAAAGCCCCACCAGTTCCATCATCTCCCTGACTTGCTCCGCCTCCCGCGTCTTATCGAGACGTATACCCTTTTTTCTACAGGAAATGCGCAGCGGCTCCGCAATAATCTGAAAAAGGTTCATACGCGGATTAAAAGCCGACATGCTGTCTTGAAAAATCATTTGTTTTTTACATCCCGGCGCAAAGGTAATTGTGCCGGACGACGGCTTTTGAATGCCCATCAGGCACCTTGCAAGGGTTGATTTTCCACAGCCGGAAGGACCTACCATGCCGATGATTTCCCCTTTCCCGATGGTCAGGGAAAAATCTTCAAAAACTTTATGCGCACGCTTTTTCCCAAGAGAAAAATATTGAGAAAGTCCGCGAATTTCCACCAGCGGTTGCGCTGACCGCTCTGCCGTTGTTACTGACCGCTCATCAGTAACTGCATCGGAAGGCACTGCAGTCCCCGCATTGGAAACCACCTTCTCGCCGGTTCCTCCATGAATGCGGCTTCTGCTTTTTCCATACCGGGCATAATGCAAAAGTTCCTTCGTATAAGCATGTTTCGGATTCGCAAAGAGTTCCGCTGTCGCCGCGCTTTCGACAATCACACCGTCCTTCATGACGACAATCCGGTCCGCCATTTCCCTCGCCAGCCCCAGGTCATGTGTCACAAAAAGAACGCCCCGGCCCGCTTCTCTGCTGACTTCACGAAGCAGCCGCATAATTTGCCCCTGCGCATCTACATCCAGCGCCGTCGTCGGCTCATCACAGATGAGCAGTTTCGGATTGCAGGCAAGGGCAATGGCGATGGCAACCCGCTGGCGCATCCCGCCGGAAAAATGATGAGGATACTGATGAAAACGAACTTCTGCGTTTTCAATTCCCACACGGGAAAGCAACGAAACTGCCCGCGCCTTTGCCTCTCCTTTGCTGATTTTTTCATGGTGCAGAATCGGTTCCATAATCTGCCTGCCCACAGAAAAAACCGGGTCCAGAGAAGACATGGGATCCTGAAATACCATGGCCGCACCTCGTCCCCGCAGGGTCGTCAGCTCTGCCTCCGTCATGGTCGTCACATCCTGCCCGCAAAGATATATATGCCCGCTGTCCACTGTCGCGTGACGGCTGTGGAGCATCATCACCGCCCGGCAGGTCGCCGTCTTTCCGCAGCCTGACTCTCCAACCAGCGCCACTCTTTCACCGGGAAAAATTTCCAGATTGATGCCTTTTACCGCCTGCACTGTTCCATGAACACCTTGAAAGGACAGCCGCAGGTTTTCTATTTTTAAAATGCTTTCCATAATTCTACTGAATTTCCCACTCCGCGATATTCCAGAAAATACCCACACCGTGATGCCCCAGCACTGTATTTTCCGTAACGCCATTTACATTCTCACGTACCGCATAAGTAGCATCCACGTAAGCGATGAAGCTGTACGGCATAGCCTTTGTCAGTTCCTCCTGAAATTCTCCATAAAGAGCCTTTCTCTCATCATCGTCTTCTGTATGTCTTGCTTTTTCAAGAAGTCTGTCCACTGCAGGGTTTTCGTAAGCCGTATAATTATCGCCGGCACCGGAAGAGAACACTTTGTAGGTATGATCATCGGGGTCAAAAGGACTGCCCCAGCCGATGATGCAGCAGTCCTGTCCGCTCCAGTCCAAAGAAGCCTTCGCTTCAGCCGTCGCATTGACGCCGACAGCCTGCAGCTGCGCCGCGCACATCTTTGCCATATCAACCCGCACGGAATCATCTGCCATAGCGGAAATCACAAAGGCAAGTTCCCTGCCCTCCTTCTCATAATATCCGCTTTTTCCCTTAGTCCATCCGGCTTCCTGCAAAAGTTGTTCAGTCTTCTGCGGATTGTAGTCAAAGCGCTCCATATCTTCATTGTTGTAAGCGCCCTTTTGCAGCGGTGAATAAGCAGCCTCCCCCTCGCCGAGAAGAACACTTTCAACAATCGCTTCTCTGTCGATGGCATAGCTGAGAATGCCGGCAAGTTCCGGATTTTCCGAAAACAGCGGCTTTGCGAAGTTATATGCGATGGCTCTGTAGTCCGCAGTTTTCATTCTGTATATCCGGTAGCCTCCTTCTTTTTCCACACTGGCCGACGTCTTTGCGGTAATCATTGCCATATCGATTTCCCCGGAGCGAAGCTGCATGGCTCTGGCGTCGATTTCCGGAACAATTTTAAAAATCACCCGCTCAATCCTGGGCGTTCCGCCGTAATATCCGTCAAACCTTTCCATGGTAATGGACTGTCCCTGATCCCAGGATACCAGCTTGTAAGGCCCTGCCCCAACCGGGTTCTGGTTGAAAGAATCCGTCTGCGGATCTTTTCCCTCCAGCAAATGTTTCGGCAGAATACCGATGGTCATATAGTCAGGAAACGCCACATTGACCTGAGACAGTCTGATTTCCACCGTCAAATCGTCAGGACAGCTGATTTCCTCGATATCCGTGTAATTAGAGATAATTTCCGACTGGTTCTTTTCATCGAGAATCATCTCCAGCGTAAACTTCACATCTGCAGCGGTCAGTGGCGCTCCGTCATGAAAGGTCAGCCCTTTGCGAAGGCGGAACGTATAGGTCAGCCTTTCCTCGTCAAAGTCCCAGTTCTCAGCAAGACCAGGCACCACTTTGTTTTCTGCGTCGTGGGCGGTCAGTCCCGCAAAAAGCAGCGTATTGATTTCCCCGTGCTCAAAGAGCGCCGGATTGATTGCTGTATAATCCTGACTGCCGTATACCAATGTATTCTCACCTGCCGCCATGGCTCCGGCACCGTTCTCATTGCTGCTGTCATTACCGTCCGCACCGCAGCCTGTAACCATAGCGCCTGCGGTTATTACCATTATCATACATAATATGACTGTAAAAAGTTTCCGTTTCATATTTCCTTTCTCCTATAAATGACTGTGAAGTCTGTTATTCTGCTTTCGTACCGATTCTCCTACGGAAGTCACGCAAACCAGAGTTGCGATGAGCACCAGCCCCGGCAGAATCACCATCCACCAGTTTCCGGAAAGCATTGCCTCCTGAGACATGGACAAAAGTCCGCCCCAGGACACCATGGTAAGGGGCAGCCCAAGCCCCAGAAAGCTCAGGGTAGATTCCGTAATCATGGCCTGCCCGATATTGGTCACCACCATGAACATAATCGATGAGATAAAATTTGGAAGAAGATGCCGCCATAAAAGATACCAGAATCCGCCTTCCATGGTTTTGACTGCCAGCACATACTCGCTTCTGCGAATTTGTCTGACCTCGCTGCGAACCACTTTCGCAATCTGCATCCAGCCGGTCAGCCCGATAATAACAGCCAGAGAGATGACTGTAGTTTTTCCCCAAAGAGCCTGCAGAAAAAGGATTATCAGAATCTGCGGCAGACTCATGACAAGTTCTGAAATACGCATCAAAAGGTCGCTGATCCGTTCCCCCGCAAGACCGCTGATGGTTCCGTAAACCACTGCAATTGCAGTAGAAATCAGTCCGCTGAGAAGTCCGATGAAAATGGAGGCTCTTCCCCCATACAAAATCATTGCCAGTAAATCTCTGCCCATAGGATCTGTTCCGAAAGGGTGGTCTGCGCTTGGCGCTGCGCTGGAGGCACTGCTGTCCATCACTGCAGGTCCATAAGGCGTCAGTATATCCGCTGCCCCGCAGCAGATGATAATGCCAAGGAGCACGCCCAAGGAAATCTTCGGCAGCCTTCCCACAGAACTTCCCATAGAGTCTCTCATGGAACTCCGCATAAAACTTCTCGCAGAACTCATGGTGCCACCTCCTCAATATCCTTCTCATATTCCGTGCGCGGGTCAAGGCGCTCACTGAGAATCTGTGCCAGCATGTTGAATACAACCACCACGACGCCGGTCAGAAGGGTCAGCGCCATCAGCATATTGTAGTCCTGATACATCGCGGCCTCAAAGCTGAGCATACCCAGCCCCGGATATCCGAAAATCATTTCCACTACATAGGTGCCGCCCAGAATATGAGGCAGAGAAATCGCCATAATGACAAGCATGGACGGCATCATGTTGCGCAGACAATGTCTCCGCATAATGGTCCTTGCGTCAATGCCCTCGGCTTTGCAAAGAAGCACATAATCCCTGCGGGTTTCTTCAAGGAGCTTGTTTCTCACCATATATCCATAATACCAGAGATGCTCAAGAACCATCACTGTCACCGGAAGAATCAGATGCACAATGCGATCCGCCGGATTGTCCTTGTTTCCAAGGGAATATGCGCCTCCTGCCGGCAGAAGTTTCAGCGTTGCCGCAAAGAGCAGAATCAATATCAGCGCCAGAAAAAAAGATGGCACATTGGTAGAAATGACTCCGATTTTGCAGATGAATCGGTCCGCAAAGCTTCCTTCTCTTCTGGCACAAAACATCCCCAGAAGGATTGCCAGCCCAAAGGTCAGCACATAAGACACACCCCCTAGAAGCAGGGTATTTCCCCAGACATTTCCAATTACCGCGCGTACCGGCTGCTTGTATTTGTAAGAGATTCCTAAATCTCCTGTCATAAAATTCTCCGCCCAGCGCACATACTGCGTTACCATAGAATCGTTGAGCCCCAGCCGCTCTCTGGCAGCCTCCTGCTGCGTCTGACTCATATGCTCGATACTGTCACCATAGTACGCCCTCAGCGGATCGCCGGGACAGTGCCTGGCAATGACAAAAACTACCGCTGACAAAATCACCAGTATGATAAACAGCTGTGCCAGTTTTTTACATGCTTTACTCATTTGATGTTCTCTTGACGCTCTCTTTCACTGTTCTAAAGGGCAAATTCTGCATCCTGGCAATTTCCGCCACCTGTTCGTACTCTGCCTTTTCTCTGGTTACGCCATAGCCGCTGCACACTTTCACATCAATCTCCCCGTGAGGCGTCTGTCTTTTTTCGATGTTTCTGGCAAGGGTAAAGCGCTCCAGACTATATGCCCGCACCCCGATGGTCGCAGTATGTTTTAAAATCAGCCTGGCGAATTTTTCTTTTTCTTCCGGACGGCACATGCAGACCAGCTTTACTGCCGGGCGGGATTTTTTCATGATAATCTGCTCAAAATACACATCCAGCGCACCCTCCTCAAAGAGTACTTCCATAGCAAATCCCAGCTCTTCACCGGTCATATCGTCAAGATTTGCAGCAAGCTCCACCACCTCTTTGTACGGACCTGCCGCAGCGCCGTCATCTCCCAGCAGTACTCTGACACAGTTGGGTCTCTGCGTAAAATCCTTTGTTCCCATGCCGTAACCGATTTTTTCTATGGTCATGGCAGGCATCTGCTCAAAAGATGTTCCGAAATATTTCAAAAGCGCCGCCCCGGTCGGCGTGCACAGTTCTCCCTCGACTTCTCCTCCATAAATCGGCAGTCCCTCAAGAAGCAGTGCCGTTGCCGGAGCCGGTACAGGCAGCAGTCCGTGTGCACATCTCACGGTGCCGCAGCCTACGTGAACCGGCGATACCACGATACGCTCCGCGCCGATTTTTTCCATAAGCAGGCAGTTTCCCACCACATCTGCCACTGCATCCAGCGTTCCGACCTCGTGAAAATGAATGTCCTCCATCGTCTTTCCATGGACTTTGGATTCCGCCTCCGCAATGAGTTGATAGACTGCCTTTGCGTCAGTTTTAACCTTTTCAGAAACCTCCATATCATCTATCAGCGCGTAAATTTCTGAAATACCGCTGTGGGAATGGTGTGCGTGGGTATGTCCATCGTGGTGGTGCCCATGATTATGTTCGCAGTCATGGTTGTCATGATGATGCCCATGGTCGTGAAAGTGGCTGTGGTTGTGGTCATAGGTATGTCCGTGTCCGGCGTGATTTGCTCCGTCATGGCCCGTTTCGTGACCGTGCTGATGTACATGATCGTGGACACCCTCCTCCATCCCGCAGACGGTCACATGGACGTGGCTTCCCGTCACACCGCATTTTTCCGATGGTTCTACGGTAACAGCCACCTTCTCCGGCAGCAGATGATTGAGCTGCTCCAAAATCTGCTCTTTATCCCCAGTCAGTTCCAAAAGCGCCGCCATCAGCATATCTCCTGCGGCACCCATGCTGCATTCAATATATAAAGTTTTCATTTACTTTCCACCCTCCATATTGTTAATCAAATTTGCCTGATATCCGGCGCCGAAGCCATTATCTATGTTGACAACGCTGACACCGCTCGCACAGGAGTTCAGCATGGACAAAAGCGCCGTGACACCGCCCAAAGCCGTTCCATAGCCGATGCTGGTCGGCACTGCAATGACCGGACAGTCAGCAAGGCCTCCAATGACAGAAGCAAGAGCACCTTCCATGCCGGCGATAGCGATAATCACCCTGGCATTCATGATTGTCTCTACATGGGCAAGCAGTCTGTGAATCCCCGCAACGCCCACATCATAAAGCCGCTCCACGTGATTTCCCATGATTTCAGCAGTCAGCGCCGCTTCCTCGGCGACAGGAATATCGCTGGTGCCGCCGGTTGCCACCAGAATATAGCCGCTGTGTTTAGGCGCAATCTTCTCTCCCACAAGACCGATTCGTGCCTCCCCAAAATACGTAAAAGGAATATCCTTCTGAAAATAATCGGCGGCTTCACGACTCATACGAGTGATTAGTATAGTCTTCTGACCGCTGTTCCAAAGGGTATGGGCGATTTTATCAATCTGCTGAGGGCTTTTCCCCGCTCCGTAAATAATCTCCGACGCGCCCTGCCGAACCCCTCTGTGATGATCCAGCGACGCAATATCAATTTCCTCAAAAGGCGCCATTTTCAGCTCCAAAAGCGCCTGTTCCACATCTTTCTTTCCATCTGCCACCTGCTGCAGCAGCTTCTTAACATCATGCTGTTCCATGGTAGTTCCTTTCTGTTTTTTATCGTGACTGCATATCCAGCAGTACTATGTCAAAATATGGTTTCAGCGCATCGTTTACGGCTTTCCCGGAAGCGATGAACCTGCCCATCTGGGCTTCCGGCAGCTGCACTCTGGCGCTGTCGTGAAAGAGTCTGATACGAAAATCAGAAAACCCCAATTCCATCAGCGCATTTTCCGCGCCTTCCACCCTGCGCAGTTTTTCTTCTGTAATCTTTTCACCTGCAGGCACTCTGGTTGCAAGGCAGGCATAGGACGGCTTATCCCAAGTAAAAAGTCCCGCTGCTTTGGAGCGATTTCTTACCTCTTCCTTCGTAATTCCGCAAAGGCGCAGAGGCGACAGCACCCTCATTTCCGAAAGAGCCTTCATACCCGGTCTGTCCCCCGCCTCATCGGAGGCATTGGTCCCGTCGATGATTACATCGTATCCATCTTCCGCCGCTGCCTCAAGAATCATGTTGAAAATGTGTTTCTTGCAGTAATAGCACCGATTTTTCGGATTGCTTGCTACTGTGTCATCTTTCAAAACATCACACGCCAGGACGCGCAGCTCTGCAGAAAGTTCGCTGGCCAGTCTCTTTGCATCCACAAGTTCAAAAGCCGGCTGAAACTGACTCTTTACGAAATACGCAGTTACATCTGCACCCCACGCCTTCGCCGCATAAAGCAGATATGCCGAATCGACACCTCCGGAAAACGCCAGCGCCGCCTTCGGGTGGTTTGTGAAAAACTCTTTCAAATTCCTATCTTCCATCTCTGTCACCTTTCTGAAAAACAAAAACGCCACGAAACAATCCGGGGTTTCTGCGAAACCCGATGTGCCTTCGTGGCGTAATCTCCGCAATATGTATTTAAAATATCATTCTCAGTTTTCTGAATCTATGTCTGCCCGAGCTCTGGAAGCCCCTCTGTGATTTCTTCGTGAAATCCACTATTCTTAAATATTGTACCCCAGCCCGGCCCAAAAATCAAGTTTTTTTGAGCCGGAACCTGATGTCTCTAAAATTCAAAATAGCCCTTTGCTAATATACACCAAAAAAATCCCATCTGATTGCATGAATTTTATTTTTCCACGTATAGTTTCTGTAAAAAAGAGCTGCACAAATCCCTACTGCATTTCTTCCAGCCTGCCGTGCTTTTCGTAGCGGCTGAGGCGGCTGATTTTATTTTCATCGTCTACAAAGACAACCCGCGGCGGATTCTCCGCTGCTTCCTCCGGACTCATCTTTGCATATGCCATGATGATAACCTTATCGCCCTTCTGCACGCAGCGGGCTGCCGCGCCATTGAGACAGATAATGCCGCTTCCCGCTTCTCCTGCGATGGTATAGGTTTCAAAGCGCGCGCCGTTGTTGATGTCAACAATCTGCACTTTTTCATATTCCAAAATGCCGGAGGCTTCAAGCAGCGCAGAATCCACAGTAATGCTGCCCACATAATCAAGCTCTGCCTGGGTCACCGTAGCACGATGAATTTTTCCTTTTAACATCTCGATATACATGATTTCCCCCTTAGCCTTCGTAAATAAAATTGTCGATAAGTCTGGTCTTTCCGATGTAAACTGCCATAGCCACCAGCACAGGCGGTTTCATTTCAGATACCGGTTCTACAGAAACTGCGTCTACAGCCTGCACATAGTCAATTTTTGCCATAGGTTCTGCTTCGATGACCTTTTTCATCGCAGCTACGATAGCGTCAGCGGATTTTTCGCCGCTTTCAGCCATTTCGCTTCCCAGCTTTACAGCCTTTGAAAGAACCAGGGCCGCCTTGCGTTCTTCTTCATTGAGATAAGTATTTCTGGAACTCTTTGCAAGACCGTCTGCCTCACGGATAATCGGGCAGCCGACAATTTCAATGCCGAAGTTCAAATCGCGAACCATGCGGCGAATAACGGCCAGCTGCTGCGCGTCCTTCTGTCCGAAATACGCTCTGTCCGGCGTCACGATATTAAACAATTTGGAAACTACCGTGCACACGCCGCTGAAATGAATCGGTCTTGATTTTCCGCAAAGCTCCCCTGTCAAGGCGCGCATGTCCACAAAGGTACAGGCATCTTCCGCGTACATTTCGGAAGGCTCCGGGTTGAACAGAAGGGATGCGCCCGCATTTTCACACAGGGCTGCGTCTCTGTTTAAATCTCTCGGATAGCTTTCCAAATCTTCGCCCGGTCCGAACTGCGTCGGGTTGACAAAATCGCTGACAACGACTCTGTCGTTTTCTTTTGCGGCACGGAGAATTAAGCTCTCGTGTCCTTCATGGAGAAAGCCCATAGTAGGCACCAGCCCTACAGTAAGACCCTCTGCTTTCCAAGCCTTGACGGCACTTCTTACTTCTTCAATAGTTTTTACGATTTTCATTCTCTTTGCTCCCTGTTTATTAGTACAATTTATTTATAACATCATCAGAAATTTTAAAAGTGTGTTCTTCTGCCGGGAATGTGCCTGCTTTTACCTCTTCGATATAACCTGCGATGCCTTCCCGCATGACTGCGCCAACATCAGCAAAATGCTTTACAAACTTCGGCTTAAAGTCGGAGAAGATTGCCAGCATGTCCTGATATACAAGCACCTGACCGTCACATCCGTTTCCTGCGCCGATACCGATAGTCGGAATGGAAATGGTCTCGCTGATGATCTTCGCCAGCTTACCAGGCACGCATTCCAGCACCACTGCAAAAGCCCCTGCTGCTTCGACTGCTTTGGCCTCTTCAATGAGTTTTCTCGCTGCTTCCTCGCTCTTTCCCTGCACTTTAAATCCGCCAAAAGCGTTGACAGACTGCGGTGTCAGACCGATATGGGCAACCACCGGAATGGAAGCCTCCACAATCGCCTTAATCTGTGGACAAACAGTTGCGCCGCCCTCCAGCTTTACAGCGTTGCATCTGCCCTCTTTCATCAGTCTTCCCGCATTGACTACCGCGTCATAAACGGAAGTCTGATAGCTCATAAAAGGCATATCGCCTACGACCATGGCGTTTTTCGTTCCTCTTGCAACGGCTGCGGTATGATGAATCATATCCTCCATGGTTACAGACAATGTATCCTCATAACCCAGCATGGTCATGCCCAGAGAATCCCCCACCAATAGCATGTTAACACCAACCTCATCCATCAGTTTTGCGGTAGAATAATCATATGCTGTCAGCATTGTGATTTTATCTCCGTCCACTTTCTGCTGTTTTAAAGTTGCCACCGTGTTTTTCATTGTTCTAACTCCTTTTTCAATTTCCTGTAATCTCTACCTGGATTTTTTCTTTCTGCAATCTTTACAAGTCGTTTTGACAAAACTCTGTAGCTCTGCAAAATTTCCTCGTCCAAAGTTCCCGCCTCTTTCGCTTTTCCTAAAGCCGTAAGGTGCGCCGCTACGGTTTTCTCATCTCCCCGCTCGCAGGGCCCCGTCAGGGCTTTTTCCGGTCCTGCCGAGGTCACCGCCTCTGCGTTTCCCAGTATTAAAGGCGCCAGTGCCTTTTCTGCGTCTTCCTTTTCAAAGCCGCACTGCTGCAAAAGCTGCGCGCCCATATCGGCAAGGGCAATCACCTGATTGCTGACCATGACCGCCGCCGCATGGTAAAGGGTTTTCACCTCGGGGCTGATGATGCCTACCCGGTTGCCCAGATTTTCAAAACACTGTCGCATGTCGTCAAGCCGCAACGGACTTCCTTCTATGGCAAAATACGCCTTTGAAAGTTCCTGATAGGACTGGTACTTGCTGCTGACTGCATAGAGAGGATGTATGGAATACCGGCAGGCACCCCGTTCCTCTGCATTAAAAAAAACGGTCGATGGAATCGAACCGCTGCAATGACAAATATTTTTATCTTCAATGGGCAGACTGCGCATGTCATCCCAGATTTCACTGATACAGCCGTCGGGTACTGTAATGAAAAGGGTATCACTGTCACCTACAATATCTGCTAATGTTTCGTAGTATCTGCTGCCAGTAAAGGCTGCCGCTTCTTTTGCGGAATCCGGGCTTTTGCTGTAATAGCCGCTGAGGGCTACTCCGCCTTCTGCCAGATACTTTCCCAGTGAGAAGCCGACCTTACCGGCTCCTATAAAACCTGCCTTCATACCTATCACCTCCTGATTTTCTCCGGAGTAGATATGCGCTGATTGTCTTCTGCCCTTAGTGTTGTTCCTCTTGCCGGATACAACCCAAAGACATTTCCTCTTTCAGATAAAAATCGGTATCGCTTCGGTTCTCTCGAATGCCATCCACGTTTACTATAGCATTTTCAACCGGGTTTGTACAGTGTTTTTTGGCAGAAAACCTGCATTCCCACAGCAAAAAACTGCAATAAAACCTGCAGCTTTCTGCAAAATCTGAGAAATCCTGCGCTGCTTTGCAAAACAAAGTTTTCGGACAGGTTGCTGCAAACAATTATTTGATAAGTATCACCTTTTTAACATTTTAAATTGGGTTGCCCTCAAAGTTCTGAGTTTTTATCATAACAGGAAAGAACCGCCTCACAAATCGAAACGGTTCTTTCGGTGCAGTGATTAGAAAGTAAAGTTATCTTATCACTTATTTTTCATTTTTTCTTTTCTTTCTGACAATGATTGTACTCAGTGTTCCTGTTGATACTACGAGCATTGCTGTCAAAGCCATCAGCGGCGATTCATCACCAGTCTTCGGCTCGTCAGGATCTGCTTTTGTTTCTTCTGTATCTACAGGGCCGGGAGCCAAAGGTACATCCGGTTCATCAATTTCAGTATCATCCCCAGGTCCAGGTCCCAAAGGTACATCTGGGTCATCGATAATCGGCTCGTCAGGTTCATCAGGCTCATCTGGTCCAGGTCCCGGATCTAATGGTACATCCGGGTCAGGTATGATAATCGGTCTGTCCGGTGTGTAAGTGTTGGTAATGGTATAACCGTTTACAGTGCTGGTGTATCCAGCCGGTACACTCGCTTCCTCAATAGCGTACACAATATCCTTGCCATTTTCATCTTTCTCTGGAAGTTCAATCACTTTAGACCAAACTCCATTACCCAGAGTTACTGTATCTGCAATTTCTTCTCCATTTTTGATGTTGACTGTGATTGTCGCTGGGCGATTATTCTCATAACCCGCATCATTCCATACTTTCTTGACAGTAATGGTTACAGTCTTTTCCGGAATAATAGTGTTAGTGATAGTAAAACCTTCTGCAACAGTTCCCGTTACAACGCTGGTATATCCAGCCGGTACATCTTTCTCTCTAATAGTATAAGTGATTTCCTTACCGTTTTCATATTTAGGAAGATTATCCCATCTGCCTGACCAGTTATTTGCTGCAGACAAAGTTTTATCGTTTCCTGTTGGTGTATTATCTTTTAAAAGTTCTGCCGTAATCCCGTTAGGGCGCTTGTTCGCTGCATTGTTATTATCATCCCAAATCTTGTTCACAGAAACACTTATTGTCTCCGGTGCGTGAGAGTTAGTGATAATACTGGTTCCCTCACTATTCGTTACGGATGAAGCGTAACCTTCCGGCACTTTAACTTCCTGAACAGAATAAGTAATCTTATCGCCATTATCGTTTTTAACAGAGAGTTCTTTCCAGATATAGCTCCATTCGTTAGCCGCATTAAGGATTACCGGTTCGCCGTATGCGTCTTCGCCTGCATATAACTGTACTGTGATCTCCTCAGGACGCTTTCCATCCTGATTATTGCCATCATCCCAAACTTTATTTACAGTCCAGTCTCTGGTTGTTGCTTCATAAGTGTTTGTGATGGTGAATCCGGCATCTGCACTTCCGGTTACGGATGGAGTATAGTCTTCTGGTACATTCACTTCTTCAACGGTGTACACAATCTTACTGCCATCTGCATTATATTTTGGCAAATCAGTCCAGGTGTATGTCCAGTTTCCTACCGGTTCGGGTTCTGTTATATCCGCAGTGGTGTTTGGGCTTGCACTTGCTGTACGAAATGCTGCTGAATCCTCCTCTGGCTGTTCATTATCACTGCTCTCATCCATATTGCTTTCACCAGCTGACGATGTCTCATCTGACGGAGTATTCAACTGTTCAACATCTTCACCGGCAGATTCCTGATTTTCGTCGGACACATCCGGCTGAACATCAGCATCTTCACCCTGATTTTCAGCATCCTTTCCATTCTGGTTTTCAACTGTCGCTTCATTAGAAAGTTCGCCAGAGGATTCATCTGTACCAGAATCTATATCCTGTACTTTCGGTCCATAGATTACAACCGGCTCTCCACAAGTTTTTCCGTCAGCAAGTAACTGCACGGTAATACATTCGGGACGTTTTCCTGCTTCATTATCATTGTCATTCCAGACTTTCTCAACAGTCACACTGGTTTTATTGTAGTGATTTATAACTTCGCTGTCCCTAACTGCCGCTGTTACATCACCAAAGCTTACCACAACGTGTTTATCTAATTTGGCCTTATTGATATATCCATCCGGTACGCCTGTTTCTTCTAAGGTATAGCTGTGTCCTGACGGAATATCTGTAAAAGATACCACTCCATCAGCACCGCTTTCCGCAGTTTTAACGACTCTGCCATCGGCTTTCAGCGCAAATACCGCACCGGAAAGACTATCGCCGGAATCATCTATTTTAGTGAAGGATAAATCACCGGCAAACCCTTTTACAGATGGAATGTTAAAATAAGCAGTTTTCAGAAGATTTTCATCAATCTCCTGATTTTCTTCTAAAATAAAGTACGTCAGAGAGGTTACGCCGTTAGTGGCATAATAAGTTTCTTTCTGATAACCATCTGATAAGGTGTCCAGTTTTACTTGATAGGATAAATGATACGTATAGGTTTTCTTAGTTTGATCAAAAACCGGCGTACAATTCTTTAAGTTCCAGGTGATTGTTTTATTGTCGTTTTTAAACTCGAATTCACCCTCAAAATCCGCCTTGCGATTAAACTTCACAAAATCGATATTCGTTCCCATCGGATCGGTGAGAATCCATGCCTTCGCCTGCAGTTCAATCATCTTTACAATCTGATTAAAAATATCAGAAATTTCATCTACATTGTCGACCTGCTTCGTTACAAAACCGCAATTTTTGTTGAGCCAAGTCGCTACAGGTTGTTCGAGAGAACAATGGACCCAACCATTACATTCAATCTCTTCTGTCCCTACCTGTACAGCGTAGGTATTAATCTTTGCGTTTCTAATACTTTTGCTAATTTCCTCCACTTGTCTATGAATATTGTGTGTAGTCTTTGTGCCATCCCCAATCATATCCTTTCCATCAGAGCAGATGATGTCTGTCGATGTACGATTGCCATACTTTCCGATTCCATAAGTTGGATTGCCGTCAGTCAGCATAACAATACTCTTGTTGGAGATATTTTTCACAGAATCCATACCCAGCAGATTCTTTGCAAGCTGCAAACCAGCTTCCATATTGGTACCGCCGTAAGCACTGAGGTTTTCGATTTCAGCACTGCACTCAGTGCCTTCCTGCACATCCGTCCAGTCTTTTACCACTTTGGCTCCGTTCTTTTTATTGTATTTATTTTCCCCGTCATCACCTTTCTCAAGACCACTGAATTCAACAACCGCAACCTTACGCTCCGCATTTTTATCAGCAAAGCTTTCAATAAAAGACTTTGCAGCTTTCTTGGCAGCACTTAAGCGACCATTCTTCTCCATGCTTCCGGATGTATCGATCACCAGTACGACTGCTGCATCCGGCGAAACAGCTGTTTGCTCAATCTTATCCTGTGTGATGACTTCCAGATTGATATCGAAAACGTTTTCGGTATCAGTTCCTGTAATAGTCTTGTTCACTTTTACCTGACCGTCAGCGTAGGATTGCTGAGTGTTTCCTTTAAATTCTGCACGTTCAGGCAGCTCCCCGGTATTGTCATCAACCTGATAATACTTGCCAATCTGAATATCGCTGCCGGTCGCTGTCAGTTCTTCCGTTGCCAGTCCTTCAGCAAACACTGACAGCGGCATCAAACTTACCACCAGGAGCATACTCAGTAAAATACTGGCAGCTTTCTTAAAATTTTTCATAATTTCCCCATCCTGCGGATTACTCCGCTTTTACCGGGCATGTGCCGCTGCCCGGACAGCTGGCTGCCAACCATGGGGGTGGTAAGGCCCTCTAGCTTTCCGTCACCGGCTTTCACCGGTTTTGGCAAGATTTCCTCCTTTTCTATTATTTCTTAATTGGATGCTTACCGCAACTGGCTGTCTTGCCAATCCGCAAGCCCCTATAGCTTTGCGTCACTGCCTCACAGCAGCTTTGCCTTTTAAGTTTATAAGTTTATTATACCCCCCCCCGTACTTTTTTGTCAAGGTTTATTTTCGTTTTTCTGCAAAACGCAGATGTCAAGGTTTTATTAAAAAATATTTTAATTCAAGTAAAAATGTCTTTAGGCTAGATGAAAACCCGTTTAAAAACATAAAATTTCATATAGGAATTCAAAAAAACAATCTTATAAACTTAAAATAGAAACAAACTTTACTCAAAGATATTTTATAAATTTTATAAAACTATACGCGAAATAGAAGTCGCATTTTACACCACTTCGCACGTATTTTACTTATCAAGTTACCTTCAGACAGCTAGGCTGTCTTCAGAACAATTCCTTGCTTTGCAAGTTCTTCAGCAAATCGCTCCGACGCTGTCATTCCGCTGAGAATTTTTCTGGGATAATTATTGACCCATTGTTCAGCTGCTTTAACAGAATGACAATTTACACTCTCGTCGAAGTCCGATCCTTTCGGGAATCGTCGACGTACCATCTTATTGTTACATTCGTTGCTCCCACGCTCTTGTGGAGAATTCGGATGACAGAAGTAAATGTCCGTCCGCTTTCCCTTCCGGTACAAAGCCTTCTCCATGCTATCCCAGTCAGAAAACTCGCTGCCATTATCCAGCGTAATTGTCTTAAATATCCGATAAAAGGCTTTCCCCATGCGTTTCTCAATTCGATTGAGCGCTTTCCTTACTTCATCTGCAGTATGATACGCAAGCTCTTCTATGATGGTGACGCGTGTAACACGCTCGATCAAAACCAACAGACATTTCTTATTGCTCTGCTTTCCCAGAACACAATCTCCCTCCCAGTGGCCAAAAACTTCCCGTTCTTCAATTTCCTTTGGTCGGTCTTCAATAGTTCTTTTCTCTTCTTTTTTCCTTGCGGAACATTCCTTATTCTTTTTCTTTTCGGAAGCGTCGCGCTTCATGCGATGATACCCGCCTTCTGGCAGATCAGACCGTTGCAATTTCACAAAATAGCCTTGATCAATTCCTTTATATATCGTATTAGGCGATAGCACTGGATTAGGGAAGCCCTTCTCCTTGTATTCTTTAGAGATCAATACAGCTTCCGGAGATCTCTCTTCCTTCAAGATCGTAGTTTCAATATATTCCCGCAGTTTTAAATCCTTTAAAATCTTTGGGGCGGGTCCTGTTTTACCCAAATGCTCACAATATTTTAGTTCTGCAATTTCTGCACTGTACCGCATCTCTGTAGTCATATCTGCGTTCATGTGCTCATATTCGCCACGATGCATTTCGTTGTAGATCGTGGCCAGGCAGCACCCTACCGCATCTGCGATAACCTGTTTATGTATTCCTTTGTTCAGCATCCTTTCTATAGTCTGCCTATCGTCCCAGGTTAAATGGTCACCGCTCTTTTTCTTTTCTCTTTTGTTCCGGCTCCGCAGGGCCTGATAGTATTCTGCACTGCCTGGCTCTAAATTCCTCGTACCCATGTTTCTACATGCCTTCCTTTTCATGTTTCAATTTATTCTATATCCAATAATATCGAATCACATGTCTCTGCGATTTAATATTATTTTATATTAAGTATAGCAAAAAAAATTTTTCCATGCATTTCTAAATTTGAGTTACAGGAAATACTACACTTCAAGTTGCGATTCCGTTTCAGCTGTAATTTCTCTTTGCAACTGTTCATAGTCCATCTGGTTCAGCCAATTCTCCAATGTGTCATCTAAACTCCTGCGAAGCCACGTCAATGTCTCGCGCAGCTGCTGGTTATTCGCCCGTCCATAAGGCAAGATACGATGTCTTTGCTGTGGCTTTTCAAGTCGATATAAAGCTGCAGCCGCATACTCGTTGCCCATAGCTGCCGATTTTGCATACCACTCTCTTGCACTGTTAAGATCTCCGCTTTGCTTTGCCAATGTCCCCAACTGGTACATCGCCAAAGTATTATCTAAATCTGCAGATGCCCGAAGATGTTCAACGGCCTTTTCATAGTTAATAGCTGTTCCCTGACCTCGAAGATACATCATGCCAACTCGATAGTTTAACATATCATCTTTAGGCTCCATTTGCAAAAATTCATGCAATGCACTCTGATAGTATTGGTATGCCTTCTCTTCATTTACTCTTGTTCCAATTCCGTTTTCATAAAGGTCTCCTGCCTTAAATGCCGCAAACGCATTGCCATGATTAGCTGCGTTGATAAAATAGTCCAGCGCCTTTTCTTCATCTACAGTTACGCCCTCACCTGAAAGATATAGCTTCCCCAGCTGGTACATCGCCAAGGCGTTATCCAAATCCGCCGCCGCCTGAAGATGTTCAACAGCCTTTTCGTAGTCAATGGATGTTCCCTTCCCATGAAGATACATCATGCCAATTCGATAGCTTAACATATCATCTTTAGGTTCCATCTGCAGAAATCCATGCAGTGCTTTTTGATAATAGTGATGCGCCTCTTCTTCACTTACTTTTGTTCCAATTCCGTTTTCATAAAGAGTTCCTGCCTTAAATGCTGCAAACGCATTGTCATGATCGGCTGCGCTAATAAAACAGTCCAAGGCTTTTTCTTCATCTACAGCTACACCCTCACCTGAAAGATACAGCTTCCCCAGCTGGTACATCGCCAAGGCGTTATCCAAATCCGCAGATGCTTGAAGATGTTCAACAGCTTTTTCATAGTCGATGGCGGTTCCCTGGCCGATAAGATACATCATGCCAATTCGATAGCTTAACATATCATCCTTAGGTTCCATCTGCAGAAATCCATGCAGTGCTTTTTGATAGTAATGATGCGCCTCTTCTTCACTTACTTTTGTTCCAATTCCGTTTTCATAAAGGTATCCTACCTTGAATGCTGCAAACGCATTGCCATGATCAGCTGCGTTGATAAAATAGTCCAGTGCTTTTTCTTCATCTCCTACTACACCCTCACCTGAAAGATACAGTTTCCCCAGCTGGTACATCGCCAAAGCATTATCCAGATCTGCAGATACCCGAAGATGTGCAACGGCCTTTTCATAGTCAATGGATGTTCCTTTTCCATGAAGATACATCATGCCAATTCGATAGCTTAGCATATCATCCTTAGGTTCCATCTGCAGAAATCCATGTAGTGCTTTTTGATAGTAGTGATGCGCCTCTTCTTCACTTACTTTTGTTCCAATTCCGTTTTCATAAAGGGCTCCTGCCTTAAATGCTGCAAACGCATTGCCATGATCAGCTGCGTTGATAAAATAGTCCAGTGCTTTTTCTTCATCTACAGTTACGCCCTCACCGGAAAGATATAGTTTTCCCAGCTGGTACATCGCCAAAGCATTATCCAAATTCGCCGCCGCCTGAAGATGTTCAACAGCCTTTTCGTAGTCAATGGATGTTCCCTTCCCATGAAGATACATCATGCCAATTCGGTAATATAATGTTTCATCTTTTTCTTCTACTTTCAAATACTGCTGCAAGGCTTTTTCGTAAAATGCATAGGATACGTCCGAATCAGTCTGTACAATTTCCCCTTTCTCATAAATCTGCCCTAACTGATACATCGCATACATGTTCTCATTCTCCGCAGCCTGCTTCAAATATTCAATTCCTTTTTCTACATTTTTCTCTGGATTCTCATCCATAAGATACAGTCTTCCAAGCTGATAAATAGCAAGCTGATGATTTAACTCTGCAGCTTCATGTAAAAACGCTTCTGCAGACCTATAATCAACCGAGGTTCCCCGGCCGTTTAGATACATAGTCCCGATTCGGTATAGCATATTATCATCTTTTCCATCCTGTTTTAAAAATGCATGGAGTGCATCTGCATAGTAGAAATATGCTTTTTCTGCGTTTTTATCAGTCACTTCTCCCTTCTCATAAATTTGTCCTAATTTGTACTGTGCATACGGATTATTCAATTCTGCAGCATCTATGTAATAATTCAGTGCTATATCCACATTTCGCTCCACTCCATTGCCTTGCAGGTATAGTCCTCCTAACAAATACATGGCATAACTATGATTTTCATCTGCAGCTTCCTGCAAATAGCTTGCCGCCTTTTTTGCATCTTTTTCAGTTCCCTGTCCATACAAATGCTGTTTTCCTATCCGGTAGGCACAATATCTAGGATTGCTTTCATAGCAAGCCATAAAGCCTTTCAATGCTTCTTCATAATATGATTGAGCTAGCTCTTCATCAGAATCCACACCACGTCCAAAATGATAGATATTTCCCAGTTCACCTATAGCCAGGACATTGCCATTTTGAGATAATTGCTGCAGTGTCTCCATCGCATCAGTATAATTATGGTCAACGTAGATCAGATCTCGTGCTTCACTGTATCCATCTTTCCAGTTGAGATAATATTCCTTTAACTCTTCCGGTTCAAAAAACAACTCTGCTACATCATCACAATCACCCAAAATTTCTTCCTGCCAATCCGGTTCTGGTGCTTTTTCCTGTTCTTCATTTTCCCGTGCGTCCTCTTGCCAGTCAGGTTCTAATGCCTCCGGCTCTGGCTCTGGCTCTGGCATCAAGATAGTTTCTTCCTTCTGCTTCACAGACTCATCATATTCTTTCAGTTGCCGTAAAATTGCATTTCCCATTCGGTAATATAGGTCATCCAGTTTATTCTGCACATATGTATCATCACTGTCGCCATATGCTGCCTGGTATCGGCTTTCTTGCAGTCTTAATTTGTCTTGCAGGCGTTCAAAATCGCCTTCATGGTATTTCTTTATATATAGCTCTGTCAAATCGTCAATTTCCATCCTTAGATGCGACATTGCGCTGTTTCTGTAATTGCATACGCCCTTGTTCTCCGGCAGCTTTTCATAAAGCGCAAGAAAACGGCTGCGAAATTCTTCATCATCATACAGTACATACTCTTTCATACTTTGTACCAGCCTCTGACGGATTAAATTATTGATCTCGATATTCAATTCCTTGTCATTGACCAGCTCCCTGACGATTGTACTTTTTGCCGCTTTTAAACTGCTTTCCCGAAACCGACCTACGTATTCTTCCTTTTCTACAATGTTTCCTTTTTCATCCAGGATAGGTATCCGCTCCATCTTTCCTGTTTCTGGATTCAATTCTTTCTTATACTGCCATTTCCCATCCACCTGTACGACTTCATACTGCTCATACCGCTTTTTCGGGCGCATCGGTACTGGCTCTACGGTACTGATATGCACATGGATATTGTCAGTATTGTAGTGAAAAGATGCTGACCAAACACCGTTCTGTAATCCTTCTTTCTCCAGCATTTTATTGATCGCGCTTCTGGCTACATTCCGCATCCTTTTCTCGTCCAAAATCTGCAGAGTGCTATCATATACGCCCATCTGTGCAAGCCAGTCATTATCAAAAGACAGCACTGTTTGCCACATCAGGCTGCCTTTGTCCTGTGCATCTGTATATACTGTTTTTAGGCTCTGTATCTCATCCTCGCTCAAAGTGTCCTTTTGTGCCGTGAAAAGACCTGATATTTTTTCTGGTTTTTCAAAATCCATGCCCAAGGACTTATCAGGATTTCCCATGTAGTCCATATATCCGGCAAAGATGTCATACTCCTCAATGTATTTCCTACGCACCGCTTCAGGTCTATCCATATAAGAAATAAAGCCTGCAAAGTATTTCTGATTCGGTCCGCAAAATGTCGTCACCACAACAACGCCCGGTGATTTATTACTCAATACTGCTCACTCCCTTCATCTATCAATCCTTCTAGCTTTGCAAAAATACGTTCGCAGCGTGTAACAAGTCTTTGGAGATTCTCCTGTTCTGCACGCTGCAACGCAAGTAAATCGGTTGCAAATGCCCTATATTTCTGGTCAAGGTTTTCCACTTCTGTACGCATTGCATAACCGTCCATGAGCTGGCGCACAAGTTCTGACATACTGATATCTCTTTCCTTTGCTGCCTTTTTCAGCATGGTATGTGTACGTTCATCCACGTTTCTTACATAAATCGTTTTCACTTCTTAACGCCTCCTTGCTTTTGTCTGCGGTCATCTTTAGACTGCTTCTCACGCTCTAGCTTGCGCTTCCACTGACGCCGGGATTCTTCTATTATTGGCGATGGTTCCCGATCTGCAGGATAGCATGCAGTATATCCTCTTTCAATCAGGATTGTATTCACAGCGTCAAGGGTAAGCTGCACAGCCTGCTCTGTTTGTCTTGCCGCAGCTCTAGTGCTTTCCAGGACTTCTGCATATCTCTCATAAATAATCTGGGCAAAACGCTCTTCCATGGATTGTCTCACATTATGCTGCAGGAGGATATATTCCAAAGCCGCTGTTTCTGATTTTAAATGCCTTTCTTCCATGACTTGATGGATGATTTCTAAGGACTTTTCTGATAAAATGTAATTTTTGCGTACCAAGTTAAGGACTCCTTTCCGATTATTGCATACAGATGATTTCTGTATAATGAGGAAAAAGCGCAAGCGAGGAAAACCTCTGGCACTGCCAGAGTTGCACAGAATGTGCAAGCGGTTTTCCCTTATGCTCTTCCAGTATGAGCGAAGAAACGAGAGGACGAGTTTCCACCGATGAGGAACGTCCGAAGGACAGACGATTCTTCAGGTCCATGTCAGCACCCCCTCATCAAAAAATCCAAAAGCTGCTGCGTCAATACAATCTCCTTTTGAAATTGAGGACGTAGGATTACATTCCAGCGTCCGCCTTCCTCTACCGTTATAACCCCCACATGCTTGGCATCCTCTATCATTCTCCGATACCGATTCAGGATAATCTGCGCTTTTTCCTGAGGCATGACAATCCAGCTTTTGTGGCAAAACTCCACATTGGCTTTTGCCTGTAAAATGACTTTTTTCACATCGTTTAATTTAAACTCAAATGCATTGATTTGATACCTTTCCTGGAATTTTTCGATGGTCATCAAATCCACATCACCATAGCGCATGGGCGCTTCAAATTGATGATAAATCGCTCTTCCCGAATAGTTATAATTCTCCCAAAACCTATCTCGTAACTCCTGTTCTGTTAAAAACATTTTTCTTTCCTTTCCTACTAAATAGCCGGAGCAATGCTCCGGCTAAAAATTTCAAGATACAAGTTTCCATATGCCACGGTCTTTTTTCTGAAAATCGCTGTGTAAATATAGCGTCTGTCTGACCTTTTCCTTCCAATGCGGATTTCGTTGGGCTTTTTTATGCCCTTCTATCTTCTCATAAATTTCTGTAAGGCTTGCTGCCTTACCGATTTCCTCTAGTACCTCATGCAATACATCTCTCCATGTACTTGTCTGCATATCTCGCATATCTATACTTTGTTTCTCGGTAACTAGATAATTTATCGTAAGCGGCATATCTTTACGGATAATGAGAAGATACTCATGTACAATCGGAATAAATTTACCTGCATAATTCATTCTGTCCGATGTACAATTATGCTGTGCTTTAATCACGATGTTTTCGATTGTGCCTGGCTTTACAATTTCACACAACTGTGAATACAACTTTCCTTTTTTCTTGATGTCGCCCATCAGCACAGCAATTCGCCCACCACGTTCCAATGCAGCATACTGTTTCATCATGCAATAGTTTTGCATTTTTACGAAATCTTCCCATGCTTGTACCTTTGACAAATCATTTTCTCTGGGGTCAAATCCATATTTTTGGATGATTTCTTTCGCCGAATATTGTCCATCTGCATACTTTACAATATTCCAGTACGGTGGATGCCAGAATGTAAACTCTGACCGCTGTGGAATATCCATATTCATTAGGTCAAACCCGTGATTTAGGTCATAACAATGGGATATAATACCCATTGTTCCTGCAACATCTTGCGTAGTATAGCTGCCAGCCATGTAATCGCATATCTCACTCACCTTAAATTGTTTTATCAAATCTTCAATCAATCTTGGGCTGCAATTTCCTCTATAGTGATTGTTTCCTCCCACGCCACGTTCTGGATAACTTACGATGCTTTTCATTCTAACCTCCTTTATGCGGCGATGCCAAAATCGGCACCGCCTATTTCTTTCGTTTTACACCCTAATCTATTCAATATATCCTGCTCTATACAAAGCAAGAAAGCTACCTTTTCCCTAAATCAAGGGGACTGCTTCCATACGTCATGTTAGAAGCAGTCCTTCTGCTTTATAGTGCTGCCAAAGCAGCACCGGCACATTTTATTCGCTTTCCTCATCGTAATCGAAATCAAATACAGTTACCAACACATAAAGCCTTTCCTTGTCTTTATTATAGTTGTTTTCAATCTTGCCTTTTGATATAACAATCCTGTCCTTATCCGAGAGACCTAACGCTTTTTCATAAGCATCTCCCACAAATCTTGCTCGCCATGAACAGTATTGATTATTACCGTTCTGATCTTTTCCCTCATAGGTGCTGATGTTTGCTGCCACCGTATTCTTACGATTCTCTTCCTTCTTTGCTTCAAATACTGTTGCCTTTACCTTTCCAAGTTTCATTTGTTTCTCCTTTCTGGCGGGGAATATCTCTCCCCGCCTGTCACATGATTCCTTTATTTTTCATAAATTGAAAATCCGTCTGTCGCATTACCATAACATCTGAACCGGCATACATCTCCGCCAATCGAAACAGTCATTTCATAAAAATCTGGTGCATCATACTCCTCTAAGATATAGTCAAAATCCCTTTGCTCCAAAAGATGCTTTCTCCGTGCATTTCCCGTTACTGTTCCTCTACGCATTTTTGTTCCTCCTTCACTTTCCGCTCATTTAGATCATTTGCCCGTTTTAGTTCCACTGTCAATTTCTCAATTACATCAATCAACTCTGGTACAACATAGCTTGTAAAATTATATCCTGCCACTGTATCAAAAAAGTTCATAGTCTCACTCCTTTTCCCTTTCTGCCAGGGATATGCCGCCCTGGCTCGGCTTGTCTCACATTTTACTTTCCTGGCTTCCTTACATTGTTTTTCTGCGTCTCGCCCGTTTTCTGCAATGCATTGTATCAACAATAGCACATAGGATTATGGCTGCAAATGCACTCCACAGAAGCCAGAACCTTGTTACTAACAGTATCAAGATTCCGTCCATCCTGTTGTCCTCCTTTCTCCGGCATTGTTACCGGCACCTTCTGACCAGCCCCGGCTGATCACTTTTGATAGTTGCGAAAAGAGGACGCCGCAGGCGGCCCACTGGAAAGAGCAGAGGCATAGGGGGCAGACTTGCCGGTGGAGATTTGCCCTTAGGGCAAATACAACCGCTCGCCCCTTGCCGATGGGATTGGAAGTGATATAATGAGCAACCAAAAGTGGTCAGATAGATAAAAAACTTCGTGAAGTTTCCTTTTTTATCAGGGCTGCTATTTGCTGCCCTGATTTCCGGACGAAGGATGCAGCCTTCGTCCGGCACTTTTCAGACAGGCTTTTTTATTTGTCAGAGCATTGAGGGGATTTCTCCCCCCTTGCTCATAGTAGCCTTTCCCTATGCGATTCTGACTGTCTTTGTTTGACTATCGTAGAGGTAAACAGTGTCTGACAGATAAATATCTGGCTCAATTGCCGTTCTATTGAATTCCCAGAGCGCTACCTCCAATGCTTCTTTGTCCCATTTACTTGCTGGCATAATGATGAGTTCATGAATAGAGGAAAGTATAATATAAAAATCTCCCCTTATCCTTTCTGCAAATTGCCCCAATCTTTCTGTATCCAAAAGGACTGTCGCACCATATATAAAATTGGAAGATATGAAAATCATATCAATATCATCCTCACTATCCATTATTTTTTCTTTAATTGGCAAAATACGGTTCAGATTTCGCCTTGCCATTTGATAAAGTTCTTCCTCTTCCATACCCATATCGCCTGCCAGACCATTTGTTACCAATGCCGAACTTTCATCGTCAAACATGACACGATAGATAATAGCCAGGTCGAGATACTCTCTATGTGGCATATTTTTCAGCATCTCCCTGTTTTTATCCGCATTTACCAGTTGACACATAACCAGTTCCTTTAATTTGGTCTTATCCTCTAGATTTCTTGGAATTTCCTGCGCAATCTTCAAGCTGGAGGTGAGAATATCCCAAAATTTTCTTAACACAGTCTCTATGATGTCCTTTTCCGAATAATCACCTTTCTCCATTTCCTCATGGTATGCAATGTACATATCTTGTACATATACCACGGGCTGACATGATGGATTCTGCCTTTTTCCAAGACTTACGTAGTCCAACTGCTGGTTGACTTTGTAGTTCTGTCCTTCCGACAGAATATACTCTTGCTCCTTTGCCTTCTCCTGCATCCATTTCATCACCTCTGCCTTAAATTCTTCAAAACTCTTCATGTTTTCCTCCATTTCCGCCTATAGGCTTTTAAA
>JALEOD010000021.1 GCA_022767345.1 Emergencia sp.
GAAAAAAATTGCAAAAGAGATATCAATTACATGTATCTTCTGGAAGGAAGAAAGGCGCCTGACCATGCAGCCATTGCACGTTTTAGAACGAAGCATTTCGCCAAATGTGCAGAGCAGTTTCTTTCACAGATGGCACAAATGCTTTTGGAACTGGACCAGATTACCAAAACGGAAGTTTTCATTGACGGAACAAAGATTGAAGCCGCTGCCAATCGATACACTTTCGTATGGAAGAAAGCCGTAACAAAGCATCAGGCCAGAGCCTTACAGAAAGCAGCACCTCTAGTTGGAGATATCATAGAAAGACATGAACTAAAACCCCTTTGGAAGAAGCAGGTTAAATAAAGAGGAGGAATTGAAAATGATGAAGAAACAAAGTGCAAAATTCGCATGGATGATGCTGACGAGTCTGGCTATAGTTATTGCGGCAACTTTCGTTCCCTGTCTTGCTGACCTTGGCAGTGTGCTCAGTGCGATTGTTACGTCTATAGATGCTGCTGCCGCAGTGGTATTTTCGGCTTGCCCGACGATGGCAGAACGCGCAGAGGTGAGAACGAAGTCGAACCCAAAATCGTGCGGTGAAAAGGCATCGGGACAGATGGCAGCAACAGTTAGATAGTCCTTAAAAAATAAATGCATGAAAAGAGCAGCTCCTATTACATACAATGAGCTGCCTTTTCTTTCTATGCATTTATTTATCTGGCATTTCAACCTTTGCTGTGGACGCTGAGTCTGTGGTAATTGCTGTGACTTATGCTAGTCCAGCTTCTTTACAATCGCTGCGGGGCAGAGGGACAAACAGATAGCGCTTATTGCATCGATAAAACCTAAGAGAAGTCTGAGTGACGGGGTCAGGGGTGCGATGCATAACAGCAGGGTCAGGACAATTACCAGCAGCAGACTTAGACAGAGAATCAAAAGATGTGTTTTTATTTTTTTCATATGCAATATCTTCTTTCTTGGTGGTGTTATGTCACTGAAAGACATAATAGCATGGCAATCGGCACTTCGTCTTTTATCATATCGTCAATTTTTCTTTACACCGCTTTAAAAACCGAGTATCATAGAAGTAGTGGCCGCGGTCAGGAAGGATAGTGATGGAACCACGAGGCACGGCATTGACAAAAAAATTAAATTTTGCGGATTTTGTCAATAAAATAGAGAAAATCACAGTGTTTTTGGACTGTTTTCTCGAGAAAAATTGACAAAATTGACACTTTCTTTGGATTTTGTCAATTTTAGCAAAGAATTTATGAGAAAACATTGACTGGATTGACAGATTTCTGGATTTTTGTCAATTTTGTCAATGCAGGGTCGCTGGAAGTGAGTGGGCGATATCCGGTACTTGCAGGCGCAAAAGAAAAAGGACAGGAGTACAAATTATATATGAAACTGGAGTTAATCGCAACGGCAACCTTTGGGTTGGAAGCGGTAGTAAAACGAGAAATACAGGATTTGGGGTATAAGATTCTAAAATCAGAAGACGGAAAAATTACTTATCTGGGTGATGAACGAGCCATTGTGCGCAGCAATTTGTGGCTTCGCAGCGCTGACCGGGTGCTGCTCAAAATGGCGGAATTTAAGGCGATGGAATTCGAGGAACTGTTTCAGCAGACCAGAGGAATCCCCTGGGAGGAACTGATTCCCATCGATGGAAGATTTACGGTAACAGGAACTTCGGTAAAGTCTAAGCTGCATAGTGTACCTGCCTGTCAGAGCATTGTAAAAAAAGCAGTGGTGGAGCGGCTGCGGGAGTACTATTTTGTAGAGCAATTTGAAGAGACCGGGGCAGAATACACCATTAAGGTGACCATTTTAAAGGACAATGTAACATTAACTGTGGATACCAGCGGTCCGGGTCTTCATAAGAGAGGATATCGCGTCCATGATGTGGCGGCGCCGATTAAGGAAACTTTGGCGGCGGCTATGGTACAGCTGTCTTTCTGGCGTGAGGGCAGACTGCTGGTAGATCCATGCTGCGGCAGCGGCACGATTCCCATTGAAGCGGCTATGATCGGCAGAAATATTGCACCGGGACTCAACCGAAGCTTTGCCTCTGAAGGCTGGGAACTCATCGATTCGCGAGTTTGGAAAGAAGAACGAAAACAGGCATTCAGCGCTATAAACTATGACAGTGAGCTGAGGATTTTCGCTTTTGATTTGGACGGCAGAGCCATTGAGGGCGCAAAGGAAAACGCCATTGAGGCAGGGGTGGACGATTGTATCATATTTAAGAAGATGCCCATGGAGAAACTGGAAGCAAAAGAGACCGGCGGTATTATCATTACTAATCCGCCCTACGGCGAGCGAATCGGCGAGAAAAAGCAGATCGAGAGCATCTATCGGAAATACAGCAGATTTTTTAAAGAAAATCCAACCTGGTCTTTATTTCTGGTGACTACGGACAAACAGCTGGAGGAGAAAACCCTTGGAAGACCTGCAGACAGAAGGCGCAAGCTTTACAACGGGCGGCTGGAAGTCTGTTACTATCAGTTTCATGGGAAAAAGGAGCAGTAGTTCATGCAGGTGATTGTTGATAAGGACAGCAGAACCCCGATTTATTGGCAGATTGCCGATCAGATTAAAGAAAGAATTATCAAAGGGCAGATGCCTGACGGGGCTGTTTTGCCTTCGGAGCGTGCCTTTGCGCAAATGCTTGGGGTACATAGAAATACCATTATCAAAGCCTATGCTGCGTTGAAAGATGAAGAACTGGTGGAATCTGTCCGCGGCGTGGGATATCGAGTTTCCTATCAAAGCAGTGAATTTTATGAGCCGGATGTTCGCAGAAAAGTCAACTGGAGTGCAGTCATAAAAGATGAGTATCAGGACATGGAGCGAACCTTTGACGATATTTTTCAGAGGACATCCGATGTAAATAATATTTCTTTTGCTACGGGGCTGCCGCCGGCTGTGTATGAAGAGGAAAATCTCGCGGCTGATTTTGCGGCAATTTTAAATGAGCAAGGCGGAAAGTCGTCCTTTCTGACGCCATATCAGGGAGACTTAGAGCTGCGCCAGAGAGTGATTTCTTATTTGCGGACAAAAGGGATTAAGGCGAGTATTAATCAGGTGCAGATTTTGTCGGAAACCAATCAGGCGCTGGATTTTATCGTAACCACCATGCTGAAGGAAGGGGACAGGGTTATCGTGGAGGAGCCGGTATCGCCGGATGTGTATCGGATCATCAAGCTTGCCGGATGCAAGGCGGTGACGGTGCCGGTAGATGAAGACGGCATTGTCTGCGATCATCTGGAGGCTCTCATCGAAACTCATAAACCTAAGTTTATCTATGTCAATTCCAGCTATCACGATCCGACCGGAAATATTTTATCGGTGGATCGGAGGAAAAAACTGTTGGAAATCTCCAATCGGTACAGGCTTCCTATCGTAGAGGAGGATGCCGCGTCGGAGTTGTCCTTTGAAGATACCGTGATGCCAACGCTGAAAGCAATGGATAGAAGCGAGAATGTGATTTATATCTACTCTTTTTCGCTGACTTTCATTCCGGGGCTTTCTATGGCCTTTGTCGTAGCGCCGGAAAAGCTGATCAAGAGCCTCAGCTATCTGGTATCTATCCGTATTATGACCCTGGACTGGATTACCCAGAAACTCCTTGCAAAATATATTACCAGCGGAAAGTTTTATGAAAATGCAAAGCGGATTACGGGGCTGAATCGAGAAAAACGGGATTTGATGTGCAGGTATTTGGACCGGCTGGCGCCGCTGGGCCTTTCCTACGAAAAACCGCGGGGCGGCGTATATGTATGGTGCAGGCTGCCTGAGGGTGTGGACGGCAAGGAAACTGCCGCAGCCTGCGCCCGCCGGGGCATTTCCATTGTGCCGGGGGATATCTTTTATCCCAACAAAAATGGAGGCAGAAATTATATCCGCCTCAATTATTCCTTTGAGACAAAAGAGAGGATTGGGCTGGGCATGGAAAATCTGATTGAGATTATTACCGAACTTGCCGCTGCCCGTGCCGATTTATAACTGATATTTTTTGATTTTGCGATAAAGCGTCGCCAGACTGATATGAAGGCTGGCGGCGATTTCTTTTTTTGCGGCGAGAGATGTGCCCTTTTTCGCCAGATATTCAGAAAGTCTTTGCTTTTCTATGATATCCTGCGGGCTTAGATGTAAACGGACATCGCCCGCATCGTCCGCGCCTGATGCGAGTAAGGGTGAGGTCTGCGCATTTTTTCTACGATTTGTCAGATTAACGCGGAAGTGCTTTCCGCATTGGTGCTGTTTCAGACGGTGCATCCCGGCTGGCCTGTGATTTACGGCGTAGCTTCCGGCATGGCGGATCCCATTACCGGAGAATATGTAAAGAGCGGAGAGGCGGCCCTCGTCAGCCTTGGAGGTACGGAGATGGCGCGGTATTATGGGATTCCTTGCACGGTAACGGGCGGCGGCAGCTTTGAGACGATGCCTACTTATCTGGGCTGTGCGGATTTAATTGACGGCATCGGCACCACTGATAACGGTATGGCGGTCAGTCTGGAAATGATTCTCACTGAGGATGAAATCGCAAAGCGGTGCCTGCGCATCGCAAAAGGTATCCGCATTGAGGACGACACGGATCTGACCGAAGAGATTATGGCAGAGGGACCGGGCGGTACGTACCTGGCCCATAAATCTTCTGTCAGGAATTTCAGAAATCCCGATGAGATGTACTATTCCAAAATGTTTCCGGCAACCCTCCGGGCGGCAACTTATGAGAAGCGGGACAGCGTAGAGATTGCAAACCGCCGCGTGCGGGAGATTTTGGAAGGTCCGATGGTGGACCCGCTGCCTGATTCGGTGCAGAAGGAAATCGACGGGATTTGCGCTGAAGCGGATGCAGGGCTTTGATTTGATAAATTAGGGAGCTGCCTACACAGTTGACTTAAAAAGTCGGCTGGAGTCGCAGCTCCTTTCGTTTAAGGAAAAAGAGAACAATCCTTACAAATGCAGGGTTGTTTGTCGCTGAGAACGGGTAGTCCGGAACGCCAACTCTAACGAAATTTTTTTAAATTCTTGCGTTTGCCTGGTCAAGTTCGCCAACCTCAATTGTTATTTTTGTCAATCCTGCGTTTTTCTTTGACTGTGCGCCAACTATAAAGAATTTTTAGGTGAATTCTGCGCTGCTACCGTTGATTTAACCGGTCTTACACAATATTCCTTTAAAATTCCTCTGAGGTTGGCGCTTTTTCAATGGGAAACGCAATAATTTAAGAAAGAGTTCCGGATGTTGGCGCGTAGCCGGACAAATGCAGTTCCAGCCAACTTTCTACCTTCACTGTGCGTCAGCTCTTTCAGCAAGAGGGACTCCGCCGTGTAAAAAGAGAGCAGAACTTTTATAATCCAGACACTATTATTTCCATTGGTTATCATGTCAACTCCCGCCGTACAACAAATTTTCACATTTAGGCGACAAGCGTTCTGAAAGAATACATGCTCAAGGGTTTTGCCATGGACGATGAACGTTTAAAACAGGGAAAAACGACATTTGGCGTAGAATTTAACAAGACGCAAAAGATTACTTCTGACTTTGATAAGGCGGTGAAGCAGATGCTGGAGGCAGTTGAGGAACCTGCAACGTATGGAAAAAAGAAAGATTAAAAGTTATATAAAGAACCTCGTCTTAAATTGGAATGTGGTTCTTTTTTGGTGGTGCGCCCGGCAGGTACCATCTATGGCCGGTGAATTTGGATATATTTGCAAGATTTTAGCATATACTGGTACTTTTAAAAAAGAAAGTGCTGGTACTTTAATTTTTTGACAAATATAGTATCATTTCAGTAAAGAGAGTTAAACTATCTAACATGAACGATTTTTAACAAAATGAAAAGGAGATTATACCAATGGCAGTAAATTTAAAAGGAAGAAGTTTTTTAACACTTATGGATTTCACACCGGAAGAAATCAGATACATGCTTGACTTAGCACATGATTTAAAGGCTAAGAAAAGAGCTGGCATCTGCAATCAGGTGCTGAAAGGCAAGAACATTGTTCTGCTGTTTGAAAAGACTTCCACAAGAACCAGATGCGCTTTTGAAGTTGCAGCAATGGACGAAGGCGCTGGCGTTACATTCCTGGATTCCGGTTCTTCCCAGATGGGCAAGAAAGAAACCATGGAAGATACTGCAAAAGTATTAGGCAGATTCTACGATGGTATCGAATATAGAGGCTTTGATCAGGAAGTTGTAGAAGGTCTTGCTAAATATGCAGGTGTACCTGTATGGAATGGTCTGACTGACGTTGACCACCCGACTCAGATTCTGGCTGACCTTCTGACAATCGAAGAACACTGCGCTAAACCGCTGAACAGAGTTAAGGTAGTATTCAGCGGCGACATCAGAAACAACATGTCCTACGCTTGGATGTATGGCTGCGCAAAGATGGGTATGCACTACGTTGCTTACGGTCCGGACGAGCTGAAAGCAGAACTGAACCAGGATGTAATCGCAAAGGTACAGGAAGTTGCAAAAGAAACCGGCGCAACCATCGAAGTATCTTCCGATCCTGCTTGCCTGAAGGGTGCAGACGTTATCTATGCTGACGTATGGGCTTCCATGGGTGAAGAAGCAGAAATTCCTGAAAGAGTTAGATTGCTGACTCCGTTCAAGGTAACTGAAGAATTAATGGCTGCAACAGAAAATCCTGATTGCCTGTTCATGCACTGTCTGCCTTCCTTCCATGACTTTGAAACAAAGATGGCAAAGACTCAGATGGAAGCAGGTTACGATATCCGCGAAGTCACCGACGAAGTATTCAGAAGCAAGAACTCCGTTGTATTTGACGAAGCAGAGAACAGAATGCATACGATTAAGGCTGTTATTGTTGCTACAATCGGCTAATGCTTGTTCTTTCCGCCCACAGCGGTGTCAGCTGCGCTGTTCTGCAGTGCTCACGTACCCTCAAGTACGCTCCGCGCGCAGACAGCTTGCCTCCTTGCTGTGAACGAAAGGTCCTGCGCATTTAGATGCTTGTTCTTTTTCCGCATTACTTCGCCAGTCAATCATTCGTGCTCGGTCATGTACTATCTGTACACTCCCTCGCACTCACTCAGCCTGGCTGTGTACTGCGAAAAAAGCCCTGCACATCTAGTGCTTGTATTTTTCGCTTCGTCTTACGGTGCGGAAAGCTTATAACACAATAAAACCATGCTGCCGCAGAGCCTGTCTCGGCTTGCGGCAGCTTTATTCCTGAGGGATGCCGAACCTGCGGATTCGGCTCATAAGAAAATTTTGGGGGAAAGAATTATGAAACCAGGAATTCACAACTATTCTGAAATAGGAAAATTAAACAAAGTACTGCTTCACCGTATCGGTGAGGAAGTAGAAGGTCTTGTTCCCGACAACTTTGAAAGACTGTTATTTGATGACATTCCTTTCCTGAAAGTTGCACAGCAGGAACACGACAGATTTGCAGAAGTGCTTAGAGAAAACGGCGTAGAAGTTATCTACTATGTGGATGAAACTGCAAAAGCCTTGAAAGATCCTGCAATTAAGGCGGAGTTTTTAAACAAATTTTTAGATGAAAGCCATCTGAATTCCATGGGTGTCAGAGAAGCACTTTATGATTATCTGATTAACATGGATGAAAAGGCAATGGTGTCAAAGCTGATTGCTGGTATCAAGAGAGATGAGATTGATGTACAGAGCAAGTCTCTGGCTGACTTCATTTCCTCATCTTATCCATTCTATATGGATCCAATGCCGAACTTGTACTTTACAAGAGACCCGGGCGCTTGTGTCGGAAATGGAATCAACATTCATCACATGAGTACTGTGACCAGAAGAAGAGAAGCATTGCTTCTGAAGTACATGTTCCTGCACAACAAAGATTTTGCGCCGGAAGGTTCTCAGATGTGGTATGACTACGACCATGAGGCCTCCATTGAAGGCGGAGACGTACTGGTTCTCAATGCTGAAACTGTTGCAATCGGCCTTTCTGAAAGAACTACAGCACCGGCAATCGAAAGATTTGCTGAGAACATGCTGAATAAATCTACATTCAAGAGAGTGCTGGTATTTGATATTCCAAAGAGAAGAGCATTTATGCATCTGGATACTGTATTTACTATGGTTGACTATGATAAGTTTACCATTCACCCGGAAATCGAAGGTCCTCTGCAGCTCTTTGAAATCACCCTCGGAAAAGACGGAAAAGCAAACTTTAAATCAGTGACTGACTCTTTGGATCACATTTTGTGTAAAGTCCTGAATTTACCTGCAGTTGATTTGATTCGCTGCGGCGGCAACGACATGATGGCTGCACAGAGAGAACAGTGGAACGATGGATCTAACACCCTTTGTATCGCGCCAGGCACAGTTGTTACTTACGAAAGAAACTATGTAACCAACGATTTGCTCGACAAGAAGGGCGTAAAAGTACTGACAATTCCAAGTGCGGAGCTGTCAAGAGGCAGAGGCGGCCCAAGATGTATGTCCTGCCCTGTCAATAGAGATGACCTGTAAATTGTAAGCGCGACATTTTACTGGTGAATGAAAGTGTAGAATAAAATTTAGAGTATTAGGAGAATTACAATATGGCAGAGAAAATTGTGATCGCCTTAGGCGGAAACGCTTTGCAGTCCGGAAAGAGCGAAGCGACAGCTGAAGCACAGCTTGAGGTTGTTAAAAAAACTTGTGAGTATATTGCAGATATCAGCTGCAAAGGCTATGAAATCGGTCTGGTTCACGGAAATGGTCCGCAGGTAGGCAGAATTTTGCTGGCTTCCGAGACAGCAAAAGATGTTACACCGGCTATGCCGTTTGACGTTTGCGGCGCTATGTCTCAGGGTTATATCGGATATCATCTTCAGCAGGCGCTGAAGTATGCGCTGAGCAAAAAGGGCAGAAATATTCCTGTTCTGACTGTTGCAACACAGATGGTTGTAGAAAAGAGCGACAAGGCGTTCCAGAACCCGACAAAACCAATCGGTCCGTTCTATTCGGAAGCAGAGGCAAAGGCTTTGGAAACTGAAAAGGGATATACCATGAAGGAAGACGCAGGCAGAGGTTTCAGAAGAGTTGTAGCTTCCCCACTTCCTAGAAAGATCGTTGAAATTGACGCAGTTAAGAAATTATGGGATACTTCCATTGTAATTTCCTGCGGCGGCGGCGGAATCCCTGTAGTAGAAAACTCAGACGGTTCCATGGAAGGTGTTGCAGCTGTAATCGACAAAGACTTTGCAGCAGAACTTTTAGCTGAGCAGGTAGAAGCAGACGTGCTGATGATTCTGACTGAGGTTGAAAAAGTAGCAGTAAACTTCAATAAGCCGGATCAGAAGGATTTGGATAGTCTGAATCTGGAAGATGCAGTAAAATACATCGAGGAAGGTCAGTTTGCACCTGGAAGCATGCTGCCGAAGGTAGAAGCTGCGATGAAGTTCGTCAGAGCATATCCGAACAAGAGAGCTATCATCACTTCTCTTGATAAAGCCATTGAAGCACTGGAAGGAAAGACTGGTACAGTAATTACTTTCGCGTAAATAAATATATTGCTATGCCCCCATGGAGATTTGATTTCTATGGGGGTGTTTTTGTAATTTTATGTAAAATGTAAGTTTACGAGCCAGTCGTTTGGGAAAATAAACCATTTATAGGAGCTGCTATTGGGGGAAATTTGTGCTAAAATATGATAGAGGTAAAAAAGATTTTGCAGTTTAAAACGACCGAATTTGGTCGTTTTTCTTTTTTACGTTACTTTATAGGAAATTGTGTTTATAAGAAAATGCGGTAAAATAAAGTAGACATTAAAATTAGCATAACAAAATAGCGGGTATATATGGGACCTGCAGGGACTTTTGAATATGCAATTTTTGTTTTATGTGGTCTGCGCTATTTGACCGCAAGGAAAGTAAGGCTAAAAAAGGTTCAAGGTGGTTTACCCAAAATTTTTCTAAGCTGATCAAATAGCGCAGTTTTTTTGTGCCAAATTTCAAAAAACTCCATAGTTTCACTGCAATTTGGACATTCCAAAGAATCTGCATTAAAAGAAGAACCAATCGCTCTTTTCATTTTGTTGAGCAAAATGGTACAGAAAGCGTTGCGAAGTAAAGTATAATCGAAATGTTTGACAGGACGCCAAACAGAAAAGTTGCCGGCGCTACCCTCAGAAAGAGGACAGTGAATATGGGGATTCCATTTCAAATCGCGCCCAAAGGTATGCAGAACAGGAATGAAGCCGGGGAGTAAAGTTTTCATGCTTGTTGAGCTTACGGAACATGTAGAAAATGACGCTGGAAACAGCATGAAACAAGCAGCTCAGGAGGTCGCGATTGAGGAGATATTGGCGAAGTTCTTCAGGAATGGTAAAAATACAGTGTCTGTGGTTGCAGTGAATGAGCTTTAAAGACATGGCAGTAGCCCTTTTCTAAGCATAAAGGGTTCCGCAATGAGGGCAGCAGAAAACGGTGTTCCATACATGTACAGATATACGCAGCCGCATAACCAAAACTCCTCAGATTGTACTGAAAAAAATTCTCAAATCGCTATTGCATAATTATAAATTTACTGGTATAATCTTCCGTTAGAACGTAAAGAAACGTACTAGAACGCAATAAAAAATGATGAACAGGAACAGGAGGGCAGATGAAAGGACTTATTTATTTAGAAGACGGCAGCATATATAAAGGAAAGGGCTTTGGCGCAAGTACTACCAATGTCGGAGAACTGGTCTTTAATACAGCCATGACCGGATATCAGAAAACATTGACCGACCCATCCTACAGCGGACAGATGATTACCATGACCTATCCGCTTCTTGGAAACTACGGCATTAACGATGAGGACTATGAATCCGACCGGATTCATGCGCTGGGAGCAGTATGCCAGGATTTATGCACGAAACCCAGCAACCACCTGAGCACGAAAACAATCGACCAGTGGTTCTGCGAGCAGGGGATTCCCGGTGTTTATGGCGTAGACACCAGAGAAATTACAAGAAAGCTGAGAAAGACAGGCAGCCAGAAATGCGTGATTACCACAGAGGATATACCTTTAAGCGAAGTGAAAAAACTTGCAGAAGAAACAGAGCTTTCCACAGACCAGATGAAAACAGCAGGCGTACAGGAAGTGCAGACCATAGAAACACCGGGCAGCGACTTTCATGTGGCGGTGCTGGATTTGGGCGTCAAGCGGAGCATACTCAAAGAACTGGCAGCAAGAGGCTGCAGCATGACCATCTATCCTTACGCCACTAAAGCAAAGACAATTTTAGCCGCAAAACCGGACGGCGTATTTCTGACCAATGGACCAGGGGATCCTGCGGCGGCAGCAGAGGCAGTAACCGTCATTGAAAAACTCATCACCAACAGCAATTACGGCGCGGATTTGATGCCGATTTTCGGAATCTGTATGGGACATCAGCTGATCGCCCTCGCCTGCGGCGGCAGTACCTACAAAATGCAGTATGGACACCGGGGATGCAATCACGGCGTCTTTGATAAAAATATTGGAAGAAGCTATATCACCAGCCAGAATCACGGCTACGCAGTACAGCCGCAGAGCATCGTGCTGAAAGGCCTCGAGGCAACCCATCTGAATCTCAACGATGGAAGTGTAGAGGGGATGGCGCATCTGTCAAAACCGATTTTTTCTGTGCAGTTTCATCCTGAATCAAATCCGGGTCCAAACGATACCGGATACTTGTTCGACCAGTTTATCGACTTAATGAAAGGGGGAAGACTGTAATGCCTAGAGATTTTACCTTAAAGAAAGTTTTAATCATCGGCTCCGGTCCGATTATCATCGGACAGGCTGCGGAGTTTGACTATGCAGGTACACAGGCGTGCAAAGCCATCAGCGAGGAGGGCATTGAGACCATTCTCATCAACAGCAACCCGGCGACCATCATGACCGACCAGGGAATCGCCGATAAAGTATATCTGGAGCCTATTACAGAAGAAGCCGTAGAGCAGATTCTTGCAAAAGAGCGGCCTGATGGCGTACTTGCAGGCTTCGGCGGACAGACAGGACTCAACCTTGCCATGGCACTGGATGAGAAGGGCGTTTTCGAAAAATACGGCGCAAGACTCCTTGGCGTCAACAAAGAAAGCATTCATAAAGCAGAAGACAGAGAAGCCTTCAAAGAACTCATGCTGCAGACCGGTTACCCGATTCCTCCCAGCACCATCGCGACCAGTCTTGCAGAATGCAAAACCTTTGTAGAGAAAATCGGATATCCGGTGATTATCAGACCAGCTTACACTCTCGGCGGCACGGGCGGCGGCATCGCCCATAACGACGAAGAGCTGGAGCATTTCTGCCAGCTGGGTATTGAGAAAAGCGCCATCGGCCAGATTCTGCTGGAAAAGTCTGTAGCGGGCTGGAAAGAAGTAGAATACGAAGTAATCAGAGACGGTAAAAACAATTGTATCATCATCTGCAGTATGGAAAATCTGGACCCTGTAGGCGTACACACCGGAGACAGCATTGTCGTGGCGCCGACCCAGACCCTGACCGACGGCCAGTATCAGATGCTGCGCGACGCCTCCCTCTCCATCATCAGAAGTCTGGAAATTGAAGGCGGCTGCAATGTGCAGTTTGCCCTGAACCCGGATCAAGACGAATATATCGTCATTGAAGTCAACCCTCGGGTGAGTCGTTCCTCCGCGCTGGCATCGAAAGCGGCAGGCTATCCCATCGCAAAGATTGCCGCAAAGATTGCCATCGGCTACAGCCTGGACGAGCTGAAAAACTACGTGACAGACGGCTCCAGCGCATGCTTTGAGCCGGCACTGGATTACTGCGTCGTAAAATTCCCCAAGTGGCCTTTTGATAAATTCCGCACAGCGTCCAGAAAACTGGGCACCCAGATGAAAGCCACCGGCGAAATCATGGCAATCGACAGAAACTTTGAGAGCGCGCTCTTAAAGGCTATCGCCTCCCTGGAAACCGAAGGAACCGGTCTGCGGGTGCCTTACGTGACGGGCCTTTCAGACAGCCGCCTCAAGGAAAAACTCCTCGCCTGCGATGATGAGCGTATCTTCTGCATCGCGGAAGCCTTCCGGCGCGGACTTGCTGATGTAGAAGAAATCTTTGCACTGACAAAGATTGACCGCTGGTTCCTTTACAAGATTGAAGGAATCGTACATATGGAAAAGACGCTGCAGACAGAAGAAGTCACAGCGGATTTAATCAGAGAAGCAGAGCAGCGGGGCTTTACCGATGATGAAATTTTAGGATTGACCGGCATGGAAAGGGAAGTGCTGCAGGATATCAGACTGTATCACGATATTTATCCGGTCTATAAAGTCGTAGATACCTGTGCCGGAGAGTTCGACGCCGTAACGCCGTACTATTATTCCAGCTATGGCGGCGAGAACGAAAGCGTAAAGAGCACCCACGAGAAAATTCTGGTCGTAGGTTCCGGTCCCATTCGTATCGGTCAGGGAATCGAGTTCGACTACTGCTGCGTCCAGGGCGTCTGGGCGCTGAAAGAACTGGGCTATGAGTCCATCATCATCAACAACAATCCGGAAACCGTCAGCACCGACTTTGACACCGCGGATAAGCTGTACTTTGAGCCGCTGCACACCGACGACGTGATGAATGTCGTCAAGCAGGAGCGTCCGGAAGGCGTCATTCTGCAGTTTGGCGGACAGACTTCCTTAAATCTTGCCTCAAAGCTGGCAGCGCGGAGCATTAAAATTCTGGGCACACAGAATAAATACATTGACCTGGCGGAAGACCGGGAAAAATTTGCAAATCTTTTGGACCTTCTGGACATCGCTGCCCCAAAAGGCTGCGCGGTGCGCAATCAGGAGGAAGCCTTTGAGGCAGTAGAGCGGCTGGGCTATCCGCTGGTAGTTCGTCCGTCCTTTGTCATCGGCGGCAGAGCGATGCAGGTGGTTTACTCCGATGAGGAGCTGCAGAAATATCTGAAAGAAGCGGTAAAGCTTTCTCACGAGCATCCTGTTCTCATTGACAAATATGTGGAAGGAAAAGAAATCGAGGTAGACGCAGTAGCAGACGGCGAAGATGTGCTGATTCCGGGCATTATGGAGCATATTGAAAGAACCGGTGTCCATTCCGGAGACAGCTGCACTGTGTATCCGACCTATTCTCTGCCGGAAGAAGTGCTGCAGGAGCTGCTTTTCGCCACGAAACGCATCTGTAAAGCCCTGCATATCGTTGGACTTGTCAATATTCAGTATGTCTGGGACGGCCAGCGGATTTATGTCATCGAGGTGAATCCGCGTGCTTCGAGAACTGTGCCTATCTTAAGCAAAGTGACGAAAGTGCCGATGGTAAAATTGGCGGTGGCTGTCATGACCGGAAGCAAATTGGCTGACCTTGGCTATGGCATAGACCTTCACCCTGCGCAGAACTATTTTGCAGTAAAAGTGCCGGTGTTCTCCGACGCGAAATTGACCGATGTAGACGTGGCAGTAGGGCCGGAGATGAAGTCTACCGGTGAAGTTTTAGGGATTGATACTGATTTAGACAGGGCGATTTATAAAGGCTTTTTAGGGACAGGAACACAGATTCCGACAGAGGGCGGAGTATTTGTTTCCCTCAAAGACCATGACAAGACAGAGGAGAGCGCGACAGTGATAAAGGACTACATAGATATGGGATTTGTCCCATATGCTTCATCAGGCACGGCGGCGTTTCTGAAGGAACATGGAATCCCGTCAATGGTCATCGATTACAGCGATGTGATTCCGAAGATTGCCGAGGACATTCAAATTGTCATCAATACACCGAAAGCCATCAATAAAATCGGTGCGGATACTTTTCCAATCAGGCGCGCGGCTATCGAACACGGCTTGCCGGTTCTGACCTGCATGGACACAGCATGGGCATTTGCAAAAGCAATCAAACAAAAGCAAGCTGGCGCAGAGCTATCCTTTGCAGTACTGTAAAGGAAGGGAGTGTTAAAAGTATAACGATAAAATGTTAAAAAAATGTCGAAAAAGATGTTGAAAAAACATAAAAAAGATGCCATAATAAATAGATAACATAATACTAGAGAAAGGAATGCGCAGATCGGCGCATGAAGTGAAAATGGAGATATTGGCACCGAGCTTGGCGGGACTGATTTTTGTGGGCATGTTTGTTATGATTGTCCTGGAAAAATTTGAACGTCATTACATTACGTTAGTTAGCGGCGCACTGGTTTTAGTACTGGTCTTTGGTCTCTGTATGAGAGATATGCATGCAATCACAGAAGTACTCAGTTTTGAGAGCCTGTTTGACCTTGGTTTCTGGATTGGAGAAGGCGAAGAGGGTTCCATGGGAATTAACTGGGCAACGATTATCTTTATTGCGGGAATGATGGTTATGGTAGAAGGTCTTGGTGAAGCAGGATTTTTCCATTGGCTTTGTCTGCTCCTTGCAAGAATGGTCAACTACCGTGTGACACCGCTTTTAATCTGTTTCATGTGCATTTCCGCAGGCCTTGCCATGTTTATCGACAGCATTACTGTAGTGCTTTTCCTGGCAGCAGTGACTGTAGATTTGGGTAGACTTCTCAAATTCAATCCGGTTCCCATGGTGATTGCAGAAATTTTCTGCGCTAATCTGGGCGGTGCGGCAACCATGAGCGGAGACCCGCCGAATATTATTATAGGAACAGCTTTGGGCTACACCTTTATGGACTTTGCCACAAATACGGGACTGATTGTAGCGATTTGTTTTGTCGTTATTGTAGCTTATTTTCTGCTTATATTCAGAAAAGAACTGAAGGCAGCTGACGCTATGGACAGAAGCGGTTTATCCTGTCCGGAACCGGCAACAGCAATTCACAACAAGAAACTGTTTATCTATGCAGTGGTTATCTTCATCGGAGCTATTGTTCTTCTGGTGACCCATGCCCAGACGGGGCTTACCGTTGCCACAATCGGCGTCATTATGGCGGTGGTTACCATACTTGGAATGATTGTGCTGGAAGATACGAAGAAGACTATTGAGACTTTGAAAAAAGTGGACTATAAGACATTGCTCTTTTTCATCGGCTTGTTTGTTTCTGTGGGAGGACTGGAGGAAACTGGCATATTGGAACTGATGGCACAGGGTATTATGAATATCTGCCAGGGGAATATTAAGCTGATTTTATTGGTGATTCTGCTGCTGTCAGCTGTGTGCAGCGCACTGGTAGATAATATTCCGTTTGCGGCAACGATGATTCCGGTCATCAAGTCTATCTCTGCAGCGCAGGGAATCAACCTGTCCATGCTGGCATGGACGCTGGCGCTGGGTACTGACTTTGGCGGTAATGCGACACCAATTGGCGCTTCTGCTAATGTGGTGGGAACTTCTATCGCGGCAAAGGAAGGACATCCGATTGGATGGGGCACCTATTGTAAGTACTGCGTACCGGGTACGATTTTAATCATCGGAATATCCCTTTTATGCCTGTACGCAAGATATGTGTAGAGATAAAACAGAAAGGAAATTCCAATGAAAAAACAACTGATTATTACGATTGGAAGAGAAAGCGGAAGCGGCGGTCATGAAATTGCAAAGAAGCTGTCGGAAGCTTTTCATATACCATTTTATGACAAAGAAAAAATTCAGGAGCTGGTAGCAAAAGAAACCGGCTACGAACTTGCCCTGGTAAAAAAGATGGACGAAAAGCCTGTAAGCAGGCTGTTTTCAAGAAGACTTGATGAGTTTTCCACATCAGTGCCGGAGCATGTGGCAAGAAAGACTTTTGAAGTGATTCGTTCTATGGCAGAAGAAGGAAAATCTTTCGTTCTTGTAGGACGGTGCGGGGAATTTATTCTCCGTGACAATCCAAACACGGTCAGATTCTTTATCAACGGCAGAGAGGAAGAAAAAGTTGAGCGCATGGCAAAGCTCGAATCCTGCGATGTCCTTGAGGCTGCCCGCGAAGTGAAGCGGCGTGACGCAATCAGAAAAACATATCATAATTATTATTGTGATACCAAGTGGGGAGATTCCAGAGGCTATGATCTGGTGATTAACTCCTCCGTCCTTGGGATTGAGAAGAGCGTAAAAGTGCTGACAAATTTCGCGGAAGCGTTTATGGAAGAGTAAATCAAATAAGGCTGCCATACTGGCAGCCTTGATTTTTTTGAAAGAGTATTATTCCACAAAAGAGCCGCCTTTAAAGATTTTTTTACCCAGCTCTTTCTGTGCTTCAGGCACACCTTCCAGGTTCTGCTTCTGAATTGCTCTGATTTTCAGCGGCAGGGAGAACAGATTGATGAATCCTTCCGCATCGCTCTGATCGTACACTTCATCTTCGCTGAAAGTAGCAAATTCTTCATTGTATAAGGAGTATGGAGATTTGCTTGCAACAGGCCAGGCGGTGCCTTTGTAAAGCTTGATTTTTACAGTACCGGTTACCAGTTTCTGGGTTTCGTCTACAAATGCGGAAATCGCTTCGCGCAGCGGCGTGAACCAGAGACCGTCATAGACAAGCTGCGCAAATTTCTGAGATACGATGTTGCGGTACTGCAGGGTATCTCTGTCCAGAATGAGCTTTTCCAGGTCTTTATGGGCTGCAAACAGGATGGTGCCGCCCGGCGTTTCGTATACGCCTCTGGACTTCATGCCGACCAGACGGTTCTCAATGATGTCAATGGTGCCGACTCCGTTTTCGCTGCCCAGCTTATTTAAAGTAGTTAAAAGTTCGATTGGAGACATCTTCTTTCCGTCTATGGCAACAGGAATGCCTTTTTCAAAGTCGATTTCTACATAGGTCGGCGTATCCGGCGCATCCTCCGGCGTTTTGGAGAGTACATGGATGTCAGGCTTATGCTCGTTCCAAGGATTTTCCAGATTGCCCCCTTCGTGACTGATGTGCCAGATGTTTTCGTCCCTGGAATAAATCTTTTCTACAGTCTGCGCGATAGGAATGTTGTGCTGATGAGCGTACTCGATGCACTGCTCACGGGACTGGAGTTCCCAGATTCTCCAAGGGGCGATGATTTTGATTGCGGGATTCAGCGCGTGAATGGTGGATTCAAACCGAACCTGATCGTTTCCTTTTCCGGTACAGCCGTGGGCGATGGTGAAGGCGCCTTCTGCTTCTGCGATTTCAACCAGCTTCTTTGCCTGCAGAGGTCTTGCCATAGAAGTACCCAGCAGATAGTCATTTTCATAGATTGCGTCGGCTTTCAGAGTCGGATAGATATAATCAGTGATAAACTCTTCCTGAATATCTAATATGTAGGCTTTATCCGCGCCGGTGGCGTAAGCCTTCTTTTCAATTGCGTCAAAGTCTTCTTTCTGACCGGTGTTGCAGCAGACAGCGATGACTTCGCAGTTATAATGCTCTTTCAGCCATGCGATGATAATTGATGTATCCAGCCCGCCGGAGTAGGCAAGAACGATTTTTTCTTTTTCCATTGTACATTCCTCCAAATATATAAATATTTATTATCGTGAATAAAAATTAATTAATGCATGTAATATACCACACATGCCTGAATAAATCAAGAGAAATTTGTATTAAAATAATAAAAAATGTAAAAAAATTCATAAATCCAACCATAACCATGTCAGTTATATGATAGGAGTTCCGGGATAGATAAGGGTGATGAGTGTAAAATTATGAGTGGAATATGCTTTTTTCTTCAAAAAAAAATCAAAATTCCTGTATGAGTTATAAAAATATACCCTGAGAGTTCCTTTTCAAAATAGAAAAAAAGAGATACACTAAAAGGCAGTACGCTGTAATAAACGAAGATTAGAAAGAGAGAAATGATTTGAAAGAAAAAGAACTTGCAGAGAGAAGAGCAGTGCTTTGCGAGAAATACGATAAGATACTGAGCTTGACCTACCACTTTGGAGTGGCGGACAGCGAA
>JALEOD010000064.1 GCA_022767345.1 Emergencia sp.
TGTGCCTTGTGTGTACAGGGTTACTTTTTTATTCAAAAACAACAAAATGACGGAGTGCCATCGTCTGGTGCATCCGTCATTTTCATTGTATGAAGATAGGGCTGCGCCCTAACGGTTATTTTCCGTTAATGCGACAGCCCCTTTATTATGCTCTTTATTCAGTTTTTTTCTTATTTACAAGTGCTTTTCACAAAGCTCTCTGATACTGCAGTTTTCGCAGTTTGGTTTTCTGGCGTCACAGCAGTTTCTGCCGTGGAAAATCAGGGAGTGATGGGTTCTCGACCATCTGTCCTGCGGAATTGCCTCCATCAGCGCCAGCTCCGTCTTCAAAACATCCTTTTCGCTGACAAAACCGATTCTGTTTGCTACTCTGAATACGTGAGTATCCACCGCAATGCGCTGATGTCCAAAGCCTACGGAAAGTACTACGTTAGCAGTCTTTCTGCCTACCCCCGGCAGTTCCACCAATTGGTCATAGTCTTCCGGCACTTTGCCGTCATATTTATCTGCCAGCATTTTCGCCATCTTCACGATATTCTTTGACTTTGTCTTGTACATGCCGATTCGCCTGATATACCCGCTAACCTCCTCCGGATCGGCATTTCCCAGGGCAAAAGCATCCGGATAAGCCGCGAATAAATCCGGCGTTACCTGATTGACGCTTTTGTCTGTGGTCTGTGCGGACAAAGCCACCGCTACAATAAGCTGAAATACATCATTATGATGCAGCGCGCATTCTGCTTCGGGATAAGTCTCCTCCAGAATGTCCAAAATTTCTTTGATTGTTTCCTGTTTCATATCTGGTATTATACAAGAAAAAACAATCTTTGACAAGAGTGGACAAAAGCTGCCATGATGGTTTTTCTTGACAAAAGGCTCTGCCCCTCATATAATTGTATACGGCAAAATTTAGGAGGAACGAAATGTCTATTATTCAATACTTAGAAGATGGCAAAACAGGCAATCAGCCCTTATCCACCAACCTTTACACTGAGCTTCAGGAAGACGTGCTAACCGGCAAACTGAAACCCGGAGAAAAGCTGACAGAACAGAAAATCTGCAACGAATATAAAGTCAGCAGAACGCCGGTCAGAGAAGCACTGAGACAGCTGGAAATGGACGGTCTCATCGAAAACATTCCTAACAGAGGCGCCTTTGTACTGGGTCTTTCCAGTCAGGATTTAGAAGACATGTACATTCTTCGCAAAGACTATGAAATTCAGGCCGTCAAGTGGGCAATCGAACGAATCACAGAAGAAGAAATGAGTGAGCTTGAAGAAACCTTTGAATTCATGGAGTTTTACACCATGAAAAATGATATTAATAAGATGATTAATATCAATACAGCCTTTCATCAGATTATTTATACGGCGACTCACAACAGAATTCTCAAACAGGTGCTCTCTTCCTATCAGAACTATTTGAAGCACTGCAATCCATCCAACTACTATGCGCCCTCTTATTTAAGCGACGTCCTCACTGAACATCGTGCTATCTTTGAGGCATTTAAAGCTGGAGATATTGAAGGCGGTGCACTGGCGATGAGAGAACATATGGAAAATGGCAAGAATCGAAAATTTAAATAACAAAACTACAGCAGCCTTCCGCTATTAGATTTGCGGAAGGCTGCTGTATTATATGCCTTATTTTACAGAAAAAATCAGTTCTTCGCCGTCGGAATCAATTACCACAGTATCGCCGTCAGCAATTTCCCCCTGAATCAATTTGGATGCGAGAGCTGTTTCTATATTCTTCTGCAGATAGCGTTTGACAGGTCTTGCGCCATAAGCCGGATCATAAGAATGCTCTGCAATGAACTTTTTGCCGGAAGATGTCAGAGAGAGTGTGATTTCCCGCTCAGACAGACGTCTTTCCAGACCTTTCAGCGAAAGTTCAATAATGCTGACAATCTGTTCCTCGGTCAGAGGACTGAATACCACGATATCGTCAATTCTGTTGAGGAATTCCGGACGGAAGTAGTTCTTCAGCTGATTTTCCACATCTTCTTTGGTCTTCTCATCGATGGTGCCGTCAGGCTGAATATTATCAATGAGCTGACTGCTGCCGATGTTAGAGGTCATGATGATGATGGTATTTTTAAAGTCAACGGTTCTTCCCTGGTTGTCGGTCAGTCTGCCGTCATCAAGAAGCTGCAGCAGAATGTTGAACACATCCGGGTGTGCCTTTTCTATTTCATCAAAGAGCACTACGCTGTACGGTTTGCGGCGAACGGCTTCTGTCAGCTGACCGCCCTCATCGTATCCAACATATCCCGGAGGCGCGCCGACCAGTCTGGACACAGCGTGCTTTTCCATGTACTCCGACATGTCAATCCGAATCATATTCTTCTCCGAATCAAAGAGCGACTCAGACAAAGCCTTGGCGAGTTCCGTCTTACCAACACCGGTAGGTCCGAGGAAAATGAAAGAACCAATCGGTCTGTTCTCGTCTTTCAGTCCTGCACGGGCGCGAAGAATGGATTCTGATACAGAAACCACGCCCTCTTCCTGACCGATGACTCTGCGGTGGAGAATCTCCGGCAGCTTGAGCAGCTTTTCTTTCTCTGATTCCACCAGTTTGGCAACAGGAATTCCGGTCCATGCAGAAACGACTTCCGCAATTTCTTCCTCCCCGACTTCTTCCTTCAGAAGGCGGTTCTCCTCTGCGCTCTCAGCAGTTTCCTTATCTGTTTCCAGTTTCTTTTCAAGTTCAGGCAGCGTGCCGTATTTCAGCTGTGCCAGCTTTTCAAGATCATAGTTTCGCTCAGCCTCTTCCATCTGATGTTTCACTTCTTCGATCTGTTCCTTGGTGCTCTTTACCTGAGTAATGGCCTTTTTCTCATTTTCCCACTGGGCACGCATGGTTGCGTTTTCCTCCCGAAGCTGAGAGAGCTCCTTCTCAAGGGCGGAAAGTCTTGCGGCAGAACCGCGGTCTGTTTCTTTGGAAAGTGCCTGCTTTTCGATTTCCAGCTGCATAATCTTTCTGGAAATTTCGTCAAGCTCCGTCGGCAGGCTGTCGATTTCGGTTCTGATCTTAGAAGCCGCCTCGTCCATCAGGTCAATGGCCTTATCCGGCAGAAAGCGGTCTGAAATATACCGGTCAGACAGGGTTGCGCAGGCGATGAGCGCGTTGTCGGTAATACGCACGCCGTGGTGTATCTCAAAGCGCTCTTTCAGACCACGGAGAATGGAAATGGTATCCTCCACCGTCGGCTGATCCACAAGAACCTTCTGAAAACGACGTTCAAGAGCGGCGTCCTTTTCTATATACCTGCGGTATTCATCCAATGTCGTTGCTCCGATGCAGTGTAGTTCTCCTCTCGCAAGTTTCGGTTTCAGCAGGTTGCCCGCGTCCATAGAACCTTCCGTTCTGCCTGCTCCTACAATATTGTGAATCTCATCGATAAACAGAATGATTCTACCTTCGGATTTTTCAATTTCGCTCAATACAGCTTTCAGACGTTCTTCAAACTCTCCTCTGAATTTAGCGCCGGCGATAAGAGCGCCCATGTCGAGGGCAAAGATTGTTTTGTCTTTCAGACCTTCCGGCACATCGCCGTTTAAAATTCTCTGTGCCAATCCCTCTACTACAGCGGTCTTACCTACGCCAGGCTCACCAATCAGGACAGGGTTATTCTTGGTTCTTCTGGAAAGAATCTGGATGGCATGTCTGATTTCGCTGTCACGGCCGATGACCGGATCCAGCTTGCCTTCCCTTGCCATCTCAACAAGGTCGCGGCCATATTTGTTCAACGCGTCGTAATTATCCTCCGGATTCTGACTGGTTACGCGCTGGTTGCCTCTCACCTTGGAAAGAGCATCCAGAAATTTCTCTTTTGTAATCTGATACTTGGAAAACAGTTTAGCAGACGGCGTACCCCGCTCGGCAAGAAGTGCCAGGTACAGATGCTCTACGCTGACAAACTCATCTTTAAACTGATCCGCCTCTTTCTCGGCGTTGATTAAAATCTGATTCAGCCTTCTGGAAGCGTAGATATTATCCGCATCTCCCGAAACCTTAGGCAGTTTCTCAATGGATTCCTGCAGCTCCGCAATCAGATAGGAAGGATTTACCTCCATGTACTGCAAAAGCTTCGGAATCAGGCCGTCTTTCTGCATCAGCAGCGCCAAATGTAAATGTTCGCCTTCCAGCACCTGATGACCCTCTGAAATAGCGATATTCTGGCAGTCCATAATCGCAGACTGTGCGTTCTGTGTAAATTTTTCGATGTTCATATGCTTCACCCCCGCTTCATAAACATCCTGTATTTGTACTATTTTTAATCTCTATTCTTATTTTATACCTTCTTTTCCAAAAAGTAAAGCATTTTTTAGCACTCACTTCAATAGAGTGCTAATAATATTTTTAAAAAAGAAATGCCCGAACGATATTTCACCGTACAGGCATAAATTTTAAAAGATAATGAGATCAACCAAAAGCTGATACACAAAGCTGACACAAGGCACCAGCACGATATCAGTTACATTAAAAATAATCAGTATCAGCAAAATGAAAAAACCTTTGTCATAGACCTGATAATACCAGCTGTATTTCCGCAGATTGAAAATCTCGGTCAAAATGCCGAACCCATCCAGCGGCGGCACCGGCAGCAGATTGAATACCATCAGCACCACGTTGATGTACACCACATAAGACAGAACATCCAGCAGAATATCTCCAAAGGTTCCCATCATCCACGGCGGACTTACAATAAACAGGATTTTCAATATAAACGAAAAGACAATGGCAATCAGAAGATTCATGACAACCCCCGCAAAAGCCACCAGCATCTCATCCCGTCTTCTGTGTTTATAATAGCGGGGATCAATCTCCACAGGAACACCCCATCCAAATCCAGCAATCAGCAGTGTAAGAAAGCCAAAGGGGTCAATATGGGCCGCAGGGTTTATGGTCAGCCTTCCCTGCAGCTTTGGAGTCGGATCCCCCAGTTTGTAAGATACAATCCCATGTGCAAATTCGTGAAAAGATAAACCGATGATAATGCCGGGCAAAATCAAAAGTTTATCCATAATCCATTCTCCGGCATCTACATTCGGATTAGAAATAATTCTAAGTACAATCAGTGCAAAGATCAGCACCAGCGCCGGTGAGCGTAAAAATCGTTTCAAATCTTTTTTTCCTTTCCCAATATATTTTTAAATATTTTATCACATTTATGGGCAATTGAAAATACAATAATATAAACGGTCAAAAATGAAAGGTGGTTTTTTATGAGTAATACACTTGTTTGTATCGATGTCTACACCGTCTCAGCCGGTGACACCCTGTACACCATTGCAGAAAAATACGATCTGCCCGTCAGTCTTCTGATGAAAGTAAACTGTATCACAAATCCATATAACCTGCAGATTGGAACCAAACTCTGCATTCCGGGAGATCCTTCCCAGCTTCCAAAACCGGAAGATCCTCCGAAGCCGAAAGTCATCACCCACGTGGTGGAGGCAGGCGACACACTGTACTTAATTGCCAAAATGCACGGCGCAAAACTGGATGATATTATGCAGGCAAATCCGTCTATCGACCCGTATAATCTGATGATTGGCACCGAGCTTTACGTACCTCTGCCATAAAGAGTTTCCGCTCAATTACGTGTTAATGTGCATAAAATATGACTTTTTCTTCAAAATATGCACTTTTTTCATGATGTTATGCATATTTAAGAAAAAATTAAAAGAAATATGTACGATTTTCCCAAGAATTGATTGATATTCTATATCAACGCACCATAGATATGCATATTTCAAACAGTTTTTCTGATTTTATGTACATCGTTGTGCATATTTTGATGATTTTTTTCAAATTTATGCATTCTGAAGAACGAAGCGAATGTCATTGGCGGAGAAGTGTACGAAGCCTGCGTTGCCTTTTTGCCCCAGCTTTAGCTGGCTTGGCAAAACGGACAGCGTAGCGAATGTAATTCGCGTAGGAGTGCGCATTGCGCACGTTGCCTTTTTGCGCCAGTCGTGTTAGAATAAAACCAGCTAACAGACTGGGAGGATTGAATTATGGAAGGCACATGCAGGCTAAAAAAGTTTTTACAGAAAGAACATACCCCTGCCGAAAAGGCAATACTTGTTTCCGCAGCCGCTCTGGTCGGCGCTGCCGCAGGCATCATTCTCTTTTCTGCAAGCGGCGGAATCAACATCGAAATATCCATCGGCTCTCACAACGGCTGCCATAACACCGGCAACGGCTGTGACAATACCAGCACAAAAAACTAGAAAAAAACGCTTTGGAAAGGCTGCTGTTTCAAAGGCACCTGCCAAAGCGTTTTTTCTTTTCATTTAAAGACTTTTCAGTTCTTCTTCCAAAGCAGCCAGCACTTCTTTTCTGTCATCGATGGCAGCAGTAAGGTCAAGGGCCTCTTGCTCCGCACCGGTTCCTGCTTTGATTAAGTCATAGTAAATTCTGCCCAGCTGCGCAAAATCGCCTTCCAAATCCTTTTTTTCTCCGTTGATTTTGGTTTTAATCTTGGTCACTTCGATTGCTTCATTGGCCTTATCGCCGATGGCAGCAGCAGCATCGGTTAATTTGTCTAAAAATGCCATACTGATTCTCCTTTCACTATCTGCAGTTTGTTAATCTGCTCTCTTTTCCTTCGATATATCTCTTCTTGGCAGCAAAGGATTCCTGCTCCAAAGATACGTCCAGTTCCTCATCGTTTAACACAAGGCCCGCCTTTTCGGCAGCCACAGCGATGATTTCTTCTGTAAGCCACGGGTTCGTTACAAGCATAGGACCCAGCGCATTGGTAAAGATTGCATTTTCAATCAGGAAGCCTTCCTGTCTGTCTTTGCCGGTATTGCCGTAACCGTAAATCAGCTGTCCAAACGCGCTGGCACCGTCTGAAACAAAATCCGCCATCTGAATCTGATTTCCGATTACCTCAACTTCCCTGTTTCCATACTTACAGCGAAAATACACATCGTCGCCATATACAGCGCTGTTTTCCTTCGCGGCAGCGTCAATCACGCCAAGACCCGCAAAACTGCTGCCGTCCGCTCTCTGCACCTCTTTGCACCAGAGAGCCATAGAGGTTCCTGTCGCAAGGAGCACCTTTCCGGCTTTGATAAACTCCGCAAAAGCATCCGCCAGAGGTTTCAGATATTCCAGCACCACCGGAAAAGACACGATTTCTCCCGGCGGACAGAAGATAATATCATAGTCCATGGGATTAAAATTCTCTGTTTCAAAGTCGATACGGTCAACGGAAGTTTCCAGCCCTTTCAGCTTCGCAATCCGCTGCAGCGCCAGAATGTTTCCTCTTTCTCCGTGAAGATACAGCGTATCGGGAAAAAGCCATGCGATTCTCAAGTTTTTCATTTATTTTCCCTCCTTATCGATGTATTTCTTCATGTGTTCAAAGGTATGCAGCCACGTAATCAGATAGATATTCTTCGTCTCCGCTTCCTCAATTTCCTTAAAAATGGTTTCAACAGCTTCCGTTTCCGCAATGGAAATCTTCGACCGGTCTACACCCTCGTAAATCAATCTGTTAGCAGTATCAAAGCAGACAGCCTCGGAGAAGCAGAAGTACTTTTCAACATCAGATTTTACCAGACCGGACAAATCGCAGTCGAAGGCATAGAAGGAGTTGGTATAGTGAGGAATCAGGTCAATCAAAGGACACAAGCCCAAACATACCATCTTCTTTTCCTTGTCCGCAGCCATTACGTTGATGCAGGTCTGCAGCGTTTCGGGATTTTCCTGCTTGATACGCATATATTTGATAGTTTTATCCTTGTATTTCAAAATCTCAAATCTGCCGCCCACGTTTTTAAAGGAACCGAAAGCTTTTGCGGCGTCAGCAGGCTCAATGCCGCCAAGTTTCTTCGCTACCGCCAAAGCGCCGGCATAGTTGTAACACATATACGGCGTGTCATAAGGCATATCGAAAGATACATCACCAAGTTTAAACTTTCTTGCGGCAAAATCCACATCGGTAATGGTGTAATCCGCCCTTTCATCAGAAGAAAGACCGCAGTTTTCGCAGTGGAATTTACCCACGCCATCGTTATTATAGTAGTCAAAAACAATTTTGTGTCTGCAGCGAGGACATGCCATAGTCGGAAAGCTTTCATCCTTGGTAAAGGATTCGTTGTGACGGGCAACGCCGTAGGTCACGATATTTTCTGATTTATCTCCGAAGGAGCGAGTTCTCGGTTCTTCGTTATTTAAGAAAAAGCGAATGCCGTCAGGCAGTCCGTCAAAGATTTTTCTGTAGATGAAGTCCGGGTCGCCGTTTCTCTGCACCTGGTCCTTCTGCAGATTAGTAATCATCACATTCTGCGCCGGCAGCTGCTTATGAATCAGCGGCAGATAGCGCTCGTCTGTCTCAAAGATGATGAAATCAGCCTTGATGCGGCCGGTCAGTGTGGAAGCCTTAGTCAGCGCAGTGGCAACGCCGTAAATCAGATTTGCGCCTTCCAGATTGGCAACTACCTTCTTTCCGTTTGAGCGGAAAATGTGTGTAATCAGATTGTTGGTGGTCGATTTGCCGTTGGTGCCGGTGATAAACAGAACCTTGGAATAATCAATTCCCTTAAAGTGTGCGACCATCTGCGGGTCAATCTTCATGGCTTTTTCGCCGGAGAAGTTGGAGCCGCGGCTCTTGTCCACAATGTTGATGATGATGTTGATGAGCTTTGCAAACCAAAGCGCGAGATAAAATTTCATTGGTATCCTCCCGTTATAATATATCTGACAGCAGTCTTGAAATGGATTCTTTAAATTTGACCGCTGTAGGCCTGTTGTTGTAATCCTTTCGCGTCAGTTCATGACCGTGTTCCATATCAGTCAGAAACTGCCTGTCCATCCTTTGGCCAAAGTCTTTATCGTAGATAAAGGCGTTGGCCTCAAAGTTAAGCCGAAAGCTCCGCCTGTCAAAATTGGCAGATCCGACCGTCGAAACCTCTCCGTCCACCACCAGGGTTTTGGCGTGAAGAAAGCCGTTGTCGTAGATGAAAACTCTGGCGCCGGAGCGAATCAGTTCGCCGCAGTATGCGTAAGTGGCCCAGTACACAAACATGTGATCCGGCATGCACGGTATCATAATCCGCACATCTACGCCGGACTGCGCCGCCATTTTGAGAGACTCCAGCATGCTGGGGTCTGGAATAAAGTATGGGGTCTGCAGATAAACCGACTTCTGCGCGTAGGTAATCATCTTCATCATAGACCGCTTAATCTCTTCTCTGACGGAATCGGGTCCGCTGGAAACAATCTGCACAGGACTTGTCCCCGCATCCCTGGGCGCGCCCAGATAGGCTTCGTCCAGCTCCAGCTGCTCTTTAGAAGCAAAACGCCAGTCCATGATAAAGCGGGCGTTGAGATCCTGTACGGCACCGCCCTGCAGTCTGATGTGCGTATCCCTCCAGTAACCGAACTTCCGCTTCTGCCCCAGATATTCTTTTGCGATATTAAACCCGCCGGTATAACCGATTTCGCTGTCGATGACAACAATTTTTCGGTGATTGCGGTAATTCATTTCAAAATAAAGATATTTCAGCTTGGGCTTAAAGAAATACGCGGTCTTTCCGCCGGCCGCCAGAAACTCTGAAAGCCGCCAGTCATTGATAAACCGGCTTCCCAGCGCGTCCATTAAAAGCCTTACCTCTACCCCTTCCCTGGCTTTCTTTGTCAGCGCTTCCAGAAATCGCTTTCCTACTTTGTCGTCCTTGATGATGTAGTACATGACGTTGATGGATTTCGTCGCGCAGTTGATGTCGTGAAGCAGACTCTCAAACATCTCTTTGCCGTCCACCAAAAGCTCCACCTGATTGTTCTGAGTCAGAAAAGCGTTGCCGTAGACCTGATTCAGCTTAATCATATGCTTCCATCTTGCCGCCTCTTCCTTTGAAAAGGCAAAGCCGCCGCTGTCCATGGCTTCAATCTGCGCTTTCATTTCCTCGTTCATCGTCATCATTTCTCTCTCAGACAGCCTGGAAATCTTGTGTCTGGAAATATTCTGGGACAACATCATATAAAGGAAAATACCGAAAATCGGCAGAACGAACAGGACTAAAATCCACGCCAGTGATGCCGCCGGATTCTTTCGCTCCAAAAAAATAATGGTAAGCGCAATAATCAAGTTGATACTGTAAATAAAAGCACTCCAGTTGCTGTCTGTAAACAAACTGATAAAATATGTCATCTCTAAATCCCCTAATACTATAATTTGTCCATTTTTGTATTTTATCACAACACTGAAAGATTTTCCACATATAAATCAGCGGCAAGCCAATGAAATCTGCTTCCCTGCTTCGAGATTTGCTTGAAGCCTGCTCGAAGTCCGCTTCGAATCTACTCAGAAAGCGAATTTCGATTCTGGAAATCGGCTATCTGACCGTAAAGAGCGAAAATTGGCAGCATACGGTCAGATGTAAAAATCCTGTTACAGCCTTTTTGACCGTAAAAAGCTGATTTAAACAAATACGGTCAGAAAATCGGCGCTTATTGGCAGCGCATGCTGTGTATTCATATTGTGATTTCCATAATGTTACAGTATATTACAGAGCCTTACAGAAAATCGTAAGGGAGATATCTCACTTACCTCTAGTGAGATAGATTTTTCCCGCGCAAATTCATCCATGCGTCTGCAATCTGACCGCAATCGGTTTAAACGACGGTTTTACGGTCATTTTTGATGTTACAGGATTTTTGCAAATGACCGTAAAACCCGTTTTTGCTGTAATACGGTCAGATTGGCGTTTTCAAGCCGATTGCTGATAATCATTAATAAAAGAAATGCCTGCTGGCAGCGAGTCTCACTGTCAGCAGGCGCTTCTTTAAGAATGTATATGGCTTTATAATTCATATTTTTGTCTCATTTCTGTAACGACTTCGTCCCACGGTTTTACCATACCCTCCTCAGCGTGGCTTTTTGCCTGTTCTAATTTCTGCAGAATTTGTTCTTCTGTTAATGGCTCAAATGGACTTATCGGTGCTGTCCCCGGTTCCTTAAAAAAGATGTCTGATTTTGCTTTAAAATCATCATCATCTCTTACTTGTATAGTACTTATTTTTAACACCTCACTCTTCCATTTTCTATTTTACTGCCGTTACGATAGGACTTATACTTTTTTCGGATAGTCTATCGATTCGATAAATCATTCCATACCTCTATTATAAATATGCTTGTAATATCCTGTAATCAAATCCTAAATTCACATGCAAAAACTAAATCTTCGCTTTTATGATATTCGGCATCCAGCGTTACATCACAGTCTTTTATAATTCTGTATGTTCCATGGGGTAATTTTCCATAATCTTTTCCCCAATTCACAGTAAAACTATATTCACCAGTTGGCACTTCATAAGCTACCATTACAAAATCCAAATACGGTTCTACATCGCTCCATTTTCCTAAGACTTTTTTCTGCAATGCGTAGAATTCCCCTGTACGCATCTGTAGGTCGGATTTGTTATTGATAATGAAAGTTCCCTTTTCCGCGGTAATAGCTTCTTTACCAGAAGCTGGATAAAACTCCAAATAACTGGCAATCACCGATTCCTCCGTCAGTCTTTCTGACCAAATATCATTTAACGTGCTGCGATGATGCAACGTAATTCCTAATATAGCAATAACTAATACGAATCCAGCTATTATTTTTATATATTTTCTCATCTTATTTTAGTATAAAGTTATGTTTAACCTTGATACAATATTCGCTCCTTTCACATAAATCAATTTATCTGTATTTGCCTGTTTTCCAGTTATAATCCCTGTCACATAACGTTCCGATATGGTGCCTCCTCCTGCAACAATTCCTCCGCTATCACCAGATTTGCACTTTACATCAACTAACACAGTATCAGATATTCCATATGTAGTCGTATAACTTACATCCTCTACTTTGCCTGTCATATAGTCTGATGCCTCACCGCGAGAATACACAGTAGATCCAACTGGTAATGCTTTTGTTTCCTTTTTTAGGCTAAATCTAAATCCTGGAATTTCTCTCGTTGCTGTAAAACTAGTATTTGTTCTTCTTACAAATACTGCATCTACCTTACCTGAAAAGTATGGTAGCTCAGCAGCACCAAATGTTATTCCACCGACTCTAACGCTTTCCCCTTTTTTCATCGAACTATGTGGTGCTGTTATGATACCTAAATTTCCCGAAGAGTCTTTCGCCCAAAAACCAACACTGCGAGTGCCTCCAAGAGAAGAAATACTACTACCTGGTACGAGTGCTGCTGCAGGAGTATCTTTGCCTTCACGTATTACAACCTTCACACAGTTGTATAGATCTGTATTCCCCTTTTCAATTGCACTTTTCAAATTCTTCTTCAATCTAGTATCCTCAGAATAAACAGTAACCATATTTTCTTTAACAGATAGTCCGATTCCGGTAATGCCTTTTCCTAGTCCTTTACTCGTTTCTACATCTGATTCTATTTCATCCTGCACTTCACGTAATTGGTTAAAGGAATAAGTGACATTTTCAAATTTAATGTCTGCTAAATTAATAATAGTACTTATCTCTTTTCTTGCCACTTCGATTTCAGTCGTTACAAGAATAACCAAATTCTTGTCATCATCAATATAGGCACCTCCATAGTAATCTGGATAAGCAATATTTACATTTCCTTCAGTATCTACACCACTTGTCCATTCATCTAACAACTCATTGTATTTAAATGATTGCTTCATTTTCCTTGTCTTGCATTATCATTCCTTCAGCAGAATCAGTTGCAAACACACTCATACTACTCAATACGAAAATCATCATTACACAAACGCATAATAACTTCTTCATTGTCTCTCCTTTTCTTTTCAATTGGTTGTTCCTGAAGATTTGATTTTTTATCCGCTTCAACAACTTGCTTCACATAAAATACTTTTTACATAGAATATCACGCAAGATTCATACCATAAATAAAATTGATTTAAAATTCATATTATATGAACTATTTTTGAACACTCCAAACTTCATAACTATCTATATCATATTTAACTACTTTCACCTTTAATCAGATATATTCCTATTTAATCTCGTTTTGCCCTTTTATTCCGAATATAGTATTTATCCCAATATACTCTTAATACATTCTTTCTCCTGCTGCTTCTTTCACCGCAAACCAACGATATCGCTCTCATCCAATACAAAAAGGACTGCCTCCGGCAGTCCTATCAGTCCTGGCAGTCCTCACATCTCTCCTATAATATAATACAGATAAAATAATCCTTTCCCTCATTGCTGATCTTCTGCAGGGAGCGCTGGACCTTTACCTGCAGGCTCTCCGGCATGGCGGTCAGTTTTCCCTCCATCTGTTCTGATACCAGCTCCTGCAGGGATTTTCCAAAGAGGTTGGTATCCCAGATATCGTTTCCCGCAGACTCTCCGGCAGATGCGCTTCCGCTGCTCTCACTGCCCGAAGACACATTTCCCGAAGACACGCTGCCCGCAGGCGCGCCTTCCGCCGCGTCAAACTTTTCCATCAGATATTTGACCAGATCTGCTGACTGCTGTTCCGTGCCCACAATAGGTGAAATCTCCGTACTGATATCGGTTCTTACCATGTGTAGGCAAGGCGCCGAGGCGACCAGCCGCACGCCGTACTTGTTGCCCTGTTTAAATACTTCCGGTTTTCCCAGGTTCATCTGCGACAGCTTCGGATGCACGATTCCGTAGCCGGTAGTTTTGACCTTTTCAAGAGCCTGAGCCATATCATCGTAGGCGCGCTTCGCGCCGGCATATTCAGAGAGCAGCATAAACAGTTCTCTGTCGCTTCGCACCGGCTGCCCCAGAAGTTCTTCCATAATCTGATAGTAAAGTCCTTCCTGCAGCTTTACATCGATATAGACTCTGCCAGTTGCCATCTCTGCTCTCTGCACGGAAACCTCCCGCACATGGGCATTGGAAGAGAGCATCTGCACGGTCTGTTCCACGCTGCTGATGGTGTCGATGCCGTCCATCCATTCACAGACGGTTTTTACAATCCCGGCCTTAATATAGTGATTCTGGGAAAGAGCGTCCATATATTCCGGTAAGTCGATAAAGACTTCACTGACTGGAAACTGCTTCAAAAGCTCATCAAAGATTTGCTCCGGTACGCTTTTATCCATCACTGCGCAGTCTGCGGCAATGACCGGCGCCGCATATTTTTCTGAAAGACCCTTTGCCAGATCCTTACACGCCTGAGAAGTCGGTATCGCGCTGTTGAGCACAATGACAAAAGGCTTTCCCAGCGCCTTCAGCTGTGAAACGGTCTTTTCTTCCGCGCTCTCGTAAGCCTCTCTTGGAATTTCCCCAAAGCTTCCGTCGCAGGTCACCATAATGCCCACAGTGGAATGGTCGGTGATGACTTTCTCCGTTCCCCGCTCTGCCGCCTGTTCAAAAGGCATTTCTGCCGAATCCCACGGCGTCTTTACCATGCGGCTTTTTCCGTCTTCCTGATGTCCAAGGACGCCGGGCACCAGATATCCCACACAGTCTACGAGTCTGATTTCCATGGCGGCGTGATTGATTTTTACTTTGACCGCTTCCTCCGGCACAAATTTCGGCTCCGTCGTCGTAATGGTTCTGCCGTCACCGCTCTGAGGCAGCTGATCCACCACCCTGGTTCTGGCATATGTATTTTCAATACCCGGCACAACAAACAGTTCCATGAATCTCTTGATAAATGTGGATTTTCCCGTTCTGACGGGGCCCACCACGCCGGCATAAATCTCCCCGCCGGTTCTCTCTGCTATACTCTTATAAATATTTCCATCAGTCATACCTTCATCCTCTTTCTCACATAACTTACTGAGAATATATGAAAAAACCGCCATGGATATGACGGTTTTATAAAAGTTTTAGTCTTCAATTTTGTACTGGATTGCATTGACGATGGCGGCGGCGATGTTGCTCCCGCCTTTTCTGCCTCGTGCCACAATGGCAGGCACCCCTAGCTTGATAACCTGCTCCTTGGATTCTACTACATTGACAAATCCCACCGGCACGCCGATGACTGCCGCAGGTCTAAGCTTTCCAGCCTTTACTAAATCGCAGATGGAAAACAGCGCTGTCGGCGCGTTGCCGATGGCAAAGATAACCGGACGGTCAAGCTCTGCCGCTTTCTCCATGCTGACAAGGGAGCGGGTCACGCCTCTTGCTTTCGCCTCCTGTGCCACATCCTCGTCTCCGATAAAGCACAGCACCTTTCCCCCGTATGCTTCAATGCGCTTCTTGTTGATGCCGGCCTGCGCCATCTTGGTGTCCGTTACGATGTAAGCGCCATTTTTGATAGCTTCCTGCACAGTTTCGATGATGCCGTCTGTAAAATACAGACTGTCTGCGTACTCAAAATCCGCAGAAGTGTGAATGCAGCGCTTGATGACTGCTTCATAGCGGGAATCCAGTTTTTTATCTCCTAATATTTCTCCGATGATTTCAAAGCTCTTTGCTTCAATCTGATCTGGTTTGATGTTTTCGATTTTCATTATGCTTCAATACCTGCCCTTGCCGGAATTCCCTTGTCATAAGGGTGCTTTACTTTGTCGATTCTGGAAACGTAGTCAGCAAGCTCCTCGAGCTCTTCAGTTGGATATCTGCCGGTCATTACAACTTCCAGCTGCTCCGGACGATTCTTCAAAAAGTTCACAATCAGCTGATCGTCGAGAAGTCCTGCTTCGATGGCGCCAAGGACTTCGTCCAGCACCAGCATATCGTAGTGGTCATTTTCCAGCATTTTTACCATATCTGCAAACTGTTCTGCATTAATCCGTCTGGTTTCTGCCTTTTCTTCCTCTGTCATCTGGAAAGAAAACTTCTTAATCGGTTTCGTTCCCAGTACATCAATTCCAGGCAGACTCTTTAAAATCTTCAGCTCGCTGCTGTCCCCGGATTTCAGAAACTGCATAAACAGAACGTGGAGACCGTATCCGCAGGCTCTTACAGAAAGACCCACAGAACAGGTCGTCTTTCCCTTTCCTTCCCCACAATAAATATGCACTAAGCCTAAATCATTCTTTTTCATTGTCTTCCTCCTGTGATTGAATCAAACTGTAAATCAAATCCATATTCAGCGCAGCGCGTAAATTGTCTGCAAGAATATCATACTGCACCTGTTTGTACGCGTCAACATCAAATGCCTTTACATCGGTAAAATCCATACCTTTTTCTGAAAGCAGCGCTTCTATGACAGCCCTTGCAATCTCTTCTCTGTCAAAGATGCCGTGAATATATGTGCCGTAAACATTTCCTTCATTTATAATATTGCCGCCGGCGCCGGACACACCCATATGGATTTCATATCCCTGATAAGTTTTTCCCGAAAGGGCTGAAAAAATGCCATCAACCTCAGACAATATGCCGGTCGCATTGGTTCTGACCTTTTCATCTTCAAATACTGTGCTGTGAGGAAGCAGTCCGATTCCGCTCATCTGACCGCCATGTTCCACACCACTCGGGTCCGACAGACTCTGACCCAGCATCTGGAATCCGCCGCAGATACCAAAAATTGGTTTTCCTTTGGCATGATGCTTCAAAATAGCAGCTTCAAGTCCTGATTGACGAAGCCACAGAAGATCCGCCATGGTGTTCTTTGTACCCGGCAGTATGATGAGATCCGGATTTCCAAGTTCATGAACCGACCCCGCGTACCGCACGCTGACACCTTCAATATATTCCAGCGGATTAAAGTCGGTAAAATTGGAAATCCTCGGTGTGCGGATGACCGCGATATCCACAAGGGCCTCACTCTTGCGGTTTGCGAAGCGGTCAGTGAGACTGTCCTCATCGTCAAGATCCAGCTCCATATAAGGAACGACCCCTGCCACCGGTACAGAAATGATATCTTCCAGCATAGCAAGACCCGGTTCCAGAATTGTCACATCTCCTCTGAATTTATTGATGATAACCCCTTTCACTCGCTTTTTCTCTTCCTCGTCAAAGAGCAGCATGGTGCCTGCCAGCGAAGCAAAAACGCCGCCCCGGTCGATATCTCCTACCAGAAGCACCGGCGCGTCAGCCATCTTCGCCATGCCCATGTTCACCAAATCCTCTTCCTTCAGATTGATTTCCGCAGGACTTCCCGCCCCTTCCATGACGATGACATCGTAGTCTCTGGAAAGACTCTCAAAAGCCTCTCTGATGTTCTCGCGGAATCTTCCTTTTTCTTTGTAAAAATCCTTTGCCGTCAGGGTGCCGTACACTTCTCCGTTGATGATAACCTGTGAGCCTTTGTCGCTGGTCGGTTTCAAAAGTACGGGATTCATGCGGCAGTCCGGTTCAATCTGACATGCCTCCGCCTGCATGACCTGCGCTCTGCCCATTTCCATCCCATCTTTGGTAATAAAAGAATTCAGCGCCATATTCTGTGCTTTGAAAGGTGCCACCTTGTAACCGTCCTGTTTCAGGATTCTGCAGATGCCTGCGGTTACCACGCTCTTTCCGGCATTGGAGCAGGTTCCCAGTATCATAATTGTTTTAGCCATGAATCCGTTCCTCTCTTTCCTCTGTGATTTCGCTGAGACACTTTAAAAAATACATGTTTTCTTCTCTTGTTCTGACAGCGATTCGATAGTACCGCTCATCAAGAGAAATATAATTGCTGCAGCTTCTTACCATAATATCAAAAGATTCCAGCGGTTTTCGGATATCCCGGGCACTTCTGAAAAAAATGTAGTTTGCTTTCCCGGGATACACGGTATACCCCAGATTTGTCAGTCCTTTTATGAGAAATTCCCGATTTTCTCTGATATACGCTTTGGTTTCTTCTACAAATCCCGTCAGTTTCAGAGCTGCGCAGCCCGCTTTTGCGGCTATCGTCGATACGGCCCAGGGCTGCAGCGTCTGCCTGATGATTTCCGCCTGAGAAATGCTGCCGCACACGCAGTATCCAAGTCTAAGTCCCGCCATTGCGTAAATCTTTGTAAAAGCCTTTAAAATAATGACGTTTTCAAGATGCGTAATATCGTCCATAACAGAATAGCGCTCTTCCTCCTCTAAAAACTCCGTAAAACACTCATCGATCACCAGCGTCACATTGCAGTCTCTGCATTTTTCCGCCATGGCGAGAACCAGCTGACGTGATACCGGTATCCCGGTGGGGTTGTTGGGATTGCACAGGAACATCATATCCAGACTGTCATCGATGGCAGAAAGCACATCCTCCTGCACTTGAAACCCCTTCTCCTCTAAAAGAAAGTGATAGGTCACCGTACTGCCGCAGGTTCTCAGCGCCTGTTCATATTCCGAAAAGGTCGGCGCCAGAACCAGTGCCTTCTTTGGACGCAGCCCCAGCGCAATGCGGAAAATAATATCCGCGGCGCCATTGCCGCAGCAGATTCGCTCCTTTTCTACTCCGTGAAAACGACTGAGTTCCCCGGTCAGCTCCCTGTTCCATGGGTCGGGATAACTTTCGTACTGGTCTATATGGTCGATGATTGCCTGCTTTACCTCTCCCGGCATACCCAGAGGATTCAGATTGGCAGAGAAATCATAGACCTTGTGATGAAACTTATAAATATTTCCGCCGTGAATTTCTTTCATTATAATAACTCCAAACAGATTCTGATTCCAAGAAAGACAATGAGACACAAAACCGCCGCGCCGTACATCAGCTTTACAGTATTTTTGATATCGCAGGCAGCAATGGGCCTGTCGTCATCACCGATGGTCTTTTTCTTGTAAAGTTTTCCAAAGTAATAAGCGTCACCGGCCAGCTGCACGTGAAGAGCGCCGGCGCAGACTGATTCCGGGTGAGCGCTGTTGGGGCTTGCGTGATTATGTCTGTCTCTTTTATAAATCCGCAGACCGTTCTTTCCGTCAAATCCAGTGAAAGATGCCGCAAACACCATAGCAAAGGCTGTCAGCCTTGCCGGAATATAGTTCCATATATCATCGGATATGGCGGACACTTTGCCGAAATTGATGTATCTCTCATTTTTATAGCCCACCATGGAATCCAGCGTATTGACCGCTTTATAGAGCATCCCAAGGGGCGCGCCGCCTATGACCATAAACAGCATGGGGGCAATGACGCCATCAGAGGTGTTTTCCGCCACCGTCTCCACCACAGCCTTGGTAATCTGCGGAAAATCAAGGTCTTTGGTATCCCTTCCCACGATATAGGAAAGATACTTGCGGGAGCCGGCAAGGTCACCCGCCTCAATATGGCGATAAACCCGCATGCTCTCATCCTTGAGAGACCTCGCCGCAAAGATCTGATAGCAAAGCAGTGTTTCCACCGCATATCTCAGATAAATATGTATCGATTCCGCCGCAAAAAGCAGCAGCCAGCACAGACCAAAGGTCAGCGCCGGAACACAGACTGCCAGCACTGCCCCTGCCGCTGTTTCACCGCCCTTCGTCTTTGGAAACAACCGGCGCAGAAGTTTTTCTCCCTTTGCTATGAAAAATCCGATGAGACGGATGGGATGAGGCAGCCATGCCGGATCGCCAAAGAGGAAATCCAGTACAAAGGCGATTAAAATGATCATCACTGTTTCCATCGGTATGCCTCACACTTTCTGATAAAATTTTCCCCAAAGGAAAGATTGCTCCACAGGTGGATATGAGGATACCCCGCGAAAATCCTTTCGCTGCAGCAGACAGCCTGCCAGCTTCTGCTTCCTTTTTTCGCAGTAAAGCCTTCCCCGTTCACATCGCTGTCGCTGTAGTGAAATTCGTGGCAGGCAATGGACTCTCCTTTCCTGCACATCAGATTGTCCTCATTGGCGGTCAGGGTCTTGTATCCGAAACGTACAAGACTTCTGGTCATATGAGAATGTCCGGAAAGAACCCCCGCCATGGGATAAGCTCTGCCTTCCTTTTCTATGGATTCTCCCAGATACATAAAACCGCCGCACTCCGCGTAAACAGGCATGCCCCCATCCGCCGCGCTTTTTATAGACTTCAGCATAGAGCAGTTTTTAGAAAGTTTTTCAAGATATTCCTCCGGGTAGCCGCCGCCTAAAATCATGCCGCAGACCCCCTCGGGAAGTTCTTTGTCCGACAGCGGAGAAAAGAAAATCAGTTCCGCTCCCATTCGTTTTAAAAGAGTGAGACTGTCTTCATAATAAAAACAGAATGCTTTATCGCGGGCAACTGCGATGGGCACCGGCTTTTCCAAGACCCGCGGCACGGGGATTTCCTCATATTCTAACTCCGGCGCCGATTTTGACAGCATTAAAATCCCGTCTATATCCAGAGATTCTGCTGCCGCGCCTCCCAGAATCTCCATCTTTTCTTTCAGGCCATCTATTTCCTCAGCCGTCACAAGACCCAGATGCCTGCTGCCGATTTCCACCTCAGGCAGAGGCGGCAGATAGCCATAGCACCGCACAGAAAGCCTCTCCTCAATCATCTCCTTATAATAAGGATACATAGCCTTTGAGCAGTGATTTAAAATTACACCGGCGATGCGGTTTTCAGAAAACCCGATATAACCGGACAGTTCCGCAAGAAGAGACAGGCTCTTGCCCCTGACACTTGTGATGAGAATTTCCGGCGTATCCGTCACCCTTGCGATGTGGTTGGCGGAACAGGTATCATCAGAAAATCCCAGTCCGTCATACATGCCCATCACCCCTTCTATCACAGCAATATCCGCATCTTTGCCGTTATCAGAAAGCAGATACTTCACCGTGTTTTCACCGCAGAGATAAAGGTCCAGATTTCTGGACTTTGTCCCGAGAATTTCACTGTGAAACATGGGATCGATATAGTCCGGTCCGCACTTAAAGCTGGCTGCCGTAACGCCTGCAGTACTCAGAGCCTGCAGAAGGCCGCAGGTCACTGTGGTCTTGCCGCAGCCGCTTCCGGTTCCCACCAGCATGATTCGATTGATTTGACTAGTTTGCTTCGCCATTTTTCTTTCCTTTTATGATATAAACCGGATTCTCCGCTTTCATCAGGTGATAACTGCCCAGCTTCTGCGCAGCGGAAACATTGGCGCAGATGATTTCTGTTTCCAGTTCCAATTCTTCACATACCGTAACTGCCTGGGAAATGGTTTCCAGGGTTACCGCCGTTATCACAAAGACTGCCTTCGGGTTTCTCTCTAAAATGCTGCTGACAATCTCCGACAGATTGCCTGTGCTGCCCCCGATAAAGACCTTATCAGCAGGCGGAAAATCAGAAAGACCTTCCGGTGCCATCGCCTGTCTTATGACAATATTTCTCGCGCCGGTTGCCGCCATGTTCTGATGCACCAGTGCAACCGCCTCAGGATTTTTTTCCACTGCGTAAACAATAGATTCAAAAGCTTTGTACGCCATAGCACAGGTCACAGAACCAGTGCCTGCCCCAATATCATAAACCACATCCAGCGGGTCTATTTCCAGAGCTGACAGTGCCAGATTCCGCACCGCTTCCTTGGTCATGGGGCTCTTTCCCCTGATGAAATCTCCGTCTTTCAGGGTCTTATGTCTGTTTACATAATTTTTATTTTCGACAACCACAACAGCCAGGTCCTCAAACTCCATTTCCGCAAAATCAGCAGGACTTCCGTGCAGAATCCGTTCATTATCAAGGGAAAGATTCTCTCCGATATACATGATAACATCGGAAAGCCCCGCTTCAAGGAGCTGCCCGGCAATATCCTGCACTTTCAGGAATCCGCCGGTCAGGGCGAATACTCTTTCATGGTAGCAGACGTAAGGCACGATGGATTTATTTCTGCCGTGAAGACTGACCAGCTTCACATCTTCATAGCCCATCTTCAGCTTTGCCATAAAGTAAGGCAGGCTGCCCATTCCGCTGATAAATTCCACTTCTATGGAGGCATCAATCCCCTTTGCAATAGTTGACGCAATACTGTAAAATCCTGTATCACCAGAAGCAGCAACGCATACGGCTGCAGGCTCATTTCTGTGAGCGTTGATATAAGAAACAGTATCCATAACCCCCATCACCTGTACCTTGTCTGTCAGCTTCAAAAGAGGTTCATAAAGTCTTTCGGCAGTCAGTACCAAATCAGCAGACTTTACGGCTTTTATCATTTTTTCTGTATAAAGGTCCGCTGCACCGGGACCTGCTCCTGCAACGATTACTTTCATAAAAAATCCTTATTTCGTAAGTGCCTTTTCGTAGGCGCAAATAGTAAAATCCAGTTCTTCTTTTGTAAAGCAGCTGTTTAAAAACATCGCTTCATACTGAGACGGTGCCACGTAAATGCCCGCTTCAAGAAGTGCTTTAAACACATGGCTGAAGCCTTCTGTATCTGATTTGCAGGCGCTGTCATAGTCTGTCACCGGTTCTTTGGTGTTGAACATACAAACCAGTGAGCCGATATGATTGACGGTCAGACCGCTGATACTGCGCAGTCCATCTGCGAGATAAGCACCCATCTCATTGATGCGGTCATAAATGGAAGAATCCGCAAGCAGCTGTTTCAAAGTTGCAATGCCTGCCGTCATGGCAATAGGATTTCCCGACAGCGTGCCTGCCTGATATACGCTGCCCAGCGGGGAAACGCACTCCATGATTTCCTTTCTGCCGCCGTATGCGCCTACCGGCATGCCGCCGCCGATAATCTTTCCATAAGTCACTAAATCCGGCGTGACGCCAAAGTACTCTGCCGCACCGCCAAAAGCAAGGCGGAAGCCTGTGATGACCTCATCGAAAATCAGAAGAGCGCCGTATTTGTCGCAGAGAGTTCGCAGACCAGCCAGGAACCCTTCTGCCGCAGGGACTACGCCCATATTGGCCGCCGTTGCCTCTACAATTACACACGCCACTTCATCTCTGTTGTTTTCCATCAGAGCCTCTACGCTGTCAAGGTCATTATACCGCGCAAGAAGCGTGTCTTCTGCCGCCCCCGGCGTAACCCCCGCACTGTCAGGATCTCCGAAAGTCATAGCCCCGGAACCTGCCTTTACCAGCATGGAATCACTATGGCCGTGGTAACATCCTTCAAACTTGATGATTTTATTCTTCCTGGTATATCCTCTGGCAAGACGCAGCGCACTCATCACTGCTTCTGTTCCGCTGTTGACCATACGAATCATTTCTATATGAGGGATATTGCCGCAGATCAGTTCGGCAAGCTCCACCTCAAGTTCCGTACACGCGCCGAAGCTGAGCCCTTTTTCGACCTGTTTCTGCACTGCCTCAATGACCACAGGGTCTGCGTGCCCCAAAATCATCGGACCCCAGGAGCCCACATAATCCAGATACTCTCTGCCTTCTATATCGTAAATCTTATTGCCGCAGGCTTTTTCAATAAATCGGGGTGTTAAACCGACGGATTTAAACGCTCTGACCGGACTGTTGACGCCGCCGGGCATCACTTCTTTTGCTCTGTCAAAGAGCAGCTGTGAACTCTTCATTAGCCGATATCTCCTCTCTTAATCGCGTCTGCGATTTCCTTTGCGTAATAGGTCATGATGATGTCCGCCCCCGCGCGGTACATGGAAACTGCCGTTTCGCACATGATGCCGTACTCGTCTACAAGACCTGCTTTTCCTGCATTTTTAATCATGGCGTACTCGCCGCTGACGCTGTAGGTTGCAATTGGCAGATTGGTGTTGTAGGAAAGCTCTCTGATGACGTCCAGATAGGAAAGGGCCGGCTTTACCATGAGAATGTCCGCACCCTCTTCTTCATCAAGGATTGCCTCTTTGATGCCTTCTTTTATATTGTGAAAATCCATCTGATAGGTTTTTCGGTCGCCAAAGGCCGGTGCCGAACCTGCCGCCTCTCTGAAAGGACCGTAGAATTTTGACGCGTATTTCACCGCATAGCTCATAATAGGCGTATTCTGAAACCCGCTCTCATCAAGGCCTGCCCGGATAGCGGCAATTCTTCCGTCCATCATATCTGACGGCGCAACCATGTCAGCGCCTGCCGCTGCGTGAGAAACCGCTGTAGCTGCCAGATATTGCAGCGTCTCATCGTTATCCACATCGTGACCGCAGAGAATGCCGCAGTGTCCATGAGAGGTATACTCACACATGCACACATCGGTGATGACATAAATCTCATCACCGTATTCTTCCTTGATTGCGCGGACAGCCTGCTGCACCACGCCGTTTTCCGCATATGCCTGACTGCCTTTTTCATCCTTTTCCTTTGGAATACCGAAAAGCAATACTTTATTGACACCGTGCTCTAAACACTGATCGATGACTTCCTTTGCCCGGTCGGGACTGTAGCGATACTGCCCTTCCATAGCAGAAATTTCAGCTTTTATATCGGTTCCTTCTTCAAAGAAAACAGGATAAATCAGACTGTCAGCGGACACTCTGGTCTCCCGCACCATACCGCGAATCAACGGATTTGCTCTCAATCTTCTCGGTCTGTTAATCATTGCATTCACTCCTTACCTTTTCTACCATGCTATCGATGGTCGCCATCTCAGCAATTACAGTATCGAATCCAAACTTAGCCGCCTCTGCCGCAGTCTGCTTTCCGATGCAGAGCGCTTTTACACCTGCGAAATCCTTTCGTTTCTGTGTATTTACAAAACCATCTACACAGGATTTACTGGTAAAGGTCACATAATCCCAGTCTTCCGGCGATTCGATTTCCTCGTGCTCCACATAGGAGGTGTTATAAACCGGATAATCCAGATAATGGATATTGCCCCGGTCCAGCGCCTCTGTCAAATCAGCGGTTCCAATCTTTGCCCGCAGCAGCAGTAATCTGCTGTTTTCATCCGCAAAACCTGATGCTACCATTTCTTTTCCTAAGGTTTCACCGTCATATACAGAAGGTACGAAATCCGCAGTCAGGCCGAATTCTCTCAAAGCCGCCGCTGTGGCGCTGCCGATGCAGGCAAAACGCTTACCAGATACGGCCCGTACATCCTTTCCCTGCTCCAAAAGCCAGCTGAAAAAGGAACGAACGCCCTCAGTACTGGTGAACACAAAAGTATCATAGGCTTCAAATTCCGGTGCCATAGGTCTGATAAAGTCTGTCCGGATACAAGGATACAGCTTTGTTTCCGCCCCCAGATTCCGAAGCTTCTGTTCCAGCTTCGATGCCTTGCTCTTCGGCTGGGTCACCAGAACTCGCTTTCCCTTCAGCGGCCTTTGGTCGAACCAGTCGAATTTATCTGACAGGGCGCAGACCCTGCCTACAGCGATGACAGCCGGTGACTTCACGCCATTGACCTTCACCGCTTCCTCTATATGCGCCAAATCTGAAATGAATTTTCTTTGCTTCGTGTAGGTTCCATTTTCAATGACAGCGCAGGGCATATCCTCTTCCATACCGGCAAGGAGCAGCCCTTTTGCAATGCGTCCTACGGTGGATACACTCATCATAAAAATGAGTGTTCCCTTCAGTCTTACCAGTGCCTCAAAATCAATGTCAAGCTCTGCGCCTGCCTTCGCATGACCCGTGATGATGTGCAGTGACGAGCAGAAATCTCTATGGGTCACCGGAATACCGGCATAGGCAGGTACGGAAATCGACGATGTGATACCCGGCACCACCTCAAAAGGAATCCCGTTTTCCGTCAGCAGTTCCAGTTCTTCACCGCCCCTGCCAAAGACGAAGGGGTCGCCGCCCTTCAGCCGCACGACTTTTTTGCCTGCCTGTGCCTGCCTAAGCAGAATTCTGTTAATTTCATGCTGGGGCACGGGATGACTTCCTACATTTTTGCCTACGTCAATCAGCTGGCAGTCATCGGGAATCATCTCCATAATCCCTTCGCCAACCAGTCTGTCATAAACGATGACGTCAGCCTCCCCAATGAGGCGCACAGCTTTCACCGTAAGAAGGTCCTTATCGCCCGGGCCTGCGCCTACCAGATATACCATTCCTGTGCTCATCACCTGTCTCCTTTCATCATCAGTGCAAGCTCTCTTCCCAGATTCTCACCCTGATACTTGTTTCCCTTAACTTTATCTATGTATTGTTTCTCTTCCTCGTCAACATAATAGCCTGTAATGGTAATTTCATCACCGCTGATTACAGCATATGCCGCAACCGGCGAGCTGCAGCCGCCGTCCAGAGTCCGTACGAAACTTCTTTCCGCCAAAGCAATAAGCTTTGCTTCTTCATCTGCGAAATCCGCGAGGAAAGGCACTTCGTAGCCCGCTCTTCCCTGAACTGCCAGAATGCCCTGACAGGCAGCGGGCAGAATTTCCTCAGTAGAAAAGAGTTTGCTGACCCGCGCCTCAAGTTCCAGTCTTTTCAGACCGGCATAAGCTAAAATAATGGCGTCGTACTGCCCTTCGTCCAATTTTCGTAAACGGGTCTGCACGTTGCCTCTGATCGGTCTGATATCCGCATCCGGATACAGTTTCTGCGCCTGCAGTTTTCTTCTTTTAGAAGAGCAGCCGATGACCGGATTTTCCGGCAGCGTTTCAAGTCCCGCCCGTAGAACCAGTGCGTCTCTCGGGTCCTCTCTCTTTGAAAATGCCAGAAGAGGCAGATTCTCTGAAACCTCCATCGGCATGTCTTTCAGACTGTGTACCGTTAAATCGACTTTCTCCGCAAGGAGCGCTCTGTCCAGTTCTTTTACAAAAAGTCCCTTTCCGCCGATTTGGTCCAGAGTCTTATCTAATATCATATCGCCGGTGGTCTTCATGGTGATCAGCTCCACATCGATGGTGCTGTCGAATTTCCTAATAGCATCTATTACCATCTCAGACTGAATCACAGCCAGTTTGCTCTCCCGGCTTCCTACTATTACTTTCATCAGTACGCCTTTCCTTTTATGATTTCTCTTACTTTTGCCGCGGCTCTTTTAGTCGCGCCGTGATTCCGGCCGCTGCCGCAGATTCCCGCAGTCACTTCTTCTCCCGCAGCCACAGCCGGAAAATAAAACGTGCATTCTGCCCTGTTGTCACAGACGCTTACCAGGATATCCCGTTTTTTCGCATCGGCTCCAATCTGCTTGTTCACCTGCCTGTTGTCGGTACATGCAAGAACCATATAGCAGCCGTCAAGATATGCCTCTTCATAAGAGCCTGCAATCAGGTTCACTTTCCCATCTTCTTCCATGGCCTTCAGTTCCGCAGAAATGTCCGGCGCAACCACCGTCACCGCAAAATCAAAGGTCAGCAGTGTTCTTACTCTTCTGGTTGCGATATTGCCCCCGCCGAAGACTGCAACTTTTTTTCCTTCCGATGGTACAAAGACCGGAAAATATCTATTCTTCATAATAGCACGCCGCCTTTCTCACAACCTCTTCAAAAGAATATCCGGTTTCCGCAGAAGGTCTTCCTATGACAATGATGCCAAAGCCTGCCTCAAGACACGCCAGCTTATCGTCGAAACCTCCCGGCTTTCCTGTGTTCTTTGTCACAAGCCACCTGCAGCCGTACTGTCCCATCATCGCAAGATTCATTTCCTTCGTAAAAGGTCCCTGCATTGCGATAATATGCTTTGGCGCAATTCCGGCCCGGATGCAGCTTTCGATAGATTCCGCAGACGGAAGCACTCTGGCAGCCGCTCTTTCCCCGATATCTTTTAAAGCGCTGTATTTCTGCAGCTCTTTAGCGCCGGTGGTCAGCAAAACCCTATCATCTGTGCGGTTCAGATATGCAACAGCCTCTTCAATAGAGTCCACCTCTATCACGCCGTCACGGTCCGTACTTCCCTCATCCCGCAAAAGCCGCAAATAAGGAATCGCCTGTCTCCGGCACGCACTGCCAATGTTTTCCGTTACCACCCTCGCATAAGGATGCGTCGCATCGATAACCAGCCCGTAAGACTTCCCTTTCATCAGTTTCTCCATGGCATCCGCGTCCATTCTGCCTTCAATCACAGAAAGTCCGGGAATATCCGTTAAAACCGTGCTGCCGTACTCCGTGGCAACGCAGAAGTCTGCTCCTTCCTGCCAGCCTCTGTCCGCAAAGGTTTCTGCCAGCCGGCGGCCTTCATAGGTCCCGGCAAAGACCAGTATTCTCTTCTTACACGCCTTTGTATCCACGAGGAGTTACCAGCTTTCCGTTGATTATTTTTGTCTGACTGTTTCCCACAAAGACTGTGGTAAACATGTCGATATCTTCATTATTCTTCAAATCAGCCAAAGTGCATATCACACCTTTTTCGCCGTCTCTTCCGATGTTCTTAACATAGCCGCAGGGCGTATCCCACCCCTTGAAAGCGCTCACAATCTCTGCCGCTTTATCGATGTAGTCATGCCTTTTCTTGCTTTTCGGATTGTACAGGCAGACTACAAAATCAGCTTCCGCGGAAAGACGCAGTCTTTTTTCAATCTTTTCCCAAGGGGTTAAAAGGTCAGACAGGGAGATAACCGCAAAGTCGTGAATCAGCGGTGCGCCTAAAACTGCCGCGCCGCTGCAGGCTGCCGTAATGCCCGGCACTGTGACGATTTCCACTTCAGGATGTCCTTCCGCTACCTCTGCCATAACGCCGGCCATACCATATACGCCGGCATCTCCGCTGCAGACAAAAGCCACTGTTTTTCCTTCTAAAGCCGACTCCAGTGCCATCCTGCAGCGATCCACCTCCTGTTTCATCGCTGTCGATTTAATTTCTTTCCCTTCTGTAAGCTCCCGAACCAGGTCCACATACAGCGTATAACCTACGATAACATCGCTTACTTCAATGGCCGCCGCCGCCTGAGGCGTCATATATTCTCGGTTTCCCGGGCCGATACCCACTACATATATTTTCATTTAGATAACCTCTTTCGCAAGACGCTCTCTGAAACTGTACCATTTGTGAAAGTCGTCTATGTATTTTTCTATAATCACTTCAATTTCTTTCATTTGCGCTTCCATGCGGGCATCCCTCACATCTTTTCCCAGGGTATCAATATCATAATAACGCACGTGGGAAATTTCCTCTACTTTAGGGTCGATATCCCTTGGTACTGCCAAATCGATAAAGACCTCCGGAATACGCTCAATTTTGCTGAGTTCTTCCATAGAAACCGTGTAGTGCGGGCTTAATGTCGCACTGATGACCGCATCTGATTCTGCAATGGCTTTATAACGCTCCCCGTAATTCACTGCTGCCGTGCCGGCAGGGATAATATTTTCCCCATGTCTGTACTGTCTGAGGGTCATAGTCGGCGCAAGCCCTTCTTTGACCAGAAGTTCTGCCACCAGACGCCCAATCATGCCGTTTCCGATAACCAGTACCTTTTTCAGCGCCGGGTTGGTACGAATCAGCTTTACCGCACGAGAGGCAGTAGAGTTATCGTCCACTTTAAAATCAACCTGCGTTTTTACTTTTTTTCCGGCACTGACGCCATTTCTAAAAATGACATTGAGCAAAGTGTCTGTAGCCTCCGCTTTCTGGGCCTCCTTTAATGCGTCATCTACCTGGGTCACAATCTGATCATCCCCCCAGATCTGAGACTCAGCGCCTGCTGCGACTTTGCACAGATGAATGATTGCAGCATCTCCGGTTAAGGTCTGGTTCATATGGGCATAAGCATCGTAAGAAACACCAATGGCTCCGCAGAGTTCTCTGAACGGATTCAGCTGCGAATCCTCCTTCAGGGACAGGTAAAGTTCTGTCCTGTTGCAGGTGGCAATCAGTACTGCGCCCAGTATTTCATCCTTTGCTTTCAGCTTGTCATAGATTTCCGCTGTCTGCGTCTTTGTACAGGAAAATACTTCTCTTTCTCCCAGACCTGCCATGTTATAATCAATATATGACATGATGATATTCAAAACTTACACTTCCAATCTCTCATCGCCAGGGCACAGGTACACCCGTTTCCGCTGGTCTTTGATAATATTCTTGTTCCGTAACTGCTTGCCAGCACCGCGCTGCGCTCGCAGACATTGTCCGTACCGGTGACCGTTTTCACTAAATCCGATGACAGAAAGTCACCCTTCACGCTCTGCAGTTCTTCCGCAGTAAAAGTCACAAAAGGAATTTTGTATTTGTCACAGAAAGACAAAATACACGGCTCATATTTTTTCAGCTCGATAGAAGCAATCCGCTCTACCGCCTGTATTGCGATATTTTTCTGCGACAACTGCTTCAGAATAAATTTTTCAAAGACTTCCGCACTGACACCTTTTCTGCATCCCACACCGACTGTAACAATGCGGGGCACCAGATTCAGGGTATTCTGATAAGTATTCTGATTTCCTGCCAGACTGACGCAGATACCGGTTTCCGCTTCGTCCAGAGTCAGAGGAGCCGGCATTTCTCCTTCAAAGGGAAAACCGCTGGAAATGCCAACCTTTTCTTCCCGCAGTACTGCCGATGAAACCAGCTTGATTTTACTGATGTCCATGATGTGACAGCCCGCATATTTACTCCAGACATCTACAGCAAACTGTCCGTTGATGTCAGTAGCCGTGGTCAGCACCAGTTCTGCCTCTGTAATCTTCGCAAACTCCGCCGCCGCTTCATTGGCGCCGCCCAGATGACCTGACAGCAGCGGAATAGAAAACCTGCCGAACTCATCCATGACTACCACTGCAGGGTCCTGATCCTTGGATTTTATCAGCGGCGCGATGAGCCGGACGGCAATACCCGCAGCACAGATAAAGAGAAAGGTATCTTTTTTATTAAAACTTTCTTCCAGATATTCTCTGGCACTTTCTTTCTCTTTTTCAAATACATCCACGCTGCAAGTGTTCTTCAGGCTTTCCGCGATTTTTTCCGCCAGGTTATAGCCTCTTGCTGTAAATGCTACGATGCCGATGTTCTTCATTACTTGCTCGCCTCACGAAACAGATGGGTAAAGGACGGGTCATAGAGCTTGGAACGCTCATATTCGCTGCCCAGGAAACCGCCTACCATAATCAGTGCCATTTTATTGATACCGTTTTCTTCCGCGGCTTTTGCAATATCTTTCACTGTAGTGCGAATCACCTTTTCATCGGGCCATGTGGCTTTATAGACAATGGCTGCCGGACTGTCCGGTCCGTAGCCGCCTGCAATGAGTCTTTCGGAAAGCTCCGCCAGCATGGTGGAAGTCAGAAAGACAACCATAGTCGCACCGTGTGCAGCCAGTTTAGAAATTTCCTCCTTTTCAGGAACCGGCGTTCTTCCTGCCATTCTTGTCAGAATCACCGTCTGGCTCACATTAGGCAAAGTGTATTCCGCATTCAGCGCTGCTGCCGCGCCGATAAAGGAACTGACACCCGGTACAGAAACATACTCCATATTTTCCCGGTCCAGAATATCCATCTGTTCTCTGATAGCGCCGTAGATGCACGGGTCTCCCGTATGAAGTCTGACGACTTCCCTGTCCCGGTTTTCTTTCATCACATCGATGACCTCTTCTAAAGTCATTTTCGCGCTGTTATAAATCTTACAGGTTTCTCCAGCATAGTCTAAAAGCGCCGGATTTACCAGAGAACCTGCGTAAATAATGACATCTGCTTTTTTCAGCAGTTCCGCGCCTCTGACTGTAATTAAATCCGCTGCGCCCGGTCCTGCTCCGATAAAATAAATCATAGTTTAACTCTCCTTTTGTCTGTCTTCTGAAGGGATTACAATTAATGAAAAGTAGCTGGACTGCTCTTTCAAGTCATTTAAATCATGATAGACCTTTTCCCTTTCCATGGTGGCGCATTCCACCATCATAGCCTTTTTCTCAGTCAGCTGCTCCTTGATTTTCATGATGCTTCTGCCTGATTTCATCAGGACCTTGGTGCCTTCCAGTTCTTCTGCCTGACTGCCCTTATAGGTTGCTGGAATAATGTGCAGCATTTCATCCCGCTCGCAAAGGGATGTGTTCAGGCTCGCCGCCGCGCCGCAAAAAGAAGGAATCCCCGGCACCATAGCGGTCTCATAGCCGCGTGCCGTCAGCTTTCTGTGTACATACATGACCGTGCTGTAAATTGCAGGATCGCCCAGAGTCAGAAATGCTACGTCTTTTCCCTGCTCCAAAATCTCTGCAATGGCGTCTGCTGACTGCTCGTGGCAGCGGTTCAATTCCTCTTTATCCTTAATCATAGGCATATCGCATTCCAGAATTTCCTGCTCCGAGATATACTCGCCTGCAATTTTCAGCGCGACATTCTCAGACGCGCCGCTTCTGGGCACCGCGATTACCTGACAGGCCTTCATCACATGGATGGCTTTTACTGTAAGCAGCTGCGGATCTCCCGGTCCCACGCCCACTGCATAAAATTTTCCGATCATATTCGTTTCATATCCTTTCTTATCGTTTCAGAGAGCCGGTCCGCGCCGGCACTTTTCATAATATGGTTTCGGTCTGTAGTAAACAAAATTGTCTCAATGCCCACCTGCTCTTTCAGACGAAAACGCAAGTGATACAACACCTTTTCCAAAATCTTTTCTTTTACTTCTTCATAATATGGTTTTGTCTCAATCAGTCCGAAGGCCTCATCGGTAGTAATGCACTCCGTTATGCGCCTTACGGTATCGCTGTCCGCGCCGCAAATTGCGCTGTGCACACCGATAATCTCCATTCTGCCGTCGGCATAAGAAGAGTGAGTATTCATAATCCCTGCCGCCAGCTTAATCAGCTTGCCGGTGTGACCCACCAGAAGTATTTCCTCAAAACCTTTAAATTTAATGTAATCCAGCGCTTCTCCAATATAATTGGAAACGGGTACTGCCTTTTCAATATCCAGCCCCAGATATTCCCCGCAGAACTCTCTGCCGTAGTTTCCCGGCGCGATAAGGATTCTCTTTGGGTTTTCCTGATACTGCTTGTCAATTACCACCTTGATGGTATCCACAAGGGCTTTTTCACTCATCGGATCTACAATCCCTGTTGTACCCAAAATAGAGATACCTCCGACAATACCCAGCCTTGGATTATATGTTTTTTTTGCAATCTCCTCGCCTGCGGGCACTGATATTTCTACATACAGAGATTCTTCGGATTCTCCAAATTTCCTGCGCATCCGTTCTATATTCTCAAAAATCATATGACGCGGCACCGGGTTGATGGCAGGCTCTCCTACACCACACTGCAGACCCTTTGCAGTAACGATACCGACGCCGTTTCCTCCCAGCAGCGTAATCTGCTTTCTGGTTTCTGCCGGCGTTCCCGCCGCAATGGGTGTTCTGCTGACACATGCCGTGATTGCCGCTCCGTGGGTCGCGTCAGGGTCATCGCCGCCATCTTTTATCACTGTACAGCGCGCTTCACCCTTGCCCATATCTATGTCACTGACCTGCAGGGTAATTTTCTCCCCTGCAGGCAGTATAATCTCCGTCTCAGAGACTTTCTCTCCTGAAAAAAGCATAGCTGCTGCCGCTGCTGCCGCAGCGGCAGCACAACTTCCGGTTGTAAAACCGTATTTTAGTTTTTTTCCATTTTTGACGGTAAACTTCTCCATACTATCCTCTATTTTATCTGCTCAAATGCCCTTTCTATATGCTGAACAAAAATCTCTCTGATTGCCGGAATCTGACCCATGCCGCGAAGGACGCACTGCACTGCGTATCCCTCTTTCTCCAAAATCGTTTTCCATGAGTCTTCATCATCACTGGCCATATCATTATTGGCATGATCTCCCGCAACAATCATCAAAGGCTGCAGAACGACTTTTTCATAACCGCCTTCCTTCAGGGCTGGAAGAATATCCTCTAAAGTCGGCACTGCCTCTACTGTTGCGATGAAGTAATTGTGATAACCCTGTTTTCTCAATTCATCCTGCAGATCAAAGTATACTCTGTTTGCTTCCGCGCCTGTCCCGTGTCCCATCAGAACCACAGCAGTCTTTTCGTCTGTCAGCGCTTTTGTGTCTTCTGCCATGGCGGCTGCAACCTTTTCAAAGTCCGCAGAATCGGTCAAGAGAGGTTCTCCCAGCGCTACCGCTTCAAAGAGGTCTCTGTGTGCCTGCACATCGCGCAGAAGATCGTGATACTCTGTTCCGTTCATCAGGTGAGTCGGCTGCACTACCAGCTTTTTAAAACCGTCTGCCGCTGCATGCTGCAGAGATTCTGCCTCGTTATCGATATGAAGATTATCTCTCTTTTTCAGTTTATTAATAATCATCTGGCTGGTAAAGGCACGCCGTACCGGATAATCGGAAAAAGCCTCGGAAGCTGCCTGTTCGATGGCATCGATGGTGACCCTCCTGTTTTCGTTGTAACTTGTACCAAAGCTTACTACCAGAATCGCTGTATCCTGTTTCTGTTTCATCTGCTGTTCTCCTTACTTTTCCTGACTGATGTTTTTCTTTTTGTTCTTTTCCCTGTAATACGCCTTTGGCGTAACTCCAATTTGATAAAGCACGTTGCCCCAGGAACCGCATTTCTCCTGCAACTCCTGCCGGAGCTGCCTTGGCACTTCCTTTTTCATCGGAATTTTTCCGTTCTGCAAATAGAGATTCCTGACCTGTCTGAGGCGTCTTCTGTCATCTTCGTCCAGATTCAATACTTTATAATAACATCCATAGAGACTGTCGGAATGGCATTTCCTGTTTTCATCCATCCTGTGGTCGATATAGATATCATGAAACGGCTCCATCCTGAGCACCGGTTCCAAATCAATCTGAAACAGCGCATTGCGCCAGGAGCCGCATCGCTCTGTAAGGGCATGTTTGACTGCCGGATCGATTTCACCATGGAGAGGACTTCTTCCTATCTCATAGGCGAATGCCCTGACCGTTTCCAACATATTCACATATTCAGCTTCCAAATCCGGAATTTTATGGACCGCCTGTTTAAAAAACTCAGAGTCCAGCTTTGCCGCTTTAATCACAGAAGTCCAGCCGCTGTAATACTTTTTCATTTCCCTGCAAACTTCCGGCAAATCCCTGGGATGCGGAATTTTCCCAATTTCCAGAGCTTTTTCCCTGACCGCGGCAAGAAGGGCTTCTTTATGTTCCCGCTCTTTTTCCATCTGCTCCATCGTTTTTCCGCCCTTGCCTGCTGATGCGGAAAGTCCTGCAGCACGAAGGGCATAAGGCCATTTAGCGAATCGATGCTTAATATAGTCACGAAGCACCCAGAAAACCTCTCCCTGAGTAGGACCATACCCCAGTTCCCTGGCTAAGCGCCTTAAATAAGCGAGCAACTCTTCATCAGAAAAACTTTGATAGACGCATCTGCCCTGCGGGCTTGCCAGTGCATAATCCCGCCAGACTGCGGATGTTCTGTCGTTCTGTCCATATTGTTTGTCGGGATTTCGGCTGACTTCTTCTATCAGACTTTTCTTTCTCTGCTCTAACTCTCTTACTTCCACTTTGATTTCTCCTCAGCAAATTTTAACTATTTTCTGAATGAAAAAGTCGCCTGCGCCGATTTTTCTCATCGACAGACTTTCTTGTTATGCAGAAAATATCGGACAATGGACATTTCCTGTATAATAAAAAAACTGCAGCACAATAAGAATATGCTACAGCCCGTATTTTCTGTATCTGTTTTTAGGATGCCTGATAACCGTCAGGCTGATTTCCCGTATTTCATGCAGGTCTTCTGGCTCAGATATCCTCATCATACACACCTTCCCAGACCTGTTGTCCAGTGGTATATCGGCATGACTCCTTCCTTACAGCGGCGGCAACCGCACAGGATTTACACCTGTTTCCCTCTTTGCTGTTAAAACAGACAAGAAATACTTGTCATTCAGTTGTTGATTCATTGATGTTACGAATTCTCGTATGTGGATATTATACCATACAAAATGCTGTTTGTATAGAAAAATTTTTTGCTGCTATCCCCCGCTTGACAAAATATGGTCTCCGGTAATATAATGAGGTGACAATTGAATGTATGAGGGTCCCTTTCGAAGGGGCAAAAGAGAAGCAGGTGAAAGTCCTGCACGGTCACGCCGCTGTAATGACGTAGCCCTGTCTTATTTATGTCACTGGGAAACTGGGAAGGCAAGATAAGGGCGCCCGATGTCTGAGTCAGAAGAACTACCTAAATACAGCCAATTTACACAGGTTACGAACGATGACCGGGTGTGAACACGAAAAGGAAAGTATCTTTCGCATACTTTTCTAACGCTGCACCTGTCATACTGACAGGCTTTTTTATTGTGTAGGAAATAGAGGGAAAGCCTACTGCTGAAAAGAATCAGCGCCGCCGACTTTCTTACTTCCGCGGATTTACAGTGTTTCGTGTTTTGTTCATTTCGTTTATTCAAGAAAGGAGACACTTTATGACAAAAAGGCAAAAACTATTTTTATCAATTGTAACAATTTTTTCACTGGTCTTCGGCGTGGTTCCCACAGCCAGCGCGATGCACATCATGGAGGGCTACCTGCCCGGAACCTACTGTCTGGTATGGGGCGCAGTGTGTATTCCATTTCTCGTTTGGGGCTTTTTCTCTATTAAAAACACCCTTACGGGCAATAGAAAAATCATCACGGTTCTCGCCATGGCAGGCGCATTTATCTTTGTAATTTCCTCATTGAAAATTCCGTCTGTTACGGGAAGCTGTTCGCATATGACAGGAACCGGTCTTGGCGCAATCCTGTTCGGACCTGCTGCTGTCAGCATTTTAGGGATTATCGTCCTGCTATTTCAGGCAATTCTGCTGGCGCACGGCGGCCTTACCACCCTTGGCGCAAACACCTTTTCCATGGCTATTGCAGGGCCGTTCATCACCTATGGCGTCTATAAGCTGTGCGAAAAACTAAAGGTAAATAAAATGTTTTCAGTATTTCTGGCTGCCGCCTTAGGCGATTTACTTACATACTGCATTACAAGTCTGCAGCTGGCGCTGGCTTACCCTTCAGAAGTCGGCGGCATCAGCGCTTCTTTAGTAAAATTCATGGGTATCTTCGCAACGACACAAGTACCCCTTGCCATCGTAGAAGGCATTTTAACGGTTATTATCGTCATCGGTTTAGAATCCTTTGCGAAACCTGAACTGAAATCAATTGGATTTATCAAGGAGGGAAAATAATATGGACAAGAAGAAATCTAGAAAAGGCCTTGTAGTTCTGCTTCTGATTCTGGCAATTCTCATCGCAGTAGTTCCCTTCCTAATGCTCAAGGACGCTGAGTTCGGCGGCTCTGACGATGCTGCCGGCGGCGTTGTGGAAGAAATTCAGGGCGGCGAATACGAGCCTTGGTTTACACCGATTCTGGAAAGTTATCTGGGCGGTGAAATTCCCGGAGAAATCGAAAGCTTAATTTTCTGCATACAGACCGGCATCGGCGTAGGCATCCTCGCCTTCTTTATGGGTCGGTTTTATGAAAGAAAAAAATGGATGAAGGATGAAAAGGAAGAATAAATAAATTATGATTATTGTAGATAAGCTGTGCTATTTATCAAAACTCAGATACGTAAACCCTATGGAAAAGTTTGTTTTTGCAATGCTGACGCTCATTTTCTGCATCGTCAGTCGTTCCATTGTAATGGGCATTCTTACCATTGCGGTCAACAGCTGGCTGACCATTGTTCGCGGCGGTATTTCCGCCGCCAGATACAGAAATCTGATGATGGTTCCCCTGGCCTTTCTTCTGCTGAGTACTGCTGCCATTATCATCAACATCAGCAGGCAGCCTCTTGAGGCCTTTGCAATTCCCATCGGAAACTGGTACATCACTGGAAGTTTTGCAGGTATCGTCCATGGAGCACAGCTTATCATCACGGCACTGGCCTCTGTATCATGCCTGTATTTTCTGTCCTTCAACACGACTATGACAGATATTCTCAGTGTGCTGAGAAAGCTTCACGTGCCTGCTCTGATGGTCGAGCTGATGCTGCTGATTTACCGCTACATCTTTGTGCTGCTGGACGTAGCCTACTACATCTCCACTTCACAAAACGCAAGACTTGGTCACAAGGATTTTAAAACCTCGATGAAATCCTTTGCGGCTATGGTGCAGGCACTGTTTATCAGAGCTATGAAACGTTCCAGAAATCTTTATGACGCCATGGAGTCCAGAGGATACGATGGAGAAATAAAGGTTTTGGAAGAGAGCCATCCAATCAGCAGACGAAATATCTGTTATATTGCCCTTTACGAAACTGCCCTCTTGATGTTTACATTGTGGTTCAAATTATGGAGATAGAAGTTTTAGATAGGAGTTGCCATGAAAGATATTATTATTAAAGCAGACAATTTATATTTTTCCTACGACGATGAGAAAAGCTATTCCTTAAACGGTCTCAGTCTGGAAATTGAGCGAGGCCGCAAAGTTGCTTTTATGGGAGCCAACGGCGCCGGAAAATCTACGTTTTTTCTGTGTTTAAACGGCATCCACAAACCTTCTCAGGGCACCCTCTATCTGGATGGAAAGCCTGTGGATTACAGTAAAAAAGGGCTTTTAGACCTTCGCGGCAAAGTCGGCATCGTCTTCCAGGACCCTGATAATCAGCTGTTTTCCGCCTCAGTAACTCAGGAAATTTCCTTCGGCGCTCTGAACATGGGGCTAAGCGAAGAAGAAGCGCGCAGAGAGGTGGCAGAAGTCATCGAAACCTTGGAAATTACAGATTTTCAGAATAAACCCACCCACTCCCTTTCCGGCGGACAGAAAAAGCAGGTTTCCATCGCAGACGTTTTAGTCATGCATCCGGAAATTATCATTTTAGATGAGCCGGCCTCTTCCCTTGACCCCAAGCATACAGTCATCGTCAACAGAATTGTAGACATGCTGGTAGAACAAGGCATCACAGTCCTCATGTCCACCCATAACGTAGACTACGCTTTAGAATGGGCTGATGAAATCGTATTGATTGCAGGCGGCAAAACACTGATGCACGGCACCCCTGTCGAAGTATTTTCCAGTGACAGCATTTTAGAACAGACCAATCTAAAAAAGCCCGCTGCCATGGAACTCTTTGAAAGCCTCGTCAAAAAAGGCATTCTGTCACCGGATTTGCCGGTTCCAAAATGCCTGAAAACTCTTGAGGAATATATTAGCGCGGTGTGAGTTTGGACTTTTGCCAGTGAATTGATTTAAGTTCTTCTATGGCATATGCCGGATCCATAGAATGAAACAGCAGATAATTTCGCTTCATTACCTTAAAAGGGGCTGTTTTATAAATCTTTTTACTGGCAATATTTTCATAATAATGCCAGTAGCGATAAATATAACCCGTCCAGTACAGCATTTCCTTTTCATCAGGCTGCCGCTCTTCTGCAGCATTTTGATTCTCTGCGGGGGAAAGCCCTACATTTTCCGCAATCTCATCAAGAAGATATTCTTCTCCCGCCCACTGCATAGGATTATATCTGGAATCAAGCGCTTCGGCAGTCTCTGATTTCATAAAAGCAGCCACGAATGCTGTGGTATCATATTGTTTTTCTGCCGCCAATACAAAAAGTCTTCCCTGAATATCGCACATTTTCAGTTCCAGCAGATTCACTGCGACTTCCCCTCCTTTGCCTGTTCTAAAATCTCATCAAAGAAAAGCCCCTGTCTGCGGTAGCTTTTACATGCTTCATTTGCAAGGGAAACGCCGCGCATGCGGTTTTCTTCTGCCATGTCCTTGATAAACTGCTTTTCTAAATAGGACAAAGGAATTTCTCTTTCTATGCGAACAGCACCGCAGCCTTTCTCAGAAATCGCCACGTATTGTTTACCCAGCTGCAAAACGGACAGGCTATACACAAGGGCCAAATCTGTTATATTTCCAATAAAAAAATTATCAATTACATAAAACATGCGGTCGTTTGCTATACTTCCTATAACTAAATCCTTGCTTACGGTCATTTGACTGTACTTTCTGTAAAAGTCCGTATCCCTGATTTCCTCCATCTTGCCCCTGTGATAAGCAACCAGCATGGCCCAGTCAATGTCTGCCGGGACATACAGAATGTCCAAATCATCGACGGCGATAGATAGAATATATAATACCGCATTCTCATAATCGCAAATTAATGTCAGCGCCTGATTCGGATCCGTTTCCATATAAAACCCTTTTCCAAAATCGCACTGCTTTCTGCTGGAGGGAATTATCTTCCCATCAATACCGGACTTTGAACCGTGATAAAGTATTACCCGGTTTTCATCCCTGTCTATCTCACTGCGAATCTCAGAAACTTCGGCAAGAATCATATCATATACCGGCACATTTCTCTCTTTGCAAAACGCATAGAGACTTGTCTGCGCCAGCCTGTTAGGCTCAGCATGACCGTTCTCCCACCGATTTACCGTCGCAAAACTGATGTTGAGCTGCTTGGCAAACTCTGCCTGACTCAGCTTCAAGTAAGTTCTGATTCTCTTTAAAAGATTTTTCATAGAGTGTCTCCTGGCGGTTTATATAACATTTATTATTAATTTTATTATAGCTAATATTATATTTTTGTCAATGCGCGGGGAATGTTTTCTCACGACAAACGCATGAAAAGCTGCTAACACGAGATTTTAGTACCTATTCCATTATTTTGCAAAAAAGGTATCAAAAATCAGGAGTTATTTCATACTAACTAAAAGGTTCTGAGCAAATTAACCAAAATAGAATTGAACTTCTTCGTTCTTATTCGTGCTTTTTTGTTTTCTAAGCGGATATTTTCATAAAAACTTGCCATATTATGAAATCTAATTCCTCCATTCCCATATAATGGATATCACCGTTTAAATGATTTGATACCTTTTTCTAAAAAAATACTAAAAAGTACTAATAATGTGTTTCATACGTTTGCCGTAACGATTTTCTTAATATTTTCTCTTCCTGATACAAGTAGGTACAAAACGCCTGAATCAAGTCCGCAGTCAAAATTCTTTCTTCCATTTTCACTCTCCTTTATTTGAATCCTATAAAAATGCATATATAACAAAAAAACTCCTAAAATATGCACAACTTTGTGATTTCACGTGCATATTTTCAGGAGTTTTTTCGATTATACGTATAACTATATGTAAATTTAGTCAATCCTCAGTTAAAATTCTTTGTAAACGACATGGATTTGCTTCAGAAAATGCATATATTTGAAGTTTTACTGCAAAATATGCACATCAATGTGCATATTTTAAGCGTTTCTTTAAAATATATGCACACCGCCCAGTTAGGCTTGCGGCGGCAGCTCACAACAGCTCTCAGCAGCTACAGCCTACACTCTCCCCATCAGCTTCTCATACACCCATTTCATCATCCATGGCTCGCTAACATGGGCAGCAAGCTTGCCAGCAGGAATCCATGCGACACCGCTGTTTTCGTCAGGCTTTACAGAGAGTTTCTGCGTTTCATCGGCCTGCAGCAGATAAGTCAGATTTAAATGGAGGTGCGACGGCACATAAACGCCACGTTTCATATGACCGTCCACGGTAATGATTTCAAGAGAAATTGGCTCACGGTGCAGTACCTTGAAATCCTGTACCCCGGTTTCTTCCTGCGCTTCACGAATTGCAACGGAAAGCAAATCGGCTTCGCCGTCAGCATGGCCGCCGGTCCAGGACCATGAGTTGTACAGGTTATGGTAGACCATAAGTATTTTATCGTCTATCACATTGTCACCTAAGTCACTTCCAGCGCCGCGTCCTTCCCCATTTACAATCCACGAAGATGCTGTAAAATGCGCTGTCAGGTTCTCCCTCATCAAGCAATTATCGTTATCTCTAAGGAACCTCAGCATCAATTCCCGGTCCCTTTCCTCCTGCTCGCAGCCGGGCACAAAATCCGCAATAACAGCAGAAAGATTTCTCAATTTCGGGTTCATAGAACTTCCCCTTCCAGACTGAAAGTATTGCTCTTTGTGATCTTTACCTCAACTATCTTTCCAGTCATCTGTGATTCACCTCTGAAATTCACCAGCTTAAAACCGTCGGTTCTGCCTGCAAAAGTTTTGCTGCCGCTTTTCGCAGGCCCTTCCACCAGCACTTTCTGTACTGTACCCACATAGGCGGCGTTCTTTTCCGCACTAATGGAGTTCACCAAATCCACGAGACGATTGAACCGCTCATGCTTGATTTCTTCCGGAATCTGGTCTTCGTACTTTTCCGCCGGCGTTCCCTTTCTGATGGAGTATAGGAATGTAAAGGCCGAATCGTAGCGAACTCTTCTTACTAAGTCCAGAGTTTCCGCAAAATCTTCCTCCGTTTCTCCCGGGAATCCCACGATAATATCGGTAGACATAGTAATATCCGGTACGGCAGCCTTCAGCTTCTCAACAAGAGCAAGATACTGCTCTTTGTCGTAACGGCGATTCATTGCTTTGAGAATCCTGCTGCTGCCTGACTGCACCGGCAGATGAATATTTTTACAGAGCTTGTCACAGTCCACAAAAGCCTGAATCAGCTTATCCGATAAATCTTTCGGGTGGGATGTCATAAAGCGGATTCGTTCCAGTCCCTCTACTTCATTTAACATATAAAGCAGGTCGGCAAAATCCACGCCTTCCTCACCACGATAGGAATTTACATTCTGCCCCAAAAGCATGATTTCCTTCACGCCGTCAGCAACCAGTTCCCGCACTTCGCGAAGAATTTCCGTCGGCTTTCTGCTCCGCTCCCTGCCGCGGGTGTACGGCACAATACAGTAAGTACAGAAATTGTTGCAGCCAAACATGATATTGACAAGGGCTTTGCTCTGGTGGAGCCGCTTGGCAGGCAGACCCTCCACGATTTCACCGCCGTCAGGCCAGATTTCCACCTGCTTCTTCTTCTCATTCAAAGCGTTGTCAATCAGATCCGGGAACTGATGAATATTGTGTGTTCCGAAGATGATATCCACCCACGGATACTTGGCCTTAATCGTATCAATCACGTGCTGCTGCTGCATCATACAGCCGCAGACGCATACGATAAAATCCGGGTTCTCTTTTTTGCGGTGTTTCAGCTGTCCCAAGGTGCCGAAAAAGCGTTTGTCCGCATTTTCCCTGACGCTGCAGGTATTGATAATCGCAACATCTGCGTCCTTTCGCTCTTTCACCGGCGTGAAACCCTTTTCTAAAAGCATGCCTGCCATGACCTCCGAGTCGTGCTCGTTCATCTGACAGCCAAAAGTAGTTATATGAAATGTTTTATTTTGCATGAACTTGTACTTTATCTCTCTTTCTATTTCATTATCCTGCATTGTATTTTCAAATCCTGCCTGCGCTACCGCTGAGAGCAGCGGATTGCAAAGGCTCCAATTTTCATCAGAATATATCTATCATACCACAAATACCGGTCTGTTACAATTTTTTTAGTAAAGTTCCGGCACATTCCGGCACATCCCAGCATGACAAATTTACGCCGTGCCCAATCATAATAAGTCAGTACAAAAATACTAACACTGGCTTTCCAAATCTATGTGTGTTACAATTTCAGTATCTGAAGCACTGGGAACAAGCGAAGTTTCCCTTGCGAATTCATCTCCTCCGCGCATAGTAAATCATGTACAGAATAATACAACACCCCTATATGAAAGGAATAAATCATGACCATTGATCAGTTACGTTATGTCGTAGAAATTGCAAAAGTAGCTTCCATCAATATGGCAGCAAACAATCTGTTCATCTCTCGTCCGGTTTTATCAGCTGCGGTCAGTAAGCTGGAAAATGAATTAGGGCAGGAAATCTTTGTGCGTTCTCCAAAAGGCGTCCATTTAACCCCTTTTGGGAAACTTTTTCTTGACCATATTAAACCGCTGATTCTTCAGCTGGAACAATTGCAGTCTTTTTCTATTCAAAAGCGTGAACAAAATGCGAGAAACTTTTCTGTGGTAAGCAGCGGTTTCCCACTGGTCACTTCTATTCTGTGTGATATGTCACAGCATTTCTCCGATTTAAATCTTACTGTACAGCACTTTGAACAATATGAAGTTGAAGTTCCCACCTTTGTCGCAGATCAACTTGCTTCAATCGGTTTAATCCGAATCTGGGATTGCTACAGCGAGCCTCTCAGACGGCAATTTGAGATGCAACGTCTACACTTTTATCAACTTGCAGAATTAGAAGTCGGTATTACAATTGGTCAAGGTCATCCGCTTTATGCACAGTCATCGGATTTTATCACGAGAAAACAACTTGAAGACTATCCTTTTGTCGGTTATGTCAGTTTAGATACCGGCCCATACGCCAATATCTTCCAACAGCTTGCAATCAATCCTCCAAAGAAAAAATTCGTTACGACTTCGCGTGCAGCCCTTTATGAGGTTATGGCACAGACAAACGCTTTTACCCTCAACTCGATCTACCCTGAACGGGCGCTGGACACTTATATGGATGAAAAAAAGCAGACTCTTCGCACGCTCCGCTTAGAAAACTGCCAAATCAAGTCTATCATCGGATGGCTAATGCGGCAGGAACATATCCCGGACGAACTGGATCAGTTCTTTTTAAAAGAGCTGCAAAAATACTTTGCTTAACTGCCTGCAGCCTAACCCCCTGGGTGTCGGAATTTGCTACAACAGCCGCAGCGATTTACAGCTACCTGCCCTCCTTCTGTCTGTGCTAGAATTTAGTCAATAAATTTATAGAAAATTCAAAGGAGGAAGAAAAAGAATGAATGTTCTAGATTATGTAATTATCGCCATATACCTCATAGGTGTAATCATAATTGGCCTGCGCTGCAAATCAAAAACGCAGACCACATCGGATTACATCGTTGCCGGTCGAAAAATGGGGTTATCGATCTTCATCGGTACCTATATGGCAACCTCTATCGGCGGAGGTGTTCTCAACGGCTGGATCGGCACAGTTTATGACAGCGGTTTTGCCCTTCTGCCTTCCATGCTTGCCATTTATATTGCTACCATTTTAATCGGACTGTTTTTAGCCGAACGCGTAAATAATTTTTCCGGTTTGACTGCGCCGGAAGTTTTAGGACAAGCCTACGGAAAGCCTGCACAGGCATACGGCGGGCTTTGCAGTTTTCTCTATCTTCTTGGAACCGGTCCAGCGCTGCAAACAGTTACCTTTGCAACAGTCATCAACGTTGTGACAGGACTGCCATTTGTTTATGGCGCAGTTTTCAGTACAGTCGTCATCCTATTATTTACCTATTTCAGTGGGTTCTGGGGCGTCGCCGTTACGGACTACATACAATTTATCATCATGGGCCTTGGTGTTGCAGCAGCTGCTTTCTATGTATTCAAAAATGTCGGCGGCTGGGAAGGCATTACCACTGCAGTTCCGCATGACCATCTGACAATCCCTTCTGATATGACTGCAATCATTCGCTTAATTTTTACCACCAGCTTGTCCGCCTTTATTGACGGAAACCGCTACCAGCGTTTCTACGCATGCAAAGATGCAAAGACAGCAAAAAAGGGAACTTTATTAAGTATCATTCCTGCCCATACATTTTTCATGATGATTTTGCTGCTGGGTACGTGCGCCTATGCACTGCTTCCGAATATCACGCCGGATTCTGTATTCTCCACTTTGCTTCTGCAATACCTTCCGACAGGACTTAGAGGCATTGTCTTTGCGGCGTTACTGGCGGCAATTTTGTCAACATCGGATTCCTATCTGCTGGTAGCTGCTACAAACTTTTCCAATGATATTTATAAAAATATCATTAACCCTTCCGCAGACGACAAAACGATGCTGCGCATTACCAAAAGAACTACATTAGTACTTGGTATCGGCGGACTCGCAATGGCGTTATGGCTACAAAGCATTATGTCCATCTGGAATCTGGCTGCTGCTGCATACATCGGAGGCTGTTTTATTCCTATGTTATATGCCTTTTTCTCAAAGAAAGGGAAAAAATCCACTTTGGCAGCCAATGTTTCAATGGTCGCTGGCTCTGTCACGGCTGTCGTAATAGAAGTACAGGGTGCTTCTGTGCTTGGACTTCCCGGTGCTGCAGTGGGTACTTTGCTGAATTTCATTCTCTTTTTCGGCATTACCGCACTGGACAAAAAGGCGTCTTCTCATTCCCTGACAGATTTGAAATAAGGAGGAATTGATATGAATGCAATTATTTATCTACATATGGGATTACTTGTAGGCTTTATGGCATGGATGGTATGGATTTTTATCCGTGAACGTTAAAAACAAGGAGGACTTTTTGATGAATCAATATACAAAACTAGAAGAACTGCAGATCGCAAATTTACAAGACAGCTGGTCAATCATTTATGAAGAAATGGCAAGCGCACTCCTGCACCAATGCGGCATAGATGGAGAATCTGCTCTTCGTCAGGGAATTCGCCGCTATGGAATTGAACGGGGGAATAAAATGCGTGAACGTCATCTTTCCCTCGGTATGAAGTTAAACTTAAAAAACCTGTTCTCGTATTTTGATCTTCCAAGTGATCCTCGCTTTAAACGCGAAAAGATCAGTCTTACGCCGCAGCAGCGCTTATCTTATACCCTTGTATGCCCGATTGCGCAGCAGTGGATCAACGATGGTAACAAAAAACTGGGACGAATCTATTGTGAAGAATTTCATCATGCCTGCTTTGGTGCCTATGCTGAAAAATCGCAGACAAACCTGGCCAAAACTCTCACAGAAGATGGCGATAATTACTGCTGCTTCTCCGTATATCTGCGGCCGGGAAACATGACGCCAGAAGAACGAAAAGCAGCATTTGAAGAGTATGACGCCGACTATCGTCTTGCAGAAAATTTTCAATATGATTTGGGAACACATAAAGATGGTTACAACAGGCTTTCCATTTTAATCATATACTTTATCGCGTCGGAGGCAATTTCTAAATTCGGCGAGCGCGGCGAAACGGCTGCAATGGAAGGAATCATTCATCTGCGCGAGCATCTCGCACGGTTTATGAAAGAACGCGCTGAAGCAATCGATGCGCCTTGTGATCGAAGCTTTCTCGAAAAGAATATGCCGCTGCGTTTAACCTTTGCGGAAGAAGCTCTTTGGAATGCATATGACGACTCAAAAATCACAACGCTGATGAAAAAACACTTTTATGACAAAATTCACGAGTTCTTTGAGGAGTAAATAATGAAAGAAACAGTTTCTAAGCCGGTTATCGGCATTCTTGGCGCCCTTGGAAGCGTGCAGCTTCCCTGGGTATCAATCCCGACCCACTACGTCAATCAACGCTATGTGGAAGCAATCGCTAAAAACGGCGGAACACCTCTACTTCTGCCGCCGGTTGATGACAAAACAGCATGGAAGAAAATGTGCAGTCTTTGCGACGGCTTTCTATTTCCCGGCGGTGAGGACGTGGATCCAAGAATGTACAATCAGGAGCCACTGCCCCATCTGGGAACGGTCAATATAAAAACAGATCAATTCTGGCAGTGGGTTTATCAATATGCAAAAGACCATGCCCTTCCTATTCTGGGCATCTGCAGAGGGCTGCAGCTGATCAATGCCGCATCAGGAGGTACATTATATCAAGATATTTCTATGATGGCTGGCACGCATCAGCTTCATGCGCAGAAAATGGATCGCAGCTATCTCATGCACCAAATTCATATTGAGCCGGACAGTCATCTGAAAAAAATTCTAAAAACAGATGTGATTCAAACTAACACAATGCACCATCAATGTGTCGATAAACCGGGAAATGGTTTAAAAATTGCAGCAAAAGCAGGCGACAACGTGATAGAAGCCCTTGAAAGCGAAGATGGTAATATAATACTGGTTCAATGGCATCCTGAGGAATTAACAGAAACAGAACTACGCATGAATCTGTTGTTTCAAAACCTAATAGCCCTAGCTAAAAAAGGATCATGATTTTAGTTAAAATCATCTAAATACCGGCATACTGCGGCGCAAGTTTACGCCGCGGTATGCCGGTGAATTTTATATCAAATCATAAAGTCTGTACATAGACAGCATGTTCTGATAGGTCAGTTTGTTGCCCATCAATTGTCTGTAGGTTGCCGACTTTTCCCTGCCTTCGGCTTTCAGCGTTTCCATCCTGCCAGCCGTCTTTTCATATTCACTCTGTACAAAGACCAGCATTTCTTCAAAGGCTGTCAACCGTTCTTCTTTTGTTTCCTTCACTTTGTTCCTCTTCTTTCTTCCTCTACAGCCGCAGCCGCACAATGCAGTTTCTATTTTATTTCCAGTTCCAGCCCAACGCCCACCTCAACCACCGGCAGCTTTGCCAGCATGGCGGCTTTTGCTTTCAGTGATACGCAGTGGCACGGATAAAGTTTCTGCATTTCACAGCTCTGCAAATATGCTATAGTTTTCTCTAAACGCGTCCCTTCTTCAAAGAGATGGAATCCTCCTAATACGCCGGATATTCGCATGTCACCGCAGACCTCTTTCGCATATTCGATGATATTACAGATACCGCTGTGCGAGCAGCCGGTGATAATGAAAAGCCCATCACGACCTCTATACACCAGTGCGGTATCATCCAACACAAAATCATCTTCCCAGCGTCCATCTTTCAGCTGTTGTCCAACTGGTTCTTTTGATTCAAAGTCATTCCGACGCGGTATCTCTCCAAGCCAAATAAGGCGGTCCGTCAGACAGACCGGATCGGTAAATGGCATAAAACGGGTCAGTGCCGCAGCCTCTTCTATGGAAAACGGTGCTCCAAATTCGCCGGTATCATCTGCCTTCGGCAAGAAACAATCGGGATGCGCAAGGAGCGAAACTGCTGACAAATCTATCTTATCTGCCAGAAACTGAAATCCTCGGGTGTGATCGTTATGACCATGCGAAAATACAATATGGGTCAGCCGCGATAAATCTATATGCATCTGCTTCGCATTGTAAATCAGTATATCAGAGTATCCGGTGTCAAAAAGAAGCCGCGTTTCCTCTTCTTCTATATAATAACTCACTGCAGGTTCTCCCAGATAATATGCGTCAATATACGTATTGTTGTCCACCAGCACCTGTAACTTCATTTCGCACCTTTTCCTCTCATTTGCTTATTTTCCCCGCTTATTCCTCGTTTTCGTACTCCAAAATATCTCCCGGCTGACACCCAAGCACCTGGCAGATAGCACTTAAGGTAGAAAACCTGATTGCCGTTACCTTGTTATTTTTTATCTTCGATAGATTTACGTTAGAAATCCCTACTTTCTCCGCCAACTCGTTAAGCGAGATTTTCCGCTCTACCATCATACGGTCAAGCCGCAATATAATCTTTCCCATGGCAGCCTCCTATAACAGCCCATCTACATCTTTTTCCAGTTCTATACCTCTGGCGAAAACCCGCGTCAGACAAAGCACCACAATTCCTGTAATAAAGCCGTCAAAATCCGCGCTGGTCTCTGTAAAATCCACACCAACAAACAATCTGGCAAGATAAGAAAGGGTGAGAGAAATCAACGGTATCAAAATATAGAAAATACCGATTTCTTTTACCATGCGCAGATTGTCCTTTTGAAACGGCGTACCGCTTTCCGATTTCTTAATAATCAGATACACGTTGCGTAAAATCATCGCCATCAAAGGCAGAATCAGTGCGCCTGCAATACTAAACGTCGTAACGGCAGACATCAGCACGTTTCCGTTTCCGTCTGCCCCCGCAATCTCAAATCCGTAGACCTTCAGCATGGTATCTCCTTCTAGTATGGAACTTCCTATAAGATTTACAAGCCAATCCTTTGCCGCAAAAGTACAAACAAAAAGTCCAATCATTACGATGCCGCCAATCCAGTGCAGCAGTTCCAAAATCTTTGCCGCAATCATCGCAGCCTTACTAATGTTTTTCATTTTAACCCTCCTGTGTCATGTTCATATCAATATACATCCAGCCGGCCAGCCTTACTGATAAAAGTATCATACCACAGGTTTTAATATTTATCAATATATTTTTATCGTTTATCATTAAATATTTTTCGTTTTTCGTAATGAAAAAGCAAGGTGCTGATTCCTTATTTTAAATACAGCCGGAAGATTTCTCCTCCGGCTATTTCCAAAGTACCGCTTAAACGACTGCACTTTCTCAGTCAATATGCTTTTCGTTCTTTCTGTCTCTGCCCATCAAAAGCTCAACAGCGTCCTTTGCAGTAATTTTCTCGTTGATACAGTTGTAAATGCACTCAGTAATCGGCATTTCCACGCCGACTTTCTGTGCCAGCTGATAAGCAGCTTCCGCAGTGAACATACCCTCTACAACCATGCCTACCTTTTCGACGGCTTCACTTGGTTTCATTCCTTCGCCGATCATGATGCCGCAGCGGCGGTTTCTGGAATGCATGCTGGTGCAGGTTACGATTAAATCCCCGATACCGGTAAGCCCAGAGAAGGTTGCAATATCAGCACCCAGCTTTACGCCCAGACGGCACATTTCTGTAATGCCGCGGGTCATCAGCGCTGCTTTCGCGTTGTCTCCGAAGCCGATTCCGTCGGAAATACCTGCGCCCAGGGCGATGATATTTTTCAGTGAGCCACCCAGTTCCACACCGCAGACATCATCGTTGGTGTAAACACGGAATCGGTCGGTCATGAATACATCCTGCACGTATTCAGCAAGAGCCATATCCTTAGAAGCCACTGCCACAGTGGTCGGCATCGCTCTTCCCACCTCTTCTGCGTGAGACGGGCCGGAAAGCACGACGTACTTCACATCCGGTTTCAGTATGTACGCGATTTCGCTCATGCGCATCAACGTGCCCTGCTCGATTCCCTTTGCCACGTTGACAATGACCATGTCATCCTCAAGGAACGGAATCGCATTTTCAAAGGCACTTCTGAAATGCTGCGCCGGCGCGGAAAACAGCGCGATATCAGCGCCTTTAAGGGCTTCCTCAGAGGTCTCCACGATCTGCAGATTGTCAGAAAACCTGATACCCGGCAAATATCTGACATTTTCTCTGTGCTCCCGCATTTCCCTTACATGTTCCATATTGACATCACACATTTTGACCTGATGTCCTTTATTGCTCAGTGTAATTGCAAGGGCTGTTCCCCAGCTTCCTGCACCGATAACACCTATTTTTTTCATTTAAAATCCTTCTTTCCGGCTTACTTGTCAGCTTTTTCGTCAGCTCTCTTTCCAAAGCTGAGCCTGCTTTCTTCGCCTTTTAAAATACGTTTGATATTTCCGCGGTGTGCATAGATTAAAAGGGCCGCCATGACAATGCCGATATAGAAAAAGTCCGGCTCCATAAAATACGCAAACACTGGAAAAGATGCCGCCGCCGTAATAGATCCAAGGGATACCATACGGGTCAAAGCAACGACAACCACCACTACTAAAAGCGCAAGAAGCGCCAGCTGCCAGTTGACACCAAGAATTGCGCCAAAGGCCACCGCTACCCCTTTTCCGCCTTTAAATTTAAACATAATCGGCCAGATATGTCCGATAAACGCCGCCAGGGCGCAGAACATCGCTGCCTCAGGTACAGCAAATGCAAAGCCAATCTTGACAGCAAGAAACCCTTTGCCGATATCCACAATCAGCGTAATCAGCGCCGCTTTTTTTCCAAGTACGCGAAGTACGTTGGTAGTTCCCGCATTGCCGCTTCCCTCTTTCTTGATATCCTTTCCCACAGCCCTTGCAAGGAGCGTTGCCGGGGAAATATTTCCAAGGAAATACGCCAGGATAATCAGCAGAATATCCGTTATACCCACGGTCCCTGTCGTAAAAAAAACTGTACCCACTACTGTTCCTTCTCTCCTTTTTCTCTAAACACAAACTTGATAGAGGTTCCTTCAAAACCAAAGCCTTCTCTGATTTTGTTTTCCAGATATCTGGCGTAGGAGAAGTGCATTAAATCTCTCTTGTTAATCTGGAAAGAGAACAGCGGCGGCTTTACGCCTACCTGGGTCACATAGTAAATTTTCAGCCTCTTGCCTTTGTCCGACGGCGGCTGCTTCATCATAGTCGCATCGGTAACAAGGCTATTCAGCTGACCTGTCGGCACCCGCAGGGCTCTCTTTTCAGCCACGTATTTCGCCATCTTAATGACATCGAAGACTCTCTGCTTATCCTTCACGGAAATAAATACCATCGGCGCGTAAGACATAAACTGAAGCTCCGCCTCGATTTCCCGCTTAAAGTCGCGCATGGTGTTGGTTTCTTTCTGAATCAAATCCCACTTGTTGACCACGACGACAATGCCTTTTCCTGCCTCGTGGGCAACTCCCGCGATTTTTTTATCCTGCTCGGTCACACCTTCCTCAGCGTCAATCATCAGAAGGCACACGTCACAGCGCTCGATGGCTGCAACGGCACGAATGACGCTGTAGCGCTCGATATCTTCATTGACCTTGCTCTTTCTGCGAATACCCGCCGTATCGATTAAAGTGTACTTGTCGCCGCCCCACTCAAAAGGCGTATCGATGGAGTCTCTGGTCGTACCCGCAATAGGAGAAACAATCACTCGCTTTTCTCCGATCAGGCAGTTAATCAGAGAAGATTTTCCAACATTCGGTTTGCCGATGACAGCAACCTTGATATCCTCTTCCTCATCTTCCTCAAGGTCATCCGGAAAACTCTCTACAATTTCGTCCAGCACATCGCCGAAGTTGAGCATATTTGCCGCGGAAATGGCGATAGGCTCGCCAATTCCAAGCTCATAAAAATCATAAAAGTCGTCCGGCAGATTCATTGGATTATCAATCTTATTGACAAGAAGCATGACCTTTTTGCCGGTTCTTCTCAGCATCATCGCCACTTCATTATCGGCATGGGTCAGCCCCTCTTTTCCGTCTACCATAAAAAGTATTACGTCAGCCATATCCATGGCGGTCTGCGCCTGCTCCCGCATCTGGGAAAGAATGACGTCTTCGCTGTCCGGCTCGATACCGCCTGTATCAATCAGAGCAAAGTGAATGCTGTTCCACTCCGCCTCTGCATAAATTCTGTCTCTGGTTACGCCCGGGGTATCCTCTACGATGGAAACTCGTCTGCCTACAACTCTGTTGAAAAATGTGGATTTTCCAACGTTCGGTCTTCCCACTACGGCTACAATTGGTTTACTCACTAAAAATTCCTCCCGCAAATTCTAACGGATCAAACTCCTTCAGGTCTTCCATGCCCTCACCTACGCCGATATACTTAATCGGAAGGTCAAATTCGTCGGCAATGGTGATGGCGATACCGCCCTTTGCTGTGCCGTCCAGCTTGGTCAGCACAACACCGGTGATTTCTGCTGCTTCGTTGAATTCCTGCGCCTGGGAAACAGCATTCTTGCCTGTAGTCGCATCCAATACCAGCAGCGTTTCTCTCGCCGCCTCAGGAAATTCTCTGGAAATAACCTTGTTCATCTTTTCCAGTTCATTCATCAGATTCTTCTTGGTCTGCAATCTTCCTGCAGTATCACAGATCAGCACATCCATGCCTTTCGCCTTTGCGGACTGAATCGCGTCATAGATGACCGCCGACGGGTCAGCTCCCTCCTGATGACGCACGGTGTTGACACCGATTCGCTGTCCCCAGATTTCAAGCTGTTCTCCCGCTGCTGCCCTAAAAGTGTCCGCCGCCCCAAGAAGAACGGTTTTTCCCTCAGCACGAAGCTTATGTCCAATCTTTGCAATAGATGTGGTCTTTCCGCCGCCGTTGATTCCAATCATCAGAATCACCAGAGGCGTATCCTGGCAGAGTTTATTCCTCTCGCCTTTGTCCATCAGCTGGGCGATGACCTTAGCCAGCGCCTCCTTGATATTCTCAGGCCTTGTGATATAGTTTTCTTTGATATACTGTCTCAGATTTTCCATGATTTTCATCGTAGTATCCATACCGATATCCGATGTAATCAGGATTTCCTCCAGCTCATCCATTAAATCTTCATCAATCTCCGGTCTTCCCATGATGGCGTCGCCGATTCGCTCGGACAGCTTGCCAAAAAAACCCTTTTTTTCTTTAAATAGTGCCATAAGTGTATTTATCCCTTTCCGGTTTTCACCGTATTTTATACTTCATTCAAATTATAAGGCAAAATCGTCGCCGAGGCGCAGACTCAATACCTTGGAAACGCCCTGCTCCGGCATGGTTACACCATAGAGCACGTCGGCATGTTCCATGGTCGCCTTCTGGTGGGTAACCAGCGCGAACTGAATGTTATCAAATCTCCGCAGGTATTTTGCAAATCTGTCGATGTTGGCATCATCCAAAGCTGCTTCCACCTCGTCCAAAATGCAGAACGGCGTCGGCTTTGTTTTCAGTACTGCGAACATCAGCGCAATGGCTGTCATAGTCTTCTCTCCACCGCTCATCAGATTGATGTTCTGCAGTTTCTTCCCAGGTGGCTGAGCGATAATATCGATGCCCGATTCCAGAGGGTTATTCTCATCTTCCATGCGAAGCTCAGCATGACCGCCGCCGAATAACTCACGGAAAATCACCTCAAAACGCTCCACAACCTGATCAAAGTTTTCCTTGAATTTTGTCTTAATGGTCGTGTCCATTTCTGTGATAATGCCGCGGAGTTCGTCCATGGCAGTGACGATGTCCTTTCGCTGTGTGGTCAGGAATTCGTAACGCTGGCTGACAGTTTCGTATTCCTTAATGGAACCTACGTTGACTTCACCAAGCTCCCTGATTCTGTTTCTGATTTCTCTGCTCTCCTTAACTGAAGTGCTCATGACGAAATCCGGATTGCGCAGATCCACAGCCTGGGCATAGGAAATTTCAAAATCCTCCCAGAGCCTTTCCTTCAGTGTATCCAGCTGGGTTTCGTTTTTCGCTACTTTGATTTCCAACTGATACTTCTGATCCTGACAGCTGTTCAGCCGTTCTGTATAGCCCTGCTGTTCCTTGGTTACACTGCTGAGTTTTTCAGACAGCTGCCCTCTCTTTCTGCCAATTTCTTCTATATAATTTTCTGTATTCTGTTTTTCTAAAGCCAGCTTTGCGATATCCTCTTCCGCACCGTCAGCACCGAAGAGCAGGCTGTTCTTTTCTTCTTCCAGCTCCGAAAGCTGTCGCTTCTTGGTTTCTATCTGGAAGCAGTAATCCTCCGCCGTCTCAGAAATTCGCGCCAGCAGACCTTCGATATTGGTTTTCTTTGTTTCCCACTCACTGGCAGCAATTCTGGTTCTGGTAATGCCTTCGCTTGCTTCATCAATGACAGCCTTCTTTGCTTCATAAGCTGCCATGGCCTCCTCAATCCTGCCGTTTACTGCTTCAATCAGAAGTTCGGCCTCTTTGGCTTCTCCCTGGAGGTTTTCTACTGCCTCTGCAGCATCCTTGCTGTCTTTCTCAATGGAGGAGATTTCCTTTGCGAAACGGGCGCTGCTGTCTGTAATCTGACTCAGCGCATCCTTCAGCGCCGCAATCTTGCCCGCAAAAGAAACCTGTTTCAGCTCTGTCTCCCGCTGACTTTGGGCAAGCGCGGAAAGTTCCCCGTCTAAGGCCGCGCTTCTTTCACTGGCTTTGCGGTTTTCCTCCATGACTTCTTTCAGCTTTTCTCTTAAATCTTCGATTTCTTTCTCTAAAGACGCGATTTCGCTGCGCCGTTCCAGAAGATTTGCCGTCTTGTTCTTATATTTACCGCCGGTGATGGCACCGCTGACGTTGATGATTTCTCCATCCAGCGTTACAAAACGAAGACCGCTGGCGGAAATTTTAGAAAGTCTGATTGCAGCATCCATGTCCTCGGCAATGACAACCCTGCCGAGGAGATAATCAAAGATATTTCTGTATTCCTCTCTATAGGTAATGCAGTCAGCCGCCAGGCCTTTATAGCCCGGATCCCGGCTGATTTTCTCATCAATTCTGGCTCTGCCGCCTTTAATAGAGGCTGCCGGAAGAAAGGTAAGACGCCCTGCTCTGTTTTCTTTCAGCTTCGCAATGGCACGCTTGGCGCTGTTGTCATCATCGCAGATGATGTTCTGCATCTGCCCGCCGAGGGCGGTCTCAATGGCGGCTTCAAGGCCGCTTGGCACTTCCATCAGCTCAGCTACTACGCCGGAAATACCGGAAAGTCCGCTGCGCATGATATATTTTACTGCGTAGTTATAGCCTTCATAGTTATTTTCCATCTCCTCGATGGTCTTTTTTCTTGCGGTTTTCTGGCTACCGGAAAGTTTCAGTTCCTCAATTTTTGCGCCGGTCTGTTTTCTTCGCTCTTCAATCCGCTGCTTTTCCTCTGTCAAATCCGAAATCTTAGACTTAATCTCAGCGAGTATGTTCTCGTTTTGACGGTTTTCAGCCTCAGCTGCCGCAAGCCTTTCGCTGCCTTCCTCCTGATTTTCTGCAGCGCCGTCTGCTTCCTGATCCAGCTGCTGCCTGCGTTTTTGCAGGGTCTCCATGATACTCTCGTAACTCTTCGCCTCGCTTTTCTTGGAAGCAATCAGATTGTGCAGACGGAACAGTTCTTCTCTTCCATTGTCAATGGTATCGGTCAGTTCAGAAGCTTCTCTCGCCAGAGCGCTGTGAGCTTCCGCCTGCTCCTGCAAAGACGCTGCCGCTTCCTCGTGATTTCTTATGATTTCTCCTTTGGACTTCGCAAGCTGTGCCTTGTTTTCTTCTTCGCGGGAAAGCCTTTCGGAAAGTTCTTCGATTTCCCCTGCCAATCTACCGCTGTCCTTTTCGATACCGGAAAGACGTTCCTTGCTCAGCTGGCTTTCACTGCTGCGCCTGTTCATCTCTTCTACAATATGTAACAGCTTGTCTCTTGCCTCATTGCCAAGCTGTTCTAAGTGTTCATTTTGCTCTCTGTCAGCCGCGGCCTCTTTGTCGATATTCTGTTTTTTCTCGCTGATTGCTGCAAGTTCTTCAGAAAGTCCTGCGATATCCTTCTGATAAATATCATTTCTGGAAAGAATATTGTCGATATTTTTCAGAGTGATATTGATTTCCAAATCCCGATAGCGTTCTTTCAGCTGCAGATATTCCTTTGCCTTGATGCTGTCTTCTTTCAGTCCGTCGATTCTGCTCTCTATTTCCGAAACGATATCATTGACTCTGTCCAGATTATTTCCAGTAGATTCCAGCTTTCTCTCGGCCTCAGCCTTCTTACTTTTGTACATGACAACACCAGCGGCTTCCTCGAAAATCTCTCGTCTGCTCTCCGGTTTATTGCTGACAATATCCGCAATTTTTCCCTGTCCGATGAGAGAATATCCGTCAACACCGATGCCGGTATCCATAATCAGCTCTCTGATATCTCTCAGCCTGCACTGATTGTTGTTAATCAGATACTCGCTTTCCCCGGATCTGTACATTCTCCTTGTAATCGCAACTTCATTATAGTCGATGTTCAAAATACCTGTCGAGTTATCGATTACTAAAGTAACCTCAGCCATCCCACGGGATTTACGGCTGGCGGTTCCGGCAAAAATGACCTCTTCCATTTTGCCGCCGCGAAGCGCTTTGGGACTCTGTTCACCGAGCACCCATCTGATGGCGTCGCTGATATTACTTTTTCCACTGCCGTTGGGACCTACGATGCAGGTCACACCTTCGTGGAACTCTATGACTACCGGTTCTGCAAAGGACTTAAACCCGTGCATTTCTAGCCTCTTAAAATACATACTAGCCTTTCCTCTTTCTACTCATTGTTTGTTCTTTGTCCCGTACTGATTTCATACCTTAGCAAGACTAACTTTCTGACAGCAGACGAAAGGTTTCCCTTGCGGCATTCTGCTCTGCTTCTTTCTTGCTTTTGCCCGATCCGCATCCCAGCACTCTTCCGTTGCAAGTCAGATGGACATAGAAAGTTTTGTCGTGGTCCGGCCCTTCCTCTTTGTCCAAATGATAGGAAATAATAACTTTCTTTCCGCGTTTCTGCAAAACCTCCTGCACCTGCGTCTTATAATCGGTAAAGAGTCTGCCGGCGAGTGCGTCCTCAATAGTCTGCGCAAACTCTCTGGATACAAAGCGAAATACCTCCTCGAATCCTCCGTCCAGATAAATCGCGCCAACTACTGCTTCTACCGCATCAGCCAAAATGGATTCTCGTTGTCTTCCGCCGGAATGTTCCTCACCTTTTCCCATATTCAGATACGCACCGATATCAAGCCTTCTTGCTACCTGCGCCAAAGATTTCTCACAGACAATCAGCGCTCTGGTCTTTGTCAGCTTCCCCTCGTCTACCTTTTCCAGAAGCTTATAAAGCTCCACACTGATGATTGCGTCAAAAAAGGCATCGCCTAAAAATTCCAGCCGCTCGTTGTTGTTCTTTCCTTCGGTTCCGTGCTCTCTGCAGAAAGAACTGTGGGTCAGCGCCTTATTCAAAAGTTCTTTATTCTTAAATGTATATTGGATTTTCTTTTCAAAATCTCCGTTATTCACTGATTAATATCTCCTCAATCTCTAAAACTGAATTTTGTATGGTATCCACCACCTTTTCCTCTACATAAGGAATCGCCTTGATGATGGTCTGCTTTACAGCCAGCGCGTCGGAAGAACCGTGCATTTTCAAAAGAGCCCCCTTGACACCCAGAAGCGGCGCCCCGCCATATTCTGCGTAGTTAAACTCTTTTTTAATCTCTAAGAGCTGATCTTTCAAAAGTACTGCGCCGAGCTTGGACTTGGTTGTAGACAGGAATCTGCGCTTCATCTCACGAAGAACCATCAGACCCATGCCTTCGGTCAGCTTAATAATTGCGTTTCCCGTAAATCCATCGGTAACGATGATATCGCAAATACCATCCTGCAGACTTCTTGCCTCAATACTGCCGATAAAGTTCAGATTGCTCTTTGAAAGCAGCTCATAGGCAGCCTTTGTCAAAGTCGTGCCCTTACCCTCTTCTGTACCATTGTTGACAAGGCCTACAGTCGGATTTTCCCGTTTTAAAACCTTTTCCATATAAATACTTCCCATGGTAGCAAATTCCAGAAGATTATTTGGCTTACACTCCGCATTGGCACCGGTATCTACCAGAAGAGACGGCTTCATGCCGATGACCGGATAAACTGTCGCCAGAGTCGGTCTGTCGATTCCCTGAATTCTTCCCAGAATAAAGAGCCCCCCTGCAAGGAGCGCGCCTGTGCTTCCTGCTGACAGGAATACATCGACTTCTTTATTTTTTACCATATTGAGTCCTTTGACGATAGAAGAATCTTTCTTGGTTCTCACCGCCTTGACAGGCGCCTCGCCATTGGTAATTTCCTCAGTTGCGTTGATTACCTCTATCTTCTCTGAAATAGCGCCGTATTTGGCAAGGCATTCCCTGATTTTATCCTCCTGACCGATAATCATAATCTGATCTTTGATTTCTTTTGCTGCCGCAACAGCACCTTCTACAATCACTTCCGGTGCATGGTCACCGCCCATACCGTCCAATAAAATTTTCATACTGTTCCTCCCCGCTCACTGCCGCGTGAGCATACATAATTTATTTTAACACAATTCCAGTTTTTATGCAAGAAAGGGCCTGCGGTTTTGACCGTGCGCCTGTGGTTTTGACCGTGCGCCGTGTTGGCCTGCGGTTTTGACCGTGCGCCACATTCAGTGCCATACTCAGCCGCATTAAGCTGCGCCACATTCTGCACCTCTCGGTGTGCGCCATATTCAGATGATTTTTTTGAATTTATTGCGCAAGGCACTGAAAATGTGCCATCTTTGAAAGTTTTTTCTGGGAAAATGGCGCGAAGAAGTCATATTCTGAAATGCAGAGTACTCACCGCGCCATATTCAGCTCATATAAATTTGATAATGGCGCGGAAACGCAAGAATCTAAATAAATTCATCTAAAAGTGGCGCTTTCAGAGAGGTGGACGCCGGAATTCTAAAAAATTCCTCCAAAAGTGGCGTTTTCCAAAAGGCGAGCGCCAGAATTCAAAAAAATTCCGTAAAAGTGGCGCGGAGCCTCAGCGCTAAAGGCTGCATTCCAACCATTGAAGTGGTGCACATTAGAATCTTGGGCAGCCAGATGAAAAAGTGCGTACCGCACATCAACACCCCCTACCCCCTCAATCGAAGGCACTGAAAAACACAGGTTTTTCGAATTTTATATTTAAGGACATAAGAAATCCACCAGTCTCAGATTGAGTTCTGGTGGATTCCCCAAATTCTGGATTCTATTTGATTGAATTTGTATGCTAAACCTGATTATTTTTCTCCCATCAACTTTATGATTCTTTTAAGGTTTACCGCAAATATAGCCATTGCTCCCTGCATTTCCATGCCAATAAGACCTGACGATGACGCAACGTCATAACCATGTCTATGTTTTAATTCGCTATTCTTGGCTTCTATTTTATATCGCTCTTTTGCCTTGCTTTTGAAATATTCTGTTTCCTGAAATTGTGCCTGTTCACTATGACTGTCACAGATAAGGGTTTGCGTATATTGCTTTGATTTCGCACCTTCTTTATAGCAGCCCTCCCGATACGGACATCTTTTACATTTCTCAACATCGAAAAAATATACGACTCTTGGATTTTTACCCTCTGATTTCCTGCTGTCTTTTGCTTTTCGTATTGCCAGATGTCCTGCTTTGCATTGGTACATACCGGCATCTTTATTAAACTCAAATTCATCTGGCTTTGTACGGTTCTCCTGGGTAACAATACTGTTTAATCTGGATACGGGTTCATAATCTCCCTCTTTCGCTGCATCTATATTTTCTTTGCTTGAATACGCTTTGTCTCCAATTACGGTTTCAATTTCCATCCCTGCCTCCCGACTTTTCCGAATCAACGCCGGTAATTCTTTCCCGTCTGTTTTTTCTCCGCTGGTAACAGCTGCTGCCGTAATGATCCGTTCTTCTGTCATGGCAATATGGGTCTTATATCCAAAGAAAGAAGTATCGGCTGTTTTATGACCGATTTTTGCGTCTCCATCCTTTGAAGTTTCCAGGTGTTCCATATCATCACTGACCGATTCTTCCAACAGATTTAATTTTTCCTGCACTTTCGGATAACTGCATAATTCTTCATTTCCTTTTATAACTGAGATAAGCTGTTTACAGTATTCTAATTCTTTTTCTAAAGAATCCTCGGTGTTTTTACCAGGAAATTTATCTTTCATTGTTTCATCTATTTCATAGATGGTACGCCGCAGTTTCTTAGACTGATCCTGAAGTGCCTGACGCGGTGTTTTTTGGTTATATCTTGATTTTGTATGAGTGGCGTCCACAATAATAGATTTTGATCTTATGATTCCCTTATCCAATGCAATCTGAACCGTTTTCGCAATCGGCATATCTAAAAGATTCATATCT
>JALEOD010000071.1 GCA_022767345.1 Emergencia sp.
CAATTTTTTCCAGTGTCTGTTGTACAAACTGGGAAAATAAATCTGCTCCCATTTCGCTTTTTAGTGCCTGAATTCTTGCCTCTGCGGCTTCGTACGGTTCTAGACGTGAATTCAGAGCATGGGACTGTGTACGTTCCCGGACAGCGGGCAGCATATAAGTGTCTGTGCGGACGGGAATATCCAGTTCTTTTCCTAGAGAAATGATGCGATCTATATCTGATCTGTTCGCTTTGGTAAGGCTGGTACTGAGCTTTACATCGATGTCGTTTTTTCGTAAAAGCCGAATTCCGCGAATTGTTTTCTCAAATCCTCCCGGGTAATGGCAAAGCTCACGGTAGGCTGTTTCATCCGCACCGTACAATGTAATATTAACCCGGCGGGGTTTATGAGAACCAAGGAATGAGGCAGTCTCTTCGTCTATGAGAGTGCCGTTGGTATTAATCGTGAGAATCATTCCGAGCTTTTGCAGTTCAACATAGAGTTCCCTGAATCCGGGATATAAAAGGGGCTCTCCGCCGGTGAGTAGCAGAAATAGAACGCCGGATTTTTGCATTTGTTGTGCAAGATTCAACCATTCGCTAACGGAATGGAGTTGTCCCTTCTGTTCCATTTCGCTTTGGGTGAGCCGTACATAGCACATGTCACAGTTCATGTTGCACAGCGGGAGCAGTTCAATGCTTCCGTTTATAGGGATGCGTGTCCGGGATGCCTGATGAAGAAGCTTTCGTTCCAGAGTTGAGACACCTTCCAATGGTTCCATTTGAAATCCTCCTTGTGGTAGAAAAAGAACCGGAGTACACTCCGGTTCGTAAGTTCGTATTAAGTTAACAAATTAGGATTTGGCGGTTTGCCATGAATTCATGTCTACCAATGTGGTTGCATGAGCATTTCTTACATAAGACTGCCCCAACCATTTCGCATATTCTATCCAAACTTTTACTTCTTCTCCATTATCTTTTTTCCCATTTTTATTATAATCTACATAACCATCTACAAATGTTTCACTCACACTGGCTTCATGTGTTTTGCCACATGGACGATACTTACCAAGCTTTCCTTCTGTATCAGCATATAATGTTCCGGCTTGAGCGTCACATTTGAAAAGATATACTTTATGTTCATCACCGCATGCTGCCACATACTCATTCGGTGTAAACTGTTCACATATCATCGTCGGCCGTACATAAGCCTTCTTATTTGCTGTAGTCATTCTTTGTCTCGCCTCCATTCCTCGAGTTTTCATGAACAATATATTATCATTTTCTTCCGCTAGATTTCTTATCTACAGCATACACCATAGATTCATGAAAAGTCAAGGGAAAAAACAGAAATAGTTGCAATGTTTTTGACAATGTTCGTTTGAAAAATACAACTTTCAGTGGGGGTAACAAATTCGTTTCAGTAGCGGATGACAAATAAAGGGGTGTGTGCTATACTTTTGGCATCAAAAGCAGTAAATGATTGGAAGAGATAATTTTAAAGAGGACGGAAGAAAGTATGAAAAAGCAGTCAGATCAGGAATTTCGGGGACTGAATCGTATCCTGAAATCACAGGCTTTGAAAATATTGTTTGAAAAATTCGGTGACGGAACCTATACTGATTTTATAGGCGACTGGAAATGGATTTTTTCTTACAGCGCGAAATATCGTTGGATCATCGTATTTTATACCGTTTTGGGACTGGTCAGCTCCACGCTGGGACTGGCGTCTTCCGTGATCAGTAAATACCTGATCGATATTATCACCGGATATCAGTACAGCAAGCTTTGGATCTTGATTGTCGCCATGATCGGGAGTACGGCGTTCAGCCTGATTATCTCCAGTGTTGTAGGGCGGATTTCCCTGCGCATCAGTATCTATGTGAATAACGATATACAGGCAGATATTTTTGAAAAGATGATAGATGCGGACTGGCAGAAGGTCAGCCAGTACCAGAACGGAGATCTGTTGAACCGCTTTAATTCAGATGTGGGCACAATTTCGGGAAATGCGATCTCCTGGCTGCCGAACCTGATTATCAATTTATACAGTTTTGTTGCGTCATTTCTGGTGATTCTTCACTATGATATTACAATGGCGCTGTTTGCCTTTCTCAGCGCTCCGGTCTTGTTGCTGGTCAGCCGCCGCGTGATGAAAAAATCCAGAGAGTATCAGAAACGTGTGCTGGAAATGAACAGCGGGATGATGAGCTTTGAGACGGAAACCTTTTATAATTTTGATTCCATTAAAAGCTTCGGCGTGACAGGGCATTATAATAATGAATTGAGAAACTGGCAGAAAAAGTATAAGGATTACAATCTGGATTACAACAAGTACAATATCAAACTCAATATCGGAATGACCGGGCTGAGCACAGCGGTAAGCCTGATTGCTTTCGGATACTGTCTGTTCCGTATGTGGACAGGGGATATTTCCTATGGAACCATGACTCTGTTCCTGGGACAGAGCTCCAAGCTTTCCAGTGGATTTCATTCCCTTGTTTCTGTGTTCCCGGCCATGATCAGCAGCGCGGTATCTGCACACCGTATCAGAGAAATCGTTGATTTGCCGAAGGAGAAGCATGATCCGGAGTCACTGGAGCAGATGAGACCTCTGGCGGAAGGCGGATTTACTGTGCGAATGAAATCGGTCGGTTTTTCCTATGTGGAAGGCACGGAAGTGCTGGTGAACAGTGATTTTGTGGCAAAACCAAATGAAATCGTGGCGATTGTGGGCCCGAGCGGTCAGGGAAAAACAACGATGCTGCGGCTCATTCTGGGGCTGATCCACCCGCAGGATGGGGAGTCTCTGTTGATTGCTTCGGATGGGACGGAGGTCACAATGAATGCGGATCTGAGGGAATTCTTTTCCTACGTTCCGCAGGGAAACACGCTGATTTCCGGCACGATCGCAGAAAATATGCGTGTCATAAAGCAGGATGCTACAGAGGATGAAATCATAGAAGCGTTAAAAATATCCTGTGCGTGGGATTTTGTGGAAAAGCTGGATGACGGGATCAACAGCAGACTCGGAGAACAGGGCAGAGGCCTGTCGGAAGGACAGGCGCAGCGGATCTCCATTGCCAGAGCGGTGCTTAGGGATGCGCCGATCATGCTCTTAGACGAGGCGACCAGTGCGCTGGATGTGGAAACGGAACGAAATGTGTTGCATAATATTATAAAACAGCGCCCGAATAAAACCTGTATCGTATCTACGCATCGCCCCAGCGTGCTCAATATGTGTCAGAGGATTTACCGGGTGAATGGCAGACAGGTGATGGAACTGGATCAGA
>JALEOD010000070.1 GCA_022767345.1 Emergencia sp.
TTCATAGTCATTGCGACTATATGTCTCCAAATGACTACGAAGCATTGTATCGCAGAATCCGGAATGACGAATTGCTAGTGGCAAGTTAAGATGAGGAAAATCTCATTTTAACTTGTACTAAATCTTGACATAGGACCAGACATTTACATTGACCGTATTTTATATGCAAGGCGGAATTATATGCGAATCCTGTTTTCTGATGAAGAAGACTCAGACATGTAAAATACATTCCCCAAGGACTACCAAACGGCAGTCCTTTTATATTACCCGTAGATAAGGCTTAGCAAAGGTGCCCGGCGCGATTTTCAGATTGAGCCGATGGCGGAAATTATAGATAGACTGAAACCATTGGATAACTTCAAAGCGGGGGAATGATGTAATAAAAAAATACAAAACAGTATTGATGATTTTGATGAAACAGGTTATATTGTTTTATAGGTCTGAGAGATTGACTATTTTATTTAACACGGAGGAAAAACATGAAATTTGTAATTCAGCGTGTCACGGAAGCGTCTGTGACTATAGATCATCAGATAAAGGGAAAAATTGACAAAGGCTTTCTGGTGCTGATCGGCGTAGGAAAAGAAGATACTAAAGAAATTGCAGACAAGTATATCAAGAAACTGCTGGGGCTGCGCATCTTTGAAGATGAAAACGGAAAGACCAATCTGTCTCTTGCCGATGTGGACGGACAGCTTCTGCTGATTTCCCAGTTTACCCTTTACGCGAACTGCAAAAAGGGCAATCGCCCAAGCTTTGTGGACGCCGGCGCGCCGGCTGAGGCCGAGGCGCTTTACAATTATATCGTGGAAGAATGTAAAAAGACAGTGCCGGTGGTGGAAACCGGAGAGTTCGGCGCGGAGATGAAAGTATCCCTGCTTAACGACGGTCCTTTTACCATTATTCTTGACGAGGCGATTCTATAACCGGTTCATTCGATTCAGGTGTGCCGGATAAATTGTCTTCTTTCTTTACAAGGAGGAAGACGGTGATGAAAATGCACAGAAAACCGACAAAGTCCATCAGGTAAAACGGCACTTTGAGCCAGATTACCATAAATACGGTAGCGGACACAGGTTCAATACTTGCCAGCATGCTCGCTTTGACAGGGCCGCAGAGTGAAACACCGGTCATATACAGCGTAAACGGAAGTACCGTGCCGAAAATCACGATAGCGATAAATGCAAGCAGACAGCGGCTGTCGTGAATGATAGGCGCTTCCCAGATGCGGCAGGCAAGGCAAAGGACGATACCACCTAAAAGCATGCTGTAGCCGGTGGTGGTAATGGTGCCGAACTTTTCGGTGAGCTTCACAGGAAGCAGCGTATAAAGCATGAGGGCAAAGGCGGACCAAAGTCCCCAGACAAGACCCTTTGGTGTAATGACCATAGTGTGGATATCGCCGTGGGTCGCAATGATAAAGGTGCCGCAGAGTGCCATAAAAATGGCGAATACCTCTTTTTTCTGCGGCAGTCTGCGCGCCATAAAGCAGCTGACAATCATGACAAGAACCGGACCGATATACTGCAAAATGGTTGCGGTGCCGGAGTTCGTATAAGAAATCGCTTTCATATAGGTGAGCTGACAGAACATAATGCCTGCAATGGAAAAGATGAGAAGCCTGATGACGGATTCTTTGCTTTTCCAAATTTCAGCCATAGAGGGGCGGTTTCTTACAAAGCCCAGACACACTAAAAGAACCCCGGCGGAAAGAAGACGCATGGCGGTCAGATAAGTCGGATCAGCGTCAAATGTATCGAAGATATATTGACCGCAGGTTCCTGAAAATCCCCAGGAGATAGCGGCGATGATTGTGATGATAACACCTGCGTACTGTTTCATGATTTATTCTCCTCGCAAAAAACATACGACATCATTATATCTAAAACAACGGATTACTTCAAGAAAAATAGTGGAACTAAAAATAGGATTATGGAAAAATCCGAAATTTGATGAAAAAAAGAAAAGTGCTGAGGTACATCACCAGACAGCTGTTTTCTGACTGTGGAAAAATGATGATTTATATGTTTTTTAGATGAATTGAGGGGAATTCTCATTAAGGGCGGCTTTTAATTCGCTGTGAAAGTTTTTCGCACTTTAGGATTTTCTTTGTTTATGTGAAACAAAGGGTGAGTTTCCATAACGCGAGAATTTATTTCGGGTGTTAGTCAGAATAGCAGAAGAAGTGAATAGAACTGGAGGGAGAAAACATGACATTCAAACAATTATTTTTCCGGCTGTACGATAGAAAAATCACTTCCGGTGAGATGTCTTTCGGACAGACCGGTATTAGAAAAGATCAGTTTACAAAGCTCTGCACAGAAGACGATTTTGTATTTTCAAAAGAGGAGCTGACGGATATTTGCCGGAGAATGGGAGCCAGTGAAGAGGAAAGAGAGGCTCTTTTTGAAGCGGCAAGTCGGTTTTGGTAGAATTTTTTCTATCTTTTGGAGAATTTCGAGTAGTTGACTTAGTCCTGTTGTTTTTTTGAAAAATTATAGTATCATTACTTGTAGTTGATAAAGTCTAATACGTGAAGAAATAGAGAGGGACAAGTGATGAAGAAGAAATTATTTGCAATTTTGCTTTGTTTTGCGATAATCGGTTCTGCACTGGCTCTGACCGGATGCGGAAGCGATGAAGGCGAGAAACTCGGCGACGCAGAGGAAGTTGTAACCTTAAAAGTCGGCATGGTTGGAAAGGATATTAAAACTGCCTGCATTATCATTGCTGAGGAGCTGGGATATTTTGACGAGGCGGGTATTGACGTGCAGTTTGAGAAAATTAATTCACTGCCTGACGGGTTGACTGCGGTCAGCATGGATAAGCTGGATATTCTGCCTTTTGGTTCTATTCCAAGCTGTTCCTACATTTCCCAGGGCACCGACGTTGTCATCTTTGGAGGCACTATTTCCGAAGGCAGCGAAGGAATCGTAAAGGGTAACGAAACATATACAGACCTTTCACAGTTTGAGGGAAAGAAATTCGGCTGTTTCAGAATGGAAACCGGGCATATGATTATGAAGGGACTTCTCAGAGAAGCAGGCGTCAATGCGGAATTTATCTATCTGGACTCTTCTCAGTCCATCGTGGAGGCGGTCAACAAAGGCGAAGTGGATATCGGTATGGTAAACAGCGGCTACGGTTATGTAGCAGAGCAGACTGGCGCTCACATCGGTTTTCAGGTGGGAGATTTTGAAAGTGATTTCCCTTGCTGCAGACAGACCACTTCCAGAAATGCGATAGAAAGCAAGAGAGACGCGCTGGTAAGATTTGAAATGGCTGCACTGAGGGGCTATGCAACCTTTATAAATGACAAAGAAGCCAGCATTGAAGCACTGGTAAAATATTCCGGTCAGGACGCTGCTTATGTTGAAGCGATTATGTACGGTACTGACGCATACAAGAATGCAATGAAGGTGTCCCTTGACCCCAACAGGAAAAAAGTGTCTGACTTCTACGAAGTGATGAAAGCTAACGGAGATATCGATGCAGATACCCAGTACGATATCAATGATTACATCGACACGTCCATCTATGAGGACGCGCTGAAATACCTCATTGCCGAGGGCGAAAATAAAGACATCTATGAAAAATTATTAGAAGAATTTGAGGCGAATAACTAATCATGATAAGATTTGAACACGTGGATTTTACCTATCCCAAAGGGGATCGTAAAGTGCTCAGCGATTTTTGCCTGGAGATAAAGGACGGAGAGTTCCTCTGCGTAATCGGACACTCCGGATGTGGAAAGTCGACCCTGCTGCGTCTTGCAGCGGGGCTTGACCAGCCGCAGGCAGGCAGAATTTACATAGATGAAAAAGAACTAGCCGGTCCGTCAGCGGACCGGACTATTGTCTTTCAGCAGTATTCCCTGTTTCCGTGGATGACGGTGAAGAAAAATGTAATGTTTGCCATGAAAAAAACAGGGCGTTTTTCTAAGGAAGAGATGGAGGAGCGGGCGGCATATTTTCTGGAAAAAGCGGGACTTTCTGAGGCGGCGGATAAATATCCTTACCAGCTTTCAGGCGGCATGCGCCAGAGAACGGCAATCGCAAGAGCGTTAGCGATGGACTCGCCGTTTTTGTTTCTGGACGAGCCTTTTGGGGCGCTGGATACCAAAATCAGAAAAGAGCTGCAGCAGCTTCTGCACCAGCTTTGGGAAAGCGGCGAAGAAAAAAAGACGGTCATTTTCGTGACCCACGATTTGGAAGAGGCTATGATTATGGCGAGCCGCATCGTGTTTATCAGGGACGGCAAAGTGGCGCAGGAAAAATATATCGACAGAAACATTAACAGCTGCTGTTGCGATGAACTGGGTCAGGCTGAGTGTCTCAGTCTGAAAGCGGAACTTGCGAGGTGGTACGAATGATAAATAAAACGAGCATATCCATTGTTATCAGTCACTTGCTGCTTTTGGCGCTGATTGTGACGATTCTGCTTCCTGCCGAGAAGGCAACGGAAAGTTATAGTTCTTTTCTGTGCGCAGCAGCTTTGATGGAACTTTATTATATTTACAGACTGGTTCGCTTTCCGGACAAACGGGATTCTGCTTCCGACATTATTTCCATTATATGGGTTCTTTTTTTGGTTTGGGAGATTATGGTAACAAAGCTGAATTTATGTCACCCGGTGCTGATTCCGGCGCCGGAAAATGTGTTCCACGCCTTCCGCACGGATTATTTGGAAATGGGAGCGGGCATTCTTTCCTCCATGGAAATTCTTTTGCTGGGCGTTCTGGTCGGGCTTGTCTGCGGCACATTTTTGGGACTTATTTGCGGTTGGCATAAGCGTCTGAGAGAGGTTTTTTATCCAATAGCAAATGTGCTGGCACCCATTCCGTCGGTAGTTTTTGCGCCTTATGTGATTGCCCTTATGCCCAGCTTTCGCAGCGCCTCTGTGGTGGTCATTATTCTTGGCATCTTTTGGCCTGCCTTTTTAAAGACGATTATTTCCGTAGAGTCAATCGATAGAAATATTATCGACTCAGCGAGAACGCTGGGACTGAAAAGTTTCTCTATGATTTTTGAAATTCTGCTTCCTTATTCCATCCCGGGGATTGTTAAGGGGCTTCGGGTTACCATGACGACAGCGGTGATGATGCTTACCTTTGCGGAGATGATGGGTTCCACCGTGGGCATGGGTTATTACATTGTAAATTACAACACTTACGGCAATTACACAAAGGTGATTGCGGGGATTATGGTGGTAGCCTTTGTGGTGACGATTCTGTCTGCACTGGCAGCCTTCATTCAGAAAAAAGTTATCAGGTGGCAGAACGCATAATTTGCCATTAATGTATGGTTAGAAAAAATCCGGTTATTTTAGAAAAAAAGTCCGGATTTTTTTGTTTTATAACAGCCATGCAATCGGAATCTAACCAGCAGTGGTTATAATACAGATATAAAATAAAATGAGAAGTAAAGGAGCGACCCAAATGGTATTTAATAATGGTCTAAAAAAACTTTTTTGTTTTGCCGCCCTTTTATTGATGTTTATTTTAGCAGGGACGGGAGTGCTTGCAAATGAGAGTTTTGCAGACGCAAGTGGACCATATTCGCCGGATTCATCGTACAGTGAAGGAGGCAATGATGTCAAAACAGGGGACGTTACTTATGTAGCAGTCTGAGAGCCTGTAAAAACAGTAACGCCGAGACCGCCGGTGATTACCTATACTGTAATTTATACCGATGGTGTAGAAGATGAAGACGTTTTTTCAGACCAGATTCATTCAAATCTCTATTACGGAGAAACGACTCCTGTATTTGCGGACGGTGTTCCGCAGAGAGAGGGATATATCTTTGGAGGCTGGGATATCACAATCAGTGATACTGTGACGGGAAATGCGGTTTATACCGCAACATGGATTCCAAAGGAGACAGTCGACATAGAAGAAGAGGAACCGCCGCTTTCAGAACATCCAGAGCTATCCGATGAGGAGACGGCTCTGGTAACAGTGCCGGAACTGGAACCGCCTTTGGCGGATGTGCCGGAGTTGAATCGTTCAGCAGATGAGACCGATATACCGCAGACCGGTGACAGCAGCATGCTGCACCTTTATCTTGCGGGGCTTCTTCTTGCGGGAAGCGGGCTTGCAGCAATCTCTGTCTGTCAAAGACGAAAAAGAAGAGGTTAGCTGCCGGATGATGAGATGTGCATAAAACGGAGAAGAATGTCGAGGCTGTAAAGCTGGATTGGGCCAATCAGATAAGATGCCGGTGTAAATCAGCGTTACAGTGTGCGGGGCTTGCAAGTCCGGTTCAGTTTGAACCGGAGGCAGCCCCGCTTTTTATTACGGGTATTGCAGACGGAGCAGCCCTTCGTCTTCGCGGCAGTATATTTTTTCAGCTGTGGCTTTATGAACTGGTACGCTCTTTGCGCCTTTGACAGGTAGACCTATACGAAAAAACCGGTGTTCAATTTTGCGATTTTGCAGAAATTTTTAGTAAAACCTTGACATCTCTTATTTTGCAGAAAAAGGCGGAGTATATAATTAGGTTAGAAAATTTTTCTGACCTAATTTTTTTATATTGAAATTTCAACATCTTTAAGCCATGCTTTTCAGCAATCTTGTAGAAGTGATGCGAAAAAACGGCTTAAAATCCGTTGGGCTTTCAAGCCTATGTGGACATTTGTCCGACATAGTAATAGTAAAAGAAATAGTAATAGAAAAAGTAATAGAAAGAGTTAAAGAAAGAGGGAGAGAAGATGAGAAACAGTATGGTTGGATTTATTCGTATCAGAAAGGAGGCGAAATAATGTCAAGTAAGCTGTGGACAGATGCGAGCCGAGAAAATCTGGAGTTTTTGCTACAGGAGGGTTATCAGGTGCCTAAAATTGCAAAGCTGATTGGTATGGCTCCGGCAACAATTTACAAAGAACTGCGTATGACACTCACGGAAGAAGAATACGCTGACAGACGTTTTACGAAATATACAGCAGAGAGAGCTTGGCAGCAGGAGAGGGCAAGTCGAAGTGGAAAGGTGGCACTACATGAAAAAGGATAACCGGCGTGAAGGCAGTGCAGCAACAAAATATTGGTATTTCCGATTTTCCAAAAACTTTTTTAATGATATCGGCATTATAAAAATGGAGAGTTTAATCGGAGGTTATGAGTACCTTGTGATTTTGCTTAAGCTATATGCTCTTTCAACTGAACATGGAGGTGTCTTTAGTTTACCAGCAACACCATCTGGTGATTTGGATGTAGCATTGTTATCAGAAATCCTGCGACATAAAGTACAGGCAGTAGGAAGTGCGATAGAATATTTTACTACTCATGGATTCATGGAATTAGTATCTGAGCCGGAAACGGAACAGACATATCTGTATTTTCCTGAGGTTAAATATAACACCGGACAATCCAGCAAGGATGCAGATCGAAAGAGGATAGAGCGACAGAAGAAGGCGGAAGCGGCAACACTGCCTGAACCTGCAGACGAACGCGAAAAGCCGGGAAAGGTTTATGGAGAATTTAAGAATGTTTCTCTTACGAATGAGGAATATCGAAAATTTTCGAACCGATATGAAAATGCAAATGTTGTCATTGAAAAGCTTTCTATCTGGAAGGCAAAACGTGACAAATCTGCATCGCCAAAGGATTATGCGTATTTATTGAGCTTTGCCGAAACAGATGGTATTTTGAAGCAGAGTGAAAAAGAAAAAAGAACGATTACTTATGAGCGGTACAAACGCGAGGCATTACTGGGTTATCCACCGCCACAGGACATAAGGGATATGATTACAGAGATGCAGTGGGAAGAACTTAAAGAACTTGCCGAGAAGAACTTTGATAAATCATAAGAAAAAAGGGGCTAAAACATGCTTAGAAAAGAAACACAACATCATCCTCTCGAAGGAAAGACAATATACGGATGGGAAGTCATGAGTTTCGAAGGGAGCCGCAATAACAAAAGCTATTATTGGTGCAAGTGCCGTTGCTGTGGTCAGCTATACCTGCGCCGAGCAGATAAATTACTTGCGGGCAGGACAAAACGCTGCGGCGAATGTGCAAAGGGAAAAATCATGTATGAGGGAGAGGTGAAAGCAGAAGTGAAAGGACCGAATATATCAAAGAAGATGCGTGAAAAGGCGTATGAGAGATTTGACGGTCATTGCGCTTATTGTGGTAAGCCGATCAAATATATCGAAATGGAAATGGACTTTCTGTTACCAGTTAAGTATGGTGGAGAAGTTAAACTTGAAAATCTATTGCCAAGCTGCAGGGTATGCAATCGTTATCGCAAGAATCGTAAGCTAGAGCAGTTCCGCTCCAGCTTAGAACGTATACCAAAGACACTGACCAGGGATAGTGGGGCATATCGAATCGCAAAGCAATATGGCATTATTCAGGATGCTGCAAATCCGAAAGTGCAATTTTGGTTTGAGCAACAAAGATCCAGAGGCAGAGAGGACATTTCTGACAATGCCAATATACTTGGCGCAATGGATACAATTGCGGCATTTTGCAGAAGCCATAATTGTGAAGACTGTCCGATGGAAATAAACTGTAGCCATCAATTAGAACCCAGGGAATGGATATCTAATGAACATATGTGAGACATAAATTTGAGGGGGAGGCCGTCAGGAAAGCAATATGAGGACAAAGAGAACTAAATTTTATGGGACTGTCTTACAGCCGGACATATTTTATTCTTGTTATTATGCTCTGAAAAGCTATCCGTTTTTACAAAAAGCACAAGAAAACCTTAGGGAAATTGATGGATACCAAAGAAAATTCGTGGATAAGGTGCATGAAAAGGTTATTGTAGAGAAGCAAATAGACCTAATGGATGAGGCTTTTGCAACTGTGCCGGAAAAATATATTGACGCCGTAAAATATTGTCTTTTTACAAAAGACAGCAAAAGCGTACAGCAGGATACGGTTACTTATGAATATGGAGTTAATTTTGCAGATACGTGCGTATGGCTGAACAAGCTGGTATATCAGTATGCGCTATTGGCAGGGTGGCCGGTGCCTCAGAGAGTAGAAGAAATCACATTGATTATTTACGAAGATGGAACCATAGAGCTGGGATAGGAGCAAGAGAAATGAACAACGATTTGGAAAAGATTAAGCAGAAAATCAGAAAACTGCTTGCTATGGCTGATCGCGGCAGCGAGTATGAGGCAAAGGTTGCCATGGCCAAAGCACAACGTTTGATGATGGAGTATAAACTTCAATTGAGTGATTTTCAGGAGAAACCCGTGGAGATAATACATAAGCAGACAGATTTGTACTATACGGCATATCGAAATACCTACCGACAGAATCTTGTCGACGAGCTTGCAAGTTTGTATTGTTGTGCGAATTACATTAACACTTCAAAAGGCAGCATGAAGCATTACATTACATTAAGCGGGTGGGAGGCAGATGTAGAAGTCTTGGAAAATGTACTTGTCTTTGCAGATGTGTGCATCTCCGACTGGTTTAGAGACTTTAAAAGAGAGGAAGGCTGGAAATATAGCAACCAGTACTTAAACGCTCTGAAAAATGAGTATGGCCGTGGCTTTGCTTCAGGCATAAGACATTTACTAGAGCGGCAGATGCAGGAGGTGCAGCAGGAATGGGGTCTTGTCCCAGTTGTGCCGCAAGAAGCCAAAGCATATGTTGAGGCACTTGCAGCACTGAAAGATGAGAAATGGAACTATTCACATGATGACGCAGTTTATATGGCTGGCGTATATGACGGTAAGAATGCCGAGATACAGGACAAAGTAACAGGGTTACATAAGGAGGAAAATACATGATAGAAATAAAATGCTCAGGAGCACAACTTGAAAGACTTATTAAGGCAGCGGCGTGCTTCGGCCTTGATGAGCAGGGCAGATGTGTCTTAGGCAAGAATCATACAAACTGTCCATCACTTTACGGGGATAAATATTTATCATGTGAAGCCTGCATACGGCAAAAGGTGAAAAGGATCAAAGGGTCGGAGAAAGCGAATGATGATAGTGATGATCTAATCAGTAAGAGCGCACTTATAAAAAGCATTTGCAACAGAGAAGCAATGGTGCCGGAGTTTGACACCGTAGCAGAAGAAAAGGCATTTTATGAAGGTTTAAACAGAAAGCAGATTGCTGTCCTGGAATGTATAAGAACAGCGCAAAGTTATAAGAAATGAATGGAGGAACGAAACATGAAGAAGGAAGCACAAATTATCGCATTAGCAAATCAGAAAGGTGGTGTTGGGAAGACGACCACATGCCATGTACTGGCGTATGGGCTGGCGGACCAGGGCTGCAAGGTCTTAGCTATTGACACAGATCCACAATGCAATCTCACTGAAAGCTTTAGCCTGGATGGTGATACAGAGGGAACTATTTATCAGCTTTTTCGTAGAGAGAAAAAGGCGGGGGATTGCATTTGGCAGATCAATGAGAATATTGACCTTTTACCTGGAAGTCTGTCTATGGCAGGTGCAGATATGGAGTTTTCCTTTGCAGGCAGAGAATATCTGTTGAAGGAAGCGCTGGAGCCGATCAAGGAAGACTACGACTTCATCTTGGTCGATACGCCGCCTACACTAGGCATCATCACCATCAACACATTAGCAGCTGCTAACGGGATCGTTATACCGGTCAAGGCATCGAAGTATTCTGTACAAGGATTATCACAGCTGTTACAGACCATCCGACTGGTACAGGGCTATTACAATAAAGACCTTACGATAACCGGCGTTCTGGTAACGCAGCATGAAGGACGCAGCAACATCCGTAAAGGCATCAAGGCTGCGCTGGACAAGCTGATGGATGTGCAGGGCATCAGGGTGTTTGACAGTGTGATTCGAAACGGCGTTGCAATTGAGGAAGCGCAATATCGGCAGACTAACCCACTTACGGAACGGCCAAAGGCGTCGGTGACAGAGGATTATAGGGCGTTTGTAGCAGAATTCTTACAAAGTTTTTAAGGTAGGAGGATTTATATATGGGAAGAAGAAACGAATTTGACCCTTCCGCGCTGGAGAATCTTTTTCCAGAGGTGGCCAATGGCAAGAAAGAGGAAGGCAACAGCGTAACCGATATATCGCTGGATGATATTCTGCCGTTTCATACCGGCGGGAGCCATCCATTTGAAGTGACGGATGATGATGACATGCGTGACCTTGAAGAAGATATGCGTGAAAACGGACAATTGGAGCCAATTATTGTCCGAAAGGATGTGAACCTGGCAGGAAGATACGAGGCAATTACTGGTCATAGAAGAATGTATGTAACCAGAAAGTTGGGGCTTGATAAGATTAAAGCGATTATTGTAGATTATGATGACGAACAGGCCACCAGACTGATGGTCGTCTCCAACCTGCAGAAGCGGTCTGTTATCAGGCCGTCTACGAAGGCGAAGGCGTATGCCTTATATATGGAGGCTAATAAAAGGCAGGGAGAGCGAGCAGATTTAACTTCGCGCCCAGTGGGCACGAAGTCACGCACTGATAATCAGGCGGCAGAAGAATTTCAGGAAAGCGCCAGAAACATTCAACGCTACATACGGCTTAATGAACTCATCCTTCCGCTGCTTAATATGGTGGATGCGAAAGAAATGAAGTTCAGAGTCGGCGTGGAGCTGTCCTATCTGGACAAGAAGGATCAGAAAAACTTGTTGGGGTACATGCAGGAGACCGGATATATGCCATCATTGGAAGAAGCAACGGAAATCAAGAAGCACTATAAAGATGGGGGAACGGTAGATACAGTATATCTTGATCAGCTGACCGGAAGAGACAGCAAAGCGACTGATGCAGAAACAGGACCGAAAGTGCCAAAGGAGAAGAAGTTAAAAATTAACGAGCGTTTTGTGACTGAGTATCTGCCAGAACCTATGCGGAGACTGAACGTGGAAAGAAAACGGGCATATACGCAGGCGGCGCTGATTATGTATAATAATTATCTGGCAGAGCATCCGGAAGAGCAGGCGGAATGGGAGATGGAATAAGCAGATAGCGTACAGGCTATTGATAGAGAATGATGCTACTGATATGGCATAATCAAAGACGAAGAAGGGAAAACGAAATGAACAGAGAATTAAGATTAGGCGTAAGAGATACGACGGAGATTGAAGCAGAGCTTGGAACCTGCTATGATATTTTTGGCGGGGATGAAGATTTTGAGAATCGTTCAGCGGAAGCGGAAGAGATAGCCAGGACGGTGCTGGTTGATATGGCAGGCCTGGGAATCAAGGGGAGCCACTTTATCCTCTATGACGACTGGCAAAATCCGGAAGCGTTGGAAACCATCTTGCGCGTATGCAGCCGATATGGCATCAATCTGACGCTGATGCGGCGGGATAAAGACGGCACATGGCAGCCGGAAGAGAAGACCTTTTGGGGGTAGACGTGATGGACAATATTGATTTACTTTGCGAAAAGCCGAATGATACGCTAACTTTTGCTAATCCGTTGTACTTCAAGAAGGGTCAGCGAGATAGCATTCACGAAATGCTGGAATTAAGCAGACACAATATTGTAATAAAGATACATCCCACAAAGAATTATTTGCATTCTGACCTTGTGCAAAACTACAATTATTGTTACAGTAATTGTGAGACGTTGGACGAGGAGGAAAAGAGGTTGAGGATTAAAATACATCCCAAAAGCAAATTTGCAAAGATAGAAAAAAAGAATCGGCGATATGATAAGGTAACGGCGAGAGATGGCATAAAAGCGAATTGTATTGATGACTGTAGCGCTTGTTGTAACACGCTGTTTTTCATCACAGAAAATGAATTCTTTTTTATCATAGCCTGGCTGATTATGAATGGAAAAGTGGGAGAGTTGCCTGTCATATATATGAATGCGATGAAACAGGCTGCGTATGTGGCGGAAAATCACCCTGTCATGGCAGAATCCATCCAGGATAGTTATACGGCGTTTCAGAAGCGGTTTTATAACCTTGATGCAACCGTTATTTTACTCGAAAGTTGCCCATTCCTGGACGAAAGAGGCAAATGCATATGTTATGAAGCCAGACCGAATTTATGCAGACGTTATGGAGTTACCGATAGCTGCATGAGAAGAGTGAATCCAGCTCATCCATCATATAACGAGATTCTTTTAGAAAATATTTTTCTTATTAAGGATGGGCGCTATTACATGCGGCAGGCAAGACCGATTTACTTTCTTGCAGAGAGATATTTGTCTCCGGATGTAGTGCAGGAAACGATTGATATAGTGGAAAGGTTCGTTACTGAATCGGAAGCTGCTTTTTTAGACTATGTCAGAGATGAGACATTTTACATATTTGAGTATGAAGACGGGATATATATTCCCCAAAGTATGATTAAAGGGGTTGGAGGTAAGAATGTGTGAGGAAATCAGACAAATACCGATTTCGGATATCAGGCCATTTGGCGGCGATTACGGCAAATCCTATTTTCATATGCAGCAGGAGAAAGTTGAAGAACTGGCAGACTCTATCAAATCTGTCGGCGTGCTGGTGCCGCTGATTGTCAGAGCAGATGCAAGTGGGAAAGTAAAGTATGAGCTCATTGCTGGGAAGACCAGGCTCACTGCAGCAGAACGAGTTGGCCTTGAAACCGTGCCTTGCGTAATCAGGCAACTTGATGACGATGCGGCATTGTGCCTTTATGGCGAGAGCAATCGCTACAGGGAAGATATCACGATTACAGAAAAAGCCTTTATGGTGCGCTATGCGGACGAGTATGCTGAAAAATGCAAAACGGACCCGCGGGTCCGAAATGCAATTTTTGATGAATCAGAGGAACGCCAGTTGCGAAGATATATTCGACTGACATATTTATCTTTGGGAATGAGGCAGCTGGTGGACGTGAGAAAAGTAAGCATAAAAGCCGGATGTGAGATTTCCTATTTGCCGCTGGATGTGCAGGATCGAATCGTTTACATACTGAGTGGTGAGCAGACGGTGTTGAGTTTGGAGGCGGCGGAAAAGATACGTAGTTTGTATGATCGGAAATATAAGCCATTTGGAAAGACAATGAATACCAAGGAACTTAGTGACATCATTTATACTATGCAGCCAGAGCGCAGTAGGAAGGCACATTTGACAGTAGATAAAGGAATTATCAAAATGCTGCCGCCAGAATATCAGAGTAAAAAAGCATATGAGATGCTTGTAGAAAATCTATTGAAAAATTTCTCGGAAAACTTTTAAAAAAGGGCTTGACAAAATAAATTTAGCAAAAAAACGTACAATGTACCTGACGGGACGGTAAAAAGGTGATA
>JALEOD010000045.1 GCA_022767345.1 Emergencia sp.
TCATTTGAAACCGCTCTAAAAATAAGCTCCTGTATTTCGTTTGTATCCTGATATTCGTCAATCATTATTTCATCAAAACGCTTTGACAGATTATGTGCAAAATCGGTTTTTTCGTATCCGCCGTCGGTCTGTTTTACAAGAAGTTTAATCATAAGATGTTCAAGGTCAGAAAATTCCAGTATGCCCTTTTCGTTTTTCGCCTGTGAAAAGTGTTTATCAAATTCAAGCAGCATTTCCTGTAAACATTTCATAGCGGGATAAAGCAGTTCCGTATCGTTTTTGTAAATCTCCTCAGTAAAGCTGAATATCGGCTGTAATTGTTTTGTGATGATATTGTCTATTGTATTAAAGCCGCTTTTTACGGTGTTAATTTCCATTTCACTGACACCCTTAGTGTTTTTTCCCGGAGAGGTGTAAGACGGCTTTTCGTATGACATTATCAGGTCAGAAATTTTACTCCACTCACCAGTGCTGACAGCGTCGTCAAATGACTTTACAAATTCCAGATACTTATTATAAGCGGCTATCTTCTTATCGGACTGAAAAACCGTGTTTCCGTCAATAACTTCATATACATCATCAAGAATACTATGAAAATACTCGTCTGTATCCTGTACCTTTTTCCATGCCTTTTTCGCAAAAATCGTATCTGAAAGCGGTATATCAGGGTTATAGAATTCAACCGACTCAGCAATCCACTGTTCAGGAAACGGGTGCGAAAGACTTTGCTTATACAAATCAAGTATTGCTTTTTCAAGACCGCTGTCGGATTTTGCACCCGAAATAATACTGCTGAGAAGCAAAAAACCACTGCTTTTCTGCGAATACATTTCCTCGATAACATCAGACATAATTCTGTTTTTCATCGCAGAAGTTTCGCTTTCATTGGCTATGCGGAAATTCTGATTGACATTGAGAACATAAAAATTTTCACGGATAATATTGCTGCAAAAGCTATGAACCGTACTTATATTTGCACGAGGCAGCAAAAGCTGCTGACGGCGGAGTGCTGTATTGTTAGGATCTCTTGAAAGCCTGTCGTCAATAGCGTCGGAAATTCTCTTTTTCATTTCTGCCGCCGCCGCATTGGTAAAGGTTACAATCAGCATCCGGTCAATGGACACGCCTTCTTCTATGACGAGTTTTTTAATGCGCTCTACCAAAACAGCAGTCTTTCCCGAGCCTGCCGCTGCTGCCACCAATATATTTTTGTCACGCTGGTCGATTGCCAGCTGTTGTTCTTTGGTCCAAGCCATATATGCCTCCATATTTTTATCACTGCTTATTCCATTATACCAAAAAATTTGCTATAATGAAGAAATAATCTTAGAAATGGAGATGAATTCTATGCAGATAAACAATAGCCCGACCATGCTGATGATTTTAGACGGTTTTGGTCTGAGTCCAAAAAGCGCCGGCAATGCCATTGCTGCCGCTAAAACCCCTAACCTGGATAAAATTTTTTCAAAATATCCGAAAACCAGTCTATCAGCCAGCGGTCTGTCCGTAGGTCTGCCCGACGGACAGATGGGAAACTCCGAAGTGGGACATCTGAATATCGGCGCGGGTCGTATCGTGTATCAGGAGCTTACCCGGATCACAAAATCCATTGAGGATGGGGATTTCTTTGAAAATCCAGCATTAAACGCCGCGATGGATCATGCCCTTTCCCACGATTCTACGCTGCATCTTCTGGGACTTCTTTCCGATGGCGGCGTCCACAGTCATATCAGTCATCTCTTTGCCCTTCTCACCATGGCAAAGAAGAAAGGACTTTCCAGGGTGCTGGTGCACTGCTTCCTCGACGGACGGGATGTTCCGCCAAGATGCGCAGGGCAGTACATCGAAGCTCTGCAAAACCACATGCGCCAGCTTGGAATCGGCGAAATCGCTGTCATTTCCGGCAGATATTACGCCATGGACAGAGACAAGCGCTGGGACAGAGTAGAAAAAGCTTACGATGCCATGACCCTTGGTCAGGGTCTTTCTGCCGCTACCGGCTGCAGCGCAGTAGACGCTGCTTATGAGCGGGACGAAAACGACGAATTTGTTCTGCCCACCGTCACCGGCGCAGGCACAGTGAGCGATGGCGATGCTATGATTATGTTCAACTTCCGTCCGGACAGAGCAAGAGAAATCACCCGCGCCTTTGCGGATCCCGATTTCGATGGTTTCACCCGCAAGAAGACCGTCAAGAATTTAAAATATGTCTGCATGACCCAGTATGACGCTACTATGCCGGGCGTAGAAATCGCTTTCCCGCCCCAGACCCTAAAGAATACCTTCGGCGACTACATCGCTTCTCTCGGACTTTCTCAGCTTCGCATTGCCGAAACTGAAAAATACGCCCATGTAACTTTTTTCTTCAATGGCGGCGTCGAAGCCCCTTGCAGCGGCGAAGACCGGATTCTTGTGCCTTCTCCGAAGGTTGCCACCTATGATTTGCAGCCGGAGATGAGCGCTCCTGCGGTAACGGAACGAGTGCTGGAACAGATTGAAGCAGACAAGTACGACTGTATTGTGCTAAACTTTGCCAATGCGGATATGGTAGGACATACCGGTATCATGGAAGCGGCTGTCCGCGCCATCGAAACCCTGGACGCCTGCGTGCCGAAAATCGTTGACGCTGTGCTTTCTAAAGGCGGACAGATTCTGCTGACTGCAGACCACGGCAACGCCGACTGTATGATGGACGATGCCGGCAATGTGGTCACCGCCCACTCCCTGAATCCGGTACCCCTTGTACATATCGCTGAAAATCCGGTTTCCCTCGCAGACGGCGGCAGGCTGTGCGACATCGCGCCGACTATGCTGCGCCTGATGGGGCTTTCCATTCCGGAAGAAATGACCGGAAAAAGCCTGATAAAATAATCCTGCGGGAAAATAACTCTATGAAAGAATAAATATCCGTGATGAAAAACGAGGTCGCCCTCTCAGGCATTACCTCGTTTTTTACTTTGCTGCATGCTTTATTTTGCGTTTCTCTGCTTTGCAAGCTCTTTGGCTTCTTTGCCGGATAAATGGTCAATGGTAATTTCAACCATAGTCACCTGCTTAAAGCTGCCCTCGACTTCCTTTGCCAGTGCCTCCGGCGTTTCATCAGGAGAGTATCTCTTTCCCAGCGCCTCCAGCGCCGCTCTCTTTTCAGCAGGCTCCTCCAATACTCTGGCTTTACCGAAAGCAATCACACTGCGAAAATAAGTCGTAAATTCTTCCGGCACCACCTGATCCTGATCGATGACGCAGAAAGAGACTTTCTCACAGCGAGCGATTGCGTCCAGCTTGTGGCCTTGCTTTGCGCAGTGGAAATAAATCTTGCCGTCTGTGTACACATAGCTGAGCGGTACTGCATACGGATATCCATCGTCGCCAGAGACGGCCAGAACCCCTGCAGTATTTCGCTCTAAAACCGCTGCGCTGTCCTCAAAGGACATAACCTGTTTGCTTCTTCTCATTGCTCTAAACATGTTCATCATCTTCCTTTCCTAAAAAAATACCGCCTCCCATTCACTCCTTCTAAGGCCTAACGGTGTGAATAAAAAGCGTTACCCGGCGGTAAATAATCTCATTTCTATATAAGTAAAAATACCACAAAAATCTGCTGGAGTCAAGTCCGTAAGTTTTCCGACAGCTTAGCAAAGTCCAGGAGGTTCCAGGGAGCCAGGCGAAGTCCAGCGCGAAACAAAAATTCGCTTTGCAGAAAAAAGTAAAAACTTTTTAAAAAAATGCAAAATAAATACCGCCAATCTGATTGAAATATAATCGTCCCATCTTTACGCAGAATTTTGTTAAAAAATGGGGGCATGCCGGCGGATATTTTTCATTTTCAGGATTATATCATACCCATTATTATGATTTCCCCTCAAAAGTTTCTGACTCCTCGGTTATACCATGCCCCTACAACCGAAGACTTTCCTTTTTTTGAACCAACAAAGGGTAAAGTTCTGCAATGTTAAAATTACGTTCGATAAATTTACTGAGTTTAATGAGTTTTATGCATTTAATGTATCCGGATTGATACGCAACTCCACGATTCTGTCTTATCCATAAAAAATCCCCCGCCGAGTCTCTCTGACGGGGGCATAGCTTTAATCTTTACAGCTGAATCTATTCTTCTTTCTCTAAATCTTTCCGAAGATTCTCATCGTGTTTGATGATATATTTCGCATGACTGGTCTGTGAATCATTGACATGCTTTCCGAGAAACGCCTTGGCATCATCACTGAAATCACCGCCATGCCTTGCGTTGAAATCCTCAACCTTCTCCTGAAATTCGTCCCAGTCGGGCTGTCTTTTCTTCTTCATCCATTCCGTCACAAAGTGCAGAGTAAGTCCTAAAACCAGCACCACAATCAAAAGCATCAGCTTTGATATAATTCCATTTGCAGGGTTCATATCTTCACCTCCCGCCACAATTACAAGTCCTATTATTAGGATATTATATCATATCTAAGCAGTGGTGTAAATATGATGGACAGAATTTTCTTACACTTTGTGCTTTCCTATAATCTTTTCCGCCGCCTTAATACCGTCACAAGCCGCGCTCATAATACCGCCGGCGTAGCCTGCACCTTCTCCTGCCGGATAAAATCCTCCAAAGGTGCCTTCCATATTCTCATTTCTCGCAAAGCGCACCGGAGAAGAACTTCTCGTCTCCACCGCAGTAAGCACTGCATCATCATCGTCAAATCCGGATAACTTTCTGCCCAGGTGAGGCATCGCCTCTTTGATCGATTCCACGGCAAAATCAGGAAGAGATCCGGCCACAGCAGCCGCGCTTTCTCCGCCGTCACGAAATTCGCCCCAGGTCGTCCTCGGCGCTTTATAATTTCTTCCGCCCAGTTCAAATGCCAGCTTTTCGTATTTTTCCTGAAATTCAATGCCCGCAAGAGGACTGGGAGAGCCGAAATCTTCACAGCGCACATCGACCAAAAGACCGCTGTTGGCAGTACCGCTGTTTCTGGCTCTGTTGCTCATGCCGTTGGTTACCACGCCGCCTTCCTGCGAAGACGCAACCACCACCTGCCCGCCCGGACACATGCAGAAGGTATACACACCGCGGCCGTTTGCGCAATGATAAGAAAGCTTGTAATCCGCAGGAGGAAGCCCCTCCGCGTCTCCATACTGGGCCTTGTCGATAAGCGCCTGCGGATGCTCAATCCTCACGCCGATGGAAAAAGGCTTCTGCTGCATTTTTATGCCTCGTCCTGCCAGATAGCGGAAAGTGTCTCTGGCGCTGTGTCCGATGGCAAGAACCACATCCTCTGTAAAAATCTCCTCTTCTCTGCCGTCTCCCACCACCACGATGGATTTTACGCACTTATTTTTCGTCTTAACCTCCACAAAGCGAGTATTAAAACGCACTTCACCGCCAAGGCGAATGATTTCCTGTCTGATATTTTTTACGACTGTTCTGAGAACGTCCGTACCGATATGGGCCCTCTGTTTATAGAGGATGTCCGGGTCTGCGCCCGCTTTTACAAAATCCGTCAGCACTTTGCGGATTCTCAAATCTTTAATCCCGGTCGTCAGCTTTCCGTCGGAAAAGGTACCCGCGCCGCCTTCTCCGAACTGCACGTTGGACTCTGTATTCAAAACGCCTTCTTCCCAAAACTTTTCCACATCCGAAACTCGCTGTTCAATGGCCGCGCCCCGTTCAATGATAAGGGGTTTCAGTCCTCGTCTTGCCAGTGTCAGGCCGGCAAACATGCCGCAGGGCCCAAAACCGATGATAACCGGTCTGTGTTTCAGTTCCTGCTCGCCCGCCGCAGTTTCTATATAGGTCATGTCCGGCGCCTCTTCCACGCCGGTTTTTCCGCCGGTGTGAATGCGGATATAATCTCTGGGGCGCTGCCGCCTCACCACAGAAAAGTCCACAGAGTAGACTTTCTTTATATCACTTTTGTCTCTGGCATCGATGGACTCTCTGACAATTTCCACGTCAATCAGAATGTAATCTCTGTTTCCCAGCTTTTTCAAAATTTTTTTCGGTAAGTCCGCTGTTGATTCATGCAGACTCAATTTGACCTGATGTATTCTGTACCTAGGTGTCATTTTGCCATCTCCCTTCCCGCTCTCATGCCGCTTTCCCAGGCATGCTGCAGATTGAACCCGCCGCAGGGTCCATCGTAGTCCAAAACCTCTCCCGCAAAGTAAAGACCTTCTACCAGCTTTGACTCAAAGGTCTGCGGCGACACTTCGCTAAGGGCCACGCCTCCTTTGGTAACCTGCGCAAAATCCCATCCCCTCACGCCCCTCGGCGAAAGAGGAAATGCTTTCAAAGCTCTGGCACAAGCCGCCGTATCACCCTTTGCGCCTTCGTAAATCATTTCTGCCACAGGTCTTCTAACCAGAAACTGCAGCACTTTCTGACCCGTCAGCCCCTGGGCCTTCCGCAGCTCTAAAAGACTGTCCATCTCATCACGTTCCGGAAAAAAATCTATTTCTATCCGGTAGTCGTCAAAACCGCCCTCAAAGCTCGCCCCCTCAGGAAGCAGCAAATGCCGGGACATGTTGAATACGCAGATTCCGGAAATACCTGTCTTTGTAAACTGTACTTCTCCCTTTTCGGTAAAAATCATCTCGTCCTTATAAAACAGCTTCACCTCCGCTTTTGCCCGAATGCCGGAAAGCTTTTCTAAATCTTCCTTTACTTCTACTGCGGTCAAAACCGGTATAGGCTTTTCGACCCGGTGACCGAATTTCTTCGCAAAGCGAAAGCCGTCTCCCGTACTTCCAAAAGCCGCTCCTGCCTTTCCTCCGCAGGCAATGAGAAGTTTACGCGCACGCAGCGTTTTATTTTTCAGTTCAACAACAAAGCAGTCCTGCTTTTCAACGGACTGAACCTCCGAAGATGTCATCACTTCTATGCCCAGCTTGTGAATTCTCTGCTCTAAGGCATCTCTCACCGCCGCCGCTTCTTCTGTATAGGGGTAGATCCGCCCCTCTTCATCTGTTCTGGTTAAAACACCCAGCCTTTCAAAGAAATCCAATGTCTCGTCAGCTTTCGGGCAGGCGGCATTGGACAAATTGCACTTACCGTTTCCCGTAGCTGCGATTTTTCGCCCCAGCTGGTTTTTCTTTTCCAAAATCAAAATCCTGCTGTCAGGATTTTCTTCCTTTGCGCAGATTGCCGCAGTCATACCGGCAGCGCCGCCGCCTATGATACAAATGTCTAACATCTCTTCGTCCTCTCAGTTATTTCCTATGCGAAAAAACAGGATTTCTCTTCCTTCGAGAAACCCTGTCTCCTATGCTACAGTGTTTTTTCCTCTTGTGTATTAGTCTCTCCAATAGGCTCACTGATTATCTCATGAAATTCTTTCGCTTCTTCAGCAGCTTTGACAGCGTTTTTCGCCTTTCTGGCTTTTTTAATCGCTTTTTTCATTTCTTTTTTGGCTTCCTTGGCTGCCTCTTCGGCTTCAGCAATCTTTTCGTCTTTGGTTTTAATTAAATCCGGCTTGCTGTACACGATATCAAATCCGATTTTAATGATGTTGGCGCCCTGCACTACGAAGCAAATGCCCAAAATCATCAGCACCGACAAATGCAGCAGCGAAGAATTGAAGAAAGCATAAACTCCGATCGCGAAGTTTAGCAGGCTTACCATAAATGCCCAGTAAAAATCAATATTCTTCTCCTTGGTATCGGTCTCAAAAGCCAGCACACTGAATCCTCTGATTCCGGAAATCATACTCCACATACCGAAAACCACCGGTACTGCAATATCCGCAGCCAGTCTGCCCGTCAGCACAACAATACCTAAAATAAATGTAGTAAGTCCGTCAATCAACACCCAATGCCCTGCATCTACATCGTTTCTAATTCTTTTATATACAAAACATTCCACCAGCCCGACCAGCATCAGGGTAATTCCGATGGGGAATGCAAGCGACAGAAATGATAATCCGGCATTTGCAATGGAAAATACTCCCAGAAAAGTAAGCAGAATGCCCGCAATTACAGTAATAATTCTCACCTACGAAGACCTCCTTGTCCAATTTTATACTGTAGACATTATAATGGCTGCCGGTTATAAAGTCAAGAAACGGCTCAAAATCGCGGCAAGTTCGTCCAGCCATAGCAAGTGCGCAGTGGATACGCAGGCAGGCAGAGCTGCCGCATCACAAATCCACGGCAAAACCATAGCAGGCAGTGCCTGCGATATGACAAATCCACGGCAAAACCATAGCAGGCAGTGCCTGCGATATGACAACGTTGACAAATTTCCGATTTTTCATCGATTCTGTCAACAAAATCACGATTTTCACCCTTAAAAAACGCTTATTCTTTGAAGAACATTGACAAATTGGACAGATTTCTAGAAAAATGTCAATTTTGTCACGGTTTTTCACCGAAAACGTTGACAAAATTGACAGAATCACGATTTTTTGTCAACGTTGTCAATGTGGAGCCCCGCTGCAGGCTACGTTCCGGCTCACATTCAGCTCCGCTTATGTCCTCGTCGCCGGTACGACTTCCAGGGACACACCCCTTCCAAGGCGCGCCGCAAGTTTTTCAAGAAAACTGCCTTCTCGCTGTCCCTCCGGCGCCTCACCTACAACCACTCGATCGGCGTAGTTCTTTTCTGCAAGCTTTGCTAAAGTACCAATCGCGTCCTGTGACCGTTCAACAGTCAGCTGCGCGCCTGCATCCTTCGCTTTCTCATAGAGAAATTCCAGCGCCTCACCTTCCTGTCTGTTATTCAGAAAGTTCTCGTTTTCCGGCGCAATATGAATCACGAAAATCTGCTCATCTCCTGCATGCTGCAGCGACTTTCCATAGTCGATGAGTCGCTGGCAGGTTTTCTGTTTGGTGACACAAACCATAATATTTCCCATAAAGTCCTCCAATAAAATCTGTTATCTACATTATAACATATCTCCCTTGGATAATTGTGATTGTTATTTGAAAGAAGTATGGTAAAATAAAAATATGGACAGAGTGATTTTACATTGTGATATGAATAATTTTTATGCGTCGGTAGAGCTTCTGTCAAGACCCGACCTGAAAGACGTGCCCGTTGCTGTCTGCGGCGATCCCGAAGGCAGGCACGGTATTATCCTTGCCAAAAATCAGCTGGCAAAGGTAGCGGGTGTCGTCACTGCAGAAACCGTCTGGCAGGCAAAGAAAAAGTGTCCGTCGCTGCAGTTTGTGCGGCCGCATCACGATAAATACAAGGAATACAGCGACCGCATCAATAAAATTTATCTGGAGTATACTGATATGGTGGAGCCTTTCAGCATCGATGAATCCTGGCTGGATGTCACCGCCAGCCAGAGATTATTCGGCAACGGCAGACAGATTGCCGATACCATTCGCCAGCGCATCAAATCGGAGCTGGGTCTGACCCTGTCAGTGGGCGTTTCCTACAACAAAGTCTTTGCAAAAATGGGCAGTGAATACAGGAAACCCGATGCTACTACAGAGGTGACCCGGCAAAATTACCCCACCCTTCTCTTTGGAAAACCGGTCGGCGAACTGTTCTTTGTCGGTTTTGCCACAGCAGAAAAGCTAAAGACCATTCACATCCGCACCATCGGTGATCTGGCTGCGGCAGATCCCAGGGCATTGGAACGCCTTCTGGGGAAGCAGGGACCGCTGCTGCACAGCTATGCCAACGGTCTTGACGACAGCCCGGTCTGCCTTTACAACCAACGGGAAAAAATCAAATCCGTGGGTAACGGCATCACCTTTGCGCGCAATCTGACAGGCATCGAAGACATCACCACAGCGCTGACCAGCCTTTCCGACACGGTGGCAAGCCGACTGCGTAAATATCAGATGAAATGTTTCGGCGTCAAAGTTGATATCAAAAATCCTGCCTTTAAAACGATTTCCCGTCAAAAGCAGCTGCCTCAGCCGACCAATCTTGCCGCGGATTTAAAAAAAGCCGCCCTGGAGCTTCTTGGCTCCTCCTGGCGACTTTCCGATCCCATTCGGCTTCTGACCCTGACTGCCATCAATCTCACTGACGAAACAGCAGAGGAACAGCTTTCTCTTTTCGATGCGCCGGCAGAAACCCGTCAAAAAGGTGAATCCATTGAGCGCACTATGGACGATATCCGAAAAAAATTCGGAGACAGTTCCATCACGTTCGGTCAAATTCTGGATAACGACATCGGCATCGACTTATGATTCTATAAACTGTACGCTTTCAATGGCGTCGATACGCAGGAGGTACTCCTCCTGCTTTTTATTGTTCAGCCTGATTTTAACCCAATCCTCATCGGCGTCCAAAATGACGCAGTCCTTTTTCTCCACCGCGTACCCATAGTCCGCCGCCTCATCAGAAAGCTCCAGCTTGATGTGCTTTCCGATATTCTTCGATAAGATCTCCTTCAGTGATTCTTTTTCTGAATCGACAAAGCCTTCCTCCTTCAAAATTCCTTCCAGTTTTCTGACCCGCTTTGAAAGGGCAGAAACATTAAACCAGGCAAGGAGCCCAAAGATAAAGCCGAAAACACCAAAATATTCCATCACTTGTCCTCCCTTTCAAATTTAATCGAAGAGATGGAAGCAATCTGAATCAGCTTCGTCTCTGTTTTCTTTCCATTCTGATATTCAATATATGCCCAGCTTCCGTCAAAGTCTAAAATCCTGCACGTCTTATTATTAATATCAAAATCTATGTCTTCGTCTGTAAACGTAATTTTTACAGGTTTCCCTGCCGCTTCCTGAAGAAGTCTGGTCACCAAGGGTTTCCGCGCAGCTTTTCTGCTGCCATGCCCGGCATCTGTCTCCATATGATTATGTAAAAGGTAGTCGCAGCTTACACCCAGAATTTCAGAAAGCATCACAATTTTTTCCATTTCCGGATATGCCGTCTGCAGCTCCCATCTGGATACCGTCTGCCTCGTCACATTCATCAGTTCCGCCAGCTGCTCCTGGGTCAAATTCTTTTCTTTTCGCGCCTGCGCAATCTTACTTCCAATTTCCATCGCACGCCTCCTTGTTTTTATGGATTTATCTTACCGCAAATCCGGAAGCTGCGCAAGTGGCGTACCGGTTTCAAAATGTAACATTTGGGTTGCGCTTTACTTTTCGCTCAACTAAAAATGCCAGTCCTTAGCTGGCATTTTGTTTATTTCTCCTGTAATATTCCACTCACCAGCGGCATAATTGCCGCCCGGTCGGTATAATCCGCGCCTTCTTCCATGGCGGTCAGAAGAGTCCGTTCGGATTCAGTAATCTGAGAAGCCGGCTTTCCTCCAATCATCTTCTTCACCATGCCCATCATCATCTTATCGCCGCCGCTTACTTTCGCAGGATCGTAAGCGCCGCCGAGGAAAAAGCACGGCAGCTGACTGAAGTTCTCCTCTTCATCGGATAGTTTTCGCTTTGCTCCCGCCTGCCGCAAAATCATTTTAAAAGAGGATTCCTGCTTAAAGAAATTCAGTTCCCGCAGTTCGGCTCTGGCATTTTCGTCCTCTACATTGAGCCCGACAGCATATACGGCAATCTTCTTTTGACAGAGCTTCGGATACCATTTCCGCAGACGGTCCATGCCCAGAATCCGCCCTGCGTGTACCGCTCCGCCGAAGACAATCACATCATAATCCGCCAGCAGTTTCTCGCTGCATTGTTCCGCGGCAAATAATATACCGCCGGTCTCCTCGCAGATCCACTGCGCATACTGCTTCGTTGTTCCATATTTTCCTGCATAAACGACTGCGACTTTTCCCATGTTAAAACTCCGTTCCTATTTGCGCTCTTATTTCTATATCTTATTTGCTCAATATCCCGATCAGGTCGTACATTTCTCTGTCGATTTCCCGCTCCTGGGCCAGCGCCTGCTGCAAATCGTAAGCAACGATTTCACCGTTTACCGTACCGATTGCCTTGCTGTCAGAATCCTCCTGCAGAAGTTCCACCGCCTTTGCACCGGTCAGAGTCGCCAGCATTCGGTCGCGCAAAGTAGGCGTCCCGCCCCGCTGCAGGTAAGACAGGACTACCGGTCTTGTCTCTCTGCCGGTTTTCTCCTCGATGGTCCTTGTCAGCGCCGCAGTAGAAATCTCCACGCCCTCGGCCTTAATGATGATGCTGTGCTGCTTTCCACGGTTTGCCCCGATGAGAATTTTCCGGCACAGCTCGTTTACATCGGTTTCAATCTCAGGAATTAAAACCGCCTCCGCGCCGCCGGCAAGTCCTGCATAAAGGGCGATATCTCCGCAGTGTCTTCCCATCACTTCAATGACCGTAGTCCGCTCATGGGACGATGAAGTATCACGCACTTTGGAAATCGCATCCAGCACGGTGCTTACCGCCGTATCAAAACCAATAGTAAAATCTGTATACCCCAAGTCGTTGTCGATGGTGCCCGGCAGTCCCATGACCTTAATTCCGCGCCTGTCGAGGTCGCAGCCGCCCCGCAGCGAACCGTCGCCGCCGATGACGACCAGGCCTTCTATTCCAAAAGTTTCCAGTACGCTCACTCCATGAGCCTGTCCTTCCTCTGTGCGGAATCGCTCACTTCTGGCAGTCTTTAAAATCGTACCTCCACGGTGAAGAATGTCACCTACAGAATTTCTATCAAGTTGACATATTTCGCCATCTAAAAGGCCCTCATAGCCGCGTTTGATTCCATACACTTCCATCCCAGCCTCTATGCCGCAGCGCACCACTGCGCGGATAGCAGCGTTCATGCCCGGAGAATCTCCGCCGCTGGTTAAAACACCGATTCGCTTCATGCTCTCACTCTCCCTTTTATGTTCGGTCTGCCGACAATCTCAGCTACCGTATCAAACAGTGCGATGGACGGATATACGCCGCCCCTTTCGCCGGTTTTTACAATCTTTCCGTTTTGCAGATAAATCAGTACCGGCGTATTTCCCGGATACTGGCGGAAAATCTCCTGCAGAGCCTGCAGCACTTCCTGCTCGTCCGCCTCCTGCGGAATTCTCACCTTTACAGTCTCCCCGCCAGCCGCGCCGTTCTGTCTGCTGCCTCCGGGTGCACCCCCCTGCATTCTGCCTCCTGAAGGTCTGCCGCCTGACAGGCTACGACCCGCTGAAGCTGCCGCCTGTTCATTCTGCAGATGCTGTTCCACTTCACGAATGCCTACCACAGAGTCCGCCAGCACCTTCGGCATCTCATCCTCTTTAAAATTCAGCTTTCCTTTCACAACGACCACATTGTCCTCTAAAATCGCGCCGCTGCAGCGTTCATAGACGTTTGGAAATACTACAACCTCCACCTCCCCGTAAAGGTCTTCCAGATTGACAAAGGCCATCATCTTGTTGTTCTTTGTAATCTGATTCTTCTTTCCCGCAATCATGCCTGCAAGGGTGACAGTCATGCCGTCCTGTATCCTGCCGTCATGGTGCCCTTCTTCGGAAACTGCTGCCAAGTCCTCACTGGTAGTGTCGGCGTATTTCTCGATTTTTTCCGCATATTCGTTGAGCGGATGGTCGGTAATATATACGCCCAGCATTTCCTTTTCCATGGCCAGTAAAACATCTTTGCTGAAATTGTTCACCTCCGGAAGTGTCCCCGATGTATCGCCGCTGTTCATCTCCTCACTGCTGATCTGAAACAGTGACATCTGTCCGGCGATATTCTTCTTTGCGCTGTTTTGCGCTGATTCCACAAGCCCTTCGTAAACAGCCAGATGAGCCGCGCGGTTTACGTCCAGACAGTCAAGGGCGCCTGCCTTAATCAGACTTTCTACAGCCTTCTTGTTGACCTCACTGATTTCTATGTTATTGATGAACTGGAAAATATCCTTCGGCTTTCCCTTTTCTTCTCTCGCCTTGATGATAGCGTCAATGGCGCCTTCGCCCACGTTTTTCACGCCCAAAAGCCCGAAGCGGATTTTTCCGTCCACTACAGAAAACTTCTTTTGGCTGTCATGAATGGACGGCGGCAGCACTTCGATGCCCATCTCCTTGCAGTTTCGGATATATTTTGCGATGGATTTGGCGTCTCCCATGACGCTGGTCATCAGCGCCGCCATAAATTCCACCGGATAGTATTTCTTCAAATAGCCAGTCTCGTAAGCGACTACCGCATATACCGCCGCATGGGATTTATTGAATGCGTACTGGGCAAAGGTTTCCATATCGGCAAAGATGGACTCCGCTGCCGCTTCGCTGATTCCATTTCGGATGCAGCCCGGAATTTCCACATTGCCTGCTTCGTCCAGCTTTCCATGGATGAAATATTCCTTCTCCTGCAGCATGACATCTTTTTTCTTTTTACTCATAGCGCGGCGTACGATGTCAGAACGTCCAAAGCTGTAGCCGGCAAGGTCCCGCACGATCTGCATAACCTGCTCCTGATAAACGAGGCATCCGTAGGATACGTCCAGAATCGGCGCCAGTTCCGGCGTCACATATTTGATTTTTTCCGGATTCTTCTTATACTCAATGTATTTCGGAATGGAATCCATAGGACCCGGTCTGTACAGGGCAATTCCCGCTACGACATCTTCAAAGCAGGAAGGCTTCAGGTTTTTCATAAACTGGGTCATGCCGCCGCTTTCCAGCTGAAAAACACCCAGCGTATTGCCGCTGGCAATCATATCGTAAACGGCTTTATCATCGTAGCCCATCCTGGCAAAGTCGATGGTCAGCCCGTAGTTTTTCTCAATGAGTTCTAAGGCGTCGCGAATGACCGTCAGGTTTCGAAGTCCCAGAAAGTCCATCTTGAGAAGTCCCAGTTCCTCAATGGTCGTCATATTGAACTGGGTAGCGATACCTTTATCTGACATGTAAAGCGGCACGTATTCATCCAGAGGCAGTTTTGAAATTACCACACCCGCCGCATGGGTTGAGGCATGGCGCGGCATGCCCTCAATGGCACGGGACATGTCGATAACCTTGGCAACTCTTGCGTCGCTTTCGTACATGTTTTTCAGCTCCGGATTCATGTCAAGGGCTTTATCGATGGTCATTTTCAGGTCAAAAGGAATGGCTTTCGCGATTCTGTCTGCCTCGGCATAGCTGAGATTCAGCGCCCTGCCCACATCTCTGACCGCAGCCTTTGCTTTCATGGTACCAAAAGTGATAATCTGAGAGACATTCGCCTCTCCATATTTTCTCTTTACATATTCTATGACTTCGCCCCGCCGTTCGATGCAGAAGTCGATATCGATATCCGGCATGCTGACACGCTCCGGATTCAGGAAACGCTCGAAAATCAAGCTGTAACGAATGGGGTCGAGGTCGGTAATTCTAAGGGTATACGCCACCAGACTTCCCGCGGCGGAGCCTCTGCCCGGTCCCACCATAATGCCGTTTGTCTTAGCAAAATTGATAAAATCCCAAACGATGAGGAAATACTCTACATAGCCCATATTTTCAATGACGGAAAGCTCATAATCAAGACGGTTTGCAATCTCCGGCGTCACATCGTCGTAACGTTCCGCAAGTCCTTTCTGACAAAGCTCCCGCAGATACTGCTGGTTGGTCTTGCCCTCAGGCGGAATAAACTCCGGCAGATGATAGTCCCCAAAGACGAATTCCACATCGCATTCCATGGCGATTTTATGGGTATTTTCAATGGCTTCCGGGGCGTAAGCGAAGATTTTCCGCATCTCATCTTCGCTCTTTAAGTAAAACTGGTCGTTGGGGAAGCGCATGCGCTTTTCATCGTCAATGGTAGTGGCCGTCTGAATGGCAAGAAGCACATCGTGGGCTTCGGCATCCTCCTGTTTTACGTAGTGAACGTCGTTGGTGGCAACCAGCGGAATATCCAGTTCCCTGGATAGTTTCACAAGCTGCGGATTAATCATGGCTTCTTCATCCAGACCCTGATCCTGCAGCTCCAGATAGAAATTTCCGTGGCCGAAAATCTCGTCCATTGCCAGTGCCTCTGCCTTGGCGCCCTCGTAGTCCCGGTTTAAAAGGCAGCTCTGCACCTTACCGGCCAGGCAGGCGGACAGCGCGATGATGCCGCCGCTGTGGGCGCGCAGCACATCTTTATCGATTCTCGGTTTATAGTAGTAGCCTTCTGTGAAGCCTTTGGATACAATCTTGATCAGGTTCTTATAGCCGTCGTTGGTCTTTGCCAGCAGAACCAGATGTCCCTGGTATTTATCTTTATCGGCGTCTTTGTCATACATGGTGCGAGCCGCTGTATAGACCTCGCAGCCGATGACCGGTTTGATGCCCTGTTTTTTACATTCTTTGTAAAAGTCAATGACGCCGAACATGACGCCATGGTCGGTAATTGCAAGGGAATCCATGCCCAGTTCCTTTGCCCGCGCGACCACATCGGCAATGCGTGCCGCGCCGTCCAGCAGGCTGTATTCTGTATGAACATGTAAATGTGTAAATGCCATGTGTGTTACCTCTTTGCTATGTATGCTGACTCACTTTCTTTTAGGAGTCTGTCAAAATCTATCTTATTTTTTTAGAATAAGATCGTTAAAAATTCCATACCAATATACCTGATTTCTTGTAAATTCTGTTGCTTGCCTACTTATCGCCTCACCTCTTGTTCTTCGCATATATAAATCAAGCATATTCTTAAATTCTCTTTCATGCAAATATTGCAGTTATCAACTTCAACTTGTGCAAAAATTACACAAACTGAGTTACTATCGGTATCCTACTTTTTCTGATGTTTCTCAATAATCGCTGCCAGAATTTCCAGCGCTTTGCTCAAATCCTCGGGGCTGGCGTAAGCATAAGAAAGTCTGATTGCGTGGTTTTCCGCGTAGTCATACACATTGCCCGGATTCAGCAAAATGCCTGCCTTCAGCGCCTCGTTAAAAATCTTGTCCATAGGCAGCCGTTTATCAAAACGAAGCCAGATATAAAAGCCTCCTTTCGGCTTTTTCCATGTTGCCAGACCCTTGAAATGTTTGTCCAGTGCCGCCAGCGCATTATCTCTGCGCGCTCTGAGTTCCTTTCGAAGTTCTTCCAAATAGATGTCGTAGTCGCCGCTTGTAATCAATTCCGTCATCATCCACTGGGAAACAGAGCTGGCCCCGTAGTCAGTCTGCATCTTCACATCGCCCAGCCTGTACACAACCGCCTCCGGTCCGACCACCCAGCCGATTCTAAGTCCCGGCGCCATAGTCTTTGAAATGGTTCCCATGTAAATCACCGAGCCGGTTTTATCTCTGGATTTCAAAGACGCCGGCGGCTTCTCGTCCAGCCACAGCTGCCCATATGCGTCGTCTTCCAAAATCGGCATACGCTGTTTCTGGCAAAAACTCATCACTTCTTTACGCCGCTCTTCGCTCATAACCGTACCCGTCGGATTGTGATAAGTCGGAATGGTATAAAGGAGCGCATCGTTGGAAGCATCCTTGATGTTCCAGTGCTGCAGCCCTTCTTCATCCAGCGGAATCCCCTGAAGATTCATCCCTGCCGACTGAAAAATCTGCAGAGATTTCAGGTAGGACGGCGCTTCTGTATAGACATTGCTGCCCCGTTTCAGCATGCAGACAGACACCAGCTGCAGACCTTGCAGGGAACCGCTTGCAATCATAATGTTAGATGGCTTCGCGTCAATGCCCTGATTGATTTTCAGCCACTCAGACAGGGCATCGCCAAGCTCCGGAAGGCCCAAAGTCCCCAGATAGCCCAAGTTCGGAATCCGCTCCGGCATCCTGCGAAAAATCTTACTGACTAATTTCCCCGGATACAATTCCGGCGATAATTCCCCTGTGCCGATTCTGATATACCCCGGTTCAAATTCCATCTTGTTGATGGTCTGAATGGTAGAAAGGTTGGCTCCAAAAGGCCCGCTGGCAATATATTTATTCCAGTCAGGCGGCTGACTCATGCGAAGTGACCAGGTGTTGCTGGCAACCTTGGTGCCTCCGCCGAAATCGCTTTCTAAAATGCCATAGGAAATCAGTTCCTCCATGGCGCTGACAATGGTGCTTCTGTTGACCCCGAAGGCCTGCGCCATCGCCCTTTGGCTGGGCAGACGACTGCCTATCACCCAATCCCCAGTCGCAATTTTATCGCTGATATATTTCACAATTTGTCTGTAAATCGGTGTTTTATTCTGTTTGTCAGGTTTCCAGTCCAGTGTAATCATTTGGTTGGCTTCTCCTTTGTTCTTATTGTACCACACCCAGCGAAAAAAAAACAGAGCCGAACTGCTCTGTTTTGTTAATAAAGTGCTGCGGCGAAATCCGCCCCTTTTCTCTCTTTTTCAGGTGGAAAGGGGGGCGGATTTTTATTCTCCATTTTTGAAATCTGCCCCTAATTGCTCTAAAAAATAGAGAAAGGGGCGGAAAATGCCGAAGCAATGGGTCATTGCCGTTTCAATTGGAAGTTATCTGGAAATTTAATACAGATACTGGAAATCATATTTCCCACATTAATCCATTTACATCCATTAATCCCTTAAAATTCCACAACCATTGATTTCCACGTAAACCGTCGCGCCCCTTTATCTCAATATCCGAGCAAAAAAGGGCAGGCATGACCCTTTAGACGAAAAAATCCGCCCCTTCCATGCCTTTTCAGAACAAAAAAGGGCGCTTAACCGAAAATTTTGCCGCAAGCATTACTTCCCATGGACGCAAAGCTGGGGAATTACAACAGCCGCAAAAATAACGATGCAGCCAAATCCCTCCCATAAGGTCAGCCTCTCTCCTAAAATCACTGCACCAAAGATAACGGAAAATACCGCTTCCAAGCTCATAATCAGCGATGCCACAGCAGGCTCTGTATCCTGCTGTCCCAGTACCTGAAAGGTATAGGCTACGCCTGTAGAGATTACTCCGCAGTAAAGAATCGGCAGCCAGCAGTCCAAGATATCTGCTAAGATTGGCGTTTCAAAGATAAACATGCAGATTAGCCCAATGGAACCGCTGACGAGAAACTGAACGCAGGACAGCTTGATTCCGTCACATTTTGGAGAAAAATAGTCCACTACCATAATGTGCACCGAAAAGACTACCGCGCACAGAAGTATAAACAGTTCTCCAGTATGCAGAACGAAACCTTCGCCCTTTCCCGCCATAGTCAGAAGGTAAAACCCTGCCGCGCCCATTGCAATACAGCCCCAAACCACAGGCTTTATTTTCTTTCCCCAAAACAATCCAAGCACCGGCACAATGACGATATAAAGGGACGTGATAAATCCCGTTTCTCCTGCGCCGGTCTCAAAATAAAAGCCAAACTGCTGCAGTGATGATGCTGCGCAAAGTACTACGCCGCAACAAGTGCCGCCAATGAGCAGAATCCGTCTCTCTGCCCCGCTTTCTGTCGTGTCAGCCGCCTGCCTGGCTTTATTGATGAATTTAAAAAGATAGATAACCGGAATCAGCACCAACCCGCCGATAAACATGCGGATTCCATTATAAGTAAAAGGCTCCAGCACTGCGCCTGCTTTCTGCGCCACCAGTCCGCCGCCCCAAATGATTGCTGTGAGCAGCAATAATATATTGCTTCGCATTTTCTTTTTCATATCGTTTCTCCTGCTGTTTTTAGGGAAATTATATCACCACATTTGGGATACAAAAACAACCATGTCAATCAGTGCAATACCAACCAAAGTTCCTTGCCATAGCAGACAAAATCCGCTATAATGGATAAAGTTTGAAAAAATATTGTCAACCACTTAGCAATTGGGGAGGCAGCATTCATGAATATAAAACAGCATATCACTACACTCATTATGCTCATCACAGGAATTCTTTTTTTCGGCGCCTATTTTCTAAAGGATAACACCACTTACTTCGTCTTAGGCTGTGCATGGATTTGCATTGCCGCGATGGATTGGAAGAAAAACAGGAATCATAACGATAAAGAATAAATTCCCCAGCAATGGTTGGGTCAAATTCTTTCCTTTTGGTAGGTGACCAAGGGTCCCCTCTATGCTATTATCTCATCATACCTTATCAAAAATAAAATAATATTGGAGGATTACTATGACACTTTTTCTACAAGGATTCACCATTGGCCTCGCATACGTTGCGCCAATCGGTCTGCAGAATCTTTTTGTGATTAACACCGCGCTGACGCAAAAAAAGAGCCGCGTCTATCTGACGGCTCTCATCGTCACTTTCTTTGATGTTACCCTGGCGCTCGCCTGCTTCTTCGGAATCGGCGCCATTATGTCAGCTTTTGAGTGGCTGCAGATGATTGTCCTCGGCGCAGGCAGTCTCATCGTCGTGTGGATTGGCATCGGGCTTTTGCGTGCGAAGGATAGCATGGACACATCCACAAAAGTCGATATTCCAATTTTAAAAGTAATTTCCAGCGCCTGCGTCGTTACCTGGTTCAACCCCCAGGCAATCATCGACGGCACCATGCTTCTGGGCGCTTTTCGCACCACTCTGCCCAAAGAACATGTAGCAGAATTTATTCTGGGCGTCAATCTGTCGTCGTTCGTATGGTTCTTCGGCATCTCAACCATTCTGGCACTGTTCAGCGCTAAATTTAATGACAAAGTGCTGCGGGTCATCAACATCGTATGCGGCGCGGTCATCGTCTTCTACGGCGCGAAACTGTTTGTAAATTTCATTCAGATGGTGATATAAAGGTGATATAGAAAAGCACTACTGTCTTCTCATCAGTCAAGGCACATATAGCTAAAAAACGTGACTGCTGTTATCTGCGTCACGTTTTTCTTTGCGCCGATACGGGAAATCAATCGTCGCCCTTATATTTGTTCACTCCGGTAACGCTGCTTGGCAAGTCTTTGGCAATACCCACAGCAGGAATGGAGATTTTCTGCCCTCTCGACAACTTTACTGCAGTTCTGACAGCGGCGATAACAACGATAATCCCAAACAATATACCGAGCGCAATTCCCATATGATCCGCAATAAATTCTACTACTTCCATAATAATACCCCTTTCACTTTATAACGTCTAATCTATGTGATATGAAAATTATATCATGGTACGGCTTTCAAATCAATAAATAAGACTGGTCGGCATGAAAAACAAATGCGGCGCAGTAAATACTGCCAGTGACAGCGCCAGCCGTTTCTTCTCGGCGTCGCTCAGTTCGGCTTTTTTCAAGCAGTAACGGTAATTAAAAAGATAGATGCATACTGCGGTCAATATAACGCAGGCGGCAGTCCAGAAAAAAGCAAAAAAGTTGTCAAAAGGATTGTAGGCCACAGCAGCCAGACTGTCAGCAGATTCAGCCGCCACCATAGAAAAAAGTAACGCCGCTGTGCCGATAAAATCTGCCAGAAATCCGAAGACCCACACCTTCAGAATGACGGATTTTGTCTTTCCTTTAATATCCTTGATTTTCAGCCATTTCATAGTGAGAACGACTACCAAAAGATCTACGATAAAATTTCCCGGCAGCACAACAATCCATGTAACAGGAAACAGCCATAGCAGCCATATTGGAAATATGACATTATACAATTTTACATCATTCTTCTTCACAGTACTCTCCTTTACGATATCTTCTTTTCCTTTACAGCTGCTGTAAGTGCAGCTTAATCTCCTCGTAATCAAAGGTAGAATAAATCCGCTTGTCTTCACCGTTTAGAATGCGGTAGTGCTGAGAAATGATATTCTGCTGTATCTTAAACTCGCCTTTTGTTTCAATCTCACGCCACCATACATTGCCGCCCATGGTTTTCGGATAAGCCCGTTCTCTATGGGTGAAAGCCAAAGCCTTTATCATATCCGATGTCTCTCCGCCGAATGCTCCTGCCAGTACCTGGCTGTCATCAAACAGAGTACAAAGCACCACACTGCCGCCCCAGCCAAGAGACCTGCGGCCCTTCTCAATCTCCACCAGTGTTTTCTTCGACATGCCCAGAATCTCAGCCATATGCTCCTGACTGTAACCGAACTCTGTGCGAATCAGTTTTTCAATTCTGTTGCATTCCGCAATAAATTCTTCCCTTGTCATAAATTCCACGCCTCGATTAAAGTGTATTTTTATTTATAGTGTAATATTACACTATAAATGTCATTTCGTCAATACTAAGTAATGCACCCACTGCAGGGCAAACCCATGAAAACAAAGGAACGTTGACAAATATCCATGGTTTCTCTATTTTTGTCAACGTTTCATTTAATTCCTACTCAGAAATGGATGAGAATCAACCGTTTTTTTGACAAATGTGACAAAAAACAAAAAAAGTGTCAATCTAGTCAACGTTTCTGAATTAAAACGTTGACAAAATTGACGGATTCTCGATTTTCTGTCAACTTTAGCAATGTTTAAGGACATTTTAACCCTGCCATTCAAAGTGTTTGTTGACAAAATACGCAGGACTAACAAAATTTGTCAACGTTGATAGAAGAAGAAATTCCCCATAGGGTTGCCGTGATACACCCAGCTGCCCATAAGCAAAACGACCTGCACATGCGGGCCGCTGAAGGTATATTTTTAGTCCAAAATAAAATCCGCACCCCCACCGACAAAAAATTTTGTTGCATTTTGGCCGCCGGCTTGTTATATATGTAACAGAGCAATCACAGCGGAAAGGAGGCAGGCACAGGTGGACAGCAAAGTGCTGGAACAGCTTTACAGAAAATACCATCGGGAACTTTATCTCTATATTTACGCCATCTGCAAAAACAAAAGTCTGTCGGAAGATTTGCTGCAGGAAACTTTTCTCAAAGCGATTCTGGCGCTGCCGGACGGTCACACCAACATGCGCGCCTGGCTTTATCTGGTGGCGAGGAATCTGACCTACAACGCGCTGAAAAAAGCGGAGCATACGGCTTGCAAACTTTCAAAGGTCATCACCGCAAAGACGGACGAAGGTCCGCTGGATACGCTTTTGCAGAAGGAGCAGTACCGCAGTCTTTACGATAATTTACAAAAACTTTCTAAGCGGGCAAGAGAAATCCTAATTATGCAGTACTTCGGCAAGCTTTCTCATAAAGAAATCGCCGCGGTTCTGGCAATGAGCCCGCAGGCGGTTCGCATGGCAGCAGTGCGAGCCAGAAAAGAATTGAAAACATATATGGAGGAAGAACTATGACATACCGTGAATTACTTGCACTATACAAGAAAGGTGAACTGGCTGAGCCGGAAGCTGCAAAAGTCCGTTCCGATATTGAGCGGCAGGAAGCCATCGCAGAATACCTCTGCGACGCGGAAGAAATTTTCGATATCGAGCTTCCGGAGGATTTTTCCCAAAGTGAATCAGAGGATTTTGCAAAGACCATCAATCGTTCCATCAAAAGGGCATTCAGAAAACTCGGTATCATCGTGCTGGTGCTGGCGTTGATTATGGTATTGTTTGTCCAGTTTGCTCTGCCGAACATTGTGTCATCCTTTTATTACAATCCGGGCAAAATCGTCGGTACGAAAGAGTACAGAATTACCAATCAGATGGAACTGGATATGGCAGTTTACACCAGCTTAATGCTGCCCGGCTACTATCGCGATATGGTCAGCGTAACAGACAGAGGCTACGGCAACTACGATATTAATATCGCTCAAAGTGTCTCCTTTAATAACCGTTTCTCAGATGTTTCCGGAAAAATCGAAAAAGGGCAGCTGACCCTCTACAACAACAATGTTTTGCGCAGACCACCTTCAAATATTTTCACATGGTACGATATTCGTTCGGAACAAAGGGATTCCTTTATCACCGACCAGCCTTTATCCGATTTTCTCAATCGGTCTGAGTATGGTGATAACGCGATGAATCCTGCGAGCAAATACGTGGTCTTCGTCACTTTGAATCAGCAAATGGATTACGAGGACTTTATTGCCTGGTCAGAAAAAGAAGGGATTCCCGGTCTTTTCTGGTGTACGCCGTGCACCAGTGAATCCGGCTATCCGCAGAACCTGGGCTTCTACTATGACTTTATGTATGGCGTGGATATGCCGTGGGATAAGGAAACATATCCTGACTTGTTCCTGGATATAGGTACGGATAAGGATATAGACAAAGAGCGTACTATGCTGTCCCATTTTACCAGCCAGCTTCGTTATCTGGCCGCTCAAGAAGATTTCTGTGAAATGATATCCCTAACGCCCGGTGAACTGAACGATGCCGCAGATTACGTGGAAGAAAACGGGCTCAGAATTTACGGCTTTGCCACTTTGGTAAATAAGGAACAGGCTGAGAGAATCGAAAAATCCGAGAATGTATTCCGAATCAGCGCCCAAGAGCTGATTTAATCCAATTGCATTTGTAAAAAACGCTTTGGAGACCGCACCGGTCAGCTCCAAAGCGTTTTTCTTTTTCAATTCTCTATTCTTTATTCTGTTCTCCCCAAACACACAGAGCGTCCAAAACCTCCATCAGAGATTTTCCTCTGTCACTCAGCCGATACTCTACCTTCGGCGGAATCTGTGGATATTCTGTTCTGACAATCAGACGGTCATGTTCCAGTTCCTTGAGATTGGTGCTGAGAGTCTTGTCCGAAATATGTTTCAGATATCGTTTCAGCTCGTTAAACCTCACCACTTCAAATTCCATCAGACAATACAGAATCACCATCTTGTGCTTGCCCGATATCAGTGACAGCGTGTAGCTGAATCCGGTGTCCTCAAAATTTGCTTTTTCAATATAGTTTTTAATCATTTTTATACTTTCCTTTTAGATAGTACATTTCAAATAAGACAGTACTTGTTTTTTATCAGATAACAGTTATAATTATAGCCATATGAACAACTCCTGTCAATTATAACTAACTAAAAATGAGGTGACAATGATGAGAAAAAAACTGAATATAACCGAAGGTATTTTTCCAATGCCGGTTTTAATGGTAGCAGCTTACAACGAAGATGGCAGTGTCAATGTCATGAATGCTGCCTGGGGTACCATGCAGGAGCGCGGTAACGTCGCCCTTGTCCTGTCTGAGGGACATAAGACCGTAAAGGATATCAAAGCAAGAGGTGCTTTTACCGTCAGCATCGCTGATGCGGACCACGTTGTGGAAGCCGACTATTTCGGCGTTGTATCCGGCAACGATACGCCGGACAAATTCAAGGCCAGCGGTCTTACGGCAAGCAAAGCTGAAGTCGTCGACGCGCCGGTTATCAATGAATTTCCAATCTGTCTGGAATGCGAATTCATCGAATATCAGAATAACGAATACGGCTGTGGTGTCATCGGCAAAGTCGTAAATGTAACTGCCGACGAGAAGGTCATTGTAGATGGTAAAATCGATATGGCTCTGGTAAACGCCATCGCCTTCGACCCTTATACCCACGGCTACTACAGAGTAGGCGAAAGAGTGGGCGAAGCCTTTAAAGACGGACTAAAACTCAAGAAATAATTTCAAAAAAACTGGCAGCAGCAATCATCTTGCTAATGCCAGCTTTTTTATTGTTCTTGATACAAACAATAGTCTTTATCCAAAACATTCAAATCGATATTTCGAAAGTTCCGCTAAACTGCGCTCCATATTTTACATTTTTATATAATGGGAGCACATCGCTCCATTCATCAAAATGCGCAGAGTTAATTAGAAGCACCGAGAAAACCTTATCATACGCAAGCTCAAGGTCCACGGTAAAGGCATGGTTTTTTCTTCTATCAACGTTGACAAATTTCGTTAGCTTTCGTATTTTTGTCAACAAACAGTCTGAATGGCAGGGGTAATATGCTCTTAAACATTGCCAAAGTTGACAAAAAATCGAGAATCCGTCAATTTTGTCAACGTTTTAATTCAGAAACGTTGACTGGATTGACACTTTTTTTGTTTTTTGGGCCGCAATTCGGTAGTAAATTCATTGTTTCGGAGAGCTATTCTTGCCAAAATTGACACTTTTCTTGGATTTTGTCAATTTTAGCAAAGAAAATAAACAAAAACATTGCTAAAATTGACAAACTCTTAGATTCTTGTCCAATTTAGCAATGTTTGAACTGTGAAGCAGCATGTCATACATATTTTGAAACTTCCTCACAAACATAGAAGGTTCTCCCTCGCCGAAGCCTGTCTTTCTTAAGTCCAGTTTTCCATTTCTTTCTGCAAATCCAGAAACATTTTATAATACATAGATTTCGTTTTGCCGATAATATCCAGCGCTATGGCCTCGTTGTACGCATGAGACACGTTGTTTCTTGACGACAGCGCGCTGAGCCAAACCTCTTCATCGTGAATCATGCCTGCTTTATAAGCAACTTTTATAATTTGCCTTGGTGAACCGCTTTGGCATTCTTCAAAGCCCTGATTCGTAAGAATCTCTTTTATTGCTTTCCATGCCTGTTCAAAAGCGATTTCATAAAGCCCCGTCAATCCCACTATTACTACGTTATCATACGGCGGTTCATAGTTATAAATATCCTTTAGATTCTGCAATGCTTTACAGAAATTCTCATACTTTTTCATATAGGATTCTGCCCTCCTTCAAAATTGACTCCCGCAATTCTTCAGATACTGCACCATCTAAATTCACAATATCATACTGCAGCAATGTAGATGTCTCTTCTTCTACATCCAATGAAAATCTAACAAAATCTCCTCCACAGGCAGCGATATCAATATCGCTGGTTTTATAAAAATCGCCTCTGGCTCTTGAGCCAAATAGAATCACTTTCTCAATCCCGTACCGCTGTGCAAGACTCCGAATCTCTTCCAATACACATTCCCTGATTCCGGTGTTTTCCAAAAGTTTCATGTTCCACCTCAAATGTCTTTTCTTTATTTTATACTGATTCTTACTGAAACACAACCTATTTCACACCTTTTTCTCCTTGCGCCGCCTCTCAAAATATGATAAAACAAAAACATGAAACATCACGAAATGAAGGAGTTCACCATGCCAAAGAAACTTTTTTTCAAACTGCCGCCTGAAAAACAGCAGAAAATTTTAGACGCTGCAGCTGAAGAATTCATCGAATATAAGGACAACTACAAGAAAAGCAGTGTCAACCGCATTGCCGAAAAAGCAGACATTGCCATCGGCAGCATTTACAAATATTTTTACGACAAAAACGATTTGTTTATGTATCTGTTCAATCAGCACAAGATTAGGCCTGATTCCCGCCCTGATTCAGATACTTTTTATGCCTATTCTGCCAAGGAAATCACCTCAGAGGATCAGTTTACCCCTACAGGAAATCTGCTTCTTGATATTATCAGCGATACACCTGCCCTCTTCCAGGACCTGGTGTTTAAAAGCAAAGAAAATGACGACTATCTAAATCTGCTGCTCTCCTATATGCAAAACGATAAATCCCGAGGCTATCTGCGTGAAAACCTTGACGATGAACTTTCCGCCTACATGTACTCATCTTTGGAATTCATCGCATATCAATACCGTCTGAGCAAAAATTTAAGCCCCGCTGAAGAAAGGGAAATTTTCCGCAAAATGACTGAACTGTTTTTCTTTGGATTATATAGAGACGGCATCGAGGACGAGATTCGCTAACAAATCTCAATCTCCTGCCACTTCCCTCCGCGAAACCGTTCAAGGAGCAGCAGTCCTCTTACCACCAGATCCGCAGCATAGGCAATCCAGACGCCGGAAAGTCCCATGCCAAAGGACACTGCCAGAAAATAGCCAAGGCCAATGCGCAGTCCCCAGATCCCTATAAAGGTCGCATACATGGGAAAGCGGGTATCCCCCGCACCCTGCAGCGCGCCGGTCATAATCTGCACCAGCGCCGCAAAAGGCTGAAACCATGCGATAATCCTAAGGACCCGAACCACCTGTTCCTGCACCGCCGCTGTCTCCGAAAACAGGGCCGCAAACTGCGGCGCGAACAGATAGAAAACAGCGCCGATTCCAATCATAACACCTGCGGACAGCAGGTACGTCTCTTTCACCGCTGTCCTGGCACCGTCAATATTTTTCTCTCCCAGAAAAACCCCTGTCATCGTGCTGACTGCAAGGCCAAAGCCCATGGCAGGAATATACGAATAGCTTTCAATGGTTCCCGCCACATTATGAGCCACATAAGCGTAAGTCCCGATGGAAAGAATCATCCCGTTGTAGACCAGCTGCCCGACGCGCATGATGAGCTTTTCCATGCCCGCCGGAACACCGATTTTCAGCAGCGTATAGAATTCCTCCCGCCGCAGCCCTTTGCAGGGAAATAAATGAATATCTCTTCCCCCAAGCAGTACCTTACCCATCACGACCATAGCGATTCCCCTCGATACGGTAGTCGCAAGTCCCAGTCCAAAAATTCCCATGCCCAGTTTCATAAACACAAAGTTCAGCGCCAAATTCAGTATATTGGCAGCGCCGGTCACATACATAGGCGTTTTCGTATCTTTCATGGCGCGCAGGCAGGCGGACAAAATCAGCTGCAGGCAAAGAAACACGCAGGGCGCCGTCACGGTGAGAAAGTACGGCATCGCCGCCTCTATTACCGCTGCGTCCGCGCCGGTTACATGCAGCAGTTCTCTGCGAAATACCGCGCAGAAAAGCCCCGACAGGATTCCCAGTCCAAGGCCTGCATACAAAGAATGGATAACAGAAGAATTGACTTTGTTCTCTGCGCCCTCCCCGTAATACCTTGCAGTCACAGCAGTGCTTCCTACACTGACCGCAGTAAAAACCGAAATAAACATATTCATAATCAGGCTGGTTACGCCAATGCCCGCAATGGCATTGTCCGACAGCTGACCGGCAAAATACATATCCGCCGTGCCAAGAAGGGTCTGCAGCAGATTTTCTGCGATAACAGGCACCGCCAGATAGAGACTCTCTCGTTTCATTGACAAAATAAGCTCCCTTTGATAACATATTAGTTGTACTTTACAGAACAAATTGTTCCATAAAATATTATATCTCTGCGGCACAGCCATACAAGAAGCAAACCCTATCATTTGTCCGATACGAGACATTTTCGCAAAACTGTTCCGCAAACAATCCATCCGGGAGGTCTTATGGACAGACGACAGCAAAAAACCAGAGCCGCTATATTCGATGCTCTGGCGCAGCTATTAACAGAAAAACAATTTCATCAAATTACAGTACAGGAAATCATCGACAAAGCCAACGTAGGGCGCAGTACCTTTTACGCTCACTTTGAAACCAAGGATCACCTTCTGAAGGAACTGTGTACGGATTTATTCTCCCACGTGTTCTCAGACAGCCTGACCACCGAAAATACCCACGATTTTTCCGGTTCTAAAGGCAGCGTGCGGGAACTTGTCACCCATCTTCTGTACCATCTGCGTGACGATAAGCGCAATATTATGGGCATCCTTTCCTGCGAAAGCGGCGAGCTGTTTCTCCGCTATTTCAGGGAATACCTGTACGGCTTTTTTGAGAAGACTCTGCTGCCGGAGCTTTCTGCAAAGCAGCGAGAATCCATACAGAAAGAATCCACGCGGCACTCAGGCGAAGGCTGCAGCGTCAAAACGCAGCAAAAAGCCCTGCAGCAAATGCCGCAGGACTTCCTGATTCATCATCTCTCATGCAGTTTTATCGGCACAGTACAGTGGTGGCTTTCCCAAAACCTTACACAGACACCGGAGCAAATGGCCGATTGGTTTCTAACCGCGGCTTCATTCTCTGCTGTCCTTTAACCCAAATCATGGTTTTCCACTTACAGCTCTCTTTCGCTGAACGGCCGATAATCTGCGTCAATGGCGAAGTGCCTTGGACCGTTTCGATTTACCGGCTGGAATTACAAGAACCCTGCGCTTAACGGTCAGGGTTCTTTTCATTTCGTATTTAATTGTCGTCTGTGCTTACTCTGTAATCTTCACTTCCGGCATCAGTTCATCATCGATGACACTCAGAATTTCCTCAAGTTCCGCAACCTGCTCCGGAGAAAATCGCTCCCGAATTCGCTTCATCACTGTTCCGATATAGTCGTAGGTCACGCCGTAGGTCTGCATATATTTGTCGGTTACTTCCAGATAGTATTCCCGCTTATCCTCTTCACTGCGCACCTTATTTACATAGCCTTTTTTCACGAGACTGCCAACTTTGTAGGCGGCGTTGGGCGGTGAAAGTCTGGCAAAGGACGCGAACTCGTTGATTGTAGGTCTTCCCAGCGCATAAATCAACTCTACGCAAAGCACCTCCATAGCGGAAAGGGCATCCTCCACCTTGATGTCCTGATTGAACACCTTGGAATAGAGGCTCATCTTAAATTTTGTATAGATATCAGAAAAATTCTTTTCCAGCATGATCCCGCTGCTTCCTTCCTACAATATTGTTTCTATTTTACCAAACATATCAGTTTTTTTCAAGGGACAAGATTTGAGCCGTTGGTCATGTGTCGTCAGTCATACGCTATGTGTCGTCAAGCGCGCGCCAACTTTACCGCTTTTTTTCGATATTCTTGCGTTACCCTCATCAAATCCGCCAACACCATCTATTTATTTTACGATTACTGCGCGAAACCACGCCAAACCCCATAAAACAAGCAAATATCGCGCCATAGTTTTCTAAAAATCACGCCATATTGGCGTATGCCGCCATTTTAACAAAAAATCTTTCTCAAGTTGGCATTTTCAGCAAGGCGAACGCAAGAAATTGTAAAAAAATCCTCCATGTTGGCGTTTTACACCCGCAAGCGCAAACATGTAAACACGCACATACTCACTCCCATAAGCATAACCGCACCCGCAAGCGCAAACATGTACGCCCGCAGCCCTACTCCGTTATCACAAAGGACAGTTCTCCCTGGGCCGCGATTTCGCCGTCCACCTTGGCAACAGCTTTTCCGTAGCCGATAGGCCCGCGGCGGTCGGTCAGCTCACAGAAGAGTTCCAGCACATCTCCCGGTACTACCTGCCGTTTAAATCTGCAATTTTTAATGCCGCCAAAGACTGCCAGCTTACCTCTGTTTTCTTCCTCTGCCAGAATTGCCGCAGCGCCGGTCTGTGCCAGCGCTTCCATGATCAGAACTCCCGGCATAATGGGTCTTCCAGGAAAATGTCCCTGAAAGAACGGCTCATTTGCTGTCACACATTTGACGGCGTGAGCCCTCTTCCCCGCCTCCAGGTCAGTTACTTTATCAACGAGAAGAAAGGGATAGCGATGAGGCAGAATTTCCTGAATCTGCTGGATATCCAGCGCCCGTGCTTCTGCCGTATTTCCCTCAGCCATTTTTCCCTCAGCTATTTTCTCATCTGCCGCTTTTTTCTCTGGCGTTTCTCGCTCCAGCGTTTTTATCTCGCCCATCATTTTACCCTCCGAAACAAAATAGAGCCGTTATGTCCGCCAAATCCCAGAGAATTGGACATGGCATAATCACCCGTCATTGCTTTTCCAACGTTTGCCACCACATCCAGATCACATTCCGGATCCGGCACCTGATAGCCGACAGTCGGCGGCGCAAATTGCTCCTTCAGTGCATATACGGTTAAAATCGCCTCCACTGCACCGGAAGCGCCCAGCAGATGTCCTGTCATGGATTTGGTAGAAGACATCAGAAGGCTGGATGCTGCATCACCAAATGCCGATTTTACGGCGCGGTTTTCACACTTGTCGTTCATCGGCGTGGATGTGCCGTGAGCATTGATATAGACCACCTGCTCCGGTGTAATACCGGCATCTGCCAAGGCAGCTTTCATACATGCCGCGGCGCCGCTTCCGTCTTCCAGCGGCGCAGTCATATGGTTGGCGTCACAGCTTGCGCCGTAGCCTGCAATTTCACCGAAAATCTCCGCACCGCGGGATACGGCGTGTTCATGTTCCTCAAGAAGCAGAACCCCGGCGCCCTCGCCCATGACGAAACCGTTTCTCTCTTTGTCAAAGGGAATGGACGCCCGTATCGGATCGCAGGATTCGGACAGAGCTTTCATCGATGTAAAACCGCCGATACCCAGCTCGCTGATACAGCTTTCACTGCCGCCTGTGAGAAAAACATCCGCATAACCGTCCCTGATCTGCCGGAAGGCTTCACCGATAGCGTTGGTCGCAGAAGCACACGCCGTCACAACACAGGTGCAGCTTCCTTTAAAACCGAATTCAATGGCTGCCATACCCGCTGCCATATTGGTAATTGCCATGGGTACAAAAAGAGGCGAGACCTTGTCAAATCCCCGTTTCATCCCCTTGTAATGTTCCTCTTCAATGGTAGGAAGACCGCCGATGCCGCTGGAAATATTGACACCGCACCGCTCCGCGTCTTCGCAGCTCATGTCAAGACCGCTCTGCGCCATGGCTGCTCTTGCTGCAACCAGCGCCAGCTGGGTAAACCTTGCGGTTCTTCTCGCCGCCATTTTATCCATATGGTCCGTAATGTCAAATCCTTTCAGCTCGCCGGCAACTTTTACTTTATGCTGCGCCGTATCAAAGCTTTTGATAAAATCAATGCCGCAGACACCTGCTCTGGCGCTTTGCCACATTTCGTCTGCTGTGCTTCCGATAGGAGACACAGCTCCCATACCGGTGATTACAACTCTTCTCTTCATGATTCGTCTCCTTTTTAATACATGCCGCCGTCAACAGACAGCACCTGACCGGTCACATAAGCCGCTTTTTCTGAAGCTAAAAATGCCGTTGCCGCCGCTACATCCTGCGGTGTTCCCATCCTGCCTGCCGGAATCGATGCGGATACTGCGCTGACAGCCGCCTCCGGCATCTTCGCAGTCATATCCGTTTCGATAAAACCCGGCGCCAGTGCATTGACTGTAATGCCGCGGCTTGCTACTTCCTTCGCGAAGGATTTCGTCATGCCGATTACCCCCGCTTTGCTGGCTGCATAATTGACCTGTCCGGCGTTGCCCGAAAGTCCGACCACACTGGAAAGATTCACAATGCGCCCGTAGCGCTGTTTCATCATCTGCCGGCTGACCGCCTTCATCATCAGAAAACTGCCCCGCAGATTGATTCTGATCACCGCTTCAAAGTCCTCCTCGCTCATGCGCATGAGCAGATTATCTCTGGTGATGCCGGCATTGTTGACCAGAATATCCACCCTGCCGAAAGACACAAGGGCGGTCTTTACAAGGGTTTCGCAGATTTCCATTTCTGCCACATCCCCCTGCACGGTAACCGCTGAGACACCCTGCGCTTTGCAAAGAGCCGCAGTTTCCTCCGCCGCCTGCTGATTTCCTGCAAAATTTATGACTAAATTGGCGCCTCCCTTTGCCAGTTCGACGCAAATAGCTCTGCCGATTCCCCGGCTGCCGCCGGTTACAATGGCTGTTTTTCCTTTCATATCAGGCAGCGCCTCCTTTCGATGTTTTCAATTCCTCCACCACTTTCTGCAAATCTTCCCAGGTGTCAATATTCATGACTTTCATATTCCGGTCCGTTTTTCTCACAAATCCGGATAACGCCTTCCCCGGTCCGATTTCAATGACTGTATCCACACCAGCTGCCGCCATGGCTTTGATGGTATCCTCAAAGTACACACTGCCGGACACCTGACGCACCAGCAAGTCCGAAACTGTTTCTTCCGGTCTTTTCTCCCGTCCGACCGCATTAAACACCACCGGAAAGTGCATCTCCTCAAAAACTGTCTCTGCAAAAATACCATCCAGAACACATCCCGCCGGCTCCATAAACTTCGTATGAAAAGGGCCGCTGACAGGAAGAGGAACGCAGCGCTTTGCACCAGCGGTAAGAGCCAGCGCCGCCGCGCGCTCTACTGCATTTCTTTCTCCTGCAATGACAATCTGTCCAGGGCAGTTATAGTTGGCAATCTGCACCGTACCGTAGTCTGCCGCCTCCGCGCAGCAGCCCGCTAAAGTTTCCCGTGCAAGACCCATCACCGCTTTCATGGCGCAGTCCACCCCTTTGGCAGCGTCAGCCATGGCCGCTGCCCGCTTTGTCACAAGGTCTATGGCAGTCTTCGCATCAAAGACGCCTGCCGCATGAAGGGCAGAATACTCTCCAAGAGAAAGCCCTGCCGCCATAGCCGGCTCCACGCCAAGTTCTGAAAGAGCCGGAGAAAGTTCTGCCATCACACCGGCGGCAAAAGCCACCATAACGGGCTGAGTATTTCTTGTATCTGACAGTACTTCCATAGGCCCCTCAAAGGCTGCCCTGCGCTGTTCCGGCGGCAATAAGTCAAACACTGCCTGAAACCGCCGGGACTTTTCATAAAAATCCGCGCCCATGCCAGGCTTCTGACTGCCCTGTCCTGCAAATAAAATTCCTAATTTCATATCTTGCTCCATTCCGCGGTCAATTCTCCCATCAGCTCCGCCACACTGGTCATCTCACTGACTTTCCCGACGTTTCCACCGCAGAAGAACAGACCTTCCTCATAATTTCCATAATAGCCTTCTATCAGCGCGCGATTGATGCAGTAAGGGGTCTTCCCGGGATCGCAGCCGTGAATACAGCCCACACACTGTTTCGGCGGAAATTTCACGCCTTCACTGACCTTTTCCATCAAAGGGGTTCTAAGGCCCCGCCCCGGCATGCCCACAGGACTTTTCAAAATCATCACGTCCTCTTCTGACGCCGCCAGAATCACTTCTTTAAATCCCCGGCTGGCATCACATTCCTCCGTTGCGATAAAGGCCGTTGCCATCTGCACGCCGAAGGCTCCCGCCGCCTTAACCGCTTTCATGTCGTCTCCGTCAAAGACACTGCCTGCCGCAAAAATAGGGATTCCCCCTGCTTCGCGCGCCACCTCAGAAATCAGTTCCGGCAACGGTTTTGCCGTCCCTTCTGCTTCTTCCTTCGTAAAACCCAGATGACCCCCTGCACGGCTGCCCTCAACTACGATAAAATCCGCCTTGCGGTCGTGGCGCTTTTTCCACATAGCAAGGATCGTTTTTGCAGCGCGCCCGCCGGACACAATGGGCGCAATGAGCACATCGAAACCTCTGGTCAGCTCCGGCAAAGACAAGGGAAGTCCCGCGCCGCTGATTACCGCATCGATACCGCATTTACACGCGGTCTTTACCAAATCGGCAAAACCGGTGGTCGCTACCATGGCATTGACCGCAAGAAGTCCTCTGCCGCCGGAAAGGGCCTGGGCCTTTTCAATCTCCGCTTTTAAAGCCCTTCGATTTGCTTCCTCTGGATTTTCCCAAAAGTCCGCCTCGCGAAAGCCGATATTGACGGTAGATATGACGCCCATGCCCCCGCAGGCAGCCACCGCTCCCGCCAGTCCGCCCATGGAAATACCGACGCCCATGCCGCCCTGAATAATCGGTACTGCCAGCTTATCTAATGTTTTCATATTCTTTTACCATTTCTTCAAAAATTTGACGCAGCGGGCGGATTTCTTTCACCATACCGCTGACCTGACCTGCCATGAGAGAGCCGTATTTTACATCGCCGTCTATCACAGCTTTGCGCAGGGAACCTAAGGTGAATTTCTCCAGTTCCATCTTTTCCGCACCCCTTTGCTCCATCTTCAGATACTCTCTGGTCATGGGGTTTTTCAGACAGCGAACCGGCGCGCCCGCACTTCTTCCTGTTACAATGGTCCCATTATCTCCGGCTTTGATGATGGCTTCTTTATAATTCTGATGAATGGGACACTCAAGGCTTGCCAGGAGGCAGGTGCCAATCTGCACGCCGCTGGCGCCCAAAATAAAGGCGGCTGCCATCTGTCTTCCGCCGGCAATACCGCCCGCTGCGATAACCGGCACATCTACCCCATCGCAAACCTGCGGCACCAGTGCCATGGTAGTCAGTTCCCCGATGTGCCCGCCACTTTCGCAGCCCTCCGCAATGACGCCGTCTACCCCCAAAGATGCCAGCCGCCTGGCCAAAGAGACCGTCGATACTACGGGGAACACTTTAACCCCTGCTTTTTTCCATGTCTCTACGTATTTTCCTGGATTTCCAGCACCTGTTGTCACCACACAAATCTGCTCATAGGTGACAATTTTCGTCATTTTTTCCGCCTCCGGATTCATCAGCATGATATTGACGCCGAAGGGTTTTTTGGTTAGTTCTTTGCAAATTCTGATTTCTTCCCGCAGTGTTTCTGCGTTCATGCCGCCGGCACCGATAATCCCCAGAGCACCGGCATTAGAAACTGCCGCCGCAAAGCTGCCGGTGGCAATATTTGCCATGCCTCCCTGGAAAATAGGATACTCTATTCCTAAAAGTTCATTGATTTTCATAAATTATTTTACCTCACTTGTAATGTACATGCCGCCGTAGGAAAGCCCTGCGCCAAAGCCGGTGCAGATGAGCCTGCTGTGCTTCTCAAGAAGTCCCTGCTGCGCCATCTCACATAAAGCGATGGGAATGCTGGCCGCCGACGTATTGCCGTAGTGATATAAGTTTTTAAAGAATTTCTCTTTTTCCGATTGCTCCGGTGTAATACGCCTTGCAGCAGCGTCAATGATTCGCTCATTTGCCTGATGACAGACAAAATAGTCGATTTCGCCGGCGCTGCGGCCTGATTTTTCCAGCAGCGTTTTTATGCAGGCAGGCACCTTGCTCACCGCAAACCTGTAAACCTCCTGACCTCCCATTTCAATACAGCTGTTCCGCCGGCAGTGCAGCACCTGCCGATCCGGCACGCATCCACCGTGAAAGATAAACTCTGCTGCCTGATCCCATTTCACTACTGCAGCACCCGCGCCGTCCCCAAAGAGTACGCAGGTACTTCTGTCTTCCATATTGATAAAAGAAGAAATCTTTTCGCTGCCGATAATCAGTGCGTATTTTTCCGGCTGCAGCGCCAAAAGCCCGTTTGCCAGATGACACCCATAGATAAAACCTGCACAGGCGCCGTTTAAATCCAGTGCCAGTACTTCCTCAGGAAGCCCCAATCTGCCGCACACGCTGCAGGCTGTGGCCGGCGTATAATCGTCGGGCGTAAAAGTGCAGACGATGCACACCGCAATCTCTTCCGCTGCAATTCCCGCATGTTTCACTGCCATAGCAGCTGCTTCCGCTGCCATATCGGCGTTGCTTTTCTCTCTTGCGAAATATCTTGTGCGGATTCCTGATTTTTCTCTAATCCAGCTGTCGCTGGTATCCACTATCTTCGCCAGATCATCATTGGTCACCGTCACATCACCGGACGCTTTTCCAAGTCCGATTATCTTTATTCCTGCCACAGTCAGTCCTCCGTTTTATATTTTAATGTTCCGATTCGTCTCAGTTTCCTGTATCGCTCTTTCGCCAGGTTTTCTCCGCTGAGTTTTTGAAGCTGCTTCAGTGCAGTCTCAATTTCACGGGACAGATTGATGAAAATATTTCCCTTTTCAGAGACCACCCTGTCGCAGATGCCTAAACGCTGCAAATCCTCCGCAGTCAGTTTCATGACCTCCGCAGCTTCTTCCCAGCGAGATGCGTCTTTCCACAAAATGCTGGCAAATCCTTCCGGTGATAAAATGGAAAAAATACTGTTTTCCAGCATAATCGTTCTGTCAGAAACGCCGATAGCAAGGGCGCCGCCGCTTCCTCCTTCACCGATAAACACCGAAACTACAGGCACCTGCAGCCGTGACATTACAGCAATGCAGCGGGCAATGGCTTCTCCCTGACCGCCGGCTTCTGCCTCAAGACCCGGATATGCACCCGGCGTATCTACAAAGGTAATCACCGGCCGCTTAAATTTCTCCGCCTGCTCCATCAGCCTGGCGGCTTTTCTATAGCCTTCCGGATTCGGCATGCCAAATCGATACTCTAAATTTTCCTCAAGGCTGCTTCCTTTCTGGTGGGCAATTACCGTCACGGGCATTCCCTGAAACAGCGCCAGACCGCCCAATATGCTGGGATCTTCTCCATGTTTTCTGTCTCCCGCCAGAGGAAGAAAGTCATCAAAGATGGCGTCGATATACGCTTTTGCTGCAGGTCTCTTTCGATCACGGGCCAGCTTCACACGCTCCGCTGCAGATAGATTTCCCCTTTTCATCCTCTTTCCCTCCTGTCATGGACTTTCAGAAGAAAGGCCAGTTCTCTTCGCAAATCCTGTCTGTTCACAACCCGATCCACAAAACCATGTTCCAGAAGATACTCCGCCGACTGAAAACCCTCAGGCAGCGCCTCCCCGATGGTCTGTTCAATCACTCTGGGACCTGCAAATCCAATCAGTGCCGCAGGCTCTGCCAGAATAATATCACCAAGGCTTGCAAAACTGGCAGTCACGCCGCCTGTGGTCGGATGGGTCATGACTGATATGAACAGGTTTCCCGCTTCACTGTGCCTGCTGACCGCAGCTGCCGTCTTTGCCATCTGAAAAAGCGATAAAATTCCCTCCTGCATTCTGGCGCCGCCGGAAGCCGCAAAGATAATCAAAGGCAGCTTATTCTTCGTTGCGTATTCACAGGCTCTGGTGATTTTCTCGCCGACGACAGTGCCCATGCTGGCCATCATAAAACGGCTGTCCATGGCGCAGACCACCGCCTTATGGCCGTCGATTTTTCCGGTTCCGGCAACAACTGCTTCCCGAAGGCCCGTCTTTTGGCGTTCCTTTTGCAGTTTTTCTTCGTATCCCGGAAAAAACAGGGGATTTTTCCCCTTTAATCCTCCGCATATTTCGTGAAAGGACTTCGGGTCTAATGTGATTTTCAGTCTGTACTTCGCCGAAATGCGAAAGTGATACCCGCACGCCGGACAGACGTAAAGATTCTCTGCCAGGGTCTCCTTAGCACATTTACTGCCGCATGCCCCGCAGGTGACGACGTGTTCGCCGTCTTTCAGCCCCCGAAGCGCTGCCAGCAAATCTCTCTTCTGTTTAAATGGATTCATCTTTGCCCCCCGCTGCTTTATAAATAGCAAGAAGCTCCGGCAGATGGGCTTCTATAAAACCGGTATCATAACTGCCCCGCAGAAAATCCTGCTGATACATGAGCAGATGCTGCACCGGCAAAGTCGTCTGCACTCCATTGATAACAGTCTCTTCCAGTGCTCTTCTCATGCGGCGGACAGCCTCCAGCCGAGTGCTTCCTGTTGCAATAATTTTCGCTACCATAGAATCATAATAAGGGCTGATTTCGCAGCCGTTATAGAGGCTGCTGTCTACGCGGATTCCTGCCCCTGCCGGAAAGTGAACGAACTCTATCCTGCCCGGACACGGCGCAAAGTCCTCAAAGACTTTCTCCGCAGTAATTCTGCACTCGATGGCATGACCGCAGGTCCGCACCTCTTCCTGCGTCTGCGAAAGAGGCATACCTGCTGCGATACGCAGCTGCTCCCTGACAATATTCATGCCGGTTACTTCCTCTGTCACCGGATGCTCCACCTGAATCCTGGTATTCATCTCTATAAAATAGAAATTGTCATCTTTATCCACGATAAATTCCACGGTTCCGGCATTTTCATATCCACAGGCTTTTGCCGCTTTGACCGCCGCCTCGCCCATAGCGCTGCGCAGTTTCTCAGAAAGTCCCCACGCAGGTGCTTCTTCTAAAAGCTTCTGATTTCTCCGCTGAATGGAGCAGTCCCGCTCCCAGAGGTGAATTACATTGCCGAAGCTGTCTGCCAAAATCTGAAACTCGATATGGCGCGGATTTTCAATGAGTTTTTCCACATACATATCTCCGTTTCCAAAGCAGCTTTCTGCTTCTGCTCTGGCTGCCTCAAACGCATCTTTGACCGCTTCCCTGCAATAAACCTTTCGCATGCCTCGCCCGCCGCCGCCAGCGGCAGCTTTCAGAAGCACAGGATAACCGATACGCTCCGCTTCTTTCTCTGCAGCTTCTGCGGTCTGCGTAATGCCGTCCGAACCTGGCACAACCGGCACCCCTGCCTCTATCATCATGCGTCTTGCCGCCGCTTTGTTTCCCATCATGTCAATGACCTGCGAAGGCGGACCGATGAATTTCAGCCCGGCTTCCTCACAGCTTCTTGCAAAATCACTGTTTTCCGAAAGGAAACCAAAACCCGGATGTACTGCGTCACATCCCGTGGCTTTGGCTGCCTCGATGATATTTGCAGTGTGCAGATAACTATCACTAGCCCTGGGGCCGCCGATGCAGACCGATTTCGTCGCAATGATTCTGTGGAGCGCCTGACTGTCCGCTGTCGAATAAACAGATACTGCTTCAATAGAGCTGTCAAGACATTCTCTGATAATCCGCACGGCAATTTCTCCCCGATTGGCAATCAAAACTCTTTTTAACATGGTTCAACCTCAAATAAAACCTGATCGAACTCTACCAGCTTCCCGTTGATTCCGCTGACGGTTCTGATAATCCCATCTATAGGTGATTTCAGCTCATTCATCATTTTCATCGCCTCCACAAGACAGAGTACCTGTCCTTTTTCCACCTTCTGGCCCATTTTGACAAAAGGCTCCTGCTGCGGACCTGCCGCGGCATAATAAATGCCGACGATAGGCGATTTGACCTGCCGGTAGTTTGACGCAGGCTCTGATTCTGCCTTAGTGCTTGCTGCCGCTTCAGGCTGAGATACCGCTGAAGCATCAGCAGCGTGCACTGCTTCCTGTATCTGCGCGCCTTTTTCCAGTTCAAGACTGAAATCACCCCTTTGCAGCTTTAAGCCGGTCAGAGTTGACCTTTCAAAACGCTCTATTAGATTGTAAATCTCTCTCTCTTCCATGGTTATGCCTGATACTTCTCGACCGCTGCTGCGATATCGCTGACAAGCTTCATATTGCCCAGCTCTTCGTCAGGAATCTTGATGCCATACTTTTCTTCGATGGCCATTACCAGTTCCACAGCATCCAGGGAATCGATATTCAGATCATCGGAAAGACTTGCTTCCGGCGCGATTTTATCTTCGTCACAGCCTAAAGTATCAACCATAATTTCTTTCACTTCTTCAAATTTCATGTTTATGTTCTCCCTTTCTTCCTTCTTTACTTTGATTCAAAATTTTTAATTAAAATTTTTTATTTAAAATATTTTAATTAAAATTCTTTAAATACAATAGCACCGCCGGAAAGAATTGTCAATAGAAAAAAATAATATTTCACAGGAACTACAAAAAACATAAAACCATAGCACAGCAGCCTTTCAGCCGCTGGCTATGGTTTTCATCATGGATGATTTATTTTTTGTAAGTGCTTATGCTTCGCTGCTTTTCAGCTTATCCGATTCCGTAGCCTGACATAATTCAATATCCTGCGCTCTTCTCCGCCTCTTTCATTACAGCTTCTCTGATTCTGGACACAATCAGTTTATTGAAAGGATCCGGCAGCACATAATCCGGTGCAAGCTCTTCTTCCGGAATGACATCCGCAATGGCTCTTGCTGCTGCTTCCTTCATTTCTTCCGTAATCGCTGTCGCTCTGGCATCCAATGCGCCTCTGAAGATGCCAGGAAAAGCAATCACATTGTTTACCTGATTTGGGAAATCACTTCTGCCCGTTCCCACAACGGCAGCACCTGCTTCTTTGGCAAGATCAGGCATGATTTCCGGTACAGGATTACTCATGACAAAGACAATCGGATCCTTTGCCATGGAACGAATCATATCCTGGGTTACGATGCCCGGCTTTGAAACGCCGATGAGAATATCCGCACCCTCCATGGCATCAGCCAGAGAGCCCTGCAGATTATTTTTGTTTGTAATTTCCGCCATTTTCTGCTGTTCCGGATTGTTGTATGGTGCACCGTCATAGATTGTACCCTTGCTTCCGCAAAGGATAATGTCCCCGAAACCAAAACGCATAATCATCTTTGCGATGGAAATGCCTGCAGCACCGGCGCCACTGATGACAATTTTCAAGTTTCCAAGTTCTCTGCCCGTCACCTTGCAGGCATTGAGAAGTCCTGCACAGGTAATGATGGCTGTGCCATGCTGGTCATCGTGGAATACCGGAATGTCACACTTTTCAATCAAAGTTCTTTCGATTTCAAAGCATCTCGGTGCACTGATATCTTCCAGGTTGATACCTCCAAAACTTTTGGAAATATTGTAAACAGTGTCGATAATCACCTGTGGATCTTTGGAATTGATACAGATTGGCACTGCGTCAATGTCAGCAAAGGCCTTAAACAGCGCACATTTTCCTTCCATGACAGGCATACCTGCAGAAGGACCGATGTCCCCCAGACCCAGCACCGCTGTTCCATCGGTAATCACTGCAACCGTATTCCCCTTTCCCGTATAAGTATAGGCCAGGCTTTCGTCCCTTTCAATTTCCAGGCAAGGTTCTGCAACCCCCGGTGTATAGGCAACGGCCAGTTCTTCTCGATTGGTAATGGGCGCCTTAGTCTCTATAGAAAGTTTTCCTTTCCATTGTCTGTGTTTTTCAAGCGCCAGTTCTTTCATATCCATATTGTCATCCCTTTCTTCTGCAGGCTCTGTGCCTCGTTTCCTTCTGATTTCTACTGCAGCTTAGGCAGATTTTCCATAAATGCTCTGCCCACTTCAATCTGTCTTCTGACTTCAGCCGGTGCTGTTCCGCCAAAGGACATTCTTGCGTTAACGCAGGCTTTGATACTGATATCTCCAAGGGCTTCCTTATTGACTCTGCTGTCGATTGCCTGCAGCTCTTCATCTGTCAGATCTTCAAAGTCGCAGCCCTTCACTTCGCAGGCTTTTACCATTCTTCCTACGATGGAGTGGGCTTCTCTGAATGGAATGCCCTGTTTTGCAAAGTGTTCTGCAATATCAGTTGCATTTAAGAAGCCTTTTGCAAACTGCTTTTCAATCTGGTCCATTCTGAACTCTGTCTTTTCCAGCATATTGGCAAAGATGGTGATGCTTGCCTTCCATGCATCGATAGCATCAAAGAGACTTTCCTTGTCTTCCTGGAAGTCTTTATTATATGCCAGCGGTGTTCCCTTCATCACGGTCAGAAGCTGCATCAGATCTCCATATACTCTGCCGGTTTTACCTCTCAGAAGCTCTGCCATATCCGGATTCTTCTTCTGCGGCATAATGCTGCTTCCGGTGCAGTAGCTGTCGTCGATATCGATAAAACCGAATTCCTGGGAGTTCCACCATACAAATTCTTCTGCCCATCTGGAAATATGCATCATAGAGATAGCCGCATCGCTTAAAAATTCCAGGCTGTAATCTCTGTCGCTGACGCTGTCCATAGCATTTTCAGTCGGTGCTGCAAAGCCAAGGAGTTCTGCAGTTCTGTGACGGTTAGTCGGCAGTGTGGTACCTGCCATGGCGCATGCACCCAGTGGAGAAAGATTCATTCTTTCGTAAGTATCCATCAGTCTGTCGATGTCTCTTCTGAACATCTGGAAATATGCCATAAAGATGAATCCGATGGTAATTGGCTGTGCATGCTGAATGTGTGTAAAGCCTACTGTAATGCTGTCTGCATACTTTTCTGCTTTTTCCAGGATCACTTCTTCCAGGTAGCACAGTCTGTTGACAATCTCTCTGATTTCTTTTTTCAGATAGAGTCTGCCGTCAATCTGGCACTGGTCATTTCTGCTTCTTGCGGTGTGCAGCTTCTTGCCCACATCGCCGATTTCTGCAATCAGCCTGCTTTCAATGCCCATGTGAATATCTTCATCGTCTACATTGAATACGATTTCGCCGCTTTTAATTTTTTCACGAATGGTTTCCAGTCCTGCTATAATCTGCTTTGCCTCTTCCGCAGATACGATGCCCTGCTCTCCCAGCATAGTCACATGGGCAATACTGCCGTCAATATCCTCATTGTACATTCTCTGGTCAAATCCGATGGATGCATTAAACTGTTTTACAATATCATCCATTTCTTTTGCAAATCTTCCGCCCCATAAACTGGCCATATCTATTCCTCCTTCAAAAACTCTCTTGCATTTTCAATCTGGCGTTTCACATCAGAAACGGATGTGCCGCCAAAACTGTTTCTATTTTTTATACAGTTTTCAATCGTAAACCGACTCAAATCTGTAAGTCCATAATCAAAATTTAATATCTGCAGATCCTCTTTTGTAACATCTGCTTTCTCAACCCGCTAATTTGCTGCTTCTTCCTCTTCCAGGCGAACAATATCTGCAATAGACAGGTTTTCGACCTTGATGCCTTTTGCCTTACTGATCGGTAGGCACCTGATAAAGCGGCACCAGATTCTCCTTTCCAAGTGCAAAGCTGAGAACCTGAATAGAGGCTGACTCCTTCATTTTTGGCTGTACAGCCTGAAAGGTTGTCAGCGCAGACATGACGACGCATTCCTCTTCCAGCTGCGTCAGTCTTTCAATCTCCTGCAATGAATAGGAGTGAATCTGCGCATAATCGGCAAAATATTGATTCAGATCCTCCTCGATTGTCTGTGCAAAGGCTTTTTCCCTCGCAACTACGGCTATCTTTTTCATGGTCCATCCTCCCGGTTGAATTCTTTCTATTTATTATACTAAAGAATTCACAGAAGCGCCATGCATTTTATTCAGTCTGCCTACAGAGACAATCTGTACTGTTACTTTTCCCTTTTTCCGGTATGTTTCTTTTAGAATATCGGTACACCGACCTATTGCCAACATCATAATCAGAAAAAAACACCGCAATTCCATCCGAAACTGCGGTGTTTTATATTTTATTTTATAGGTGGCGCTGTCATCTCATAGCTTGCGTCGAGAAGCACACGAATTTCGCTTTCAGGCACGCCGCCGGAAAGCGCGATAGAAATCCAGTGCTGCTTGTTCATATGGTATGCGGAGAAAAAGCCCTCCCGGCTCAGCAGCGAGAAAATCATACCTGAGTGACATTTCACGTTGAGGATATCTACGATGCCATCTCCGGGCAGCCCCAGCGTTCTCCATCCCTTCATTACATCGTCTATTTGTAATTCGCAATTCTTTCTCTGGTCTTTTCTTCTCCCAGAATCTGCTGAATTTCCCATACATCCGGAGACTGTGCCCGTCCCATCAGCGCAATTCTGATGACCGTGCTGACATGGCCTACGTGACCTTTATATTCCTCAGGATGTTTCTTGAAATCCTTCGGTTTTGCCGCATAGCCCATTTCGGTCGCCATAGTTCTGATTTTGGCAAACCACTGGCTCTGATCATCGGCGTGGTCATAGTTTTTTAAGTATCCTGCGAGAATTGCCGGAATATCCTCTGCCGGCACCTCTGCCGGCATCGCGTCTTCGATTTTGAACATATCGTCGAAGAAGTAGCTGATAAACTCTACAATCTGCTGGGCGTAAATCAGGTCTTTTCTAGGCTTACTGTCACTTCTTCCCAAATCCAAAATTCTTTCCAAGTATTCCCTATTCTCAAAGATGTGCAGGATTTCCGGCTTAAATTCCTCAGCCCAGCCCTTTAGGAAGTCATACAATTTGTTGGCCGGAATGCGAAGCAGCACGTCCTTACTGATATCGTTCAGCTTGTTCAAATCAAAGAGCGCGCCAGAATTGCTCATCTTTTCGGTGGTAAATGTAAACTCGTCGATATCCGCCTCCTGATGTTCCATTCTCCACTCCTCGAAGTTGGAGTTCAAAATGGTCAGCAGGTATTCTCTGACTGCCGCAGGGTGATAGCCCTGATTTCTATAGTAATCCAGCGAAAGCTCTGGGTCTTTTCTCTTTGAGAGCTTTCTCTTGTTGCCCTCTTCATCTAACTTCATCAGCTGTGCTGTATGGCAGTAAACAGGCGGCTGCCATCCCAGTTTTTCAAAGAGTTCCACATGAATCGGCAGTGACGGCAGCCACTCCGCGCCGCGCACTACATGGGTGGTGCGCATCAGATGGTCGTCCACCACATGGGCAAAGTGATAGGTCGGAATTCCTGTTGCTTTTAAGATGACTACATCCTGGAAGTTTTCCGGCATTTCCAAAACGCCTCTGACAGCATCCTCCACTTTTATCTTTCTTACATTCTCCTCAGTTGCCTGCGGATTTCCGCCGGAGCGCAGTCTGATGACATAGGATTTGCCCGCAGCCAGATTTGCCTCGATTTCCTCCATAGAAAGGTCTCTGTTCTTTGCATAGGCACCGTAGATACCCGGATTGGCCTTCTCTGCTTCCTGCCCTGCACGAATCTCCGCAATTTCTTCTTCGGTGAGGAAACAAGGATACGCCTTGCCTTCTGCAACCAGCTTCTTTGCAAAGCACTGATAAATCTCTCCTCGCTGACTCTGGGTATAGCTGCCGTAATCACCGGTTTCGCCATCAAGGCCTGCCCCTTCATCAAAATTGATGCCAAAGAACCGCAGCGAGTTAATGATGGTTTCCACCGCGCCCTCTACATAACGCTTGTCATCGGTATCTTCTATTCTAAGATAAAATACGCCGCCGCTCTGGTGGGCAAGACGCTCGTCCACAAATGCACCATAAAGATTTCCCAGATGAATAAAACCTGTCGGGCTCGGTCCAAGCCTGGTCACCTTTGCCCCCTCCGGCAGATTTCTCTTCGGATACTGGGTTTCTATTTCTTCTGTTGTCTTTGTAATATGCGGAAATAAAAGGTCCGCCAATTTATGATAATCCACTACAAAATCCTCCATTTTGGTTTTTCTGACGATAATATATAATCCATATTATTATATACTTTCCGGCGTATGAATTTCAAGGTTTTTGGCAAAATAATTATACTTTCATTGCACTACGCATACCAAACAGAATACAAAAAATGAGGAGGTTTTATGAGTGAAAATAAATACCCTTATTTCTTAGAACATCTTACCGGTCAGCTGCCCCTTGGCGAAGCCTTTGACCTTGTGGAAAGACAAATCGTGATTGGCGGAAGAGCCGGCAGGCTCTACTTTGTTGATGGCCTTTCCGACAGTGAAAAACTGCAGCTGCTGTTCAACTTTCTTCTTGCAATTCCCGAGGAACGTATGGAAAAAATGGAAAATACCGACCAATTTGTGGCGGAGCTTTTTCCTTATATTAACAGTTCCATCGAAACCGATATTGATACAGCCGTACAATTTCTTTACTCCGGCCTTTCCCCCATTATTCTGGACGGCTTCGATAAAATTATTGTTGCCGACACGAGAAGTTATCCCCAGCGCAGCGTGGAAGAGCCTGAAAAAGAAAAAACGCTGCGCGGTCCCAAGGACGGCTTTACAGAAAATTTCATGAGTAATCTGGGATTGATCCGGCGCCGCATTCGAGACAACCGGCTGATCTTTGAAAAGTTTACGGTCGGTGAAAAATCCCGCACCGATGTGGCGCTCTGCTATATGAAAGGCAGTGCCGATATCGATCTTGTTAAACGCATCGGTAAAGGGCTTTCCGAAATTGTACTGGACAGCGTCTCCATCGGCGATCAGACTATTGTAGAACAACTGATTACAAAACTCAACGGAGGAAAACGCAGATGGCGGCTGAACCCTTTTCCAAAGGTTCGCTACACCCAGCGGCCCGATATCATTTCGGCCCATCTGACAGAGGGAAAAATCGCTTTGGTAATCGACAATTCTCCGACGGTGGTTTTGATTCCTGTAGGGATTTTTGATTTTATACAAGATGTAGACGACTATTATTTTCCTTTGATTACAGGCAACTACCTGCGGCTGCTGCGGATTTTTAATATGCTTGTCATCATGCTTTTGACACCTATTTATCTGCTCATCGTGGAGGGAGATATTCCGCCGCCGGGATCCATGGATTTTATCACGCCCAAAGACCCTTACGCCCTATCGGTCTTCTGGCAGTTTATCTTACTGGAACTTGCCATCGATGGCCTTCGCCTTGCATCTCTTAACACGCCGGATTCTCTGGGAATGTCACTTTCTGTCATTGGTGCGTTGATTCTGGGAGAGTTTTCCGTAGAGTCCGGCTGGTTTATTCCTCAGACCATTCTCATGATGGCGGTGGTTTCCCTTGCTTCCTTTACGCAGCCCAGCATCGAGCTTTCCTACGGTGCAAAGTTCGTTAGAATGCTCATGCTCATCGGCGCTATGCTATGGGGCGTACCCGGACTTGTCTGCGCCCTGCTTCTCGGAATTTTGCAAGTTGCCTTTACAAAAACTCTCAGCGGCCACTCCTATCTCTATCCGCTGATTCCTTTCAAGTGGAGCGCTCTCAAAAAACTAATATTCAGGACGACCAAGTAGTCGTCCTGAAATTTTTTTATACAAATATTTTAAATGTCTTTAAAAACCGTAATTGAAATTATTGTGATAGTGGTAGCTGGCATTATAACCTATAATATAATTGATTACACTTATAATCAGACCGATAATACAGATTGCAAAGATAACCAGCCCGATAATAATCAAGGCTTTTGCCCAGGTAGGCATACCTTTCTGCACCTGCGGATATTCCTGATTTCCCTGTTCATAGTGATACTGCTGACCTTGACTGCCTGCTTCATAGATGCGGTACTCCGGCTTCAGCGGATAGTCTCTGCGAACAATTAAATATACAATCACACCGATAAAACTCGGTACCAGGGCTGCAACCAGCGCCCACAGCCACGGGGAACAGTCCATTCTCTTATTGGCGTCTCGATATACTAAAACTGCCAGCAGAATCGGAATTCCGAATGCAAAGATTAAAATCAGCGGAATTATCAAAATCATAAATATGCTTCCAATCACCATACCTTTATCTCCCTTCCATAAAGTCTTTCGACAAATTTCTGCTTATAGTATACCACATTTTATCCGTGGTGCATATGTTATTAGTGAAACTTTTTAACCCCGAGGTGAACCCATGGCTTATGACACACGAGAACTTTTCGCCCGCCTGATTCAGTGCGAGGCAGGAGGGGAAGGGGAAGATGGTATGCGCGCTGTGGCAACAGTGATTATGAACCGAGCTACAATCGACTATGGGGAATTTGCCCGCGTCAGCAACGGCGGCGATATTCGCGCCATTATTCTGCAGCAGGGACAATTTGTCTGCCTGCGCGAATCCATCGGCGGCACATATAACAGACAGAACATTTATAACATGACACCTACACAGGAACACTATGATATTGTAGACTGGGCGATGGGAGGCGGCAGACTTCCCGGCGTAGACGGTTCTTTGTTTTTTCACAACCCGTACAGTCCAATCTGTCCTACCTATTTTCCTACAAATGTAGGTGTGATTCATAACCGAATCGGCGATCACTGTTTTTATCTTCCTACTTCTTATTATGCCAACACCTAATGACAACCAATCGGAATCGATATTTTCAAGTTAAAAAATTAAAAGCGAGGTACTTCATATGGCAACACCATGTAACGCAAAAAATGGCGGCGGTAATGTCTCCCTGCAGGCCACACCTGCAGATAATTCAAATATCAGCTTCGTTCCCGCCCCAATTATTACTTACCCTCAAATGACAAACTGTACCAGTCAGACAAATCCACCGCAGGCAATGCCGGACACTTCAAATTTTCCTTCCTACTCCGGCATCGTTGCTTCAACTGTACCAATGCCTGGCACGCAAGCGATGAATCAGAGGGGTGCGGAAACACAGACGCCTTCCATTATACCTACCCCTGAAGGTGTTATTGAAACCATTCCCGGTCAGCCGGACCCTCCGGCGCTTTTCACAAATGCCAATGCTGATGCCGGAAGAGTTACTTCATCTTCTGTAACAGGAAACACGCAGACACCAAGCAGCAGCGGTGTTATTCCGCCAAGTATTCTTCCAGAAGCTCCGCAGTTTCAGGTTCCAAATAATCCCCTTCTGCCGCCAGGCTATCAGGAAACCATCGACTATGAAAATCTGCAGTATTTAAACGGTTTTCTCCGAACCCAAATCGGAAAGTACATGCGCATCGAGCAGCTGGTAGGCTCCGGCAATATTGAAGATCGCTACGGCTATCTAATCGGTGTCGGTGTCAACTATATCCTTCTGCAGGAAATCGGCACCGGCAATGTCAGTGCAATCGACTACTATAATATTAAATACATCTACATTTACTATGCAACTCCGGAACTGCCTTATTTCAGATAAAAGGTTTTAGACTCACCCGCGGAGACTGCCGCCCTGTTTAACCATTCGGTTGAGCGGGATGGGCAGTCTCCATTTTTTACAGAAACCAACAGTTTTTTGTATGAATTCTGTCCGATTTTCTGTCAATCTGCAATTAACTTATGTATGTATTTCATCTTATAAATATTGCTTTTTTCCGCTGTAAAGGGTATAATTTTTACAGAAAATTTAATTAAATAATGAAAGGACACAGCAATGAGAAAATCAAAATTAATCACGCTCACTCTCGCGCTTGCTTTGGTTTTATCCACAGTATTTGCCGGAGCAGAGAACGTATTTGCGGAGACTGTAACGCTTCCTCAGGATAACATTACACTGCAGGGAACTCCTTTTAAAGATGCTGCTAAGTTCAAGGCTGCAGACGATGGGACTACAATTACCCCTCTTACTGCGCAGAACTTAAATACCGTTGCCAGTGAAGACCTAAATGCTTATACCACTACTGAATATACAAACCCGGGAATATACTACGCAGTAGAAATTCCGAAAGCTGGTAACTTTATCTTCGATATTTTATCGGTTGGAGATACCAACGTTTATCTCTACGACAGCCTGGATGCCACATCCTATATTGACGCGCGTCGTATTAATGCCGCTGAAACAACCGCAGATTCACAAACGTTCTCCGTACAGGTTAAGAATGCTGGTACTTACTATCTGGTATTCCAGTCCGTTTATGGCAGTACACAGAGTGCTTTCACTGTAACCTATGCACCAGCAAAGTCAACTACCAGCAGTACCACTCTGAAATCAAATAAAGAGTTTTTCGCTTCTGTAGCAGGTACTGGCTATCGTTACTATAAAATTACTACAGCCGGTTCAAGACATTTAACCATCAATTTCCCTTGGGGCGATGGCAGCAATTCATCTTACAAAGTAAAATTAATGAATTCAAAAAAAAGCAAGACCATTAGTGGTGTTACGACAGTAAACTCCGCAATCGGTTATACTACATATGCTGCAGTTCCAAAGGGAACTTATTATGTGGCTGTTTCTGCTGCTACTGACTCCTGCTACAGCGTTAAGGTAAAGCAGACAAAGGTTTCTGAAAGCAGCGGCAGTTCCCGTTCAACAGCAAAGAGCATCTACAAGGGCGGCACGAAAAAAGGATTGATTACCGCAACCCAGTCTAAAACCTCTGCAGACTGGTACAAAATTAAAGTAAACAGCAATCAGGCAGTAAATTTAAATGTATTAACTAAATCAGGCGGTTCCGGCGGCATCAGAGTGACCGTTTACAGCGGCTCCAAGTCTATGGGTTCTGCAGAATACTATAACGGAAGCACTGTTGACTCCTACTCCGGAGGATTAAAACTTTACACCACAATCAACGGTGTCACGATGAATTACCTGCAGAAAGGCACCTACTACATCAAAGTTACCAAATATGGTTCCGGCAACGGATACTACCAGATTAAATGGAGATAACTCAGTCCAACAAACTCAAAAAACGCCATGCTAAAAGGGCTCCCAAAGGAGCCCTTTTCTAATAGGTAATTTTAGTTTCCGCAGTTGCAGAAAATGATTACTAACAGTAAGAAGAAGAACAATAAGCTAGTATCGATTCCACCTTCGTTGTTGAATAATCCACAATTGTTTGACATAATATTCACCTGCTTCTTTCATAGATTTTACTTTACAGTATGATGAAACCGGCGTTTTTGTTCCTTGTCTATGTCAAACTATACCAAAAGATTTTTCTTATTTTTCCTCTCTTCAGCTGCTGCTTATTATCACTGCTTATTATCGCTGCACATCACCGCCGGACAGCACGTCGTCATAGACAGCGCGGCTGCCGCCGATAAATTTTGGACGGGTTCTTGCGCATACCACATGAGCCTCGCCAATCTTCTTCACGGAAATGCGAACAGGCACCGCAACACGCGCGAGCTGCATGCCGATAAGCGTATCGCCGATATCCATCCCCGCGTCAGCCTTGATTTCCTCCACTGCTACCGGATCAGCAGCATTTTCATAGACCGCCATAGCAAAGGAGCCGCCTGCATGGGTCTGGGGCACCACATTGACAATCTCTGTGCCCGGAAGCAATGCGCTTCTTTCCACAATGACTGCCCGGTTCAGATGCTCACAGCACTGCGCCGCCAGATAGATGCCGCGCTCAGCCAGAATTGGGTGTACACCGTCATAAACAGCTTTAGCGGCATTGAAATCCGATCCCTTTCCAATCCGCTCTCCCTTAATTTCACTGGATGAACAGCCGATTACAAAAATATCGCCCCTTTTCAGTCTGCAGACCTCTAAAAGCTCCGTAACTGCATCTGCTGCCTGTTTTTTGATTGCCTCATAAGACATTTCCTTAGACATTTATCATCACTTCCTTCAATGAATTTTCATATTCACACGCCGTTTCGCAGCCGATTTCTTATACATTCCAGCTGGCAAGATACTGCTCCTGTTCCTCTGTCAGCGTGTCAATTTCGATATCCCAGGCTGCAAGCTTTCTTCTTGCGACCACGTCGTCAATTTCAGCGCTGACATCGATGACACCTCTGCCCAGCTCTTTGTAATGATCCTTGATGTACATGGCAGAAAGGGCCTGCACCGCAAAGCTCATATCCATGATTTCCGCAGGGTGACCGTCAGCCGCTGCAATGTTCACAAGACGACCCTCGCCGATGACATTGACCCACTTTCCGTTTGGCAGCTTGTAACCCATGATGTTCCTGCGGGTTTCTTTCTTTTCTGTCGCAGCCTCTTCAAGGCCTTTCATATCCACTTCGCAATCAAAATGGCCCGCATTGGTCAAAATAGCTCTGTCCTTCATCGTCATCATGTGATCCACAGTAATCGTCTTGCAGCAGCCTGTCGCCGATACAAAGATATCGCCATAAGGAGCCGCCTTTTCCATGGTCATCACATCAAAGCCGTCCATCTTCGCTTCGATGGCTTTAACCGGATTTACCTCTGTAACAATCACCTTTGCCCCCAGCGCGTTTGCGCGCATTGCAATCCCTCTGCTGCACCAGCCGTAGCCTACAACCACCACAGTCTTCGCCGCAACAATCAGATTGGTATTTCTCATAATGCTGTCCCATACAGACTGTCCGGTTCCGTAGCGATTGTCAAACAAATGCTTGCAGTCCGCATCGTTTACCGCAACCATCGGGAATTTTAAAATACCTTCTTTTTCCATGGCTTTCAAACGAATTACGCCGGTAGTGGTCTCTTCACAGCCACCCCAGACTTCTTCCGCCAAATCCGGGCGCTTCGTGTGCAGCATACCGACCAGATCACCGCCGTCATCGATGATGATGTTAGCTTTATGGGCAAGACACATCTCAATATGTCTGTCATATTCCTTCTGCGTTGCCCCGTGGTATGCAAAGACCTTCATGCCGCTGTCTGCAAGGGCCGCTGCCACGTCATCCTGCGTCGAAAGGACGTTGCTGCCTGTGACGGACATCTGGGCGCCGCCTGCTGCCAGAACCTTACAAAGATACGCAGTCTTTGCCTCTAAATGCACAGAGAGAGAAATCTTGATTCCCTCAAAAGGTTTGGTCTTTAAAAATTCTTCTTCCATACCGCGAAGCAGCGGCATATTATTTCTGACCCATTCGATTTTCTGATGACCGGAAGGTGCCAGTGCAATATCTCTGATATCGTAATTTTCCATGATTAATATTCCTTTTCCTTTATGTATTTATACTGCTGCTTCCAGCGGCGATGCAAAACTGTATGCGATGGAGACATGTCCCATCAGCGTTTCTGCCGTCTCACCGTCCACGGTGAAGAAAACGCGCTCCACCTCTTCAAATGAGCCAGTCAGGGTTCCTACAATCTGCGCGATTAAAAGTCTTTCTTCCGTCTCCGTTCCCGTCAGATTTCGGCTGGAAAAGTCAACAGTGACCTCGCCGCAAGACTCGCTGATATAGTTGATTTTATACTGATTCTTAAAAGCTGTACCAGCCTCCATATCTGCTGGCAAATTCTTCTCCCGGAGACATTTCAGGGCTTTTGCGTAAAGCTCTGTTCTGCCACTGCCGGAAATATCCGCAGTCTGCTCCAGCAAAATCTTCTCTATACTGCCTGTCTGCAGCGCATTTATATTCAGCAGAACAACCTTTACTTTGACTTTGTTTCCAAAGCCTGTACACGCCATAAACAGTGAGATGATTGCGAGAATCACCAGTAATTTCAAATAAATATGCTTCATCGGGTAGTTCCTTTATTCTACAGTAACGCTCTTTGCCAAATTTCTCGGCTTATCAATGTCCTCGCCTTTTTCTCTTGCCACATAGTAAGCGAAAAGCTGCAGCGGAATCACGGACAGAAGCGGTGAAACTTCATCTGCGCAAGGCGGAATATAGATGACTTCATTGCTCTGCTTTTCAATCTGGTTCATGCCTTCCTTGGCGATGGAAACCACATGAGCAAGTCTTGCCTTGACCTCTACAATGTTGGAGAACATCTTCTCAAAGAGCGCGTCCTGAGTCGCCAAAGCAATAACAATAGTCTCAGGCTCCATCAGCGCAATAGTACCGTGTTTCAGCTCTCCTGCCGCAATAGCAAAAGAGTTGATATAGGAAATTTCTTTCAGCTTCAAAGAGCCTTCATAGGCTACCGCTGAATCCATACCACGACCGATAAAGAATACCTGATTTCTATTATAAAGCACCTTGGCAAGCTTTTCTATTTCGGCGGCATTTTCAATCACCCGCTCCACTTTTTCCGGTACCGCCAGAAGTTCTTCCAGCATTGCCTGATAGTATTCCTCTGTAATGGTTCCTTTCAAATCACCCATGTAAAGGGCAATGAGATACATGCAGACCATCTGGGTTGTATAGGCCTTGGTCGATGCCACTGCGATTTCAGGTCCCGCCCAGGTGTAGAACACATCGTCGGATTCTCTTGCTACAGAGCTTCCCACCACATTGACGACGGACAGAATTCTCGCGCCTTTCGCCTTTGCTTCACGAAGGGCCGCCAGGGTATCCAGCGTCTCGCCTGACTGACTGATTGCGATGAACAAAGTATTCTCATCCACAAAAGGATCTCTGTATCTGAATTCCGACGCAACATCTACTTCCACCGGAATTCTTGCCATCTTCTCAATGGCATATTTTCCTACAAGACCGGCATGATACGCCGTACCGCAGGCAACAATGTAAATTTTGTTGAACTTTTTCAAGTCTTCCAGCGTCAGAGAAATACCGTCCAGTTTTACTCTGCCGCTTTCGTCAAGACGTCTTGTCAAAGTCTCTCTGATGGCCTTCGGCTGCTCATGAATTTCCTTGAGCATAAAATGCTCATAACCATCTTTCTCTGCATCCTCAAGACTCCATGTCACCTGCAGCACATCGCGTTTAACAGGCTTTCTGTCCTGATTCAGAATCTGAATCTGTTCCGGTGTACAGATGACCATCTCGTTATTTTCAATCAGATAGATTTTGTTCAAATATTTTAACAGCGCCGGAATATCCGAAGCGATGAAGTTGCAGCCTTTCCCAAGTCCCGCAATCAGCGGCGCGTCTTTTCTATACGCCACGATTTTGTTCGGCTCATCCTTCGCCACCGCTACGATGGCATAGGCGCCTCTCATCATCTTTACTGCTTCAAAGACTGCGTCCTCCAAGGTTGTCTTTTTTAAAACGCCCAGAAGATGTGCGATGACCTCTGAATCTGTCTCAGTTCTGAAGGTGATGCCGTGCTCCCTGGTAAGCCACTCCTTTAATTCTACATAGTTTTCTATGATTCCGTTATGGACGATGGCGATTGAGCTGTCGCTGTTTATATGAGGGTGCGCATTGAAATCAGACGGAGCGCCATGGGTTGCCCATCTGGTATGTCCGATTCCTGTTGTACCAAAAAGATTCTCTCCGGCAATGGCTTTTTCCAGGTTAGCAATTTTGCCCTCTTTTTTTCTGACGATCAGTTTACCATCTGCCAGCAGCGCAATTCCTGCGGAGTCATATCCTCTGTATTCTAATTTTTTTAATCCGTCAATGATAATATCTCTGGCGTTATCTGCCCCAACATATCCTACGATTCCACACATAAGTTATACCTCTCTTATCTCTCAATTCCTTTTTCTCTAGCTGAATTTCCTGCTGATTAAATCTGCCAGCTCCGTTGCCAGCTGATGAATTCTCTCTATATCGCTGCCCTCAATCATGACGCGAACCAGCGGTTCTGTGCCCGACGGCCTGATCAGAACTCTGCCGCTTCCTTCCATCTCCTTTTCGATGGCGGAAATGGCCTGCTGCACTTCTTCGTCAGTCAAATAAGCTTTTTTGTTTTCGTTGCTTACTTTTGCATTTTCAAGAACCTGCGGAAAAATCTCAATCTCTGCTGAAAGCTCAGACGGCTTCTTGCTTGAGGCTGCGACTGCCTTTACAAACTGCAGAGAGGAAAGGGTTCCGTCCCCTGTGGTGGTGTGATTCAGGAAAATAATATGACCGGATTGCTCGCCGCCCAAAATGCAGCCGGTTTCCCGCATGGATTCCAGTACGTATCTGTCACCTACACCGGTCACTTCTACCTCTGCCCCCACAACATCCTTGATATACTTATGAAAGCCGATATTGCTCATTACCGTTGCAGTCACTTTATTTTCGGCAAGCTGTCCCGCCGCTTTGAGCATCTTTGCACAGATACAAATCGTCTTATCCCCATCGATTACCATACCCTTCTCGTCCACAACGATAAGCCTGTCGGCATCTCCATCATAGGCAAGACCGATATCTGCATGTTCTGCCACAACTGTCTGCTGCAGTTTTTCGGGATGGGTCGAGCCAATCTTGTCATTGATATTAAGACCATCAGGCTCACAGCCAATGGTAACTACCTCTGCACCCAAGGCGCGATAAACCGCCGGCGCTGTTTTAAATGCCGCGCCGTTAGCACAGTCCAGCACCACCTTCATACCTTCCAGTCTGATGTCTATGGTAGACAGCAGGAACTTACAGTAAAGTTCCGCGGCGTCCTCGCCTGCGTCCAAACATCTTCCCAGCTCATCGCCGGTCTTATGGCTGTTGGTATCGATGCCTCTGATAATAATATCTTCTATCTTTTCTTCGATGGCATCGTCCAGTTTGAAACCTTCGCCGTTGAAGAACTTGATTCCGTTATACTCAAAAGGATTATGCGAAGCGGAAATCACAATACCCGCGTCTGCATGATAATATTTTACTAAATATGCAACCGCCGGCGTAGGAATGACGCCGACCTTAATCACATTTCCGCCTACTGCCAAAATACCCGCAGTCAGCGCATCTTCCAGCATATCACCGGAAATTCTTGTATCCTTACCGATTACGATAACCGGTCTTTTGTTTTCCTTTCGCAGGACATGCGCACCTGCTTTTCCCAGATTAAACGCCAGCTCCGGCGTCAGTTCTGAATTGGCGATGCCTCTGACACCGTCTGTTCCAAATAGTCTTCCCATAAATAACCTCTATTCCTTATTCTCAATTTCAACTTGCACTTTCTTTGGCGTCACTTCAATTCTGGCGCAGTCCTTTTCGCATACCACTTCCACAGTAACCTGGTGACTGCCTTCTTTTTGGTCTTTCAAATTTATATGCAGCGCGATATCTTCTTTTTGGATTGCAGCAAGTTCTTCCTTCTTGCCTGTCAAAACAATGACCAGACGGTCAATTTCTGTAATTTTTCCTTGCAAATCCGCCGCCAGATTCAGAAGCTCAACTTCATCGCTGTCAAAAGTGAAGGTCTTGGTGCTAAGTGTTTCCACTTTAATCTCTGCCGTTAAAGATTCCGCAGATCTTCCCGAAACCTGTACATCAGCAGGCAGCACCGGCACGATTTTCACCGTAGTATCCTCTGTAACATCGGTCAAATCAATAGCCTCAGCTGTAACAGACTCGATGGACTCCAAAACGCTGCTCTTTCCTTTGATTGTGATGGTCTTCGGCGCGGAGACAGACTTTTCTAAAGTGCCGTCAGATAAATCCACAACCGGCACCTTAAGAGGCACAGTCTTTGCCGTACCCAGTTCCGTAGTTACCTGCACCGATCCTGCGGAAAGTTTGACCCGTTCTACCACTTCGCCGCCTTTATTTACAGGCTCCAGCCTGCAGGCAATAGTTTTCAGCTTATCGGTTACTTCGCCTTCCTGTACCAGCGCGCTGGCATGATCCACCTGTTCTACCAGTGACTGAGCGCCGGTTACCGTAACCTTACTGCGGCTCAGCTCTACTGTAATCGGTTCCTGATCCGTGCTGAAAACTCCCTCGTACTGCGGAAGAACGTCAATTTCTTTTTCGATTTTAGCTTCGACTGTAACAGTGACTTTATTTAAACTCTTGTCTTCAAGTTCTATATTATCCGGTACTCTGATATTGACCCGCAGCTGGTTTTCACCCTTGGCTGCCTCCTCCAAATTCACAGAAGCTGTAATATCGCCGGGGCGAAGCCTGTTTACATTGGCTCTGGTTCCCGTCACTGTCACATGCAGCGACTCCGCACTGACATCCAAAACAGCAAGGCCATTTTCATCCAGTGACTCCTCTCCAAGGAACTGAATCGGAATGTCCCGATAAGTCTTCGTATCGGTCGGGTTAGTTTCCCCAATAACATATGCCCAGATTCCGATTGCTATGAGCACAGAGAGGACGATATTAAACTTTTTATTATCTAGCATCTTTATTCCTCCCCAGCTTGCCTATCATCTTTTTCAATTTGCCGTCGGACTCTCTCTCACCGTTTAAATACAGATTCAAAAGGGTCTTCTCAACGGTCTTGGTATCTAAAAATCTGGTCAGTTTACCGTCTACCGCCATGGAAATGATACCGGTCTCCTCGCTGACGATAATGGAAATCGCATCGGAATGTTCTGTAATTCCGATACCGGCTCTGTGTCTGGTTCCCAGACTTTTATTCAAATTCTTGTTCTCCGTCAAAGGAAGTACGCACCCCGCAGCATAAATTCTATCCGCACGGATAATCACAGCTCCATCGTGAAGCGGCGCGCCCTCGTAAAAGATATTCCCCAAAAGCTGGGCGGAAATGTCGGCATTGACTTCCGTTCCGGTCTCTGCGATATCTACAAGTGCTGTTTCTCTTTCCAATATAATCAATGCGCCGGTCTTAGTCGCAGAAAAGGAATCCACCGCCTTGACGAATTCGTCGGTGATATCCTTGGCTTTTTCTTTGTCCAGCTGACTGAAAGGCGCTTTTACAATCTTGCTTCTTCCCACATACTCAAGAGCTCTGCGAAGTTCCGGCTGAAATACCACGACCAGCGCGATAATACCGATGCTCATGGTTCCCCTTAAAATCCAATTCAGCGCATACAAATCCAGCACATCTGACAAGAAAAATGCCGCAAATAACACGAACAGTCCCTTAATCAGCTGCTGCGCTCTGGAATCCCTGATAAAGCCAATTACTTTATAGGCTAAAAAGGACACGATTAAAATGTCCAAAATATCGTTAATTCCAATACTTGAAATGATATTATTAAAAAAATTCTCCATATGTCTTCCCCTTATATACAGCTATTACAATTTTACCGTATCTAATATAAAAATTCAAGGGCAATGGCAGAAAAACCATAGTAATGTCACAAAATCTTAACAACTTTTTTCTACAAAAAAATTCAAAAAAAGGACTGCCCTAATGGACAGCCCGAAAATACTAAACCTGTTAATAAGTCGTCTCCAAAACGCCGTAATTTCCATCCTTTCTGATATAGACTACATTGACGCTGTCAGTCTCCATATCGAGGAACACGAAGAAATTATGCTGCAGCATTTCCATTTCCAGAATTGCCTCTTCCACCGACATCGGGGAAAGTTCAAATTTCTTGGTCTTTACAACCTTTACTTCTTCTACTTCCTCCGGAAGTTCCGGCAGGCTTTCAAATCTTACGGATTTATTATCATTATACCGTTTCTGCAGCTTGCCTTTAAATCTCGCCATCTGACTGGACAGCTTATCCACAACCTTATCGATTGCTTCATAAATGTCATCCGAAGCCTCTTCGCTTCTGAATACTGCACCTTTGGCGTTAATCGTCGCCTCAATCTTGTCTTTGCCTCTCTCCTGAGATAATACCACGTTTACAGTAATGTCATCAGAAAAATATTTTCCCAGTTTGTCAAATTTCTTCTCCAATGTGTCCTGTAAATGCTTGTAAGTGTTAAAATTCTTACCTGTGATGTTTACCTTCATTTGATGACCTCCTTAGCCACTCCTCTGAGTTCGGCCTTTCAGCAGAAACGCCGAAAGCAAAGGTGATTTTCTTTAAAGCTATTATACCATACTTTTCTGAAAAATTATATATCTTTTTATTGCAAAGGACGACTTTTTTCTCGGAATTATTTCTGCGCCAGCAGGTGCCGACAACAGTGCGCCGCCTTGTACAGCTGCGTCGGAACTATCCATACAGCTGGAAGGTGCTGTCTGCGCGCTGTTTTGTCCGGCTGTGCCATGTTCATTCCGGCATCGATGCGGCTGGATACTGCTCTCTCTGGAACTGTTGTGTCTGCGCAATGCTTGGCAAAAGCAATGTTGACAAATTCTCGTTTTTTTGCTGATTTTGTCAACTTTTGACCGAATTTCAGATATAAATCTGCCCGATTATCGCAGTTTTTTTGCCAAAGTTGACAAAAAACAAAAAAAGTGTCAATCCTGTCAACGTTTTTACCTGAAAACGTTGACAAAATTGACAGAATCGCGATTTTTAGTCAACTTTAGCAATGTTTGAGGACATATTGCCCCTGCTATTCAGACTGTTTGTTGCCAAATCAGAAATAACAATCAAAATTTGGCAACAGCAGCGGACCAAACCTCAATCCTCCGTCACTTTTGGCAACGGCAGAGTCAGCAGGCCAGCACTGTCCCAGACTTCAATTCTCCGCCTCAGCAGCCTCAGCAGTCTCAGTGAACCAGCCCCACCTGCATCCGGCGCTCCCCATCGAAAAATCTGAAAGCATCCAAAGCCATACGAAACCACACAAAAACGGCATTGCAGTTGTCTGGCTGACCTGGTCTTTGCCCCCACACTTGCCTTTACCGGGATTTTCCCGAGGACTTACATCTAAGCTACGCCATGATCACTGCCGCCTTGCGGATCAGCTTACGTGGATCCCTTTGCCCGTAACTGGCTTGGATTTTCAACCACAGACCCAGACAACTGCAATGCCGTCTATTATTTTTTTATTTCGCCGCGAATGCCAGAAAGTATACGATTTCCGGCTGTGCAGAAAGCAGCGCCTCATAGCAGGCAGCCGCGGTGCTGCCCGTCGTATAAAAATCATCCAGCAGCAAAACTTTCTTTCCTTCTAACAGTGTACCATATTTTTTGTTATATGCAAATTTTCCTTTTACATTTAATTTTCTTTCTGTAGGGCTGAGGCCCCGCATGGGCTGCGTGTTTTCAGTCCGCAAAAGCGCATCTGCAAGACAGGGCTTTCCCTCCAGCCTGGCAAGATACCTGCCTATCAGTGCGGCATGGTTAAATCCCCGCTGCCGCTCTTTTGCGGAGAACATGGGTACAGGCACAATCACATCGAAGGCAAGGCGTGCAAGCGCCAGACGATCTGCCATAATCTGCGCAAGATCCCTTGCGATGTATTTCTTCCCATTGTATTTCAGAGAAAAAATCAGCCTCCGTTCATAAAGACCATACTGGGTGCAGCACAGGGAAAGAAACGGCACCCTGCCGCCGAACCCATCTGCGGCACTGCCTTCCTCCGCCGCAGTGCTGCCAGAGCCTGCCGCCGCACAATCGATTCCTGCCGCAGTGCCAGCAAACCCCGCCTCACCTCCAGCAAGCTCATCTCCACCGCCGGCAACCACCGGCATAACTTTGCGCAGCGGCTGCCCATCCCATCGGATGTGCGCCATACAGTGGTCGCAAAGGTGATAAGTTCTGGTTTCATCAATGATATTGCCGCAGCAGATACAGTATAGCGCCGGCGGATAGAGTAAATCCAGCCCTCCGGACAGAACTGCCTTCAGCCCCTGCCCGAGCTCCGGACGCAGCCTATACCTCAGCACATGTCCCAGCGTTTCCTTCGACTCGTGTCCCAAAATCCAATCCAACCCGGACCCCAGCGCTTTCCTCAACCTAAGCCCCAGAGTTCTATTCACCCCAGTCCCACCTCCAGCAGTTCTTCCAGTCTGCAGCGGAGACCTGAGTATCGCATTTTTATCCGATTGTTATCAATCATGGCATTCATCTTCTGCTCACCGCCTACCAAAACAACCACCTGCTTACCGCGGGTCACCGCCGTATACAAGAGATTTCTGGTCGCCAGCACCGGCGGAAACCATGAAATCGGCATCACGACAATGGGAAACTCGCTGCCCTGGCTTTTGTGCACCGTAATGGCGTAAGCCAGCTCCAGTTCATCAAGCTGCGCGAATTCATAGGTCACATATTTATCCTCGTCAAAGATGACGGTAATCTGATTATATTCCTTGTCAATTTTCTCGATAAATCCTACATCCCCGTTGAATACACCCTGTCCTTCCGAAAAGTCCCGCCGCTTTTTCCAGCCGATTTCGTAGTTGTTGCGAATCTGCATCACCTTATCATTTTCACGAAAGACTCTGTCGCCGAATTTCTTTTCCGCTAAATCCTCCCGCGGTGGATTCAGCGCTTCCTGCAGCACTTTATTCAGCGCAACGCAGCCCAGCGTCCCTTTGCGGACCGGTGTTAAAATCTGAATATCGCGTACCGGCACAATTCCCTCATAGTAAGCGGCAAGGCGTTTTGTCACAAGCTGCACCATGAGATCCACCATCTGTTTTTCAGATGTCCGCTCCATAAAGAAAAAGTCCTTGTCCTTGCTGTTGACAAAAGGATACTCTCCCTCGTTAATTCTGTGCGCGTTGACGACAATCATGCTCTCCTGCGCCTGACGGAAAATCTCTTTCAGCTTGACAGTATGAACATATTCGCTCTCTATGATATCCCTAAGTACATTGCCCGCTCCCACAGACGGCAGCTGATCGTAATCCCCTACCATAATCAGACGTGTACCCGGTTTAATCGCCTCGGTCAGACCCTGCATCAGGAGCAAATCAATCATAGAAGCCTCATCTACAATGACTACATCGTATTTCAGCGGATCCTCGCTGTTTTTTCCAAAACGCATGATGTCCTCTTCTGAAGAATAATAATATTCCAAAAGACGGTGCACCGTAGAAGCGTAATGCCCGCTGGTTTCGGTAATTCTCTTAGCCGCTCTGCCCGTAGGCGCTGCAATGGCTACCTTGAACTGACTCTGCTCAAAGATATTAATCAGGGTATTGATAATAGTGGTCTTTCCTGTGCCGGGACCGCCTGTAATGACAGAAATTCCACAGGTCAGAGAACTCTTCACCGCGTTCACCTGCTGCTCAGAAAGCGCAATGCCCGTCTGCCGCTGGGTCATGGCAATCATGCTGTCAATATCTACGGAAAGCGGCTTTAGCCCTGCATTTTCAATCGCTGCCAGATTGCGGCAGACCCGCTGTTCCGCCAGATAATAGACGTACAGATATACAACGGTCTGGCCTTTCAGGGTATCCAACTGTATTTCTCCCTCAAAAGCCATGTCCACCATATTCTCATAGACCAGCTGCCTGGACACATCGAGAAGCTGAGAAACCCTTTCGCAGAGTTCTTCCTGCGGCATATAGGTATTTCCTTCTCCGGCAAAATAGCTGAGGCCGTATTTGATTCCGCTTCTGATCCGGAAGGGACTTTCCGGCGGAGTGCCCATCTTCGCGGCGATATTGTCCGCCTTGTGAAAGCCGATTCCGTACACCTCTTCCACAAGTCTGTACGGATTTTCACTGATCAGTTCCACAGCGTCCGTCCCGTAAATCTTGTAAAGTTTCAGCGCATACTCTGCAGAAATGCCATATTCCTGAAAAAACATGGAAACTTCCGCGAATTCCCTGTGCGCCGCAAAAGCTTCCGCGATAGATTCTGCCTTTTTCGGACCAATGCCGCTGACAAGAGTCAGCCTGTGGGGTTCTTTCTCCATCACTTCAAAAGTATCTTCACCGAACTTTGCTACGATGGCAGATGCCATCTTTGGACCGATTCCCTTAATCACACCAGAAGCCAGAAAGCCCTCAATGCCGGCAATCCCCGTGGGCAGAACCTCTTCAAACTCAGAAAAAGCAAACTGTTCCCCGTAAGTGGGATGCACTTTAAAGGTGCCCCGAAGCTTATACTGAAAGCCCGCCACGCAGGAAGGAAGACTTCCGACCACCGTAAAATATTCGTCATCAGTCTCCATCACAGCAATGGTATATCCGTTGTCCTCATTATGAAAAATAATTTCAGTGATAACACCCTGCTTTTCTTCCATTATTTTACCCACTTAACGTATCTGGTTTTCGCCGCCAGTTTATTCTTCGAATATTTCTTCGCATATTTCAGCAGGACATCTCTGTGATTGTTGACAGGATTCTTATGTACCAGAGCAGCCACCTGCTCCAGAAGTTCTGCCGCTTTTTCTGCGGAATCGGTGATGCCGGCTTCCATTATATCGTTGGCATCAATAACCAAATCTTCTACAAATACCGGTTCATTTCCGGAAATAATCTTCTTCATCATGTAGTTTCTGGATTCGATTTTCAGGCTCGGCTGATCATAAACGATGCGCATAGCCTTAGACAGATTATGCAGATAGTTATAGCGTTCGTTTCCATATCGAAACAGGAACTTCTTGAACTCCATATCAGTATTGAGGAAGTTAATATCGATAATACGCTCTACGCCGTCTTTCAGATGTTCCTCTGTCTTCTTGTCAAACTGAAGCCGTTCAATGGCCGGAAGCGCACGCTTCTTGCTGATTGCTGTGTAAACAAGTCCCAGCCTTCTGGTTCTCACAGGCTTCGTCTTGTCAATATTATCACAGACAGTCTTAAAGGCATTGGTGTCGGACATGGACATTTTGCCTGCAATATCTTCACCCAGAACCACCGCCATAAGGCCGGTGCCGGTCAGCATTTTCAGTCCCTTTCCTGCGTGGTCTGATACCAGAAGACTTTCAAACTCCTCACGTACGCCAGTCACATCACCGCCGTCCACCTGAGCCAGCAAGTTCCTCCACTTCAGTCCGATTGCGTCAAAGATACTTTTGTGCAGGTCAAAATTCAGTTCTGCCGCAAGTCTGACCGCTTCCAACATGCGAATCGGTTCTTTTTCAAAAACCTGCTCGCTTGCATCCGCCGTCCGAATCAGCTTTGCCCGGATATCCTCTCTGCCGCCATAAGGATCCACTAAGCTTCGTTCCGGATTATCCGCAATGGCATTGACCGTAAATACCAGCTCCTTCAGCGCCTCTTCTACGGTTCCCTCAAAGGTTCTGACATCTGCAATACAGCCGTCAATGGTGGCAGCTTCACCTTCCTCTTTTGCCGGCACCTCATAGGTAAAATCCAGCCTGACCGATGATTTCTCAGTATCCAGCACCTGACACGCCGGGAAAATTCTCTGCAAATCAGAAAGAGACGCTCTGGTAATCAAATCCCAGTCGTACACCTTCTCTCCCATAATCCGGTCTCTGACGCACTCCCCTGCGGCATAGGTCTCAAATCCCTCTTTTTCCAGTGTTTGCAACGCTCCCAACACGTCTTTATCGAATTTAATCACTTCTGCATTCCTCCATCCTCTGTCCATTTATAAATTCTGCGATTATCAAGGGTCCAGATTCTATCGGAAAATTCGCCCGGCGCAACGCCTTTAAGGGCATCTTCCATATCAAACATTCTGGCATCTAGAATATCCAGATAATGCAGCACCTCCGCCTCAGGAAACAGCGGTTTCTTCGGACTTCCAAACTCCGGCTCATAGTGATGAGATAAAATCATATGCTCCAGCATGATGGTCTTTTCCTCGCTGAAACCAAGCTCTCTGCAGGTTCGATCCAAAAACTTTACGCCCTGTACCAAATGACCCAGCATCTGGCCTTCAAAGGAATATCCCGGCGATACGCCGTACTCGTTGGAAAGAATCTCGTTGAGTTTTTCGATATCGTGGAGCATCACACCTGCCGCCACTAAATCCCTGTTCAGATTAGTATAGACCTCACAAACCCTAAGGCCGGTCATCAGCATTCTCTTTACATGATACAAAAGCCCTCCGTATTCCGCATGGTGGTTCTTCGACGCAGCCGGATAGTACATGAGCTTTTCCTTGTTATCGGAAAGCACCTTGGTGCAAAGGGCACGCAGGTCGCTATCCTCCATAGACTCCGCCACAGAATAAATGTAGTCATACATCTCCTCTGAGTCCTCCGGCGCAGCCTTGATATACTCGGAAATTTCAAGATGATCCTCCGCATTAGCCGCTCTGATCCTGCTGATTCTAAGCTGACTCTGTCCCTGCCATTCGGTAACCTGCCCTCTGACCTTGATCAGATCGCCTTCTTTCATATTTGCTAAAAGTTCCTGCTCGCCGTCCAGAATCTCCCACTTCTTGCCGTTTACCTCGCCGCTTCTGTCTCCCAGAACCACGTCAAAATACTGTTTCTTATTGGCGCCGACCTTGATACCGGCACTCTTCACCATAAAAAAATCTGTAATTTCGGATTGTCCTTTCAAATCCGCCGCATAATATTGTTTCATTCATTCGTCTCCATCAAAAAAATCACTACACTAATTATATAACACTTGGCTCAATTAGTATAGTGATTAAATTGTGAAAAAATTTTCCCTTATACTGCTTTCACAAGAGCAACCCTTACCTTGAACAAGTCACCGTCAATAGTAAGTTCAAATGCACCGTTCATCAGATTGGTCAAATCCTTTGCAATTGCAAGGCCCAGACCGCTTCCTTCCGTATTTCTGGACTCATCACCCCGTTTAAACCGTTCCATCAGTTCATCGGCACTGATATTCAGCCGGTCTTTAGACATATTCTTTACATCCAGACAAATCATATCGTTTTCTTCCGAAATATCAATATAGACTCTGCTTGCAGGAAGGGCGTATTTGCTCACGTTAGTCAGGAGATTCTCAATGACTCTCCAGAGAAGCTGACCGTCTGCCATTACAAAGATAGATTCCGCTTTATTGGTAAAAATCACATCAAGGTTATTTTCAGACAGGCGTTCTTCCATTTCCGCCATGGCCTGATTAACAATGGAAGTCATTTCTATCCTGTTGATATCCACCGGAATATTTCCGCTGGAAGCCTTCGCCGCCTCAAAGAGATCCTCCGTCAGTTTGCGAAGTCTTCTGGTTTTTTCGTCGATAATCTCAAGATACATCGACGCGTTTTCGCTGTCAAGACCCTCTGTCTTCAACAAATCCACATAGGACACCATGGAGGTCAGCGGCGTTCTCAAATCGTGAGACACGTTGGAAATCAGGTCAATCTTCATTTTCTGATTCTTTAGTTTATCCATCACCGCGATATTCATCGCATCGGAAATTTCGTTGACGCTCATAGCGAGCCTGTCAAGTTCTCCCGCCTCAGCAACAGGAATCTTGTAGTCCAAATTGCCTCGTTTAATCTGGTTGATGCCTTCCTTGACTGCGCAGTACTTCTTCACCCATTTCGGAATAAAGATAAAGATGAAAATCAGTACCGGTATCATTCCCAGCCACGTCGCGGAAAGCAGCACTGCCACGATGGCCGTAACCATGACTTTCCAGAACACCTCGTCGCTGGCACCAATGGCGTCCGCAATGTAACAGACCACCTTTCCGATAATGGTATGCCGCCAGAAAGCCCTGGTCTTCAGCTTTTTGACAAGGGACTGCAGCAGGATAAGAAATACACTCATCAGAAAGAGATTCGCCACAATACAGAAGAGCAACTCCAGCCATCTGGGCTCAAACTCTGAATTGTAAAAGTAAATATCACTGCTGAACTGCTCCATCTGCTCTTTGTTTAAGAGACCCAGCGCATATTCCTGATACCAGTCGCTGCCGCAAAGCCAGTCAACATGAGGCATGCTCATCAATGCGATGCCGCAGAAGGCAAGAGCACCGACCAGAACCTGTACATCGGTAAATATTTTGTCAAACCAGTTGAGTACCACACTTCCTGTCGCATCTTTTCTGCCCACCTTGACAAGGGACACGATAATTGCCGCAAGGGCTATGATTACCACGCCGATTTCAATCATCCACAATGCAGATATATGCTCATCTCCGCCGCGAATTTCAACATGCTGCCAGTATGTCTCGCCATCTGCTCCCGTTGTTTCAGCATACAGCCCATATTTAATATGGTAAACCAGCGCCAGCATGCAGCCTACTAAGACAGCAGCCTCTGCGGCTATCACCGCAATCACAGAACTGATGCTGTACGTCAATGTTCTATAACTTTTCAATTTTGTATCCAATGCCCCACACCACCTTTAAGTACTTTGGATTTTTAGGATTAATTTCTATTTTTTCCCTGATTCTTCTGATGTGAACCGCAACGGTATTTTCCGGATTGTAGGCAGGCTCATTCCAAACGTTTTCATAAATCTGCTCCATAGAAAACACCTTTCCCGCATTCTCGGTCAGAAGTTTTAAAATACCGAACTCCGTCGGCGTCACGGTCACGTATTCCCCATCTACACGCACCGCTTTTTCATCGTCGTCCACTTCAAGTCCCCCTGTTTTGTAAACCCCGCTCTTTTTCTCCATACTCCCAAGGTCCACATATCTTCTCAGCTGAGATTTGACTCTGGCAATCAGCTCCAGTGGGTTAAAAGGTTTGGTGATATAGTCGTCAGCGCCGACATTTAATCCCGTAATCTTGTCATAATCCTCCGACTTTGCAGAAAGCATGATAATCGGAATATTCTTTTCCTGTCTGATTTTCATGGTTGCCTGCACCCCATCCATCTTCGGCATCATCACATCCATAATAATCAGATGAAGCTGCTGGTTTCTGGCAAAGTTCAACGCCTCCACCCCATCATAAGCCTTGAACACCGTATACCCCTCGTTTCTCAGATAAATCTCAATGGCCCCCGCAATTTCTTTATCGTCGTCACATACCAAAATATTCATCAAACCTTAACTCCTTTCGCTTACAACTATAGAATAGTCCTGAATTATTACAAAGCGCCCATGGCGTTTCTTACAATATTCTTAACAAATTGTAACAATGCATTACGCGGTTGTCAATGCGCCTGCCCAGTCTTGGATCAGAGGCTCCCGTACCGGTTCGCCGCCAACTTCGATTATTATTTTGTAAATTATTGCGTTTACCCTCAAAAAAACGCCAATCCTGACTTGATTTTTTAGAATTATTGCGCCGAGAAATTTCTAAATCTAATTTCTTTTAAAACTCCTCATTTTTCTGCGCCACATTCCCTGAAAAATTTTATCATATTGGCACACACTAATATCACGGCGCAAGAATTTCAAAAAAGTATTCCGAAATTGGTGTTTTCATCGGTCACGGCGCAAGAAACTCAAAAAAGTATTCCAAAATTGGCGTTTTCATCGGTCACGGCGCAAGAATTTCAAAAAAAGCATTTCAATTTGGCACATTGCACGCCAATGCGCCTGCCGTACCTGGCTATGTCCGTTACAAAAAAAATGACCGATTGCAAAGGTCGGTCATTCTATAGATATTAGTCTCTATTCACAGCAGCCTGCAGCACCTGATTGGCTACAGGACCGGCAACACTGCTGCCGTACCCGCCGTTTTCCACGCAGACAATAAAGGCATATGGATGTCCTTCGTTCTTTATAAAACCTGTAAACCATGCGTTGGGCTCACTACCGTACATCTCGGCAGTGCCGGATTTTGCGTAAATATCAAGACCCGGAAAATTGTTTTCACCATAATTGGACACAACGTTATTCTTCATCATGGAGCGCAGCTTATCCGCTGTGGTCTCATCAATCATTCTCTCTGTATCTTCCCCCGACGGGAAATTGGTATAGAGGATTTTCGGTACAGTACCGACGCCGTCTCTTGCGATAGCGCTCATATAAACCAGCATGGAGCAAGGATTCAGTTCATCGTTATACTGACCGATTCCCGCCCATGCCAGGCTCAAATCATCATTTTTCGGAAACTCAAAAGAACCCTTGACATTGTGAATGCCGTCGATATCATAAGACTCCATCAGGCCCAGCTTTTTCGTATAGCTTGCCATGACAGTTCCGCCGATTCTCTGGGACAGGTCCGCAAAGGCGCAGTTGCAGGATTTTGCCAGCGCGCCTTCAAAATCCACCGTGCCGTGAGCCTGCGTACAGGTGATGGCCTCATCTCTGATATAGCTGACGCCGCTGCAGGTGTAACTCCAATCCTCAAGACCACTGACATTTTCGATGGCAGCAGCGCAGGTCACCAGCTTAAAGATGGAACCCGGTATCAGGTTAGAGGACAGGAACTTGTTCAGATATACCCCTGAAGTGTCATCAGCAGAGATTTCCGGCGGATTGGCAGGGTCGAATCCCGGAGAACTTACCATGCAGATAATCTCTCCTGTCTCGTAGTTATATACCCCTACTGTGCCGTTTCTCCCGTTCAGCGCATTGTATGCCGCCTTTGACACATCCGCGTCGATGGAAAGTTTCAGGTCATTGCCTGTCCCTGTAATGCTGTAGGTTCCGGTCAGCAGGCTGTAGCCTACGATTTTATCCCGAAAAGCACTCTGGGCCGCTGTGGCAATATTGCCGTCCATGTCTCCCACCGCATGAAGAGTCGCTCTGCGAGTCAACTCGTCATCGTTATACTTCATTCCTTTTTTTGTATTCTCTACAAGAAGGGTATCGTTTGCGTCATAGACCCTGCCGATGGCAAGCCTGCCCTCGTAATACACGTGCTGATTGGCATAGAAAGTCGCCCATTCATCGCCGTCCGTCACAAATTTGAATACGAAAATGCACATGCCCAGAAAAAGCGCCGCCGCAAGAGCCAGGCAAATGATACCTCTTTGCTCTAATTTCTTCATATCATATCCTCCTCTTCCGTCTCCGCCTTAAGGCCTTTGTCCGTCAGACTGATTGCAATGCTGGCGTTCTGCCTGGTATCCGCCGCTTTAAGGAATGCCAGCATCCCCCAGGAACCAATCATACTGGTTCCTCCATTGGAAACAAACGGGAAGGTTACACCGGTCATCGGCAGTAAATCCACCGCGCCGAAAACGTTGAGCACCGTCTGGAACAGGAACATGGAAGTGGCCGCACAGGCCGCAATGGTGTAATAGGTGGATCTGCCCGCCAAAATGGAACGCACCGCAAAGAGAGACAGTGTGATGATAGAAACCACTGCGAGAACTGCAATAATCAAGCCCCACTCTTCTACCAGCATACCGAACACAAGGTCCGTGTCCGCGGCAAAAACGCTGGACAGCCAGCCTTTTCCTGCGCCAACGCCGACAAAACCGCCGCTTGCCGCTGCCGACATAGTTCTGGTCTGCTGCATGCCAAGTCCATCCGCGAACTCCCAGGCATGTCCCCATACCGAAAAACGCTCCGCTATGTATGCTTTAAACTTCAGTACCATGAGACCACCGACAAAGGCTACGCCCACCAGCAGAATCAGTTTGGTGAAATCTCCGCTTCGCAGGAAAGAAATCACCAGGAACGTAACGAAGAATATAATGGCCGTTCCAAAGTCTCCCATCAATGCCAGACAGCAGAAACAGAAGCCGGAAAACAGCATGAATATGATAGAATTCTTTTTTTCAAAGAGTCTGTCCAAAGAGGCCGCGCCTACCCAGATGAAAGCCAGCTTAATCAGTTCCGATGGCTGGAAAGAAAATCCGCCGATTTCTACCCAGTTGGCAGCGCCAAACCGGTCAGTCGCGAAAACTAAGTTAAACAGCAGCAGCCCTGCCGCGCCTATGTACATCAGTTTCTGAATGGCTTCTGTTCTCGTCAGATTCCGAAGATAAGCACACATAAAGAAAAACAAGGCAAGCCCCATAGCAACTGCAATAAACTGCTTAAAAACTGCTTCTGGAAATTTCGCGGCTGTCACCGAAAGACTCAGGGTAGACAGGAAAAATGCGATAATTTCCATCTCAAAACCTTTTCTTTTCATGGAGCGAAGTAAAATGACATAGACCCACATAAGAATGCAGATTCCTCCGAATGCCAGTGTGATAGAATGAAGATAGTTCTCTCCCAAAGCTATCTTTAGCTGAATTACCGTCATTACCTGAAAAATAGTCAATGCAAACATGGACGGCCAAGGCAGCGGAATCACTGTATCCGATTTTCTCATCTTTATATTGTTGTGACGCTCCTCAAGGCTGATTGGAAACAATGTACACTGCGTCATGCCCACGCTGATAACATCGCCTGGGCGCACTTTGACCCGCTGGTCCTTTCTGACACGCCGTTCATTGACATAAGCGCCATTTTTGGAACCCAAATCACGATAAGTCCAGTTCCCCTTAGGGTCACGGGTAAGGGTTCCATGGTTTCTGGAAACACGGGGATCTTCAATGTTGATATCGCAGCTTTTTGCTCTTCCGATTACATTCTCCCAATGAGTAATGGGAAGGTTTTCCCCTGTGCTCAAATGCAGATAAGCCCAAACTTCCGATGGATTTTTGGACTTGAGAAGCGAACGTATAGCCCGCATTAAAATAAAAATCGCAAGGGCAATAAATACCCACCTGGCTACAGCGGTATAAACCAGTTCAAAGCCGTAGTCAGAGACGAAAACTTCCTGAATCGTCTGCAGGATTCCGGAAAAAAATTCTCCAATACTTTTAAAAATTCCCGAAATGATTGTCATAATCTGGCTAACCCCTCCATTTCTCAATCTTCTCCTAGTATATCACAGTCTTTTTCAGATGTAAAACCCTCCATTGACAGCCAGAACCTGTCCTGTTATATAGGAAGCTTCCTCGGAGGCTAAAAATACCGCGGCCTTTGCAACTTCATCGGCATCACCAATTTTTCCCATAGGGATTTCCTCTATCAGCGCCTGCAGGGTATCCTCCCCGCAAATGCGGCTCATATCGGTATCGATCACTCCCGGCGCAATGCAGTTGACTCTGATGCCGGAAGGCGCTACCTCTTTTGCAAGACTCTTTACAAAGCCGATAACAGCTGCTTTGGTGGTGGAATACGCCACTTCGCAGGAACCGCCGGTCTGCCCCCAAACAGAGGACACCATCACGATGCTTCCCCGCTGCCGTTCTATCATGGTCGGAAGTACTTCACCGGTTACTGCAATTGTCCCATAGAGGTTAGTATCCATAATCTCTTTCCACTGGCGCTGTGTTGTCTCTGTGAAAAGCCCGGTGATGCTGATGCCCGCATTGCATACCAGCACATCAAAATATGGAACTTCCAGATACATCCGGGCCGCGCGCACGCTTTCAGATACCTGCCTGCCGTCAGACACGTCACAGCGAATGCCCACAGCACCTGTCTCCGCGCTGATTTCGCGCGCTTTATCATCTCTCTCTTTGTAAAGGAAGGCAACTTTATAGCCCTTCGCTGTAAACTCTTTTACCATAGCGGCGCCGATGCCTCTGGAGCCGCCCGTAATCAAAACCGATTTCATCCGATGCCTCTTTTCTGTACTGATGGAGTTCATATAGGTTTCATACTTAAACCTGTTTCTTTGCAAAAAAACATTGGGACCAGCCCAATGTTTTTTCTTTGCTTATATTTCTGGCGCATAGTATTAACTATAATCTTAGAAACTAATTCCGAGATTCTCAGATTATTTTCACCTATATTTTACTACAACTTTTACCACTTGTCAAAGAATTTTCAGATATTATTTCTGTTTTTTTCAAAAATTTTCCTGATTTTTCTTTTGAAACTTAAGTTTTTTCCTTTTAAGCAAAAAGTTCCATTTACAAAATGCCCAGTTGGTGATAGAGTAGTCTAGTGAAAATTTTTATAGAATGATTGAGGTATTTATTATGACTAGCTACTACTTCCTTTTGGCCGTTGCCATTATCATTTTGTCAACGAAGTTTCTGGGCGGCCTTTCAGAAAAGGTTAACATGCCCCAGGTTGTGGGCGCACTGGTTGCCGGTGTCATTTTGGGCCCGTCAGTCCTCGGGGTTGTAACTGAGACCAATTTCCTTGCGGAAACTGCAGAAATCGGTGTCATTTTGCTGATGTTTATGGCAGGTCTTGATACAGACATCAATGAGATTAAAAAGAACAGCGTTTCTATGCTGTGTATCGCTTCCATGGGCGTTATTCTGCCGCTCATTGGCGGCGCTACCTGCTACTATTTCTATTTCCATGTGGACGCATCCGATTTTAACGAAGTCTTAAAATGCGTCTTCATGGGCGTTATTCTGACTGCGACTTCTGTAAGTATTACAGTAGAAGCACTCCGTGAAATGGGCAAGCTGAACGGTCCTGTCGGCAATGCTATTCTGGGCGCTGCAGTTCTTGACGATATCATCGGTATCATCATTTTGACCATCGTGTCCAGCCTGAAGGACCCATCAGTAAGCATTATTTCTATTTTAATCAAAATCGCGCTGTATATCGTGCTGATGGCTGTCCTTGCTGTTATTCTTAAGGCCGCAAGACCAAAAGTTGACGATTTAAAAGACAAACGCAGAGTCTGCATCTATGTAATGGCCCTTATGCTGCTCATCGCGTTTATTACTGAACAGTACTTCGGTATTGCGGATATCACCGGTGCATATCTGCTGGGACTCTTAATGTCCACCTTTGAAATAAAATCCTACATTGCAAGGAAACTTACCGTTCCAAGCTATCTGTTCTTTTCCCCGGTATTCTTCGCAAGTATCGGAATCAAGACAGAACTTTCCGGTATGACAACATCCATGCTTATTTTCTCCGTACTGCTCCTTATCGTTGCTGTAATCACAAAGATTCTCGGCTGCGGACTGGGCGCAAAAATCTGCAAGTTCAGCACCAGCGATTCCTTCCATATCGGTATCGGCATGGTATCCAGAGGTGAAGTCGCACTGATCGTTGCGCAAAAGGGCTACAACATGGGCCTCCTCAGCGGTCAGCTGTTCTCGCCAATCGTGCTGGTGGTCATCGTTACTACCATTATTACGCCGGTTCTTTTGAAGAAATTCATGAAATAACACCTTAATTACCAATAAAACTGAAGAAAAACCGTCTGACGTCTCGTCCGGCGGTTTTTTCGGTCTTTATGTCCAAAGATTGGCTCTACAATAAAAAGAATCAAAAAATTTGTCTAAAAAAGTCAAAATTTGAAACTTTTCTATCTTGCTGCAGACTCTATTATTATGTAACACTTTTTTAGATTTTGTAGGAGGACTATACCACATGGACAAGAAAATGCAGCAGTGTATAGCAAATAATTTAAGGTATCTCAGGGATTATTATGACTACACGCAGGAAGACGTAGCCGCCCTTTTACATATTTCTCGTACGACTTACGGAATACTGGAAAGCGGGACTAAAAATATGCGCACAGATTTGCTTGTGCGGCTGGCGCGAATCTACCAGGTGCCGGTGGATCTGCTCATGGAACGGAACTACGAAAAGTTTGCAAGAAGCGTCGCTCTGTCCGACGCCCATAACACCGATGTCACAGAACTTTTGTACCTGTATCGCAAGCTTTCCCCTTTTTCCCAGGGCTGTCTCATCGAAAAGGCTGCCATCCTGCTGATGGACGAAAAGGTAAAATAACCGCACACAGACAGAAAACAACCGGCTGCAGAGGTGGTTGCCTGCCATACCGGTTGTTTTCTATTTTCCCCTATTTTTTCTTCGGCAGCGCCAGTATCATAACGAGGGTGGAAACTGCCATGACTGCTGCCAGAATGCCCAGCAGCGGAAACGCTGCCGGCTCCAATTGCTTTACCCCAAGGACAATCAGATAACAAAGTCCCAATAACCCGCTGATTAAATTGACCGTCAGTGCGCCAGAGGCCAGCTTGCTGTGATTTCTCATCTTTACCAATCCCCCTTTGTACCTACATTATATAGCCCATCTGTTTTTCTTTCCATTGCTGCCGCTTACAATCCCCTTACAAAATCGTAAGTTTCGACATTTTTTATCAGAGAAAAGGGTTTATGTACAGCGGAAAAACCTGTATAACGAAATTTAGTGCAGAGAAGTGCCAAACAATCTCTGCAAAGAATGGGGAGTCGCTCAACGCACTGGAAACTTTGGCAAAGGAAGCCGGAGCCGAAATCGTATGCCGTGCGGCAGTCCTTGCGGAACTTGACTCCGTCTACAGAGACGATATCATCTTCTTAAAGGAACACTTCGTATTTACACCAAACGAAGATGGAACATTTACCCCTATTGAAAGCCCGATGAAAAAAGCTGCAAAAGCAAAAGAAGCGGAAACCGAAATTTCAGTTTCCACGTTCAGAGATTAGTGCATTCATTAAAAAGTGTGCCTGATAGATTGCCTGTCCCGCACACCTTTTTTGTATCTCAACTTCTATTTGATTAAATATTTAAAAGCGCTAACGCGGCAGCAATCATCCCTGTGGCAAGGAACTCCCTTCTGGACAGTTTTTCTTTCAGCAGCAGCCCGCCAATGCCATTTACAAGGAGAATCACGGCTCCGCTGTATACCGGAAATACGATATAGGCGGGCAATTTCGCCGCAGCCCCTACGATTCCATAAGTAATCCCAATATTAGGAATTCCCACCAGCGCCCCATAGCCAATTTCTCTTATGGTTATTTTTTCTCTGCCGATGACGGTCAAAATTGCCATAATGATAACGCTGAAGAAAAATGTACTGCAGGTATACAAATGTTTCATCTCCGGCAGCGCAAGAATTCCGAGAAGTTTTGAGTTAAAGTCGATAAATCCTCCAATTACCAGAACCAGTATCAGTAATGTATAATTCTTCGTCCCATTGACTGAATCCTTTGTTAAACAAATTAACTTAACGCAATAAAAACAAGCATATCAGATGCTTGTGCATTCTGATATGCTGCACATGTTCTCTATAATACCGCAAAACCTTACAAAATTCTAGTATATTTTTTATATTTTTTAAAAGAATAACTTTCCCGCTCTACTTCAGAAAATATCCAAAAGCTGTCGGTAATGGGATTTCTTCATCCAGTTGTTCATTGCTTACCCACTGGAAAATTTTCGGCATTTTTTCCACTGCAATAAAATAACCTGTCATCTGCCACTCCACATGAGTAAACACATGGCAATATTCAATGCTGCGCAAAAGGTTCTTGGGCGCGCAGCCCCACTCTTCGACCTGCGCAATCGCTTGGGCTGCCGTCAACTTTTCCTCTACATTGGGAAACTGATAAAGTCCCGCTAAAAGACCTGTTTTGCCTCGCTTACAGACGGCCGTTCTCCCTGCCGCCTGCAGGATAAATACCGTCATTTCCACCTGCTTTCGCGCCTTCTTCTTTGCTTTCACAGGAAGGGCCATCGCTGTGCCCGCTTCTTTCGCCCTGCAGTAAGCAGCAACCGGGCAGATTTCACATTTCGGCGCGCCTGCAGGACCGCACACCAAAGCCCCCAGTTCAATGAGGCCCTGGGTAAAATCCCCACAATCCCTTTCCGGATAGAGTTCAGATAGATAAGCAGTAATCCGCTTTTTCAGCCCGGTATTTAAAATATCCGTATCATCGTTATTTAAACGGCTCATCACACGCAGCACATTGCCGTCCACAGCGGCAATCCTCTGATCAAAGCAGATGGAAGCAATAGCGCCTGCCGTATATTCACCAATCCCGGGCAGGGTTTTTATCTCACCATAATCGCAGGGAAAAACACCGCCCAGTTCCTCTTCCACAACCCGGGCGGCTTTATGCATGTTTCGGATTCGATTGTAATATCCCAAACCCTGCCAGAGTTTCAGCAGGGTTTCTTCCTCCGCCGCAGCCAAATCAGAAATCGTCGGCAGCGCGTCCATAAAACGTTTGTAATAGTCCCGCACCGCTTCCACTCTGGTCTGCTGCAGCATGATTTCCGAAACCCAGACATGGTACGGCTCTTTATCCTCACGCCACGGAAGCTGCCTATGGTTTTCGCGATACCATTCCACCAGCGTCCGGGTAAAGGATTCGTCTATCTTTTTAACCATTGGCTCTCAAAAATCCTTCGATAATCTGCTGTTCTGCTTCTTCCTCAGTAAGTCCCAGTGTTCTCAGCTTCAGAATCTGCTCTCCGGCAACTTTTCCGATTGCTGCCTCATGAATCAGTTCCGCGTCCAGGTGGCCTGCGTAAAGCTCCGGCGCCGCATTGACTCTGCCTTTACCTACAAGAATCGCATCGCATTCGGAGTGCCCTGTACAGCGGTTATTACCTTTGATTTTAGAATGATATTCCTGATAGGAGTTTCCCTTTGCAACAGAACGTGAAATCAAATCAATGGCGCTGTCCTCGCCGTTCATATCCACATCAAAGTCTGTCATGACATACTCATCTCCGTCGGTCATCAGGCTTTCGTGAATCAGAAGCTTTGCTCTGTCTCCAAGGCTTCCCGTAGTTGTTCTGACGGAATGGTCTACGCCGCCCAGCTGTATTGTGTTCATCTCCAGCACCGCGTCTTCCGCAAGTTCCACATGGGTGACCGGGCTGATTTTTTTCTGTCCTGTTCCTTCGCCGGTTCCCAGATGTTTTTCCTCATAGAGAACTTTTGCGCCTTTTTCCAGATAAAAGCTGTGGATACCGTTGTGGGCAGCTTCGCCCTCGTCATCGGTATGTACACCGCAGCCTGCTACGATTACTACATCGGCGTCTTCGCCTACATGAAAATCGTTATATACAAGGTCGCTGACATTACCGCGGGTCACACAGGCAGGAATAAACACCGTTTCCCCTTTGGTTCCTGCTTTGATATAAATATCAATGCCGCTGCCGTCAGCCTTGCCCTCAATCTGAATGTTATCGGTGGACTGTCTGCCTGCGCAGCCGCCGTTTTCTCTGATATTGAAAGCGCCTGTATAGCCGCCCTCTGTATAGTCAGAAACTGCTTTTAATAGTTCTTCTGTCAGCTTGTCCATCCTTTACCACTCCTTTCCAATCGGGCAGGTGCCGGATTTCTCGCCTGCCAAAAGCTGCGGCATGATTTCCTGACTCGGCCCTGAAATGCGAACTTTTCCGTCCACAATCACCGCGATTTCATCTGCAATCTCAAGAAGGCGCTCCTGATGAGAAATGACTAAAAGCGCCTTGTCCTGTTCTTTTTTAAGGGCCTCAAAGGTCTCAATGAGTCCTGTAAAACTCCAAAGGTCAATCCCTGCCTCCGGCTCATCGAAAATCAGCACCTTGCTGTCTTTTCGCGCCAGTACTGACGCGATTTCAATTCGTTTGATTTCACCGCCGGAAAGACTCGCGTTGATTTCTCTGTCGATATAGTCTTTGGTGCAAAGTCCGACCTTCGCCATCAGCTGACAGACATTTTCATCGCCGACATCTCCTCCTGCCGCCAAATCCAAAAGAGATCGTACAGTGATTCCTTTAAATCTGACCGGCTGCTGAAAAGCATAGCTGATGCCGAGTTTAGCTCTTTCTGTAATATCCTTTTCTGTAATATCTATATTTTCAAGGCTGATTCTGCCGCTGCTCACCTGATTCAGACCTGCGATGACTTTCGCAAGAGAAGTCTTTCCGCCTCCGTTGGGACCAGTGACTACAGTCAGCTTCCCCGGTTTCAGCTGCAGATTGATTCCCTTGAGAACCGCATCTCTGCCGTCCGGTTTCCAGCACACATTTTCAAGTGTAAGCATGTTGTTCCTCCAAAAATCTAAAATTGTTTGCATACTTTTTTATTTTATACCATTTACAGCAGAATTGAAACCTTTTTCTCGTAAAAACGCCCCAAAGCCGCAAAAATCCATAAAAAACACCTCTCACCATGATTAGAGAGGCGTCAGATATTATCAATTATGCGTTTAATTTAGCCACTGCTTCGGCACCTGTCATGCCAACTTCCACGCCCAGCTCCGCGGCTTTTGCTGTGACAGCCTTTACCGGATTCGCCAGCGTTTCCTCAAAACAGCTTCCGCCAACCACTGCCGCCGCGTCTCCAAAGGCGTCAGCGCCCGCAACATTCAGATAACCGCACATCACATATCCGTTTTTGCAAAGAATCAAAAGCATATTGGGATGGCCTTCTCCGCCGGGCGCAACAACGCGCAGTCCCTGTACGGCATTGCCATTTACGTTTAACAATTCTGTCTGTATCATTTCCATTTTCCTCCTGTATGGTATTCTTCTATTCCTTTATTATACTGCCCCTTTCTTCGGAAGTAAAGCAGGTTTCTACTCCTGCCTCTTCTGCCGCTTCCATTCCTCGATTTGAGAAAGACGCTCCTTTACCAGCTTTTCTCTGCCCTGGGCCGTCGGCTGATAATATCGCCTTCCTTTCAGTGAATCCGGCAGGCAGGTCATAGCCGTCAGCTTTTCCTCTGTATCATGAGCATATTCGTAACCTTTCCCATAGTCCAGTTCTTTCATCAAGGAAGTCGGCGCATTGCAAAGATGCAGCGGCACCGGCTCGGCGGGCATATTTTTTACATCCTTTTTGCAGGCTTCACAGGCACGATACACCGCGTTGGATTTGCTCGCCATAGAAAGGTATACCACGGCATGGGTCAGGTGTACATCACATTCGGGCATCCCCAGAAAATGGCATGCCTGATAAGCAGCCACCGCAACCTGCAGCGCACCGGAGTCCGCCATGCCCACATCTTCACTGGCAAAACGTACCAGTCTGCGGGCGATGTAAAGAGGATTCTCTCCGCCGTCCAGCATTCTGCAAAGCCAATATACCGCAGCATCCGGGTCACTGTTGCGCATGGATTTGTGCAGGGCGGAAATCAGATTATAGTGCTCTTCTCCATTTTTATCGTATAACAGCGATCTGCGATTCATACATTCCGCCAGCACCGAATCGGTCACATGTACTGTGCCCTCTTCATCGATTTCTCCGTTGAGCACCGCCATCTCCAAAGTGTTCAAAGCGGTTCTTGCGTCCCCATTAGAAAATCTTGCAATGACGGAAAGGTCCTCCTCGCTGATATCTAAATCCATGCTGCCAAAACCTTTTTCGCTGATGACCGCATGGTGCAGAAGTCCCGTCAAATCCTCCTCGCCAAGGGCTTTCATCACAAAAACCTTGCATCTGGATAAAAGGGCGGAATTAATTTCAAAGGATGGATTTTCCGTAGTCGCGCCTACCAGTATAATGCTTCCCTTTTCTACATAAGGCAGAAAGGCATCCTGCTGCGCTTTATTAAACCTGTGGATTTCATCGGCAAAGAGCAGAGTGCGAATGCCCATGCGCCGGGATTCCTCCGCGCGGCCCATGACTTCTTTAATCTCCTTGATTCCGCTGGTCACTGCGCTGAATTCCACAAAACTCGCCTTGGTTTTCTTTGCGATAATCCTTGCCAGGGTGGTCTTCCCCACGCCCGGCGGTCCCCAGAAAATCATCGAAGAAATCTGGTCTTTATCGATGAGCTGCCGCAGAATCTTCCCTTTGCCGATTAAATGCTGCTGTCCCACGTACTCGTCCAGGGTTTCCGGTCTGAGACGACTGGCAAGGGGCGCGCTTTCGGAGCGATTGTCAAAAATTGTAAGCTGTTCCATACTAATTCTCTTCCGCCTGTTTTTCCTTCAGCAAATCTCTGATTTCCGCCAGAAGTTCCTCCTGAGTCGGTCCCTTCGGCGCCTCTTCTTCGGCTTCTTTTGCCTCTGCCCTTGTAAATGCCGCTGTCACCTTTGCCGCAACCTTCACCATGGCGAAAATACACACGCCGATAATTAAGAAGTCGATGATATTCTGTATGAAACTTCCATAAAGAATGGCTGTTTCCGGTGTTACAACAGTGCCGGCAGCGTCCAGCTCAGCCTCCTTAATCACCCACTTTAAATCTGAAAAAGAGATTGTGCCCGTAATCGCTCCCAGTGCCGGCATAAGAATATCATTTACAAGCGAAGTTACGATTTTTCCGAAAGCACCTCCGATAATCACGCCAACGGCCATATCGATGATATTTCCTTTTAAGATAAAGGCTTTAAATTCGCTGACTGTGCTGCCCACAGTACCTGTCAATTTGTTTTTCTTTTCCATAAAGTTTTCCTCTGCTGTTCTTTTCTTTTACGTTGTTCATCGTTTTTTTGCGATATAATTTAAAATTTATCTTATTTTAGCATATTTTGATAAACACGACAACCGGTTCCCTGCTCTGCATCTTAACCTAAAATCCAGTTTTCAAGAAAAAGTGTATAATACTTTTGTTCTGCGCTTTTATGGGGCCTGCATTTTGCATAAGGCATCCTATAAAATCACCAAATTCTTACGTAAAATGCAACATTTCGGCAAAAAATCGAAGACAAATCCTGTCTGCCACCTGAGGTGTCCCACCAATTGGTGATGTAATTTGACTACAATTATACACTTTTTTTGTATTTTCTATTTCTCGGTTAAGAATTCGCTACCCCAGTTATACATATTTTATTGAAAATCGTAATTTGGGTTAAAAGCATTTGTCCATGCGCCGGACGCACAGCATTTACAGATTTTCTAAATTCCATTAAAATACCGGGGCGAAATGCCCCGGCTCTAAAACCCCTTATATTTTGCAGAAAGCCTGCTGTTTTTATAAATTTTCAATTTCCATACGGCGCAGTTCAGAAGCCCGCTTTCCTTTGTGCACCTGACGGCGTTTCAGCAAATAAACGATGAGAAGCGGAAACCCCAGAAATAGCAGCGGTCCATAAAACATTCCCCTTATGTCATAGATAAAGCATGTACTTCCGGGATCTATGCCGTCCGGTTTCACGAAAACCAGCCTTTTACTCATATCTTCGACCACTTCTCGCTCTGTACTCCAGCTTGCCAATATTTTCTTTCCCTCTGTCATAGTTTCAAAAAGACCGCGGTAAGGTTCTCGGTAATCATCGTACTGTTTTGCGTCCAGGTCATAGCTTTCCCTCAAGATTCCCTTCTCATCTACGATCTCAATCGGACCATAGGCGCGGATTATGTCTCCGTCCACTCGGGCAATCATCTGTGCCGTCATACCGTTATTCAGCTTTGCAGTCAGAGTTTCCAGCTTTTCGCCACTATACTTGTGCAGAACCGTCATGTTTATTCCCAGAATTAAAGTCAGCAGCAAAACAATAGGCGCCAGTCCCGGCCAGGGACTGCCCTTTCCCGAAAGTTTCACAACAATGACGAAAAAAGCTGCAACCAGTGCCAGCACTACGATAGACACTAGAAAACTCATTAAAATTCCCATCATCTTACTCCTTTTCTTTCTTATACGCATGAATCAGAATTTTAGCAGTTTCAAAGTCCAATCTGTCGTCCAGCGCCAGCTTTTTTACCAACTTTACATAAGGCTCTGCCTCCGTATCTTCATGCATTTCGATTTTCTCAATCAGTCGGTCAAGACGCAGCCTGACAGTTGGATAAGTCACCCCATAACTTGCCGCCATCTCTTTCAGCGAGCCGCTGCTCAGCACAAAGTTCTTGATGAAAGTTACATCTTCATCTTCCAGTTCTTCCATCCAGGAAGGTACAATTTTAATTGACATCTTTTCGCCCCCCTATATGTCCTTCAGCTTGCTCTTCATCAGCAAATTTGCTTTTTTTCTGCGAATCAGGCTCCACAGATACATGACTGCCAGTATAAGACCGGGGCCTCCGTAGAGTCGCATACCGAGTAAAAAGCTGCCCCAGGTAAGTTTCTCTTTCATACCGGGATCCGCTTCCTTCATGGCAGCCAATTCCTCGTAGGAAACCGATTTTCCGGTAAATTTCCCTTTCTGGTAAGAGAAAACTTCTTCTATACCTTTTTTCTCTGCCTGTGAAATCGGCAAACTGGTTTGGATTACTTTGTCTTTCTCCATCTCTAAATTGATGAACTCTAATTGTTCATCAGCCCCAGCAACATACTGGCCCAGCGCAACGATTCCTTTCTCTCGACTGTTAATCCAGATAATCCTGCCGACCTCCTCTGCGCCGACAAAAACCTGCTCACCTTCCAGTCCCGTGTCTGGAGAGGATTTCATACTAAAAGTAGTTACAGATAATACCATCGCCCCCACCAGCAACACGACCGGCAAAATCCAATCCCCCTTACTCCTCCTGCTAATCAAATATTTTTCCAGCAATATCAGAACGGCAAAGATTCCAACATAGAAAAAGAAACCGAGCAGCATCTGTACATATTTCCAACAGCTTAACATCAAGTCCACTTTCATCCCTCCCATCGCCCGATTTTAATTTATTTAAATATATCATTTAATTTTATTAAAGTCAATATTTATTTTTTCTTTCACTTTATTGATTTTTTATATTCTCATGACCGCCTATGTATCACAGATAGACCAACAGCCGACGCGTCTTATGGTTCGAAAATCCTAGAGGAAGTTTGCTATTTAGAAAACAATTTCGGGATTTTGGAAAACAGAGATTCTGGCACTAGCACAATTGATGAGTTTCATTAATCTGCTGTAATTCCGTTGCCAGTTCACCCTTGACAGACCGCAGGCCAAAAGTTAAGATTAAAAATAGAAAATAATAAGGAGGATTTTATGTATCAGGAAATATCCAGAAATTTGTTGGCATTTTTAGACGCGAGCCCCAGCTGTTTCCATGCGGTAAAGAACATGGCAGACACGCTGGAATCCAACGGTTTTACGAAACTTTGTGAAGAAGAAAAGTGGTCCCTTGCCCCCGGCGGCAGCTATTTTGTCACGCGCAATGACTCTTCCATCATCGCATTTACCATTCCGGCAGGCGGCGTCAGCGGCTTTCGCATCATGGCAAGCCACAGTGACTCCCCCACTTTTAAAGTAAAAGAAAGCCCTGAAATTACAATAGAAAATCACTATACCAGACTCAATGTAGAGCGCTACGGCGGCATGATTTACAGCGCATGGCTGGACCGTCCTCTCTCCGTTGCGGGCCGCATCGTTGTAAAAGACGGTGATAAATTTGTAACTAAACTGGTAAATATTGACCGGGATCTGCTGCTGATTCCAAACCTTGCCATTCACATGAACAGGGAAATAAACAACGGCTATAAATATAACCCGCAGAAGGACTTACTGCCCCTTTATTCCGCTTCTCCTGCCAAAGGCTCTTTTATGAAGATGATTGCAGTGGCAGCAGATGTACAGCCGGAGGATATTCTCGGTCACGATTTATTCCTTTACAATAGACAACAGGGTACCGTCTGGGGTGCTTCCAACGAATTTATTTCCAGTGCCAAACTGGATGACTTGCAGTGCGCTTTCGCATCTTTGCAGGGATTTTTGCAAGGTAAAAAGGAAAAATACGCAGCAGTCCACTGCGTCTTCGATAACGAGGAGGTCGGCAGCGAAACTAAGCAAGGCGCTGCTTCCACATTCTTAAATGATACCCTCACCCGCATCTGCGAAAGTCTTTCCATGACCCGTGAGGATTATTTAGTTGCCATCGCAAAGAGTTTTCTCGTTTCTGCTGATAATGCCCACGCTGTGCACCCCGCTTATGCAGATAAGGCAGACCCAACCAACCGACCTTATATCAATGAAGGCATCGTTATCAAGTACAACGGCGACCAAAAATACTGTACTGACGCGATTTCCTCTGCCATGTTCAAAGATTTGTGCAAGAACTGCGGTGTGTCCATTCAGACATTTGCCAATCGCTCAGATATGGCGGGCGGCTCAACACTGGGCAATATCTCAACGTCCCAGGTCGCGCTGAACTCCGTCGATATCGGACTGCCGCAACTGGCAATGCACTCCCCTTACGAAACCGGCGGCATCAAAGACACTGCGGATTTGATTCAGGTGGCAGCTGCACTGTTCGCATAAGATATAGAAAAGAAAAAGCTTTCGTCTCTCAGCGGTATTCGGTGGTAAGCCACCATCTGCTTGAGATTCGAAAGCTTTTGTTTTTTATGCGGTGTGACAATTTATATGGCAATTTATCCCAGAATCTGAATTCCCACAGGAAGCCACAGCGGCACTACAAAGGTCAGAATGGTTCCGCTGATCAGCGCTACCATGGAAAGCTCCGGTCCGACAAAACGGCTGACCGGCACCAACATGGAATCCATACAGCCGGCAGCGCCCGAAGCGATGGGACTGCCCTTACTGATTTTGATAAGAACCGGCAGCAGTGCCACAGTCAGCACGTCCCGCAGAATATTTACAATGAACCCATAAGTTCCGGCTTCAATACCAAAGTTCTCTGTCATCGTCGCTCCGGTCAAACTGTAATAGCCCATACCACTTGCCGAAAGCACTGCCCAGTTTGTCGGAACGCTGAGCACTGCACCCGCTATCATTCCCCCAAGCAGACACCCCGCAAAAATCCCTGCAGGCATGAAAAGCACGCGAAATCCCAAACGACGAATATAACTGAATACGCTTTTATTAGCAGCAAGGCTGATACCTACACCAGTATAAAGAAAAATCAGGCAGCCGGTCAGCATCGTGTCCAGCAGGCTCTCCTGTATATTCTGCAAAAAGAATCTGCCTGCCACAATGCCTGCCGCAATACACCCAGGCATGATAACAATCAAAGGTGAAAAGCTGTTTTCTTCTTCAGCATCTGACTTACTTCCGGAAACAGCCCCCAGTGCTGCACACTCCTCTTCTTCCATATGCAGCTGCAGGCGAATTTTTTCAAGCGGCATAATCGTTTTTTCTAAAAGTACCGTGACCAGCACGCTGCAGACTACTGCACTCAGAGAAATGAGAAAGCAGTTCAGGCCAATCAAGTCCAAGCTTCCCATCACCTCTTCACTGGTTCCGATGTTGACGCCGATTACCACCATCAGCATAAACAGCGCCAGATTTGTCAGATAATCCGCATATTTGAGTATCCGCTCCGGCAATCCCCGCCAGTTGAGCGCAGCGCCTAAAGCAAGACAGATAAAGGGAATATAGACGTTCATGCTGCTCACCTCGCTTTTTTAAGTTATTTTCTAATATTATACAGGCTAAAACAGAAAAAGTCGAACACTTTATTCCTTATATATTGGTATAAAAACAGAGTCCTTACAGAATCTTCCTGTAAATGCTCCATTACTATTATCAAGTCATCCGGTTTATACCTCTATTATTAATCATTAAATGCTTTTAATCTGATTGGAACATAACATCTCGTTTTGTCCCCATCATTTATGGTTGGGCTTGCTGATTTTCCTGTAAGCTGATTAAAGGTATATACTCCCGTGTAAGTTTGCCCCGCAAATTCTCCGGTTGGCACAATTTCATCATTAGGAATCCATGAGGTTTTGCAATTTCCATTTGCTTTACTGAAACCTGCCTGTTCTATGCATGTTACTTGACTCTTCTCTGGATCTACCTTTGTTTTTGCAGCATCTGCATATACAATTTTAACGCCTGCAACTAGACGAACATGTCCATATCCGTTTCCACCTGTAGTTCTAAATAGTAATGCATCTCCAGGCTTAATTGCTGCATATACCTTGCTGTAAATATCCTCTCCTTCTTCGTAGTTACCTTCTGCAGAAAGACCCGTAACAACCTGTTTCGTCGTAGTAGCATTTTTCCGCGCGCTATAGTATTTTCCGTACTTTCCTACCAGTATGAGATAATCATTCTCATTTTCGCTTGCGATAATACCATCGGCAAACATGTTTTTTGTTCTGTATATCTTCCCTGTATCTTTTCTTGCCAAATACACACCTGTCGCGGCTTTCCATGCAAAACCTACAGATGAAGAGCAGTCAGTTCCATAAATTGAAACGTATTGTGAATCGCTGGCGAGTATCTTTGTCCCCTTTTTTAATGTTATACCGTTCGAATATTCCTCTTCTCTGTGTACCTGTGAATACGGAATCCCTTTCCGTGGAATCACTTCATTTGCCAGCTTATTATCCCACCGGCAGTTGACTTTTACCTTAGAACTTTCTGTCAGTTGATTGTTATCATCCTGACCATAGCAATATCGTAATGTTGCAGTCAGCTTCCAAGGCATCTGTGACATTTTAAGCATCTTATCACATGCAGCCGCTCGTTGTGCAGAGACTGCGGTAATCGTACCCCCATTATCTACTGTATAAGTACCTGCAGCAAAATAGGCTGCGCAGACAACGTTGTCATAATCATACACAACGTCACAAGCACAGATACCTTTTTCATGATTTTCTTCATTTTCATCTTTCCTCCTTTGTAATTTAGCAATTTTTTAGTTCTATATTAATCTATGCCTACCCGCCTATCCATGTTGATAAATCGACACTTTTCTACAAAGATTTACAATATAGTACACTTTTTTCAAGTTCATTGTGAACTATCGTTTCATTTATCAGTTTTGCGCACAAAGGCGTATAACTATAATCTTAAAAAAAGAACAAAAAAGAGGGAGGAATTCTTAAAATGAAGAAATTTTTAACAGTGCTTCTTGCATTGTCAGTTG
>JALEOD010000048.1 GCA_022767345.1 Emergencia sp.
GCCGGTAAAAGCGCCGCCCTCGTAGCCGAAGAGTTCGCTTTCCAGCAGATTGTCAGGAAGGGCCGCGCAGTTGATGGCAACAAAAGGGAATTTGTTGCGGTAGGAGGCGTTATGCAGGGACTGGGCAATGAGCTCTTTGCCGGTGCCGCTTTCGCCTCGAATCAGTACAGTGTGGTCAGTCAGCGCAATCTGCTTGGCGGTCTGTATGACGTGTTTCATACCGGGAGATTTGTGAATGATGTCTTTGAACTGGGACTTTGCGATGTGCCCTTTTTTCTTGTTGGCTTTGTTGACGCCGGAGACTTCGTCCTCATCCTGCAGCGTGATATAGTAGCCGGTGACCTCATCCATCAGAGTCAGGGGGTATTTATTATAGTAGTAGCTGCCGCCGTCGATGGCAAGAGGCGCCTTCTGTACGTCGGTGCTTGATAAAACAGATGGATCAATAAAGCGTTCCAGATGAATATCGTTTTTGTCATCTGCCTGAAAAATCTGCAGCGCTTTGCTGTTGGCGTAAACAATCTGATTGTATTTATCGATGAGCAGCATGGCTATTTTGCTGGAGTTGACAACATGGCTCAGCATTTCGCTCTTCAGATGGCCATAGACGTAATTGTCGTGAAATGCGCTGTTGGATTCCACCAGGGACTGCATGTAGCGGAACAGGTTCCGGTTGATGATGCTGATATCGAGGTCGAGGAGTTTCATCAGTTTGAACATGGTTTCAAAGCTGACCTGACGGTAGCCGATGTCGATTACTTCTCTGATATGAGATGGTACCAGCTGCGGCTCCGATGGGGTGATAGCAATATTCAGATGCCTGTAAATGCCAGTGTGTGCTAATGACTCGTCGAAAGCGATCATGTTAATATGGCTGATGCCTACTTCGTAAAAGGAGTTGAGGGTATCAAGGGAGCTGGTGTAGGAATCATTGACTATGAGGACATCAGTTCCGGCCGGAATTTTGGAAATTTTTTTGAGCGCTTCCCGCTCCGGACTTCTGGTAATCTTGATGATTTTGTTGAAATCTCTAATGTATGCGGAAGCGTGTTGGTAGATATATTCGTCGATGGCAAGAAATGCGTCGGCATAGAGTTTCTGCCCATCTGCCAAATCGTTCAGGTAGCAATTGGTAAAGGTGACATGCTCCCCAAAGATATCTTCCAGATTGCTCTTGATAAAATCAATCGCGTTTTGGTTGCTGGAAGTTCTATATATAATCATAACTCTTTTTGATTTGCTCATAAAAACACCTCACTTGAGCAAAAAATATGCGGGATAATTCGATAAGAATAGTATAGCTTAAAACGTACAAAAACGAAAGAGAAAATGTGAGAAAATATGATTTAATAGGATTAAAACGCAAAATGGTGAAAGAAGGCTGGCGAAAAAAAGGGGAAAATAGCGATATAAAAAAATTGGATACAATGGTAAAATTGGCATATAAATTGCTCTTTAAGTAAAATAGCCTAAAAAATAAGGAGAAATAAGAATATGGACAAAAAGATTGGAGTGTTAGGCGGCATGGGTCCGATGGCATCGCAGCTCTTTTATAAGCTTGTAACAGAAAAGACTGCGGCAGACTGTGATCAGGACCATGTAAGGATGGTCATTTACAGTGATGCATCTATGCCGGATCGAACTGGCGCCATCTTAAGCGGTGAATATGATAAGGTATATTCTCAGCTGCTGGAAGACGCAAAAGTGCTTGAAAACTGTGGGTGTGACGCGATTTGCATTACCTGCAATACAGCGCATTTCTTCGGAGAAATGATGGTAGACCAGTTAAGTGTTCCTTTTATTCACATGATTAAAGAAACGGTTGATACCATTGCAGAGGAAACGCCGGGGGCAAAAGTTGCTGTTCTTGCAACAGATGGGACCATCAAAACAGGACTCTATCAGAAACATATGGAAGCTGCGGGGCTTACTGCCTATGCGCCATCTGCGGAAATTCAGAAGGAAGTCATGTATCAGATTTATGACCGAATCAAGAGCGGACTGCCTTGGGATGCTGCTTCCTGGGACAGAATTGAAGAAGCGGTAAAGGGTGCCGGTTGCCAGAAAGCAATTATGGCATGCACGGAATTGTCCGTCATCAAAGCAGATAATGGATTGTCGGATTTTTATGTAGATCCGATGGAAGTTCTTGCCGAAAAGGTGATTTTGTTCAGCGGAAGACGGATAAAATAAGACGAAATAGGATTTAATTATTAATATATCCCGTTGTAGAACGCAAGGAGTATAAAAAATCGTTAGAAGTACGTTAGAAATTAAAATAAATAAGTTTGGCATAAAACTTGCTATTTATATATGCGTATAATCTGTCAGACTATTTTTACAAGTTCGAAGAGCGTACAGCATAGATAAAGGATAGAAAATGAAACAAAATATAGAAGTATTGAATCAGTATTTAGAGGAGCTTTTTGAGAAGAAAGGATATGCCGGCATGGCGGTTTCCCTTCGCGGCTCAGAAGGACCTGTCTTTGAAAGAGGTTTCGGATACCGAAGTATAGAAAAGAATTTGCAGACAGACGAAAATACAGTGTTCGGTATCGCGTCCATGAGTAAATCCATGACGGCGCTGGCGTGCTGCATCCTTCATACGGAAGGAAAGCTGAGTCTGGATGATCCGATTACCAAGTATTTTCCAAATTTACATATTCCGGGCGCACCGGATGAATGCGTAACTCTGAGAGTTATCGCTATGCACAGAGCTGGTATTCCGCCTCTTCCGCCTCTGGAATGGTCCATTGCCATGAACAGTGCAGAAGAGGACAATGCCTGGTATCATCATATGGTAAAAACAGCTCCCAATAAGATGGAGACCATCGATCAGATAGTAGATTATCTGACAGAGGGCAATTATACGCCGCTGGGCGCGCCGGGCGAATTCATGAGCTATTCCAATGATGGCTATGCGCTGCTTTCCTATGTAGTGGATATGGCAGCAGGCATCACCTTAGAAGAGTTTTTGGCTGAACGGGTGTTTAAACCTTTAGGCATGAGCCGCTCTGTTCTGGATCTTGACGCCAGTGAGGCAAAGATTCTGGCGAAGGGCAATATTACCAGCCTTTTTGAGAAAGATTATGAAGAAAACAAGCTGTATGAGGATGACAACTGGTCGGTGCTTCCGCCTTTCCGCGGCTGTGCCTGTGTAAAGTCTACCGCCAGTGATATGACCAGATACTACAAGATGCTGGCGGATTACGGTATGTGGGAAGGCCGTCAGGTTATCCCGAAAGAAGCAGTAGAACTGATGGTAGGAAGAGAATTTCCGCTTAGAAAAGAGCCTTTCTATTGTTTAGGACTTACAAAAAATCTGATTGGAGATGCGCAGATTTGTCAGCATACCGGCGGACTTCACGGAGTGTCTTCTATGGGAGGCTTTACAGAAACCGGTTACAGCGCCACTGTTCTTTGCAATCAGGGTGATGTCGATGTAGAGGAATTCCTGTGGGTATTATACAATTTTGCGCTGGGGCTTCCGCTGGAAACAAAACACCACTGGACTGTGCCAAACGGCAAAGAGTTCAGCCGGCCGGAAATGCTCTGCGGAGATTATTTCAGCAATGAGGGGCTGCCGGCACACACCATCGTTACTTATGAGGACGGCGTATTAAAGGTAGATTACAATGGGGCGAGAGGGATTCTGAAATACTGCGGCGGATTGGCCTTTGCAGTATTTTCCGAAAAGAATCCGGAGCAGAGAGTCAGCTCCTTCCGCTTCTTCCTCAGAGATGGGAAAGCCTGGGGTGTGAGATGCTACAACAGAATTTATCAGAGAGTGTAGATATAGCTTTCTGTATGCTATATCATGGCTAAGAAATAAAGAAGGGAGATGTAATTATCAGAAATTATGCCATCAAACGAATCTTGCAGGGGCTGCTGTTAGTCATCTGCGTATCCTTCCTGGTTTTCAGTTTAATGTACATGATGCCAGGTGACCCGGTAGATATGGTCGTAGACCGTAAAGTATCGGAGGAAAGAAAAGCGGAAATAGCTCACGAAATGGGCTATGACCTGCCATTTTTTACCCAGTACAAGAACTGGGCATCTGACATTCTCCACGGAGATTTCGGAATATCTACAAGATATAAGAGCGAAGTCTGGGATTTAATGAGACAGAGAATTCCATACAGTTTAACTCTTTGCGTCTGGTCACTGATATTGGAGTTAGTGATTGCTTTGCCACTGGGGCTTTTATGCGCGGTGAAGAAAGACGGGTTCTTTGACCGATTTACGGTCAACTTCTCGCTGCTGCTCACTGCGGTACCGTCCTTCTGGCTGGCAGCGCTGTTCATTCTGCTCTTCAGTGTAAAGCTGGGCGTACTTCCAATCAGCGGCTATGCAAATCCTGAAAACTGGGTACTGCCGATTGCCGTTACTGTACTCACCGGTATGGGGGGCACGCTCCGTATCACAAAGACTGAGGTTCTGGAAGTATTCAACGAAAAATATGTAACCACTGCTTACGCGAAAGGTCTTCCGAAGAAAATCGTTTTGATTAAGCATGTACTTAGAAATTCACTGATTCTGGTTACAACACTGGTATTCATGTCCATTCCTTGGCTGATTTCCGGTGCGGTTATCATCGAAAAAATATTCGGTTTACCTGGCATGGGTAACCTCCTTCTCAACTCTATTATCGTTCAGGACATGCCGGTTGTACAGGCAGTGCTGCTTTTGATTGCGATTCTGACCGTAATCTGCAACCTGCTCAGTGATATCATCATGGGTATCCTGGATCCGAGAATCAGATTATCCTTGAGCGGAGGTGACAACTAAGATGAACAAAAAATGGAAAGAAAGACTCTATGAGTGCTGGAAGAATAAGAACTTCATGATCGGTTTGTTCGTTCTGGTTTCCCTCATTATTATAGCAATATTCGCAGATGTCATTGCCCCTTACGGTGTCAATGAACACGGCGTCGGCGGACGTTATGAAGCTCCGAGCGCAAAATGCTGGTTCGGTACAGACGCACTGGGAAGAGACCTGTTCTCCCGTGTTATCTACGGAACAAGACTGGCTCTTTGGGTTGCGTTCCTTGGCGGAAGCCTGCAGCTGGTAATCGGTGTTGTCGTAGGTCTTGCCTGCGGATTCTTTGGAAAATGGACTGACAGAATTCTGTCCTTCCTGACAGACCTGACCTGGTGTATCCCGGGAACTATTCTGGCGCTGGCAGTAGTAACCTTAATCGGTAAAGGCCTGACCAATACCATTATCGCGATTTCTCTTGTTGCATGGGCAAGTTACGCACGTGCAGTCAGAGCAAAGACATTATCCCTTAGAAATATGGCTTTCGTAGAAACAGGAAAAGCTTTCGGCGAAAGCAATACAGCGTTAATGCTCAGATACATATTGCCCAATGTAGTTCCGTCCCTGATTGTACTGGTTTCCCTGAATCTGCCGGGCACAATCATGTCGACCACTACACTGTCCTTCTTAGGCCTGGGTTCACAGCCGCCGTCACCGGACTGGGGACTTGCAATCTCTGAAGGAATCAAGTCCATCACCAGAGCGCCTTGGCTCAGCTTGTATCCTGGTATTGCGCTGGTATATACAACCTTCGGTTTTAACCTTCTGGGTGAAGGTCTCAGAGACCTCTTAGACCCGCATATGAAGTCGCAGTAAAGGAAAGGAGTATGGAAATGAGTGAAGAATTACTAAAGCTTGAACATTTGTCCATCGACTATAAAGTAAAGGACGGCTACCTTTCCGCTGTGAATGATGTAAATTTTACAGTCAATAAAGGCGAAGTCTTTGCGGTAGTCGGTGAATCCGGCTGCGGCAAGTCCACCGTTGCTCACAGCATTATGAACCTGCTGCCGGGCGGCAACGAGGAGATGAGCGGAAAAATTATCTTCAAAGGTAAAGATCTGCGTACCTGCACACAGCAGGAAATGGAGGCGATTCGCGGAAAAGAAATCGGTATGATTTTCCAGAACCCGCTGGACTCTCTGAATCCGGTGTACACCGTGGGTGGACAGATTGCGGAAGCAATCCAGCTTGACAAAGTTGACAAGGTAGAAGCATGGAACAGAGTAACGAAATTATTCAAGGACGTAAAAATGCCTGACGCTGAGGAACGCGTAAAGAGCTTTCCTCACGAATTATCCGGCGGTATGCGTCAGCGTGTTATGATCGCCATGATGTTATCCAGAAATCCGGAGCTGCTCATTGCAGACGAACCGACCACCGCTCTTGACGTAACCATCGAGGCGCAGATTCTGGAAATCATGAAAGAACTGAAGGATAAATACAACACAGCAATTATGCTGATTACCCATAACTTCGGTCTGGTAGCAGAAATCGCAGACAAGATTGGTATCATGTATGCCGGTGAAATGGTAGAAAGCGGAGATGTATTTGAAATCTTTGCAAATCCGACCCACCCGTACACCCGTCTTTTGATGCAGGCACTGCCGAGCAAGACCAAAGCGGAAGGCCGTTTGCAGACCATCAGCGGTTCCGTGCCTCGTATCACAGAGAAAAAGCCGGAATGCCGTTTCGCAAACCGCTGTCCATTTGCGGAGGAGGTATGCTTCAAGGAAGCACCGCCGCTGAATCATGTAAGTGAAAGCCATTTCTGCCGTTGTCATTTGGCTGGAAAGGAAGAAAAGTAAGATGGAACAAAAAGTGATGATTAAACTGGACGGCCTGAAAAAATACTTTTCTATTTCTAAAGGCCTTGTAAAGAAGACAACTACCTACGTAAAGGCAGTAGATGATATTTCCCTGGAAATCGGAGAAGGTGAGATTGTTGGTCTGGTTGGAGAATCGGGCAGCGGAAAGACTACACTGGCGCGTGTGATTCTGAACCTGACAAAGATGACCGGCGGCAATATCACCATCAACGGAATCGACCTGAAAAATGCCAGCAAAGCAGAGATGAAGCAGCTGCGCAGCGAAATTGCCGTTGTATTCCAGGATCCGGCTTCCAATCTGAATCCGAGACAGACTGTAGAAAGCTCCATCATGCGGCCGATGATTATTCATGGTGTGCCGAGGGCTGAGGCAAAGCAGAAAGCCAAGGAAGTGCTGGAAATGGTTAAGATGGACCAGAGATACCTGGACAGCTTTCCGCACCAGTTATCCGGCGGTCAGCTGCAGAGAATTGCCATCGCAAGAGCGCTGGCGCTGAATCCGAAAGTGATGATTCTCGATGAGCCGACCAGCGCGCTGGACGTATCTGTACAGGCGCAGATTCTCAACCTGCTGCTTGATTTGCAGGAACAGCTGAATCTGACCTATCTGGTTATCACCCACGACTTGAACGTGATCAAGTACATCAGTGATAAAATCGCTGTCATGTATCTGGGACGTCTGGTGGAATTCGGACCGACCCTTGAAATCGCGGAACACGCAAAGCATCCGTACACCAGGGGACTTTTGAACGCGGCGCCGATTCTTGATCCGAATCTCCGTGACAGAAAGAAAGAAGTCATGGGCGGCGACCCGGGCAGCTTAATCAATATCGGAGCCGGCTGCAGATTCTGTGACAGATGTAAATACGCGACAGAGGAGTGCAAGACAACCATGCCGGAGGATACGATTGTAGCGCCGGGACATCAGGTTTCCTGCTTCCACCCGCTTGCTGATTAACCGGAACTTTAAAGACGATTGTAATATAAATTGCAATATATTGCCCCAAGCGGAGAAATGCTTGCGGGTATCCTAACCCAATGAAAAGAGGAGGACAACATGAAAAAGAAATTATTGGTATTGAGCTTGATTGCTGTATTTGTATTCAGCATGACCGCTTGCGGCGGCAGCGGCGACGGAGAGGAAGCTTCCGCAAAGACTGAACTGACCATCATCGACAGTGAATGGTACGGACTGGACACTTATCAGCTGGACAGCACTGCTGGCGGACAGGGACTGAACTCATCTGCTTTATTCCAGTGGGACGCTGAAAAAGGCGACGTTGTTGACAACGTTTGTACCAACTGGCAGGTAAGCGAAGACGGAAAGACTGCTACTTTCGATGTACCGGAAGGTATGATGTATTCCACCGGTGAGCAGGTAGAGCCTGAAGATGTAATCGCTTCCATCGAACATGGACTGAAAGTCAGCCCTTACAACGATGGATATAAGAACATCGAATCCATGGACTATGAAGGCAGAACCGTTACACTGCACATGTCCGAATTCCGTTCCGACATGCTGTATTACTTCTGCGCTGGTTTCGTAGTAGTAATCGATAAGGACGAGCTGGACAGCATGAGTGATGAAGAACTCATGTGGGGATGCCACCCTTACGGACTGTACGCACTGGCTGAAGACGGATATGTATCCGGTTCCGAAGTGAACCTCGTAAGAAACGACGGTTACAAATGCGCTAACCCGCTGGTAGACAACCAGGGCGCTGCCAAATTCGAAACAGTAAAAGTTAGATTTAACGTAGAAGAATTCACCCAGACAGAAGACCTGAAAGCAGGCAACGTAGATATTCTGATGTCCGTAGGCAGCGACCAGTATCTGGAACTGCAGGACAACGAAGATATCGCAATGGTTGACACCACATATCCGAACATTACTTACTTCGAAATGAATACTGACCACGATGTATTCTCCGACATTAACGTTCGTAAAGCATTAGCGCTGGCGATTGACAGAGACGGACTGGCTGAATCTGTTGACGGACTCATCGCACCGGCTTATTCCATGATTTACGACACTGTACAGAACTTCGATCAGGGCGCAAAAGATTACTTTGAAAAGAATCTTGCTAACGATCCTGAGCAGGCTAAGGAACTCTTAGAGAAAGCCGGCTGGAAAGAAGGCAAAGACGGTATCCGTGAAAAAGACGGAAAGAAATTAGAGTTCACATGGTATGCTTGGACTGACGCTACTACCATTCCTGAAGCTATGGCTGAACAGCTGAGACAGGTTGGTTTCCAGATGAACATCGAAGCAATCGACTGGAACTATGTATATGAAAACATCAGTGCTGACAAGTACGACGCTGGTATCGAATGGCTGTCCTGGGCAGAACCAATGCTGGTACTCAACGCTTGCCACTATGATAAGAACGCACCGAGCAACACAGATGAATATTTCGACATGGTAGAAAAAGCTGCTCACGAAACAGACGGTGAAGCAAGAACCAAGATGGTCGGCGATATCCAGATGTATCTGTTTGAAAATGTAAACATGATTCCTATGTACGCTGAACTTTCCTTCAGTGCTATGAACAAAGACCTGAAGGGCTTCAACGTAATGGCTGACGGTTCTGTTCCGCTCAACGATTTAGCTTACTAATCTTTAAAGTGTAAAACGTCAGTTGGTTGACATGTAGAATTGAATGGGAGCCGCTGCCATGGCGGCTCCCATTTTTAGAGAAGAAGGCTTTAAACGGAAAGGCTTTCCAAATGCAAGAATAAGTTGAAATGAGTTGAAAATAAGATAAGAAACACATCATGCAAATAGGCGCATCGCTGCCGTGTGTGCTTTTACAAGCTTTTCGGCGATATGTCAATTGGCATAGAAATTGCAATAACTATGGTTTGTAAAAGGACACATAGAATAATAGAGGAGGGCAAAGAATGGGCTTGCCAAAGGATTGCAAAGTAGATTTGCAAAACAAGTTTCCAAAAGGAAAGAGAAACTTGATCAGTGATGTTCCCGGCGTAAAGGTTGGGCATGTCACACTGAAAGACGACGAGAAGTTTATACATACCGGGGTTACAGCAATCCTGCCTCACGAAGGAAACCTGTTTCAGGAAAAGGTTGCTGCCGGAGCATGTGTCATCAATGGATTTGGAAAGAGTGCGGGTCTGGTTCAGATTGAGGAACTGGGAACCATTGAAACACCGATTCTGATGACAAATACGCTCAGCGTAGGCGCTGGATTAAATGGATTAATCCAGTATATGCTGAAAGATAATGAGGATATTGGCGTATCCACGGGAACCGTAAACTGTGTTGTAACGGAATGTAATGACGGAGAGCTCAATGATATTCGAGGTATGCATGTAAAAGAAGAGCATGTGCTGGAAGCGCTGGCAAAAGCCGATGAAGATTTTGCAGAAGGCGGCGTCGGCGGAGGTACCGGCATGTGCTGCATGGGTCTGAAAGGCGGAATTGGTTCGGCTTCCAGAATCATTACATGTAATGAAAAGGAATATACCTTGGGCGCGATTGTAATGTCAAACTTTGGCGTACTGGGCAATCTTCGCATTGACGGAAAGCGTATCAAGACGGAGCTTCCAAAGGAAGAAAAACCTGAAAAGGGGTCCATTATCATCGTGCTGGGCACGGATATCCCTCTCAGTGACAGACAGCTTAAGCGTATTGCCAAGAGAGCTACTGTCGGTCTTGCAAGAGTCGGATCTTTCCTTGGAAATGGAAGCGGAGATATTGCTATTGCATTCTCCAACGGAAATCGAATTCCGCATTACAGCAAAGAAGATGTTCTGGAAACGAAGATGTTCCATGACAATGCAATGGATAAACTCTTTGATGCTACTGCGGAGGTAGTAGAGGAGGCAGTAATCAGCTCCATGTACCATGCTGAAACGACAAAGGGGATCAGAAATAAAGTTCTCTACGGACTGCGTGAATTCATCTAAAGTAGAAATTACCATTCCAGTAATATACATTTTTCTTAACCTAAAGAACGCTGCAAGACGTGCTATTGCGCCGGTTTGCAGCGTTCTGTTTTTTTGCAGGTTCTTTGGAGGAGATTTCCTATAGGGTATTACCGTGATGCAGCGCCCCGCTAGTTTTCTGACCGTTTTCTGATGCATATATTCGGGAAAATTCTTGAAAATATGCACACAATCGTGCGTAGATTTAGAGAAAAACTCTGAAATATGCACATCCATCTGAGTTCCCTCCTGATATATCCAGATAATCTGCATATATTTGTTGATTTTCCCGAATATATGCACAGTCTTAAGGACAAGCATACATATTTCCTGCAAAAACTTCAAAAATATGCACACGGATGTACATATTTTCGAAAGAAATGACTGAAATATGCACGTTGCGCAGGTATAGAATGTGCGCCCTACTGCAATGACAAAGAGCTGCAATAACTGCAGCTCTTTGTGAATGAAAATGAAAAGATTTTAGTCTTGGTATCGCTATTTTGTTTCGGTGTCGTCTGCCAGTTCAGCTTCATCGACGAGAGCCTTGGTGGTTCTGCGGATAAAGTCTTCGTACATCGGTACGTCAACTTCATTTGAAGCAAAGCAGACAATAAATGGCTGTTTTGCATAAACAATGCCTACATCGTGGGCTTTGTCTTCTTCGTCACCGGTCTTGTGCGCCATCGGGTAGTCCATAATCAGATGACCGCCCATTTTGTGGTTAATCTGCTGTTGTTCCATGATATCGTTTAGCCAGTTGGAGGACTCCTCGTCGACTAAAGTTTTGTAATACATTTTTTCAAGCAGAATGCCGATTTCCTCCGGCACGAAGTAGTTATTGATGCCGCGGGCTTCCCGCTCTAAATCCCACAGCTCTCTGTTGAACTGCGTTCCGATTAAGCCCAGTTCCAGAAAAGCCTCACGAATCTTTGGTACGGTGTAGTGGCGCAGCAGCGCGTTGGTTGCTGTGTTGTCGCTGATGGTAATCATCAGCTTTCCCAGTGTTTCCATATCTAAAGTTACATCGCCGGTCATATGCTGCACAGCGCCGCAGCCGGGTACTTTTTGCTCCTGGCGAATCAGAATCTCTTCACGAAAATCTGCTTCTCCACGGGAGCGAAGCAGCAGGATGGCCGCCATTAAAGGCAGCTTTACCACACTGGCAGGCAGAAAGGGCTCTTTTTCGCGGTAGCCGTAAGTCTGTCCGGTAATTAAATTATGGTAGTAAAATCCAACTTTACCCTCCATTTGGGAGAGTTCATTTAAGATTTGTTCTTTCATCATAAGGTTTCACCTCTTCTTAAGATGGCGCCGGCTTTTGCACCGGTGTGCACGCCGTCTCTGGCTGTCAGCACGCCGTTTACGTAGACACGGCGAATGCCTCTGCACGGCTGTTTTGGATTGTTAAAGGATGGTGTATCCTCGATTTCGTCAAAGTCAAAGAGAACCAAATCCGCCTGCATGCCTTCTTTAATCAAACCTCGGTTGTTAATGCCCAGACGGTTTGCAGGAAGACCGGTCATTTTGAAAATGGCTGTTTCCAGCGGGAAAAGTTTGCGCTCTCTGCAGTATTTGGAAATTACGCGAGGGAATGTGCCAAACCAGCGTGGGTGAGGCTGTCCCGGATAATCCAGAGAAGCAGATTCGCCGTCGGAGCCAATCATCACGTATGGCTGCGGCATGATGTATTCGATGTCTTCTTCGCACATACCGTAGTTGACTTCGTTGACGCGGCCGCGTTCTTCTAAAATCAGGTCAAAGCATGCGTCTTCCGGGTCAACACCGCGGATTTCCGCAATTTCTTCTATATTCTTGCCTACGACCCAGGCGTTTTTTTCGCTGGCAGCATAGGAAACGTAGATATCGCCCCATCTGTCAAGATGACTGAGTCTGGCTTCTTCTTTCAGTTTTGCTCTGGTCTGCGGATTGCGGAGCCGTTCAAAGAGGGCCTCCATACCTCCGTCAAATGCCCAGAGGGATAGGTTGCTGTCCAGCGTTGTCGCTGAAGCGTTGTACGGATACTGATCCACCTTTACATCAAGACCCTGCCGCCTTGCGCGGTCAATCATAGCGATGGTGGTTTTGCAGCTGACCTGCCAGCCGGATTTGCGGGTACATTTGTGGTGGGAAACCTGCAGCGGTGCGCCGGAGCGTTTTGCAATTTCCAGGGCTTCTTCCAAAGCTTCCACCAGATGATCGCCTTCGTCTCTCATATGGGTCGCATAGAAAGAACCGAAGGGAACCAGTTCCTCAGATAAAGCGGCAAGTTCATCGGTATCAGCATAACAGCCCGGCGGGTAAATCAGTCCGCTGGACATGAAAAATGCACCGTCTTTTAAGGATTCGCGCAGAAGTCTGCGCATTTCTGCCAGTTCTTCATCTGTAGGTTTGCGTGCGTCAAAGCCCATGGCGGCAAGCCTGATGGTGCCGTGACCTACAGCAGTACCGAAGTTGACGCTGAGTTTTTGCTCCTTTAAAGTGTCTAAATATTCACCAATGGTTTCCCAGCTATATTGTAAATCGCCGATGTAATCTTTTAACTGCTTTTTCTTTTCAGGATCAGCGCTGACCGGAGCGACAGACATGCCGCAGTTGCCGCCGATTTCTGTAGTGACGCCCTGCAGAATTCTGCTCTCTGCAAGAGGATATTCCGGCAGCGATGTGTCGCTGTGTGAGTGAAGGTCGATAAAACCGGGAGAAAGATAAAGGTCTTCTCCGTCTACTACCTCCTTCGCCCCATTCTCCTCTTCAGCACTGAAGGTGCCGATTTTTGCAATACGTCCGTCCTTGACAGCAACGCTGCCACGGTACCATGGAGCCGATGTTCCATCGATGATGCGGACGTTTTTTATAATGCAGTCAAACATGGCTGAGACTCCTTTTTGTTGAAAGTATGTAAAAATGTCTTTTGAATAAATATTATGCAAGAATAATGCCAGAATTTAAAGTTGAGGAAAGTGCGGAAAATGGTTGAACAAAGCGGATTTGAGAATCGAAATAACAGGAGGAAATGTGGAATAATAGGTTTTAATATGATTGTTAGAGTTTTATGGACTCTTCGGTTATGGCGATGAGTACAGCACTTTTGGCATTTCAGGGATCTCAGGGAACCTCAGTTATGGCAAATGGTTAAAATAAGGATGATTTGCCATAACCGATGCAGCCGTTCCGATGTAGTTGCTGTAAGCAGAACTATTTTCTAGAAGAGCCTGTTTGCAGAAAATAATCGTTATTTACCAGTCTGCCTTTCATGCCGAATGTGGTTTCTGGTTTTGTAAAATCATAAACCAGCAGACCTTCGACGTTTGGTTCAGCTTCTTTTTCAATTTCTCCATTATAGTCGAAGACGGCAGTCGGCGCAGTCTGGAAGCGAGAGGTACTGTTGACTGAAACGACTGTCATGACATTTTCGACAGCGCGCGTGATAAGATGAGATTTAATGATATTGTATCGGTCCGGCAGGGGAGTTTCGCTGGTATCCGAAAAGGATACGAAGCAAATATCTGTATTTTTCTTATACAGTTCTCTAAAAGACTCAGGGAACCGGATGTCAAAACAGATGCGGAATCCGACCTTTACATTGTCGATTTCAAAGATGCCGGGCCTTGTTCCTCTGATAAAATGGTCTGTGTCCCAGCCCCATAATGCGGTTTTATCATAGAATCCCATCAGAGTTCCGTCATCAGCAAAGAGAACGATGGAATTAAATCTGCCCTCGGTATCAAATCTTACAGTTCCGACAGCTACAAATATTTTACATTGTTTGGCAAGTTCGGAAATGCGCTGCAGAGCCGCATCTATTTCCTCTTTATGAATATCATCAATGCTTTGCTCGATGGGAGGATATCCGCAAAGTGCACATTCGTGAAAAACAACCAGTCGGACACCTTGCCCGGCGGCAAGGCAGATAGCTTTTTTTATAGTTTCTAAGTTATTTCTGATACTATTTGTACTTGAAAATTGATAAACGCCTATTTTCATTGGGCTGTGTACCTCCGTGATATATTTCAATCAGTATATCATACTTCAGTGAGTTTCAGTATTGTTTTTTTGAAATGTTTGTTAGAATCCCGTGTTTCACAGTAAATAGGACAATCGTAAAAACTTTATATTTACAAATGTTGAATACAAGTTTTACAAAACTGTTTGAACTTCTTCTCAACATTTGTTATAATAAGTTTGACAGTACAAAAGGAGAGTTGTTTATGAATGATTTCGCATTGTGTACAGACATTGAAATTGTAATGGAATTATTAGATATAACTGCAAAAGAACTTGCAGATGGTATCGGCGTTACTGCAACAACTATTTCTCGGTGGAGAAAAAATGAGGGACAGATTTCTTCATCCAATCTGAATGCCTTTTACAACTTTGCCTTCGGTAAAGGTATCCGGCTTAACAAGATAAAAGAGCAGCTTTTTAAAGAAGATTGCAGCAGTAATTCTACCATACTTTTTCACGGCGCCAAAACATACATTGACGGGAGGGTTTCGATTGAGAGATCTAAAAATACCAATGATTTTGGCAGAGGCTTTTATTGCGGAGAAAGTTTGGAACAATCGGCTATGTTTGTTGCCGATTATCCGGAGTCCTCACTCTATATTTTAGAGTTTAATAAGACGGCTTTGAGTTATACGCAGTTAAATGTTGACAGGGATTGGATGCTGCTTATTGCCTATTTCCGAAACAAATTAACCGACTATGCGAATCACCCTATTATACAGAATTTACTTGCAACGCTTGAAGGGGTCGACTACATTATTGCTCCGATTGCCGACAATAGAATGTTTGAAATTATCGACAGCTTTATTGATGGTGAAATCACAGATGTTCAATGTCAGCATTGCCTTTCCGCGACTAATCTCGGGAATCAATATGTTTTTGTTACTGATAAAGCACTAAGTCAGTTGCGGATATTGCGCCATTGTTATTTAGCATCCAATGAAAAAAGTTATTATCTTTCATATAAGCAGGAAGAGTCACGTATCGGCAATGATAAAGTAAAAGTCGCTCGCAAGCAATACAGAGGTCAGGGCGAATATATAGAGGATATTTTGAAATGAGAAAAATTGATGAAATCGGTTTAAAGTTATGTAAAATACAAGGGGATGTTTTTTCTGCTTCGGTAAAAGAAACAGAATGCAGTTCGCCAATATTTATGAGAAGGTTTATGAATTCTCAGGTGGCACAGCGTATGGATTTTGGCGGGTTTTTGTTTGAAGCCTGTGATACAGATCAGATTTTTGATGAAATAAATACAGAATTTGGAAAAAGTTCCTATGGCAAAGAAAAATATTCCGAATCAGAGCTATATTGGATTGGGTATATTTATCGTTATTGGTCATACACATATCAAAAAACTAGTAAACAGATATACAAGTTCATCAAACCGAAAGAACTTCGCGGTCTTTACTATCCGTATCATTCTCTTGACCCCACACAGGCGATTGAAAGAATTTTAGAGGCTAAAGGCGTAAATGAAAGAGATTTGACTGCAAAAGGCGTAAAAATTATGCGAGATATCATGAAAAACGAGAATAAGCAGTAAATCTTAAGTCCGTTTTAACAGACGCTAATAAAGCGTTCTTTCGCTGCTGAAGATTTGGAAACAGCCGTCAGTTACTGATGGCTGTTTTTGCGCGGTTTTTGCGTGGGCATCGGTGTAACAAACAAGACAGTTATTAACAGATGCGCGAAGCTTGTAAATAATGTTTTTTTGATTCCTATCATTGTTAAAACAAGAATCTGCTCTTATCAGTTAAGTGATTTTTCAAGAGCAAATGAAAAAAAGATTTTTAAACAGGTTACGAAGCAGTAATCCAGGACGTTGATACGGGTGAACAGGCAGAGGTAAATTTAATATTTGGAAAGCAGCCGGCTGAAGAGGTTAAACCGGCTGCTTTTTATTTGTGTTCTCTATAGATTTGCTGTGCTGCAGGAGGGACGCCTGGTGGAAGATGGAACCCATGAGCAGCTTATGAAAAAAGATACGAAGCATCAATGTTGACAAATATCTGTGACTCCTTTATTTTCTCAACATTTTATTCAATTTCTGCTCAAAAGTACATGAAAATCAATTGTTTTTTTGTCAACATTAGTATTGTTTAAGGACATATTAACCCTGCCATTCAGACTGTTTGTTGACAAAAATACACAAGCTAACGAAATTTGTCAACGTTAATAGAAGAAAAAATCTTCACGCCGTTGCCGTGTATTGAAAGCTACCATGGGAGCTGTCGAAAGAATTGGTCGTAATGGGATTAAATGCAGGTAATTACTACAAAAAATATATGGTTAATATCCAATATGTTTGTTTGGCATACAGGAATTTGTTGAAACGGTAAGATAATTCAAAATTGCTCCAGAAGAGTTTTATGAGAAAATTATTATGGTATGAATTTTGCAATATTATTAAATAGGATTTAGAAATCAATTTAAGGAGCAAGGGTATGGAAATAAAGGATTCTTCCAATTTAAAGTTATATCAGTGGATTGCCCGTCTGGTGTTTTCAATTGATAAAAAGACAGTTGCCTTTTGGCTTACTTTAAACGGACTATTATGTATTTTGCCGGCAATTGCACTGCTTTTAAATAAAAGAATTTTGGCGATCATTGCTGGATTTTTAAATACAGGTGCTGGGGTCTTTGAGGATGTGCTGCCGTATATTATTTTTTACGGCGCGGTGCTGACCATAAGCGGATTATCGGCGAGAATCAACAGTGGGTTTCTGTATTTTCGTATGTATGACTCCTATTATCTGGGATTACAGGAACTTCTGATGGATTTTTTTCAGAGGATGCCCATGGACATGCTCTTTCAGAAGGAAATCAATGACGAGTATAATGCGGTCATTCGCCGTGCCGGTGCGCTGACCGATGTAACCAGCGCCGCATGTGATCTTTTGGGGAAGGGCTTCGGCATTCTGGCGCTTTTGGTGACCGCTGCCAGCGTGTCTCCGTTCATTGCGCTGTTTATTCTGTGCTATCTGGCGGTACTGCTGTATCTCAATCACCGTATGACAAAAAAGCTGGAAGAATTTGAAAAAAGCTATGCGCCGGCAGAGCGGCGGCTTCGTGAAATCAAGCTGATGCCTATGCAGCCCAATGTGGCAAAGGAAACCAGAGTATACAAAAGTCAGAAACGCATGATGGAACAGTTTGATAAATTTTACAGTGAAGTGGAGAAAGCGGAACTGATTTATAACAGAAGCATCGGAAGGGCGGGAATTCTCAGCAGTGTATTTTTGTATCTGTTCATGGGAGGTATTTTACTGTTCTGTCTGCAGGGCATTTTCAGAGGAGTGATAACAGTAGAAGAATTTATCATGATTTTTACACTGTGCGGCAATCTGGGCGGATATGTAACGGTTATTTCGGAGGGCTCCATCAATATGCACAGAGGTATTTTTGCGTTGAAACGGCAGAAGGATTTTATGGAGCTGGTTGAGGCGGAAACTGCGCGCAGAGAGAAAGCTGCACTGCCTGCGGGAGAGCCGGCTGCGCCGGAAATCGCTGTTTGTGCAGAGGATTTATGCTTTGCATATAAAAATAACCGGCAGGTACTGCACAATATTAATCTATCGATTCCAAAGGGACAGATAGTAGCGCTGGTCGGGGAGAACGGCAGCGGAAAGTCTACGCTGGTGCAGGTTCTGATGGGCATTTATCCTCCAGACAGCGGACAGGTTTTTCATGCGGGGACAATCGGTACATTTTTTCAGGATTTCTATATTTTGCATAAGTCGGTCAGAGAAAATGTAGGAATGGGAAATGTTTCGGAAATAGAAAATCGCCAGATGGTGCAGGAAGCCATTGTAAAGGGCGGCGCAGAGAAACTGGTGGAAAGACTGCCGCAGCAGATGGATACCCTTCTCCGCAAGGAAGTTTACCCTGAAGGTGTGGAACTATCCGGCGGCGAACGGCAGAAAATCGGTATTGCCAGAGCATCTATGGGGTATCATGATATTCTGATTTTAGATGAGCCTGCCTCAGCTCTCGACCCTATTGCGGAACTTGAGCAGTTTCAGCGAATCAAGGAGAATCTGGAAGGGAATACTGCGATTCTGATCAGCCATCGAATTGGATTTGCACAGCTGGCAGATCGGATTCTGGTACTTGATCAGGGGAGAATCGCAGAGGATGGAACCCATGAGATGCTGATGAAGGAAGGCGGTTTATATGCTGCCATGTATAAGCAGCAGGCGGCATGGTATCAGAAGGAAGGCGGACAGGATGAAGCGTAAAAAAGACGGACTTTCAGCGGGCGACCGCATTCATATCGTAAAAAAGGCATTGGGACTGAGCATTTGTGTGAAAGGCTGGGATTCGATTCTCGTCAATGTGCTTGGCTGGTTTGCAGCTTTTCTTCCAGTAATCAGCGCAAGATATTTGGAGCAGCTGACGAATCAGCTGTACCTGCTGGTCAGCGGAAATGCGCCTGGAAAAATGGAAAGGGAAATTATTTTTCTTTTTACAATGCTGATCGTACTTTTTGTCGTGCAGGCGTTATTTGATTGTTTGAGTCAGCATATGCTGCGCATGGATACGACCAAAACGGAACGCTTTGTGGCACGAACAATTATGGAATGCAAATGCAATGTCAAATTTCATTATATCGAAAACAATGATGGATTTCGCCAGAAACTATCTTTTGTAGAAGAGTATGCCGGGGAGTACACGGCAAGGAGTATGCAGGATTTAATTTTGAATGTGCAGAGAGTCATTGCCATTGCAAGTGTGTCTGCTGAGCTGTTTCGCGTCAGCGGGATTATTGTAGCTGTGATATTTCTTACCTGTATTCCTGCAGCGATACTGTCTTACCTGCAAAGTGACGCGACTTATCGTTTCAGGACAAAGTGGATGCTGGAAGGGGACAGCGCTATTATGCAGTACCTGGCCTGTGTGCGCCCGGAGGCGATGAAGGATATTCGGCATTTCAAAGCGTACCCTTATCTAAAGCAGGAGTGGAAAAAAACTGCGGAGGAATACATAGAAAAAAAGGAACGCCTGACGAAAAAACATGTGCGATATAATATGGCGGCAGATATTCTGCGCAATGCAGTTTATATTGTGATTTTGATTCTGGTAGGCAGGCAGATATACTTACATCCTGAAGAGGGCGTGGGCGTTTTTATGCTGGTGCTCACTTTGTGCGGACGTTTGCAGAATCTGATTGGCAGCCTCCTTGTATCCCTGATGGAGTTCGGACAGAATATTTCTTATATGAAAGACTTTTTCGATTTGCGGGAACTGAGCATGGAGGAAAATACAGGCGAGGACAGCGGTCTTGAGGAAATTACTTTAGGATTTGATAAGGTAACCTTTTCCTATCCGGGATCAGACAGAAAGGCGATTGATAATCTGTCAGTTACGATTGGCGCCGGCGAAACCGTGGCAATTGTTGGTGAAAACGGCAGCGGCAAAAGCACCTTGATTAATCTGGTGATGGGATTTTATACGCCGCAGCAGGGGACGATTACCGTGAACGGTGCGCCTTTAGACGATTTGCAGATTGGAAAAGTGCGGAAGTCTACAGCAGCAGTGTTTCAGGATTTTTGCCATTACGAAGGAACCATTCGAGAAAATATCGAAGCTTCGGAAAGGGCAGGCGCTGTAGATTCGGAGACGCTGGAAAAACTTTTGCAGGAGGCGAATATCAAGGAACTGGTCGACAGACAGCCCGGTGGATTAGAGGAAGAAATCGGACAGTTCAGCAAGAATGGTAACAATCTGTCCGGCGGACAGTGGCAGAGAATTGCACTGGCAAGAGCGCTGTACAGAAGGAATACGAGACTTATGATTCTGGATGAACCTACTGCGGCGCTGGATCCGCTGGCAGAGGCAGAGCTGTATCGAAATTTCGCAGCCATGACCGAGGGAAAGACGACCCTGTTGATTTCTCACCGCTTAGGGATTACCCATCTGGTCGATCGTATTTTAGTGCTGCAGGAGGGGCGTTTGGTGGAGGATGGAACCCATGAGCAGCTTATGGAAAAAGATGGATACTACGCGAAGATGTACCGGGCACAGGCGCAGTGGTATCAGGGAAATGAATAAGTTGAGTTTTTATATATGTTGAACAGCCGTTTTGACAGTCGGTTAGACAGTCGCTTTCAGGACGGCTGTTTTCTTTTGCTTAGGTTTGATTCAGTTGATTTGGGTTGGGGATTTGAGCTGGGATTTGAGCTGCCCCTTGTTTAAATTAACTTAAACTTGACAAAAATATGTCGGGGGATCATATTTAGGGGAAATCTCCCCAAAGATGTTAAGATTTTTTTAAGAAACGCATAAGATTTCTTTTCGGGTTTATTTAAGAACTGTACTTTATGATAGAGATGTAAACAAACAAAGGAAGGGTAAAGATGGAGACGTTAGAGAACAGCAGGGGCTGGGAAAAGAGAATAGGACGGGCAGGAGCGGAAATTCTTCCGTACCTTTTACTGACGGGACTTACATTTCTGCTTCTTTACCTGCCTGTGGAGCAGGGAGCAATCTTTGGATCAGAAGGGGATTGGTACAGTCAGCACGTAGGAGCTGCGGAAGCGCTGAGGCAGACGATGCTCTCAGCAAAGGGGATTTTTCCTCAGTTTGTCGGAATCGGCGGAGGGATTAACGCATATGATTTGGCTTACTACGGACTGCTCAGGCCGGACGTGCTGATATCTGTTCTGATGCCGAATGTCGGGATGAGAGAGATTATTTCCGCCTACGCGGCGGCAGAGGCGGTGGCAAGTGTCAATGTTACCTACCTCTGGCTTAAGGGGAAAAATTTTACCATACAGCATGCTTTTGCAGGCGCTGTGCTTATGGCGGCAGCTACTTGCTTCTTTCATGCGCACCACCAGATTATGTTCATCAACTATATGCCGTTTCTGGTGCTGGCATTGATGAGCATCGACCGAATTCTGTCAGGTAAAAACAGTCTGCTTTTAACAATTTCGCTGTTTCTTGTCTGCATACACAGCTTTTACTATGCGCCGACCTGTATGGTGGTATGTTTTCTATATTATTTACATCAGCTTGTAAATTCGGGAAATACTAGAAAAGAAGCCATACAAGTGACGGTGAAAACTGCGCTTGCGGTTATAGTGGCTATTTGTTTGGCTGCGGTGCTGCTGATTCCAACGGGACTTGCGATTTTGTCGACAGAAAAAGACGCAGGGATTTTTGCAAAAGAAACGCTGGAGACCATTAATTTGACTTTCAGCGGGCTTTTGTACCAACCTTACAGCTGCGGTATGACGATGATTACTTTGTATTTGCTGCTGTTATCGCTGTGGGACAAGCAGAAACGGTGGCTGGCGGCGGTGGTGCTTCTGATACTCATGGTGCCTGCCATCTGGTATGCATTCAGCGGGTTTCTCTACGCCAGAGAAAAGATACTGATTCCACTGGTGCCTCTGATTGTCTGGATTTGCACGGATACTTTGACAAAGATATCAGCGGGAAAGCAGAAAGTGCTGCTATTGCCCGCACTTCTGTGTGCTGTGCCCATACTGCTTAGAACAGAAACGCAATGGGGACTGCCGGTTCTGGCAGATGGACTGATTGTACTGGTATGGGTGCTGGTGCAAAGAATGGGGAAAATTCCCCAAAGAACAAAGAATATGTTGACTGCGGCGATGCTGCTGATACCTCTCTGTGTCAATTTTGGCGTAAACAAGGAGTTGGAGCACTGGCTGCAGAAAGATGATATGCGGCAGAGCTGGTTTTCCTTTGGAGATATCACGATGTTTGCTTCAGAGCCGCTGTACCGATTCGACTATCTCAGCAACAACTATGTCAACAGCAACGTACTGCCGGACGGCGCCCTGAACAAAACCGCCATGTATTCCTCGGTAACCAGTGATCGCTATGGGGAATTTTATTACGATACTATGGGCAATCCAATCAGTCTGCGGAATCGGGTAGTTCTCATGCCCAATCAGAACAGCCTCTTCAATTATTTTATGGGAATCAGGTATGTTTTGACCGGAGAACAACAGGTGCCTTACGGTTACGAAACTGTCTTTAAGCGAAACGGATACGTCCTCGCAGAAAATCCTGACGTGCTGCCCATGTGTTATGGTACAGACCGGGTGGTAATGGAAGACGAAGGCGGCAGCGCAGCGTTCCCGTATACCATGGCTAAGCTTTGCGGCGTGTCTGTGAAAGAAGAAAATCCGGCAGAGTACTTTGAGGAAAACTTCCCTTTGACTTATGATGAGGGAACGGAAGGAAAGCACACGGTACACCTGAAAGAAATGCTGAAGGACAAAGCCCTTGTCATCAGCTTTCATATAGACAGGAAGGACGACAGGCAGGTGCTCATCAATATCAATGGAATGGCGAACAATCTGTCTTCCTGGTATGCGCCGTATCCCAACGAACATTACGATTTTACTTATGTGCTGTCAGACGCGGAAGGACTTTCGCAGCTGGAAATTGTCATGAGCAAGAGCCGCTATGATATTGAAAATCTGAAAGTTTATACCATAGACATTCCAAAGGCTGAGACACAGGACACCGCGGTGCCGACCATTACAAAGGATTTTCATGCAAATGGCAGCGACATATTTGATGGAACAGTAAAAATGAAAAAAGATGGCTACTTTGTTACATCTTATCCATATAAAAAGGGTTTTCGGATTTTGGTGGATGGAAAAGCGCAAAAGGCTGAGAAAGTCAATACCGCTTTTGTAGGATTTCTTCTGGAAAAGGGAAATCATCACATTAAAATCAGCTATGAAGCGCCGGGCTTTAAAGTGGGAGCGGGACTCAGCGCGGCAGCAGCGGCAGTGCTTCTGATATCACAAATCATAGTATTTTTTAGGGAAAGGAAAAGGGAAAAATGAAGAAATTACAGGAATCACAGATTGTCCGTTATATCATGACGGGCGGCATGACAACAGGGATCAACTACATCATTTACATCGGGCTGATGGCCCTTTCCGTCAACTATCTGATGGCGAACACCATCGCATGGCTGGGAGCTGTAACCTTTGCCTATTTCGCTAACAGGGAAGTGGTCTTTCATTCCAAAGGGGATAGAAAACAAGAGTTTCTCCAGTTTTTTTCTCTGCGCGCGGCAACGCTGGTCATTGAAAATCTGCTGCTTCTGCTCCTGGTAGACTTTATTGGCGCAGGAAGTCTTGTATCAAAGATTCTCGTCAGTGTAATTACAGTAGTGCTCAACTACTTTGCCTGCAAATACAGCATTTTTAAACAAGGGGGAGTTTCACATGAATAAGAGAGATTTAATCAGTGTTATCGTTCCTTGCTATAACGAGGAAGAATCATTACCTTTATTTTACATTGAAACAGGAAAGGTGCTGCGCCAGATGACGGAGGTGGATTACGAATTAATCTTCGTAGACGATGGGAGCAGCGATAACACCAGAACCATTATGAAGAATCTGGCTGAAAAGGATGAAAAAGTGCGCTATGTGGTGTTTTCCAGAAATTTTGGAAAGGAAGCGGCCATGTACGCAGGACTCAGAGAAGCCGGAGGTGACTATAGTGTGATTATGGATGCGGATCTGCAGCACCCGCCGGCACTGCTTCCCGAGATGTACAAGGTTGTCAGTAGCGGGGACTACGACTGCTGCGGCGGACTTCGCATGAGTCGTGAGGGAGACGGTTTTCTGCGCAGCCTGTTTTCCAAAGCCTTTTACAAAATCAGCAAGGGGCTGACGCACATGGATATGACCGATGGACACGGTGATTTCCGCATGATAAGCCGCTCGGTAGTAGATGCGATTCTGGAAATGAAAGAATACAATCGATATATGAAGGGACTTTTTTCCTTTGTAGGCTTTGACACCAAGTGGATTGAGTATGAGGGTGTGGAACGGGCGATGGGCTGTACCAAATGGAGTTTTAAGAGCTTGTTCGCTTATGCATTTGAGGGAATACTTTCCTTTTCAACAGCGCCGCTGAAGATGGCGGGGCTAATGGGACTTTTCCTCTTTCTTGCCGGTATGGTATTCATGGGGGTAAATTTGATTCAAAGTATCTGGGTGCCGGGAGCGGTGAGCAGTCTGGATGTGGTGCTCTTCGTGGTGCTGCTTCTGGGTAGCCTGCAAATGTTGTTCATCTACATTTTGGGCGCCTACCTGTCCAAAGATTACCTGGAAAACAAGAGACGCCCTATCTATATCGTAAAGGAAAAAAGCTGCTGACGCGGCGGCTGCGAGGATTTGCACAGAACTGCAAAGGATTTGCAGACTGGAGCTGCGAACCGGTTATAAGGACTCCAGTGCGTCCAGACTGTGGACGGGACTGAAGCAGACATGATTCCGGCAGAGGTAGAAGTCGCTGCCCTCAGGGGGAATCTCATAGTTTTTTAAATAAGGAGATACTCTGTGTAGTGTCTCCTCTGTTTTTTTTGTTTTCAGCACTACGTCCATCTGAAGATCCCAAAGGCGGCACAGTGTATCCGCAGACAGGTTTTCCGCATCAGGCATGGTGCAGATGAGTTTTCCCTCTTCAAAGATATCCTGACTGACACTCCAAAGGTAAAAACTATTACCAAAGGGATAATCACTGCAGGCTCTGTCCATGAAAGCAGTCTGCTTCTCCGCGGCCTCTTCCCAAAAGTTTTCTCCGGTAAGAAATGCCAGCTTTTTCATGACATGAGCGGCGACAGAATTTCCGGAAGGCATGGCCCCGTCGTAGGTTTCCTTCGGACGTAGAAAAAGCGTTTCGCTGTCGGCAGCGTAAAGGTAGCAGCCGCCTTCTCTGGAATCGAAAAACAGTTTTATCATGGTGCGTCCTATTCGGTCTGCACGTTCTAAAAAGATAGGATTAAAGGTTGTACTATAACACTCTAAAAGTCCCCAAATATAAAAGGCGTAGTCATCCAGCGTTCCTGCAAAGGCATAATGTCCCTGACGCCATCTGGCGAAAAGTTTTCCTTCGTCTTGAAGATGGTTCCAGATAAAATCTGCCGCTGAAAGGGCGGCTTCCAGATAATCGGCATTTTTCAGCTGTCTTGCAGCTTTTGCTAAGGCCGCAATGGCGAGTCCATTCCAGCTGGTGAGAACCTTATCATCCTTGTGGAGCTGGGTGCGTTCCAGTCGGTAGTCGTATAGAATGCGCAGTACATCCTCATCGGGCAAAAGGCCGTGGTCTTTCGCTCTCAGAAGATTGGGGATATTTTTTCCCATAAAATTGCCCTGCGGTGTGATGTCGTACTGAGAGCAGAACGCCGCTGCAGGTTCCAGATGAAGGACACTGCGAACTTCCTCTGGTGTGAAGAGGTAGTAAGTTCCCTCTTTACCATCACTGTCGGCATCCTGGCCGCAGTAAAAGCCTCCGTCAGAATCATTCAGCTCTCGCAGCATATAGGCGGCAGTTTTATTCGCTATGGTTAGATAAAGGGGAGATTTTGTCTCATAGTAACACTGGCTGTATGCCATGAGCAGCATGGCATTGTCGTAGAGCATTTTTTCAAAATGGGGAACAAGCCACATATCATCGGTGGAGTATCGGCAGAAGCCGCCGCCGATGTGGTCAAAAATACCGCCCAGATACATCTGGGTTAGGGTCTTTTCTGCCATAGCCAGATATTTGTCGCCCTTTTTACTTTTTTGCGCCATGAGGAACAGCAGGTTGTGAGCAGCGGGAAACTTGGGACTGCTGCCAAATCCGCCGTACTTTCTGTCGAAGGTTTTTGTAAAGTGTGACAGTGCTTCTGCAATGGAATTCTCTGGGTTCTGCTTTGACTGAGGTGCAGCAGCTTCCTGGTTTTGAAGGAAGGATACTACCTGACTGCCCTGGGCCAGAAGAGAGTCTCTGTCCTCGTGCCATTTCTGGGAGACGGCGGAGAGCAGTTCCAGAAGACCAATTTGACCGTATTTCGTATGTTTTGGAAAATAGGTGCCGGCGAAAAAAGGTGTTTTCTCAGGGGTCATGAAGATTGTCAGCGGCCAGCCGCCGGAACCGGTCATAGCCTGAGCGGCACGCATGTAGACGCTGTCGACATCGGGGCGCTCTTCCCGGTCCACCTTAATGGAAATAAAATGGTCCGTCAGGAAAGCCGCGACCTCTTCATCCTCAAAGGATTCGTGTGCCATGACATGGCACCAGTGGCAGGTGGAGTAGCCGATACTTAAGAATATAGGCAGATCCTTTTCTGCAGCCAGGGCAAAAGCTTCCTCACACCAGGGATACCAGTCTACCGGATTTTCGGCATGCTGCAGAAGATAAGGAGATTTTTCGTGTTTCAGATGATTCATAATAAAAACGTCCTTTCAAAACTTTTATATATTCCTTAGTATGACCGGTTTAGGGAAATTTAGACAGTGAAAAGACGCTGGGCATATTGATGTCCTTTCTAAGGGTCGTTTTTTTATGGCAGTCATTTTTGCAAAAAAAGAGACTGCTCGCAGAACAGCCTCTTACTTTTACGAAATAGTGTGTGCGCTTGCCTATTTAGCGAATCAGTGTATAGATTCTAATTGCGAACAGCAGTGCGGATACCCACATAACCCAAGGGATATCTTTTGCTTTCTTGGTGAGAACTTTCAGAATTACCCATGCCAGAATACCAAACATGATTCCGTTGGCGATGGAGTAAGTGAACGGCATAAGTACAAGTGCGAGGAAGCCGCCCACTACGTCTGCGATATCTCCGTCAAAGTGCATATTTTTTACAGAGCCAATCATCAAAAGTCCGACCCAAATCAGAGCAGGAGCTGTTGCAAATCCCGGAATTGCAAGGAAAATCGGGGAGAAGAACAGAGCTGCAATAAAGAGGACTGCGGTGGTTACTGCGGTCAGACCGGTTCTGCCGCCGTTGGCAACACCGGCGCTGGATTCCACATAGCTTGTAACGGTGGAAGTACCCAGACATGCGCCGACGATAGTACCGCAGGCGTCCGCCATGAGAGCGCCCTTTACCTTAGGCAGATTGCCTTTTTCGTCCAGCAGATTGCCCTTTGAAGCGACACCGATTAAAGTGCCGACAGTGTCAAACAGGTCAACGTAAAGGAATGAGAATACGATAACAAGGAACTGCACGATGTTTTCTCCGATCCATGTAAAGTCAAATGAGAAGAATGCAGGGGCAGCTGGGATAAAACTTGCACCGGAAAAATCAGGGAACAGGGAATATACGCCTGCTTCGATGTCAACTGTATACCAACCGATTGCTTCTGCAATCATGCCCAAAATCCAGGTAGCCAGAATGCCGATCAGGATGTAGCCTTTGATATTAAAGTGAAACAAAACTGCGGTCAGAATCAGACCAACCAGCGCAAGGACCACCTGCGGGGCCGCAAAGGAACCTAGGTTTACCAGAGTGGAAGCGTCGCCGATGACGATTCCTGCGCCTTTGAAACCAATTAAGCCGATAAAAAGTCCGATACCGGCAGTGATACCATATTTTAAGTTAGCAGGCACATCATTTACCAGTTTCTCTCTGAAGTTGCACAGAGAGAGCAGAATGAAGGCAATACCTTCTACCAGAACTGCCGCCAGCGCGATTTTCCATGGATCGTTGATGCCTTTTTCAGCAAGATCACCGCAAACGGTGAACGCAAAGTATGCATTGAGTCCCATGCCGGAGGCAAGGGCGATGGGGTAGTTTGCAAAAAATGCCATAAACAGGGTTGCAATAGCAGCGGAAACAGCTGTAGCAGTGAAAACGCCTGCGCTGTCCATACCGGCTTCCGCAAGCATGCCTGGGTTTACTGCAAGAATGTAAACCATTGAGAGGAACGTGGTAGCACCGGCGATGATTTCAGTTTTTACATCGGTGCCGTGTTCCTGTAGTTTGAATAATTTCTCCATAGTACTACGTTTCTCCTTTGTCTTAAAAAATGAAATAAAAAATAGATATGTCCATTATATATGCTGGGAGGTACAATGTTCAAGGAAAAATTTGAATTTGGATAGATTTTGGGTAGTTTTTTGCCCAAATTGGTGCTTGAGTTTATCCGTGTCTGGCAGTATTATAAAAGCATGAGAGCATTAGAGTATATTGTGGGATTTGTCATGAGCCTGGCGCTGGTGCTTGTGCTTTTGATTACCGCGGTGGAGGCGGTTATTTACTGGAATCCCGGTTATTTTGAAAGTGAATACGAAAAATACAGTGTGACAGAAAGCGTGGAAATGAAAATGGACGACCTGCTTCACGTCACCGATGAAATGATGGCATATTTGCGGGGAAACAGGGAAAGTCTGCAGGTAGACACGGTAGTGGCAGGGGACCAGAGAGGATTTTTCAGCACTAGAGAGATTGCCCATATGGCAGACGTAAAGAAGCTGTTTCTTGGTGGTATTGCTGTCAGAGGGTGGTCTGCCGTAGTTTTCGCAGCAGGTCTTTTGTGGTTTTTACTGCGCAGGCGAATTGGCATGCTGCCGAAAATTCTGCCGTGGGGGATTTTGGGTGTGCTTGTGGTCTGTGCTGTCTCCGGCTTGATTGTGGCGACGGATTTTCACAAATACTTTGTCATTTTCCATCATATCTTCTTCGACAACGACCTGTGGCTTTTAGATCCCCGGACGGATTTGCTTATTCGCATTGTGCCGCAGCCTTTCTTTGTGGATACAGCGCTGCGGATTATGCTGATTTTTTGCGGCTGGTTGATGGTGGTTCTGGTGGGTTGTGGATGGCTGGCGCGGCGGCAGCGGGTTTCTTCGGCAGCAGGTGGTACGGGCCGCGGGAAGTCCGCATGAGCAGAGGCTAATATTTGTGTTTTGGATTTTTGACCGCATGAAGCAGTTTATATTAAATGCGGTCATTTTTGTCAAAATAAGAATTAAAAAAACGACCGCAATGCCTTGTAATTGGCAAGTTGCGGTCATTTTTGCGAAAACACGAAGTTTACCGAACGTAAACTTTTGGAAGTCTCTGGCCGAAAGCGCAGCAGATTTCGTAGTTGATGGTGCCGGTTGCGTCTGCAATATCATCGGCAAGGATTGTGTTGACGCCGTCGCTGCCCATGATGATGACTTCATCACCAACTTTTACGTCAGGTACTCTGGAGACGTCAATCATGCACTGGTCCATGCAGATATTTCCCGCAATAGGGCAAACCACACCGTTTACGATGACTTTTGCCTGTGCGGAGTATGGACGGGGATAGCCGTCTGCATAGCCGAGGGCTATGGTAGCAATGCGGGAAGGCTTATCGGAAATGTATTTTCTGCCGTAGCCGACAGAGAAGTTTTCCGGCACATCTTTGACGTGGACGATGTTTGCTTTGACGGACATAACCGGTTTCAGGGACAGCTGATTTTTATCCACTTCGTGGGAAGGGTAGCAGCCGTAAAGGATAATGCCCGGGCGAACTGCGTCAAAATGGATTGTCGGCAGTTCCATAATGGAAGCACTGTTTGCAAGAGTTTTCATCGGCACATCGATGCCTGCGGCAACCAGAGCTTCATAAAAACGATTGTATTTTTCTTCCTGCTGGTGGGAATAGGTCTTGTCATAAGCGTCAGCGGTGGACATGTGGGAGAACAGACCTTTGATTTTGAAGCCTGCCAGCATAGTGATTTTTTTGATATCGAAAACAGCGTTTTCGATTTCGTCTGCCAGATAGCCGATTCTGCCCATGCCGGTGTCAACCGCGATAAGACCGGAAACGATTTTTCCTGCTTTCAGTGCGGCGTCGCTGATGGCTTTGGCATTGGAAGCGCTGCAGACTACCGGTGTGATGTCGTATTCCACGATGGTGTCTGCATACATGTCCGGCGTCAGTCCCAGCATGATGATTTCTTCTGTTGCTCCAGCCTGACGAAGCACAATGGCTTCCTGCAGTGTTGCGATAGCAAAAGTTTTTACGCCGTTGGCGCGCAGCACGTTTGCGCACATCACTGCGCCGTGGCCGTAAGCATCGGCTTTGATGACGCCGATGATTTCTTTGTCTGCGCCGACTTTTGCTCTGATGTTTTTGATGTTGTAGTCTAAATTGGTTAGATTGATTTCAGCCCATGCGGGTCTGATTGCGTCCTTATACATAATCTCAAAATCCTTTCTTTGTAATAGGAACTATATTTTTTGACAAGAAAAGCTTCTTGCTGTGGTTGTGGTAATCCGGTATGGCCGCTTCTGGCGCAGCGTGATAACAGTTGGGTCAGAAGCGGGCGGCAGCCAAATTACAGCTGCGGGGTTCTGCGAATGATATCGTCTCTGCCCGGACCGTTGGATACCAGTGTAATCGGGAAACCGATCTGGCGCTCAATTTCGTTGACGTATTCCTGGCAGGCTTTGGGCAGGTCTTCCCAATTGCGGATGCCTGTGACGTCACATTTCCAGCCGGGTACTGTTTTCAGTACCGGTTTAGCGGTTTCCAGATAAGTGGTGTTCGGGAAATCCTGATGGATTTCACCATCGATTTCGTAGCCGACGCAGATTGGAATTTCATCTAAATATCCCAGTGGATCGATGACGGTTAAGGCGACTTCTGTCGTACCCTGCATTCTGCAGCCATATCTGGTAGCAACTGCATCGAACCAGCCAACTCTGCGCGGGCGCCCGGTGGTGGCGCCGAATTCGCCGCCGTCGCCGCCGCGGCGGCGAAGTTCGTCAGCGGCTTCTCCGAAGATCTCGCTGACGAAAGCGCCCGCGCCAACTGCGGATGAATAAGCCTTTACGACGGTAGTGACTTCTTTGATTTCATAAGGCGGAATACCTGCGCCTACAGCGCCGAATGCCGCCAATGTGGAAGATGAAGTAACCATTGGATAAATGCCGTGATCTGTATCTTTCAGCGCGCCAAGCTGTCCCTCAAGGAGAATGTTTTTGCCTTCGGAAATAGCCTGATGAAGAAAGACGGATGTATTGGCAACATATGGTTTGATCATCTCTCTGTACTGCTTCATGGTTTCCATGAGATCGTCAACTTTTAAGGCAGGTTTGCCGTACAAATTGACAATCATCACATTTTTTAAGGTGCAGACGTTTTCCAGTTTCTCCCGGAGTTTATCCTCCGGCATGAACAGTTCGTTCACCTGGAAGCCGATTTTGGCGTATTTGTCGGAGTAACAAGGTGCGATGCCGCTTTTTGTGGAGCCGAAGGATTTTCCGCCGAGGCGCTCTTCTTCGTATTCGTCCAGTAAAATGTGATACGGCATGACGATGTGGGCGCGGTCTGAAACCAGAACCTTTGGCGCAGGAACGTTCCGGTCTGTCAAAGATTTGATTTCCTCAATCAGTTTTGGAATGTTCAGGGCTACGCCATTGCCCAAAATGCTGGTGGTGTGTCCGTAAAAGACGCCCGATGGCAGCATGTGCAGGGCGAACTTGCCATAATCGTTTTTTATGGTGTGTCCTGCGTTGCTTCCACCCTGAAATCTGACGATGATGTCGCAGTTTTCAGCCAGTGTGTCAGTGATTTTTCCTTTTCCCTCGTCGCCCCAATTGGCGCCGACAATTGCTTTGATCATAGTGTAACCTCCTATTCGCTCACGTTTAGGGGTTCCGTTCACTTGAGCCGCGCTTTTGCAGTCTGCTTTATGACAGCCTTCTGTTTTGCAGTCAGCTGTTCGCAAGCCTGCTCTATGACAGCGTTTTGTTTAACAGTCTGCCCTCGCCAGCTCTTGCGGAAAGGGAGCCGATTAAACGTTGATTTCAGCAGTGAGGCCAAGCAGCGCCTCATTTGCTGAGAGAATAGGCTTTATGACCCCGCTGAGAAACTCTGTTGTCTGCTGTGGAGCTCTGCCCACATAGTTTTCCGGTTTCAAAGCCTTCTGTAAAGCCTCTTTTGTTATATGAAAGGCCGGGTCAGCCGCAATGCGATCCAGTAAATCGTTCGGCTTACCCTGCTCTTTGACAACTTTGCCCGCTTCCATGGAGTGTACGCGGATTCTCTCGTGGAGTTCCTGGCGGTCTCCGCCGGCTTTTACGGCGTCCATCATAATGTTTTCTGTAGCCATAAAAGGAAGCTCCGCCATCAGGTGGGCTTCGATGACTTTCGGATAGACCACAAGGCCGCTGGAAACGTTGATATATAATTCTAAGATTCCGTCTACTGCAAGGAATGCCTCGCTGACGGAAATTCTCTTGTTTGCGGAGTCGTCCAGTGTTCTTTCAAACCACTGGGTTGCAGCAGTCAGCTGCGGGTTCATGGCGTCGCTCATCACGTAGTTTGCAAGGGCTGCCATACGTTCTGAACGCATTGGATTTCTCTTGTATGCCATGGCGGAGGAGCCAATCTGGTGTTTTTCAAAAGGCTCTTCGACTTCTTTCATATGCTGCAGCAGACGAATATCGTTGGAAAATTTGTGTGCGGACTGGGCGATACCTGCCAGCACGTTGAGTACTCTGCTGTCGATTTTTCTGGAATAGGTCTGGCCGGACACCGGATAGCAGGCCGGAAATCCCATTTTATCAGCGATTTTCTGGTCCAGGGCTTTGCATTTTTCGTGGTCGCCCTCAAAAAGTTCCATAAAGGAAGCCTGACTTCCTGTGGTTCCTTTGGAGCCCAGCAGTTTCAGACTGTCCAGAACGTATTCCAAGTCCTGTAAGTCCATGACTAAATCATTGAGCCAAAGGGTGGCACGCTTTCCTACTGTGGTAGGCTGCGCTGCCTGATAATGGGTATATGCCAGCGTTGGAAGGTCTTTGTAGGTGTCTGCAAATTTTGCTAAAGATGCGATAGTATTGATGATTTTCTTTTTTACCAGAAGCAGAGCTTCGCGCATGATGATTAAATCAGTGTTGTCACCGACGTAGCAGCTGGTAGCGCCAAGGTGAATGATTCCCTTTGCGTCCGGGCACTGCTGACCGTAAGCGTAGACGTGACTCATGACATCGTGTCTGACTTCTTTTTCTCTTGCCTTTGCCACATCGTAGTTGATATCTTCGGCGTGGGCTTTTAACTGGTCAATCTGCTCCTGTGTGATGGCAAGGCCAAGCTCTTTCTCCGCTTCAGCCAGCGCAATCCAAAGTTTTCTCCAGGTGCGGAATTTCATGTCCGGCGAAAAAAGATACTGCATTTCCTTGCTTGGGTATCTTTCTGAAAGCGGACTGGTGTAATTGTTTGTTGACATACGAAAACCTCCCTGCGTAATCTATTAAAATAACATATTATTATAGCATTTTGTACAGGGAATTTCAAGTGCTGAGACATAAAGATTGTAAGGCCTGTCGGAAAGCGGTGGTGCGTGTCGTCACAGTAAATCTGCACCATTTTAAAGAAAATACCGGTCGATGGTGCGGCCTGTTTTCCGACAAAACTTAAATCTGCACCAAATAGCATTAAATAAGAGGCAATGGTGCGAGTTTGAGAAGTAAATTTGGTAAAAGTAAGGGTAATTCGTCTGGAACTGGGATTTATATACATAGATTAAAAATCGCCATTTCCTTTTTTTTACACATCATTCCAAAACTGGGAATAGAATCAGCAGTGGCACAAAAAAATCCGCACCATAGATACTGAAATATTGTAAAATGGTGCGGATATTGCTTCCGCAGTATTGGGAGGCTGCACCATTTCGGTTGTTTATGAGCAAAATGGTGGAGATTCCTTAAATTAGCAATCTTAAATCTGCAATAGAGAGAAAAAATAGTTTAGTGTCGGCACGAACTCGCCGTTATCATATAACTGTTTAATTTCAGAAACAGAGAGCCATTTATAAGTAACAACCTCATCTGTCGGCACGAATTTTAAATTGGAATCACTGTTATATTCAAAGAGCCACACATCTAAAATATCGTTAAATTCTACTGCAAAATGGGAGTCGTTGTTGCGTGCTTTAGAAAAAAGTAATTTCCCATTTTCCGGAGATAAATCCAATCCAACTTCTTCTTTTGTTTCTCTAAGAGCACAGACGATACTTGTTTCTCCAGCAAGGGCAGCGCCGCCAACACATTCTCACTTCAATGGAAAGGCTTCTTTGTTAGGAGAACGCTGGGCAATGAGATACTTCCCTTTAGAATTTCGTATCCACACATGAACAACTAAATGATAAAACCCATTTGGAATTTTCTTACCACGGAGGTGTGTTGTCCCGGTGCATTCTCTTTTTTCTGTATATAAATCCCATATTTCCATAAAACCCTCCAGCTGGATCACGGCATTTGAACTTTAAATGATATGATAGCATACTGATGATAAATAATCTATAATTTGTTCTAGAATAACGTATTGTATTTAAAACCAGAACCTGGATTTACTTCCATAGCCAGTTCGCTTATAATTTTATACAAGCAAATATCTATCTAAGTTCCACAAAAGAGGAGAATGTATATGTCTAATTTTAAAGATGGGACTAATAAAAAGTTAATTAAGATATATGATTTGACGGTGTGTATTTGCTGTCTTATATCTGTTGCCCTTGCAATTTTAGATTTTACACAGGGACTTGGAGTGAAAGCACAATGGCTAGACTATATTATATATGGTTTATTTGTAATTGACTATATTGTTCGATTTTTGCTTTCTGAGGAAAAGAAAGTGTTTTTCAAGAAAAATATAATTGATTTACTCGCAATAATCCCGCTGAATTCTGCATTTAGAGGGCTTCGACTGATAAGAATGACAAAAGTTTTAAAACTGGTTAAGTTGGCAAGGGTAGGAGCCTTATTTGCGAAAAGTGTGTCTAAAGCAAAGCAATTTCTTAACACGAATGGCTTTAAATACATACTTTGTTTATCAGCAGTTGCAGTATTAGCAAGTTCATGCGCTATGGTATATTTTGAAGGAATGCGATTTCAGGACGCAGTTTGGTGACCGTTTGTAACGGCAACAACTGTTGGCTATGGGGATTTGTCCCCTGAAACTTCTATCGGGAGAGTAATTGCCGTAATTTTAATGTTAGGTGGCATTGGGCTGATAGGCGCATTAACCAGCACAATTACCTCCTTTTTCTTAAAAGAACAGTCCGGGGAGAAATGTAAATCAGAAAAAGTTGAGATGGTGCTCACTTTATATGAGCAATTATCTGCAGAGGAAAGAAAACTTTTCCAAAGCAAACTATGAATCGCCCTTCGCAACTTCCTCGCCCGGACTGCGCAAACAAATCCAAGATTCTCGGTTGACCTGTCCTTTAAGATAACATATAATCAAGATATACCAATTCGAGGAGGACGAAAAATGAGTGCAAAGGTTTATTTTACAGACATGCATGTAGGCATGGGAGACAGCCTGCTTGATAAATTTGAGCGTTTAATCACAAAAGCAGGAATTGACCAGATTGACTTTCAGGATAAATTTGTCGCAGTGAAGCTTCACTTTGGGGAGTTCGGAAATATGGCGTTTCTGCGTCAGCAGTATGCGAAGGTTCTCTGTGACCACATCAAGGCAAAGGGAGGAAAGCCGTTCCTGACTGACTGCAACACCCTGTACGTAGGTTACCGCAACAATGCGCTGAACCATCTGGACGCAGCATATATGAATGGATACAATCCGCTGGCAACCGGTGTACATACTATCATTGCCGATGGACTTCGCGGAACCGATGAACGTGAAATTCCGGTAGAAGGCGGCGAGTATGTAAAAGCTGCAAAGATTGGTGCAGCAATCGCAGAAGCAGACGTCATTATTTCTTTGACCCACTTCAAAGGTCATGTGAGCGCAGGCTTTGGCGGTGCTATCAAAAACATCGGCATGGGCGCCGGCTCAAAGAAGGGCAAGATGGAAATGCACAGCAGCGGTACTCCACTGATCAAGGCCGAGGACTGTATCGGCTGCGGCATGTGCGTAAAGAATTGCGCCAACGATGGTGTGCACGTAATCGACGGAAAAGCAGTCATCGACGAAGACAAATGCCTTGGCTGCGGTTACTGTATCGCTTACTGTCCAAAGGGTGCTATCGCAACAAAGTGGGACGAAGCGAAACCGGTTATGAACAGAAAGATTGCAGAATACACAAAAGCAACCCTGGCAGGAAAGGAAGCGTTCCATATCAGTATGCTGATGAACGTATCTCCTGACTGCGATTGCGAAGGCGGAAACGATGTGCCAATCATTCCAGATGTAGGCATGTTCGCTTCTTTTGACCCGATTGCAATCGATCAGGCCTGTGTAGATGCTGCAAACAAACAGCCGGTTATTTCTGGCAGTGCAGCGGATAAGTGTGAATGTCACGGACATAGCCATGAGCACAACCACGCTCACGGTCATGACGTGTTCAAAGTAATGCATCCTGACACTGACTGGGAAGCAGGTTTGATTCACGGTGAAAAGCTGGGAATCGGCACCAGAGAATATGAACTGATTGACGTAAAATAATTTTTAAAACAGACAGGCAGCGGATTTATCTGAGATAAGCAGGTGGCAGCTGCCTGTTTTTTCGTGCAGATAATTTTGACAATGTACAGCAGCAATGGGGAGTCATGCAGAATCGGCGATTCCGTCATGCACGCTTTTCTTACATTTTCCTTACATTTCTTAAAATTCCCCCAAAGTCGTAGACGGTGATGTGATTGCCATGATATAGTAAAAACAGAATTAAGAAAGGGGAAAGGTATGTTAAGACTAGAACGAGTATCGAAATTTTACTCAAGCGGCGGACTGGTTTCCACAGGTTTCAGCAAGGTCGACCTGAAATTTGAGTTAGGCGAGTTTGTCGCAATTACCGGTGAGAGCGGCAGCGGAAAATCTACCCTGCTCAACGTAATTTCCGGATTGGATTCTTTTGAGGAAGGCGAAATGTTCATTATGGATCAGCCGACCAGTGGATTTTCAAAAGAGGACCTCGAGGAATACAGAAAAAAATATATCGGGAATATTTTCCAGACATTTCATTTAATCAACAGCTATACCGTTTATCAAAACGTAGAGTTGGTGCTTTTGATGAGCGGATATGATAAGCGCGAAATCCCGGAAAGAGTGCGGGAGATTATTGCTAAGGTGGGTCTTTCGGATTACGAGAGAACCAAGGCGTCTAAGCTTTCCGGCGGTCAAAAGCAGCGTGTCGCCATTGCAAGAGCTCTGGCTAAGGAAACGCCGATTATCGTGGCAGACGAACCGACCGGAAATCTGGACAGCAAGTCGGCGGCAGAGATTGTGGAACTTTTGCACCAGCTTTCCAAAGATAAGCTGATTATCATCGTAACCCATAATTACGAGCAGGTTGCCCCTTATGTAACCAGAAAAATCACCATGCATGACGGAAAGGTGGCGGAGGACAAGCACATTGCAGTAAGCAGCGGAAACAGCAGTACCGGGGAGAAGTCTGTTGAGACAGCAAAGGCCGACGGTCTTTCTTTCGGTAGTATGAGCAGATTGGGCGTGCGGAATACTTTCAACATTCCTGCAAAATTTTTCCTGCTGCTGACGGTTTTCCTGTTCCTGTGTATGAGCGTGATCAGTCAGTACACGTCCTTTAAGAATATGGCGGATATGGACACAGGCGGATATAACTACTACTTTATGGACACTGACAGAAATAGGATTCTCTTTACCAGAGAGGACCGAAAGGCGCTGACTGATGAAGACTATGCAAAGATTAGAGAGATAGACAATGTAGGACGAATTATCAAAAATGACCTTATGCTGGATTTGGTTGCCGATGTATCGGATGACTTTGAAAATGGAGATTTTTACATTACCTCAAAGGTAGAGGAAGCTAAAGTGATGGAGGCGCAGCTTGTAGAAGGCAGAATGCCGAAATCTTATAACGAGGCAATTCTAATCATTCCGAGAGACGGGTACGCCGAAGCGGTCATCGATATGGTGATGAAAGCCGACAAGGTCGATGTGCGTAATCAGAATACAGGCAGCAGCATTTTGCGCAAGAAAATGAAAATCGTCGGCTATGGTTACTTGACGAAAGAACAGCAGGAGGCTTTGGACGAATCGGATATTTTCTATGAAGCTTTATACTGCGTCGGAGAGAAAACGCTGGACGACATTCGCATGACAGTGCTGGAACATCAGTGCAGCCAGGAAATTCTTTTTGCAGATAACATTTTAAGCGGTGACTCCGGTGCGGGCGTGCTGCCGCTGAAATCCAGTGATAAAGTGCCTCAGGGTGAAATTTATGTGCCTGCGGATATTGCGGCGCTCACCACGGGCTACCCAATCGGTGAGAATTTGAAACTGATTAACAAGAGCTTGTATTTTGAAAGTGAAATCGATTTCACCGTGGGCGCGGTTTACAATCAGAACAACCTGAAAGCGCTCCTTGAAATCGAGAATTTTGAAGACGTCAGCGGCAGTCTCTTTATTAATCCAAAGGATTATAACGACTTGTTCGCCAAAGGAAATTTCCAGTCCTCCGTTCGCGTAAAAGATGACAAACTGACAGCGGAGACTGCGGCAGAAATCGAAAAAGCGGGCTACAGAACTTTCTGCGTCCATGATGGATATGTAAGTTACGCCGGTGGTTTTGGGGTGATTCTCAACACACTGTACACCGTTATGCTGGCGGCAGTGCTGATTGTGCTGTTCTTCATCACGTATTTCATTATCAAGCTGATTCTGAAGTCGAGGAACATTTACTTTTCCACCATTCGTATGCTGGGCGCAACTAAGGAAAATTGCAGCAGCCTGCTGAAAATGGAACTCTTTGCGGTGTTCAATATCGCATATTTCATTTGCATGGGACTTTTGGCGCTTGTGAAGATGGAAGTTATAGAAGTAGCTTACCTGCAGCAGCTGGCATCTTTCCTTACTATGGGCGATTTGGTGATTCTGTATGCAGTGCTTTGCCTGATGTCAGTGCTTCTGGCAGGCAGATATGCAAGACAGCTGTTTAAAAAGACCGCAATGAATGCGTATAAAGAGGAGGTGTAAGAGATGATTCGGTTAACAAATGTAAACAAATATTTTAATAAGAAGAAAAGTAACGAAATCAGAGCCATCGACTGCACTTCTATAGAACTCGCCGATAAGGGGCTTGTCACTTTCCTGGGAAATTCCGGCTGTGGAAAGACGACTCTGCTTAATGCCATCGGCGGTCTTGACAAAGTGGACAGCGGTGAGATTTATATCGGCGATGAGCGTTTGACAGGCCGTTCCGACGGAAAGAAAGACGAAATCAGGAATGCAAATATTGGATATATTTTCCAAAACTATAATCTCATCGAGGATGAGACAGTTTTTAACAACGTAGCGCTGGTTCTGCGCATGATGGGGATTAAGGATAAGCAGGAAATTGAAGAGCGGGTTATGTACATCCTGAAACGGGTCGGCATTGACCGTTATAAAAACCGCCCGGCGAAAATGCTTTCCGGCGGGGAACGGCAGCGTGTCGGCATCGCTCGTGCCATCGTAAAAAACCCAAAAATTATCATCGCGGATGAACCGACAGGAAATCTGGACAGCAAGAATACGCTGGAAATCATGAACATTATCAAAGCTATTTCCAGGGAAAAGCTGGTGATTCTTGTCACCCACGAGAGAGAAATTGCGGAGTTTTACGCTTCCCGTATTATAGAAATTGTGGACGGAAAAATCATCGGCGACAGAGAAAATGCCCACAACAGTGAGCTGGATTACAGGCTGGAAAACAAAATCTATCTGCAGGATATGCAGGTGCAGCAGGAGCTGGAATTAGGAAACGTAAAGTTAAAATTTTACAGTGACAAGAAAGACCAGCAGTTGGAAATCAAAGTAGTCATCAAAAATAACAACCTCTATATTGAAACGCCTGCAGGAATCGGCGAAGGTTCGGAAGCGGTGGAACTGGTAGACGACCACTACCGCAAACTTTCTAAGGACATTTATGAGGAGTATGAATTTGATTACGCGAACATGCTGGATCAGAATTTCACGCCGAAGTACACTTCGATTTTCAATCCGGTTGCCATGGTTGCCGGCGGCTATAAGAAGATTTTCTCTTATTCTATCATCAAGAAAATTCTGCTGCTGGGTTTTATCATGGCGTCCATGTTTGCTATCTATGCGGTAAGCAATATCGCTGGTATTACAAACATTACCGATGACAAATTTGTTCAGGTCAATCAGAATTACCTGACGGTAAACGGTGCAAGAGTGACTCCGAAAAACTTTGACAAATACCAGAACATGGAGAGCCTTGATTATGTCCTGCCGGGAAACTCTCAGGTGAACTTCGTATTCCCGATGGACGATTATTACCAGACCAAGAATGCGCAGACTACTTTGGCAGGCTCTTTAGCGGCTTCGGATATGGTTGAGGAAGAAAAGCTGCTGGCAGGCAGAACCGCAAAGGACAGCACAGAGGTTGTCATCGACAGAATCACAGCCGACAGCTTTTTATCAAACGATATGCCTAAGATGATAGGGATTCTTTCCAAAGAACAGCTGATTGGAAGAAAGGTTACTTTGCCGCGGCTGGGCGAATTTACCATTGTGGGAATTTGCGATCAGGGAAGCCCGTCTATTTACGCAGACAGAGAGCTTCTCATGGATATTTTGGCGGTACAGGCGGAAGTGAGCACTGAAGACGGTTACGGCCACACTGATGAAAGCGAAGAACCTGCGACGCTGGTGTTGTCCTACGGACTTCGCGACAAAGAAACCGTAAGCCTTGCCGCGGGCGCTGCGCCGAAGAAAACCGGGGAAGTGCTGGTGAATGAAACGCACCGGTACGAATCACCGATTGGAAGCAAGCTGGATATGAAAGTAAACGGAAAGAAGCTGGTCGTTTGCGGATACTATAAAGATAAGCGCGGGGAGGATACCCTTTATGTCAGTAAAAAGACCGCAAGAAACTATCTGATGGAGGGCAAGACGGAGCTTACGCTTTCTCCAAAGGATAAGGAAGCGACCTATGAAAATCTGAAGGCGCAGAATGTCAAGGTTACCGATAATTACGCTGCCGACAAGGATTCCTATATCGATAGTATCAGAAAGCAGATTATCGCAACGATTCTGGTATCCGGCATTATTCTGCTCATTTCACTTTTGGAGATGTACCTCATGCTGCGCTCCTCGTTCCTCTCGAGAATCAAAGAGGTTGGTGTGCTGCGTGCAATCGGTCTGAAGAAGAAAGATATTTACAAAATGTTTGTCGGCGAAATCATTGCAATGACTACGCTGACTACTTTGCCCGGCATGGCAGTAATGGCATACATCTTGAACGGAATTGCAAAAATTCCATATATAGGCGATCAGTACCTGATGAATCCGCTGGTATTCCTTATCAGTTTCGGCCTTGTGTTTGGATTCAATCTGATGGCAGGGCTGCTGCCTGTATTTAACACCATGCACAAAGCGCCGGCGGCGATTTTGGCAAGAAATGACGTAAACTAGAGAATTTGTGCGAAGATGTGAAGCGCATCTTGTTGATATTAAAATTTAGTGGAATTGAAAAACACGACCAAACTATTGTATTTTCAACGGTTTGGTCGTGTTTTGCCTGGTACCCCCGGCGGGAATCGAACCCACAACTATGCTTTAGGAGAGCACTGTTATATCCATTTAACTACGGAGGCAAATAAAACTGATAGCCAATCAGCCTCATCTATCATACCACTTTTTTTGGTGAAATACAATGTCTTTTCATAAAAGCAAAAGATTTGCGAGGGATTTATAGAAAATTTACAGAAGAATTTACAAATGTTTTATTGATTTATCCCTTTATCAAAATTTAGGGGGTTGATAATTATTTGACAATGTAGTAGAATAAAGGAAGGATTTGTTAAAAACTAGACAAACTTTTGCGGAGCTGCCCAAACAACGAACGCCTTACCGCGAAAAAGTTTTCTGGTCATTGAATTAGGACGTTTTATATAAGGGAGGAACATTATGTATAAAGTATCTTCACTTGCGGAAGAGTATCAAAAGAAGCTGATTACTGCAGACGAAGCTGCCGCAATGGTTCAGAACAATACACGCATCCACTACGGAACAGGCTGCGGTGTTGTCAACGATATTGACGCAGCGCTGGCAAAACGAGCAGACGAACTGAAAGGCATTGAGGTGCTCAGTACTGTAGCACTGAGAAAAGAGCCATTCAAAATTTATCAGGCCACTTCTTCCAACGAACAGGTAAGATTTGCCTCTGCCCACTTCAGCGCCTTTGACAGACAAATGAACAAGGAAGGACGCTGCTGGTACATTCCAATGCTGTTCAACGAATTGCCGTACTACTGGGTCAACAACAAAAACGACATCGACATCGCATTTTTCCAGGTTGCGCCCATGGACAGTCACGGCAATTTCAATCTGGGACCGCAGGTTGCTGACATGTGGGGCGTTATCAAGAGCGCGAAAAAAATCATCGTAGAAGTCAACCGGAACATGCCCATTGCGCACGGACATCAGACACAGCTGAATCTTTACGGTATCGATTATATCGTAGAGGGTTCCAATGCACCACTGGCAGAATTGGAAACTAAGCCTGCTTCTGATATTGACAGACAGATTGCTGCTCATGTGGTGGAACTGATTAACAGCCACAGTACACTGCAGCTGGGTATCGGCAGTCTTCCTAACTGTATCGGACAAATGCTGGCAGACTCCGATGTAAGAAACATCAATGCCCATACCGAAATGTTTGTGGACGCTTATGTAGATTTATTTGACGCAGGAAAATTAACCGGAAATAAACCAGTAGACAAGGGCAAGGCCCTTTATACCTTTGCAGGCGGTACAAAGAAATTGTACGATTTTATCGACAATAACCCGATTTGCTGCAGTGCTCCGGTAAACTATGTCAACAATGTCAACGTAATTTCCAGTATTGACAAATTTATCTCCGTCAACAGCTGCATTCAGGTGGACCTTTACGGACAGGTTTGCTCCGAGTCCGCAGGTCATCAGCAGATTAGCGGCACGGGCGGACAGGTAGACTTTGTTATGGGCGCGTTCCTGTCGAAGGGCGGAAAGAGTTTCATCTGCACACCGTCAACCAGAACACTGAAAGACGGAAGCAAAGAATCACTGATTTCCCCAATTTTGACACCGGGCGCTATCGTCACCACGCCGAGAACAGCTACCAACTATATCGTAACTGAATACGGCGCTGCGAATTTGAAAGGAAAATCCACTTGGCAAAGAGCTGAAATGTTAATCAATATCTCTCACCCAGACTTCAGAGAAGACCTTATCAAAGCAGCTGAAAAGAACGGTATCTGGAAAAATACAAGTAAGTGTACATTCTAATCCAAATATATCTCAACAAAAGTACGAAAAAGCGGGTTTGCCAAGTTGGCTGACCCGCTTTTTCAGGTGATACGCCTAGCAGCAAAAAAGAACTCTTCGCCTCTGGCTGATGATAACACTCCAAACCATACGTCCGAAACGAAAAGTTCTTTGACTTCTTTTATAACAGTATGTCTGATTCTTGCGTAAAAATCAACCTAATACGGATATTAGATTTTTCGTACCTATTTCATATTTTTGCAAAAAAGGTACTAACTCGTCCAAGTCAGGTCATCCATTATGTGTAAATCCAGAAATAAACTTTCAAATAATGGAAGGCCTATAGGTAAACAAAGGCTAAATAAACAAAAAAGTAACGATAAATTTCATTTTTTCATTAAAAATCTTTCAGTTTGCACAGCGTAACCTCCGTTTTTTAGTACCTTTTTTCAAAAAAATACCTAAAGGTACGAAAGATATGATTATGGGCTTGCCGTGGGAGAGTTGGAAGAATAGATTACGTGATACAGTGATCATCGTGTTCAGCATATTAATGTACACAATTTTAGCTAGAGATTAGCCCGGATGAGCAGCAGGAACAGTTTTCTTCTCCCAAAAATGTGGTATAATTGCATTAAATTTATGATGAACTCATAAGAGCGGCGCAGCTCTGTATTGAATTACAGCGAATTGGGTACAAAATAATTGAATGTCAAATGATAACGGGAGAGTATGATGAAAAAGGAAGCAGATTTCCTAACAACGTATCGGCAAGAAATTCCAGAGTTAAAACAAATCGAGAGCCCTGAATTGGCTGAGTATGGGAGAGAGGGACTTAGACTGCTGGTAAAACTAATAGAAACAAGAGAATCACAGTTTCAAGAAAGGTTTCTTTTTGGGTAACGAAATAGACTCAGGTGTTTGGTATTCCCGAAGTGAAAGTTTACAGATCTGCAGAACATCTAGAAGAAATCGAACTTCACGTTCGCTGCAGTCGGAAAGGGTTCGGTTTACTTGGTGTTCTATATAAAGATTTTCTTCGTTATCACCGAGGAGCAGCCAGTCAATAGATATATTGAGTGCTTCAGAGATTTCAACCAGCGCGTCTACGCTGAATTTAGAGGAGGCGTTCTCAATGGCGCTGATATGTGTAACAGAAAGATTGGTCTGCTCTGCAAGATTTTCTTGTGTTAGCTTTTTTGCGGTTCTTGCATCTCTGATTTTATCTCCGACTTTTTTAAAATCTATCTCCATGTTCTTAATTCCCCTCTATAATAGTTTTAATGCCAATACTTATATTTTATATTTTCTAAACAAAAAATATAAGAATTGCAACAGGAATCAATTCCTGCAATACAGGAATTTCTCTCTGAATGTTGCTTAAGAAGGGATTGTTTACATGAATTTTTCAGAGTACAATAGAAGCAAGGAGGAATTTCTTATGAAAAATGTGAAGGGAACTGTGCTGCGGAATATGACTTCGATTTATATCGAAAGAGATGGAAGGCTGCTCATGCTTTATAGGATTGGTTCCCGGGTGGTGGAGCCTTCTTGGTGTGGTATCGGCGGGCACTTTGAACCGGAGGAATTGAACCGGCCGACTGACTGCATGCTGCGGGAATTACGGGAAGAGACTGGACTTTGTGAGAATGACCTCACTGATGTAAAAATGCGCTATGTGACTTTGCGATTAAAGAATGGAGAGGTCAGACAGAATTACTATTTTTTCGCCAGATTAAAGGAACGTGTGGAAGTAAAGGATTCCTCGGATGAGGGAATACTGCGATGGGTTCCTATGGAAGAGGTTTTACAGCTGGAAATGCCTGTAACTGCGAAGCAGATGCTGACACATTATTTTGAGGTGGGACATTTTACTAATGTGCTTTACTGTGGGGTTACTGGCGAGGAGGAAATGAAGTTTGCCGAGCTGAAAGAGTTCTAAAACGGCGTTTGCGCCCGTATTCTGTACTAGAGAAATGGGGGCGTATTGATGAAAACAATTGTTGTAAGCGGTTATGCTTATCCGTCTATCGAGCCATGGGTGCTATCTTCCTGGCTGCCGGATTTGACTTTTTTGGGGAATTTTAGTTATGGAATTACAACAGAGGGCGGCGTTGTAGATTTAAAGGACGAGAACCTGACGGCGGCAGCAAATGGCGCCGGAGTAAAACCTTTGATGGTGTTGACACCTCTGGATGAGACGGGTACGTTTAACGATGTGACTGCAGGGATTTTATTATCGAATCCGCAGGCGCGCACGAATCTGGTGAACAACATTCTGCAGACGATTCAAACAAAAGGCCTTGCCGGAATTGATTTTGACTTTGAGTTTGTTCCGGTCGAAAACCGACAGGACTATGTAGAACTGATTCGTCAAACAAAGGAGGCGCTGGCGCCTCTGGGCTATTACGTGACGGCGGCGCTGGCACCGAAGACTTCCGACGCACAGCAGGGAAGCATTTATCAGGGACACGATTACAGGCAGATTGGGGAAATTGTGGACTATGCGCTGATCATGACATATGAGTGGGGCTACACGTACGGCCCGCCCATGGCGGTTTCGCCTATCAATCAGGTGCGAAAAGTTTTGGATTATGCTGTCAGCGAGATTCCAAAAGAAAAAATATTGATGGGCATGCCCAATTATGGATATGACTGGAGATTACCTTTTGTAAAGGGGGAAACCCGCGCGGAGAAAATGTCCAGTGAGGGCGCATTCTGGCGGTCACAGTACTATAATGCGGAAGTGGTATATGACCAGTTGTCCCAAGCGCCGTATTTTACTTATTTTGATCCGGCAGGCAACAAGCATGTAGTCTGGTTTGAGGACATCCGCAGCATTCGTGCAAAACTGGCGCTGGTTGAAGAGTATGATCTGGCAGGCGTGGGATACTGGAATATTATGGATTACTTTCCGGCAAATTCAGAAGTGCTTAATGAGATGTACGTAGTGCGGAAGTTGTAGGTAGAGTGGAATCATCCAATCCAGATAAACATTAAGTGACACAAGGGATTTTTAAAATCCTTGTGTCACTTTTGTGTGTGCCAGGCATGGCACAATTCTAACGGGTGAAAGTCCCGCCACGGGTATTTATCGCCAAGTGTAGCGAACCACAAGCCGAACAGCAAGGGTGTCCGCCGCGAGACGGAATCTGAAAGAAGCTGTAAGCAAACCTCTGACCTGACGGACAGGAACCGCATATAAGGCTCGGAAATACGGATAAGGAGGCAAAAGGCACTGAAGTCCAAAAGGTTGCCGGAAGTACGAGTAAATGCGGCAGGTACATGGAGGGAAAGAGTACGCACCTTAACTGGGAGGTCTCACAGGCATACCTTTTGGAAAACGGCGAAAACATCAAGGAACAGCTACGGATTCAGACCCAATAGATGTGCACAGCAGGCAGTCCTAAAGGCATTGGAAATGATGAATGACGGACACAGCTGGATAGTGGACATCGACCTTGCGAAATTCTTTGACATAGTAGACCATGACAAGCTGATGACAATCTTCGGACGGACAATTAAGGACGGAGATGTCATATCGGTGGTAAGAAAGTTCCTTGCCAGTGGTGTAATGATTGATGACGAATACGAAGATAGCGTAATCGGTATACCACAGGGTAGAAATATATCACCGCTGTTAGCAAACATCATGCTCAACGAACTGGATAAAGAACCGGAAGCAAGAGGACTGGATTTTGTGCGGTACGCAGACGACCTCACCATAATGGCTGGAAACAGGCAGGCGGCAGAACGAGTGATGAAAAGTGTGACTCGATACATCGAAGAAAAGCTGGGGATGAAAGTAAATGCAGAGAAGAGCAAGGTTGGAAAACCCAAAGGCATAAAATATCTGGGATTTGGATTCTACTATGACGCATTTGCCAAAGGATATAAAGCAAGACCACACCCCAAAGCGGTAGCGAAGCTCAAGGCGCAGATGAAGAAGCTTACATGCAGAAGCCGGGGAGTAAGCAGCGCGTATAAGGTACAGAAACTCAACCAGCTTATCCGAGGATGGATAAGTTATTTCAAAATCGGAAAAATGAAAGGGCTGTGCGCAAAAATGGACGGACAGATACGATATCGTCTACGCATGTGCATATGGAAACACTGGAAAACGCCAAAGAACAGAGAAAAGATGTTGGTAAAGCTGGGCTTAAACAGACGGTCAGCACACGGGATATCCTATGCAAAAGGATATGCCAGAGTGAGCAGAAGCTGGAATATCTGCATATAAGCAACGAACGGCTGGCAAAGTTTGGATTAATCTCAATGTTAGACTACTACACCGCAAGGTGTGTGACATGTTAAATTGATTGAACCGCCGTGTATCGAACGGTACGCATGGTGGTGTGAGAGGTCGGTAGGCGAAATAATCGCCTACATCCTACTCAATTGGCGTTACACGATTTTTACGAGTGACCGTAAAGTCTATTTTTCTGCTATACGGTCAGATTTGGAGTTCCAAGAAACTTTTCAAGATTTTTATACTTTTGCTGTATTACTCCACGTTTCGCTCCGGGCCCCATCAGGGAAAACTGTTCCATACAGCCCCAAAATCTTGAAAAAGATGTTACAAACCGGCTGGTGCAACCCCAGAATTACGTTACAGGTTGAAAAACACTATATTTCCTTAAAATTTTTTAAATAATTCGCCTATACCACCTGCAAACCTATTGCTAAAACGGGCTGAAAATGGTAAAATAATATATTAATGATTAAGCAAAATTTGCCTGGTCAACAGGGGAAAAGGAAGATAAACTGATATGAACAATAAAAAGTACGATGGCGTGTACTATCCGGTGAGGGAGGTCACGGATTTAAAGGACATGATAGAAAGCAGCGCAGCGCTTTTCAAGGATGTTCCTGCATATTTACAGAAAGACAAACCGGGCGGAACTTTTCAGCCGGTAACCTTTGGCGAATTTAAAGAAAAAATGGATGCTTTAGGCACGAGACTTCTCGATATGGGGCTTGGCGGCAAGAAGATCGCAGTGGTTGGCGAAAGCTGCTGGCAGTGGATTTTGACCTATTTTGCAGTGGTCTGCGGTGTTGGCGTCATCGTGCCGCTGGATAAAAACCTGCCGATCGATGAGATGAAGAGTCTGGTGCAGCGTTCCGGTGCAAGTGCGCTGGTTTACACCAAGCGCAGCGAAAAGGCGCTGGCGCCTTTGTTTGAAGAAAAATACGACGTGGAACACTTTATTTCCATGGGGCAGAGAGAGCACAGCGAGAAGGCTCTTTCCCTGGATGAACTCATTGAAGAGGGCGAGCGGCTTTTGAAAGAGGGCATTCGCGACTATGTGGACGCGGAGATTGATAGAGAGCAGCTGGCAACCTTGATGTTCACTTCCGGTACTACTGGTATGTCCAAGGGCGTTATGCTTTCACACAAGAACATCGTTGCCAATGTAGTCAGCATGTCTAAGCTGGTATCGGCGCCGGTAGGAAGAAAAACCCTGTCCATTTTGCCGATTCACCATGCTTATGAGTTTACATGCGACATCTGTACCTGTTTGTATCAGGGGGCAACCGTAGTCATCTGCGAGGGCATCAAATACATTCAGAGGAATATGAATGAAGTCCATAATGATATTATGCTGGGCGTGCCTCTCGTCTTTGAAAAAATGTACAAAGGTATGTGGAAACAGGCGGAAAAGCAGGGCGAGGCCGAAAAACTCCGCAAGGCAATCGACCTGTCCAAAAAACTGAAATTATACAACAATCCGAAACTGATGAAGAAGCTGTTTAAGGCAATTCATCAGAACTTCGGCAACAATATCAGCCTGCTCATTGCCGGCGGTGCGGCAATTGATCCGAAAGTAATTGAGGATTTTGAGGCTATGGGAATTCCGATGATTCAGGGCTACGGCATGAGCGAATGTGCGCCGATTATCGCGGTAAATCAGGACAGATACAGCAAAGCCGCCTCTGTTGGAAAACCCATGCCGGGCACTCAGGTGCGCATTGAGAATCCCGATCAAGACGGAATTGGCGAAGTGGTCTGCAAATGTGATTCCGTCATGATGGGTTACTACGACAATCCTGAAGCTACTGCGGAAGTACTGAAAGACGGCTGGCTTTATACCGGCGATTTGGGATATCTGGACGAGGATGGATTCCTGTATCTGACCGGCAGAAAGAAGACTGTAATCGTTACTAAAGGCGGCAAGAACATCTTCCCTGAGGAGGTAGAAACCGTCCTGATGGAAGATGAACTGATTCTGGAAGCGCTGGTGTACGGCAGAGAGGACGACAAAGTCGGCAACGTGATGATTACCGCCGACATCTTCCCGAACTATCCGCTTCTGAAAGAGCGCTTCGGCGAAATGAGCAGCAGCGATGTCTATCACTTCTTTAAAGAACTGATAGACGGCATTAACAAGAAAATGCCGCCGTATAAGGCGATTAAGCGTATCAATATCAGAGAAACTGAATTTGATAAGACTACCACGGGCAAAATCAAACGTTATGGTAACTTCGCAGCGGACAGCGCCAGCGCGGAGTCCCAGGAGAAAGCCGGCTACGCGCAGGTGAAGGAAGCCGAGATGAAGCGGGCGAAGGCCTTTGTGCAGACTCTTGCGGAAAGCACTGACCCATATGTGAGATACAAAGAAAGCCGTCCGATTACAGATATCAGGCACATGTTTGAGACCAGTGCAGAACTTTACGGGGACAACGTCGCCTTTATGCAGAAATTTGATAAGGACGGTCCGTATGCCTCTATCACTTACAAACAGGCTCTTGCCGATGTCAACGGTCTTGGCACGGCGCTGATTAACCGCGGCCTCAAAGGAAAACGCATTGGGATAATCGGGGAAACCTGCTATCAGTGGGAGTCCGCTTATTTGGCTGTACTTTGCGGAACAGGCGTTGCAGTGCCTCTTGATAAAGAACTTGGCGCGGAGGAATTGAAAGAGCAGATTATTGACGCGGAAGTCTCCGGCGTCATCTTTGGGGATAAATATGCCCAGATGTTCCGCGAAATGAAAGCAGGCGGAGACACGAAACTGGAAGTGCTGGTAAACTTTGACATAGACGCCCATGAAGAGGAAATTCTTTCCTGGAAATCCCTGATGAAAGAGGGCAAGGATTTGGTTGCCCAAGGAGACAGGCAGTTCCTGGACGCAGAAATTTACGGCGATGAAATGAGTGAGATTCTGTACACCTCCGGCACTACAGGAAGCGCCAAGGGAGTTATGCTGTCTCATTACAATTTGGCAAATAATCTGATGAGCGCGCCGACTATTTTGAAAGTCAACCCGACGGACATTTTCTTTTCGGTGCTGCCGGTGCATCATACCTACGAGTGCACCTGCGCGTTCCTGATGCCGTTGTACAAAGGTGCCGCTATCGCATACTGTCAGGGATTAAAATATATTGCAAAGAATCTGGAAGAGGTAAAACCGACCATGCTTCTCGGCGTGCCGGTGCTCATCGAGACGCTGTATAAGAGAATTTGGAAAAATATCAGAGCGAAGGGTAAGGAAAAGACGCTGAAACGGCTTCTGGCAATGAACCGCAGGGCCAAGAAAATGGGTCTTTCCATCAGCAAGCCGTTTACCAAGGAAATTCTGGAAGTCTTTGGAGGAAGAATGCGCGTCATCATTTCCGGCGGCGCAGCCATTAATCCTGAAATTCTGCAATTCTTTAACGATTTGGGCATCATCTGTGTACAGGGCTTAGGTTTGACAGAGTGTTCGCCGATGACAGCGCTGAACCCCGATGTAGAAAAGGATATGCGCAATAACTCTGCAGGACATCTGCTGCCCGGTATGGAAGTGAAAATTTCTGAGCCCGATGAGGAGGGCATTGGAGAAATCTGTTACAAGGGCGCCAATGTCATGATGGGTTACTACAACAATCCAGAGGCAACTTGCGAAGTCATGAAAGATGGCTGGTTCTGCAGCGGCGATTTGGGTTATGTGGATGAAAACAACTTCATATATATTACGGGAAGAAAGAAAAATGTAATTATCACTAAGAATGGTAAGAATGTTTTCCCTGAAGAGCTGGAATACTATCTGGGCAGTGTGCCTTATATTTCCGAAAGCTTAGTATGGGGCGCTGAGACTGAAGACGGCAGCGATATGACTATCGCGGCGGCAGTGACCTTAGATGAAGAGGAAGTCAGCGAGGCACTGGGAAAAGATTTTACTGAAGATGCAGTGAGGGGGCTGGTATGGGAAGCCATTGACAAGGTCAATGAAAAACTTCCGTACTATAAAAGAATTAAGAAGCTCCATATTCGCAAAGCGGATTTTGAAAAAACGACTGGAAAGAAAATCAAACGCTTTGTCGATGAGAACAAAAAGGAAAACGAGTAAAATCGGAAAACATTGACAAATGCCCAATTTTAGAGTATAATACTCGGACTATGGCATTGCTGAAAGGAGAATTAGAATATGTCAGAAGAAATACTTCTAACCCAGGAGGGTTATGATAAATTAGAGGCAGAAAGAGACATGCTGGTATCCGTCAGACGAAAAGAAGTTTCCGAAAGATTAAAGGAAGCGATTTCTTACGGAGACCTTTCCGAAAACGCAGAATACGATGCCGCCAAAAATGAGCAGGCTGAACTGGAAGAGAGAATTCATAAACTGGAAACCATGATGAGAAACGCGAAAATCATCAACGAAGATGAGGTTTCCGGAGATCATGTAAATGTAGGTTTAACTGTAAAAGTAGTAGAAACACGGACCGGTGAGGAGCAGTCTTTTGTAATCGTAGGCTCCACCGAGGCAGATCCATTTGCTGAACCTGCCAGAATTTCCAATGAATCCCTTGTAGGTCAGGGGCTCCTGGGAAAAGGAATCGGCGAGGTTGTTGAAATCGTAGTTCCTGATGGAGTGTTGCATTACAGAATTGAAGAAATAACAAAGTAATATAAAGGTGATAGATATGAGTACACAAGATAACAATGTGAATGTAAATCCGGAGGTTGAAGAACTTTCGGAAGAAAACCTGAATGAGCAGAGACTGATCAGAAGAGAAAAGCTGAAGAAACTGCAGGAAGCGGGCAGAAATCCTTTTATCAACGAAACATGGGATGTGACTGCCCACAGCATGGACATCAAGGATAACTTTGATGCCATGGAGGATCAGGAAGTCTCCTGTGCCGGCAGAATCATGGCATTCAGAAGAATGGGCAAGATGGCTTTTGTTGACATTCAGGATAAACAGGGCAGAATCCAGTGCGTAGTCAAGAGAGATGACATCGGTACAGATGAGTACACCTGGTTTAAGACTTATGACATCGGCGATATCATCGGTGTAGAAGGTACGATTTTTAAGACAAAAGCTGGAGAAATTTCCATTCAGGTAAAGAAGCTGGTACTTTTGTCCAAGTCATTACAGGTGCTGCCGAACAAGTGGCATGGTCTGAAGGATACGGATATCCGCTACAGACAGAGATATGTGGACTTGATTGTAAATCCTGAAGTAAGAGAGACTTTCTACAAGAGGGCCAAGATTATTCACGAAATTAAGAGAGTGTTGGAAGAGGATTACAGTTTCCTGGAAGTAGATACACCGATTCTGACTACTATTGCAGGAGGTGCCAACGCAAGACCGTTCAACACCCATCACAATACTCTGGACATCGACATGAAGCTGCGTATTTCCAACGAGCTTTATCTGAAGAGACTGATTGTAGGCGGCCTTGACAGAGTTTACGAAATGGGCAAGATGTTCAGAAACGAGGGGATGGACAGAAGCCACAACCCTGAGTATACTTCCATGGAATGCTACATGGCTTACGGCAACATGGAAAGCATGATGGACGTAACCGAGCAGGTTATCTATAAGGCTGCCATGGCTGTAAATGGCACACCGGTTATCACCTATCAGGGAAAGGAATTCGATGTGACTCCGCCTTGGAGAAGATTGGATATGACCGATGCCGTAAAGGAAATTACCGGCGTTGACTTCCACAAGATTGATGCTGACGAAGATGCCAGAGCTGCTGCTATCGCTTATGGCATGGATGCAGATGAAGTAAAGGAAATGACCCGCGGTAAGATTATTGCCGAGATGTTTGAAGAATACTGTGAAGACGTTCCTGGCTATCTGGATGGACCTGTCTTTGTTGTGGGACACCCTGTGGAAATTTCTCCACTGGCAAAGAGAGATCCGGAAGATCCGAGAATTACCAGAAGATTTGAAGGTTATATCAATGGCTGGGAAGTCTGCAATGCCTTCTCTGAACTGAATGACCCGATTGATCAGTACGAGAGATTTGCTGAGCAGCAGGCACAGCTTGACTCCGGTGAAGACGAAGAAGCGCATCCAATGGATATGGATTTCGTCAATGCGCTGGAAGTAGGCCTTCCTCCGACAGGCGGACTTGGTATTGGAATCGATAGAGTGGTTATCTTAATCACTGATTCTCCGAGCATTCGCGATATTATCCTGTTTCCAACTATGAAGCCGGTGGACTAAATTTCAGAGTATCTTTAATAGATGAAAGTTTTGAGTGAAAGACTGACCATGCATTTGGTCAGTCTTTTTGCATCAAGAAAATCATGCGCCTGATGCGGGACTGGCTTTTCGCAAAACTTCGGGAGGGGTACTAAAATTTGGGATAGATGTTCTTTCATATATGTTGTGTCAGAAGAGCCAAATGGCATGATATGAAAGAGAGAATAGGATGATTGCTTAGCATAATGACAACATTCGCGCTGCTGTTGATTTTGATTTTCGATTTTCATGGTGAAAAACGGCGGGAAAAATACCGGAAAAAATGTGGCAGAGAATAATTGAAAGAACTGTATTTTCATGTTAAACTGAACATATGAATATTATTGTTGAAACGAAGAATTTTGAAAAACTACATACGGAAGAATTGAAAGGCAAATGCCCGGCTTGTCTGGATCAGCTTTGGGAAAGCCAATGGGTCCGCCGCTGCATAACAAGAGCAGACATGGAGCAGGCGGAGCAGCTGCAGGCTTTGGGAGATAAAATCGCGCAGTCAAGTGATGTGACTGTGGTTTTGGCGTCGGGGCAGATGGCAAAACTGCTTCGGGCCGGTATTTCCGCAGCGGAGCCGACAGCAGAAAAGTCAAAGGCCATGGTCTTTGGCGACACTCTTTCACCGTCAGCTTATGGGGCATTGCTGCATTTTCTGGAAGGTAAATCTTTCTCGCTTCTTGCTGTGTCAGAGGGCGAAGAGAATCTGCAGTTTCGCGGCGCATACAGTGTCCTGAAACAGCAGCTTATTTCCAGCTGCGGAAAAGAGCAGGCGGCAGGCAGGATTTTTGCAATTGCGGGCAAAGAAAGCAAACTTTTGACGGCAGAAGCTGCTGAAGAGGATTATCCATTGATGACTTACCCGGAAATTCCGGCGGCATATGGCGCCGGAACCTGCGCGCTTTTGCTTCCCCTGGCCATTCAAGGTGTGGACCTGAAAGAGTATTTGTCAGGATTTTATGATATGCTGGCATCGCCGTCCTGGGATTTGGACGGTGTGGATTACGCAGTGGGGCGTGCGGCATATCAGAAAGCCTGCAGCGATGGCAATCTGAACGGTGATGACAGTTTCAGCGACAAGGAGATGGTGCTTATCTGGCAGGAACAGCTTATGGATTTGGGCCACTGGCACGGCAGGTGCAGGAGAATGCCTTCTGCGGAAACTGATCGGGAGACAGAAACAGAGCTTGTATCAGCCTTTCAGACGTTGCTCCTTATAGAGAAGGACAGTCTGGATATCATGATGCCTTACTTTGAGGGGTGTAATGAAGATGGCTCTTTAAATCTTCTGATGACAGAAGAAGCAAATCGCCGGTTTGAAAAAGCTGCCTGCGGCGTGAAGATTTCTCTGCCTCACATGGACGACTATAATTTGGGACAATTGTTCGCGTTTATGCAGTTGTCAAAGGGGATTACGGAGCAGTTAGTATAACTTTTGAATCCTAAAAAAACATGTGAGATGGGAGGGTGCTGCTTTCTTGCCGCACCATTTTCTTCAAAAATGACCTGAATGGTGCACTTTTTTAAAAGATAAAAATAAAATCCGCACCATATACGGCGAAATAAGGGGTTATGGTGCGGATTCCTTTGTGCTGGATTTAAAATAAATGGGTTTGCTGGAATAAAATGGGAAACATTGGATGGTTCGACTGGCAGCTTATGTAAGTAATTTCCATGGGCATGTGAACTCTCAATAATTCTTCTATATTTTCAGTGCTTGTGCGCACCATGCCTTTTGTTTTTGGGTCATTTGGTGCAGAATTTAGATTTGCAGCAGCGCGAGACGCACCATTACCTCATTTTTTTATCAAAATGGTGCGTTTTCATGGGTTTGCCATGAAATATTTAATTTGAGGGGTTTACTTTATTTTTTATTGTGCTATAATTAGAAAAAAGGAAAGTTAATTTTTTAACAAAACTTTTGAATAAAATTAACAATCATTAATAGGAGGTTATTATAATGAAAAAAGTTGGTGTATTAGGAACCGGCACTATGGGCGCTGGCATCATTCAGGTACTTGCACAGAACGGATACGAGGTAGTACTGAGAGCCAGAAGACAGACTTCTGTTGACAAAGGTATCGCAACTGTAGAAAAGAATCTGGATAAGATGATCAAGAAAGAAAAGATTACTGCAGACGATAAAGCTGCTATCATGGGTAGAATTCATGGCTCCACTGATATCAGCATTGTCAAAGACGCAGACTTGATTATCGAAGCTGCTACAGAAGATATGGAAGCAAAGAAAGCTTTATTTGCTGAACTGGATCAGCTGGTTAAGCCGGAAGCAATTATCGCTACCAACACTTCCTCCCTGTCCATTACTGAAATCGCTGCTGCAACAGGCAGACCTGACAAAGTAATCGGCATGCACTTCTTTAACCCTGTTCCTGCTATGAAATTAGTAGAAATCATTCAGGGTCTGACAACTTCTGATGAAACCAAGGCTACTATCGTAGAACTGGCAGAAAAGCTAGGCAAGACTCCGGTAGAAGTTGCTGAAGCTCCGGGATTTGTTGTAAACAGAATCCTGATTCCGATGATTAACGAAGGTATCGGCATTTTGGCTGACGGCGTTGCTGACGCAAAGGGTATCGATACTGCTATGAAGCTGGGCGCTAACCACCCGATGGGACCTCTTGAACTGGGCGATCTGATTGGTCTGGATGTATGCCTTGCTATCATGGACGTATTATATAACGAATACGGCGATCCGAAGTACAGAGCACACGTACTTCTGAGAAAGATGGTAAGAGCCGGCAAGCTGGGAAGAAAAACTGGCATCGGTTTCTACGATTATACAAAATAAACATCATACATGTATGCAAAACGGCTGCGGGCAGGATGTCCGCGGCCGTTTTTTCGACTTATATTGCGCAATTATTTCAAAAAAATACCCTTTTCATTGGTTTCACATTGTATTATAATGAAATTAGAGTTTTCGTCTTTTGATGGTAAGGGCTTTGTTTTTTCAGAAAGCCGCATCTTAAACGTTTCACCTTAGTATACAATTTTCAATTAGAGTTATTATCATACACAGAAAGGAACGGACCGCTGGGTCTGGTTATTACATGCCAAGAAAGAAATTAGAAGAAGTACAGAACACAGAGTTACAGACAGCAGAAGCAAAACCTGTAAAGAGAAGAGGTCGTCCGCCCAAAGCGGAGACGATAGCGAAAAGAGCTAAGGAGGCAGCACAGGCTGCGGAGATGGCTGAGTCTGCGACTGAAACTACAGCAAAAGCTGCAGCTGTGGAAAACCTGCCGCAGGGGCAGGCGGAAGAGACTGCCGCAGAGGTAAAACCGGTCAAGAGAAGGGGCCGCCCGCCAAAGGCGGAAACGCTGGCGAAAAGAGCGCAGCAAGAAGCAACTTTGCAGGCTGCACCACAGGCGGCATCGCAAGAAACATCGCAGCGGGCAGCAGAAACTGAACTGAATATGGAACCGGAAAGGATAGAAGTGTCTGAAACTGCGCAGGAACAGGAAAGGACTTTGCAGACGGAGACGGCACAGACCCAGGAAGCGGCAGGAGGGGAAGAGTACCAGCAGCTTCGTGAGGAATCCCATGGGATGCGCAGAAAGAACCCTTCCCACAAGGAACAGGAACGCCCGGAGGTAGAAGGTATCCTGGAAATCGCCGAAGGCGGTTTCGGATTTTTGCGTTTCAACAATTTCCTGACCAGCGACAGAGACGTATATGTTTCGCCGACGCAGATTAGAAGATTCAACTTAAAGACAGGCGATTTAATTAAAGGAATTTCCAGGCTGCCCAATGAAGGCGAGCGGTTTGGAGCTTTGCTGTACGTGCTGACGGTCAACGGCGACGAACCGGGTGTGGCTATGCGCAGACCGGACTTTGAGGATTTGACGCCGATTTTTCCAAGGGAAAGACTGACCTTAGAAGACCGGAGTAAAGATCTTGCTATGCGTCTTATCGACTTGATTGCGCCAATCGGAAAAGGACAGAGAGGTCTGATTGTGGCGCCGCCGAAAGCCGGTAAGACGACCCTGCTGAAGAGTATTGCCAATAATATAGAGAAAAAACATCCGGAAGTGGAGATGATTGTGCTTCTCATTGACGAAAGACCGGAGGAAGTGACCGACATGAAACGGTCTTTAACCGGCGGCGAGGTAATTTATTCCACTTTCGACGAAATGCCCCAGCATCACGTAAAAGTTGCGGAGATGGTTCTTGCCAGAGCCCAGCGCCTTGCGGAGCACGGCAAAGATGTGGTGATTCTGCTGGACAGCATTACCAGACTGGCAAGAGCGTATAACCTGGTCGTACCGGCTTCCGGAAGAACTTTGTCCGGCGGACTTGATCCGGGTGCGCTGCATAAACCGAAGAAATTTTTCGGAGCGGCAAGAAATATCGAAGAGGGCGGCAGCATTACCATTTTGGCGACAGCGCTGGTTGAAACAGGAAGCCGCATGGATGATGTTATATTTGAAGAATTTAAGGGTACAGGTAATATGGAAGTGCATCTGGATAGAAAGCTGTCCGAGAAGAGAATCTTCCCTGCCATCGACTTGAACAAATCAGGAACTCGTAAGGAAGATCTGCTGATGACGCAGGATGAGCTGGAGGCAATTTGGGCCATGAGAAGAGCCCTTGCAAACAGTCCGGTGCAGGAAGTGACAGAGACGATTATAGACAATCTGGCCCACACCAGAAATAACGAGAATTTTATCCAGATTATAAAGAAGATTTTTATGCAGCATAGATAGAGGTTCATTATGGATTTAAGTAAGATTTTTTTGAAGGACGCATGCCCGACCCCCGTTGGCGGACAGGCGGTCATGGAGGGAATTATGATGAAAGGCCTGTCGCGGACTGCGGTTGCGGTGCGGCTGCCTGACGGACGAATTCACATGAAGACTGAGCCCAACAAGAAAATGGGAAAATGGACAAAGATTCCTATTATCAGAGGCGTGGTCACTTTTGTCATGTCCCTGGTGCAGGGCACGGGTATTTTGATGTACTCTGCCGATGTGCTGGAGGCCAGCTGGTCCAGCGATGAAAATGTTGAAGAGGACAAGATGGAAGCGTGGCTGAACAAACACTTCGGCGAAAAGGGCGCATGGAATCTGATGATTTATCTTTCCGTGATTCTGGCCCTTGCGATGACTATTGGGCTGTTCATTCTGCTTCCGACGGTGGTGACAAATCTATTGCAGCCGATTATCGACAGCGACTTTGCTTTCAACTTGATTGAAGGCGTCATGAGAATTGGAATTTTTGTAGTTTATCTGGCGCTGATCAGCCAGATGAAGGATATTAAGACGGTGTTCCAATATCACGGAGCGGAACACAAGTGTATTCACTGTTTTGAGAACAACCTAGAACTGACTCCTGCCAATGCGCAGCAGTTCTATACCCTGCATCCGAGGTGCGGAACCAGTTTTCTGCTCTTTGTCATGGTAATCAGCTTTGTGCTTCATCTGTTCCTTGGCTGGCCGGATCTGGTACTCCGGGTTGTGTCAAGACTGCTGCTGGTGCCGGTGGTTGCGGGACTTTCCTATGAACTTTTGAAGTGGGCGGGAAGAAGCGACAGCTGGATTGTTAAAATTCTCAGTCTGCCGGGTCTGTATCTGCAGAAACTGACCACAAAGAACCCATCGGACGATCAGCTGGAAGTCGCAATTTGCGCCATGAAAGCGGTTATGGTGCCGGAGGATACCCCATATTTTGAGGGCATCTGCGACCTTGAAGGAAATTTGATAGAAGAGCATAAGATAGAGAGAAAGAGCAAAGAGAAGGAGCCGACTAAGCAAGACGCTGCGAGGGAGGCTTTAGAGGTGTTAAAAGAGGAGTAGAGAATGAGCCTTTCGGTGAAAGAAATTTTAGAGATTGGCAGGAGACAGCTTGAAGAAAGCCGAATCGCTGACGCGGCAATCGACTGCAAGCTGCTGTACTGCTATTTGATGAAAATTACCAGCGCCCAGCTGATTCTGGAATACCAGAAAATTTTGCCCGACAGTCTGTGCGATGAATATTTCGCGTTGCTGGATTTGCGGAGCAGTGGAAAGCCTCTGCAGTATATTACCGGTACGCAGGAGTTTATGGGACTGGAATTTCTCGTAAATGAAAGTGTACTGATTCCCCGCCAGGACACGGAGACACTGGTAGAGGATGCTATGGGCGTGATTGCAGAGGGAACCCTGCGGGGTGAAGCGCTTTTGGTGAAGAAAAAGAAGGACTGGGAGATACTGGATTTGTGCTGCGGCAGCGGCGCCATCGGGCTTTCCCTTGCGAAACTTTCCCGAGGTGCAAAGGTGACCTGCTCGGATATCAGTAAGGACGCCCTTGCGGTGGCAAAGAAAAATGCCGGAAAGCTGGGGGTCAAAGTGACATTTCAGGAGGGGAATCTGCTGATTCCGTTTAAGGGTAGATTCAAGAACAAGCGGTTTGATATGATTATCTCTAATCCGCCGTACATAAAGACTTCTGTAATTCCAACGCTGCAGCGTGAGGTTCGCGACCATGAGCCTATGATGGCGCTGGACGGCGGGGCAGGTGGACTGGACTTTTACAGCCGGATTATCGCAGACGCCGCTGACTGTCTAAAAAAAGACGGCGTGCTTATGTTTGAAATCGGACACGACCAAAGGGAGGCAGTTTGCGGGCTCATCGAGGAAACAGAAAAATTTGTCAATGTGACCTGTCTGCAGGATTTGGCGGGACGGGACAGAATTGTAGCAGCAGTGCTGAAAGGGAAGAAATAAGAGGATTGCAGAAAACTTTGCGAAGGAGCGTAGCGTGATGGATTTAACAGTCAGAAACGGCAGGCTGTCGGATTTAGACAGAGTTTGGGAAATCGAAAAACAGGCATTTCCGCCGGCAGAGGCGGCTTTGCGGGAGACATATGAGTATCGTTTAAGGAATATCAGCGACTGGTTCTTTGTGGGAGAGCTGGACGGTGAGATTGTCAGCGCGGTAGTGGGACGATTGACGACCCAGGACGTGTTTTCCGATGCCCTTTATGAGAACGTTCCCCTTGAAGAGGGACCGTATTTTGCGATTCTATCAGTGTTGACAGCAGATGAACACAGAAAGAAAGGCTTTGCGGGGCAGATTTTAAATGATAGCCTTGAGGCGGCAAAGGAAGCTGGCCTTAGAGGGGCAACCTTGGCATGCAAAGATTATTTGATTGCATATTACGAAAAGTTCGGCTTTGAGAAAGTCGGTGTGTCGGAGTCGGCCCATGGCGGCGCTGTTTGGAATGATATGCGGCTTGATTTTGCGAAAATAGATTGAAGAAACAAATATTACACCCTATCGGGTATATTTTTCGTGATAAAAGAAAAAATATACCCGATAGGGTGTAATTTTAAAAAATAGGTTGAAAATATACCCGATAGGGTGTAGTATATAAATATGAATAGACTTGGGAATTATATAAAACAAGAAAGAAAAAAGTTAGGATTGACGCAAGAGGAATTTGCTATGCGATCGGGTCTTGGACTGCGTTTCGTCAGAGAGTTGGAGCAGGGGAAGGAAACTGTACGACTTGACAAGGTAAATCAGGCCCTTGCGATGTTTGGCATGGAAGCAATGCCTGTTAAGAAGGAGAAATAAAATGTCATCAGAGTATCGAAAGGCATATGTATATATCCAGAATCAGTATGCAGGCGTGTTGGCAGAAACAGAGGAGGGGTATACTTTTTCTTATGATGATGAATATAGAAACAAGGAAAATGCAGTGGCAGTCAGCTTGACGTTACCATTAAGTGATAAGAGTTATAATGCCACAATGTTATTTCCTTTTTTTGACGGCCTTGTTCCGGAAGGATGGCTCCTTGATATTGCAAGCCGAAATTGGAAAATCAATGTGAACGATAGATTTGGACTATTGCTTTTAACTTGTAAGGATTGTATCGGTGATGTGTCAATCAGAACGGAGAAGGAATAGAAATGAAATGCTTATACTGCCAAAAGGATATTAAAGCTTCCGCATCGCCGGAGGAAAAAGAGCATTGCTGGCACAATAAATGTGTGAAGCTTTTTTTTGGAACAGATAAAATGCCGGTTTTGGACGTGACAAAAGAGGGCTTAAATCAGTTAGCGAAGAAGACGGTAAATAAGGGGCTGACTGTTCCGGGAGTGCAGAAGAAGCTTTCTTTGCACTTGTCTACGGAAATGGAATCACGACTTACACTTGTTGACTATCCGACAGGATATATTTTGAAGCCGCAGACTGATGAATTTGAAAAACTTCCGGAATTTGAGGATTTGGCTATGAGGCTGGCGGCAATCGCGGGGATAAAGACAGTACCCCATGGACTAGTAAAAATTCAGGATGAGTATGCATATATTACGAGACGTATTGACAGAATTATAGATGAAGAGTCAGTGCAAATGTATGCAATGGAGGACTTTTGCCAGCTTTCAGGCAGATCCACCCTGGACAAATATAAAGCTTCATATGAAATATGCGGAAAGATCATTAATATGTATTCAGTGAATGCGGGCTTTGATTTATCGGAGCTTTATATGAGATTAGTGTTTTCTTATATTGTTGGAAACTCCGATATGCATTTAAAGAATTTTTCTCTGATAGAAACGGTTCCGGCGAGTAGGGAGTTTTGTCTGTCACAAGCATATGATTTGCTGCCTGTTAATGTAATTATGCCGGAAGATACAGAAGAAATGGCACTTACATTAAATGGAAAGAGAAAAAGACTGAAACAAAGAGATTTTTTGCAATTTGCTGCACATTGTAAGATTCCTGAAAAATCTGCAAAGAAGATGATTACCAGGCTATGCGGATTGAAAGACATCTTTTTGGCGCAGTGTGAAGACGCATATTTAACAGAAGAAATGAAAGAAAGTCTAAAAGCATTGATTTCCGCCAGAATCACTGCAATCAACTCTTGAAGTCATTGGAATTACATGGTATGATGTATAGATGATAAAAACGATTTTAACGAAGGAAGGTTAAGAGCATGAAAGATATACAGCTTAGAGAACTTCACAGAAACACGGCGGCCTATGCGGACAAGGAGGTAGTTGTCAGAGGATGGGTCAGAACCAATAGAAGTTCCAATAAGTTTGGATTTATAGAACTTAACGACGGCACTTTTTTTAAGTCCGTACAGGTTGTTTATGAGGCTGACAGAATCAGCAATTTTGACGAAGTTGCAAAAGCGCCCATTGCTTCTGCATGGCTGGTGCGCGGCACGCTGGTACTGACGCCGGAAGCAAAGCAGCCTTTTGAAATTAAAGCGACAGAAGTAACGTTAGAGGCGGATTCCGCTGCAGACTATCCGCTGCAGAAAAAGAGACATTCTATGGAATTTTTGCGCGAGATTGCCCACCTGAGACCGAGAAGTAATACTTTCTCAGCGGTGTTCAGAGTGCGTTCGCTGGTTGCTTATGCTGTGCATAAATTTTTCCAGGAGCAGGACTTCGTCTATGCCCACACCCCGATTATTACAGGCAGTGACTGCGAGGGCGCAGGAGAAATGTTCAGAATTACGACTTTGGACATGGACAATCTGCCAATGACAGAAGACGGAAAAATTGACTACAGTCAGGATTTCTTCGGAAAAGAAACCAGCTTGACTGTAAGCGGTCAGCTGGAAGCAGAAACCTTCGCTATGGCGTTCAGAAACGTGTATACCTTTGGACCGACTTTTAGAGCGGAAAACTCCAACACCACGAGACATGCTTCTGAATTCTGGATGATTGAGCCGGAAATTGCCTTTGCGGATTTGAACGACAACATGGATCTGGCAGAAGCTATGGTAAAGTACATCATCAATTACGTGCGCGGGCATGCACCGGAAGAAATGGCATTTTTCAACAGCTTCATCGACAAAGGTCTGCTGGAAAGACTGGATAACATTGTAAATTCCGATTTCGGCAGAGTGACCTATACAGAAGCAGTGGATCTGCTGCTGAAGTCCGGAAAGGAATTCCAGTATCCGGTAGAATGGGGTATCGACCTGAAGACTGAGCATGAGCGTTATCTGACAGAGGAAGTATTCAAGAAACCGATTTTCGTTACGGATTATCCGAAGGACATTAAGGCATTCTATATGCGTTTAAACGACGACAACAAGACCGTTGCGGCGTGTGACCTGCTGGTACCGGGTGTTGGCGAAATTATCGGCGGAAGTCAGAGAGAAGAACGTCTTGACGTATTGACCGCTCGTATGGCGGAGCTGGGCCTTGACGAAAAGGACTACTGGTGGTATCTGGATTTGCGTAAATACGGCGGTGTGAAACATGCCGGCTACGGTTTGGGATTTGAAAGAATGATTATGTACTTGACCGGAATGGGCAACATCAGAGACGTACTGCCGTTCCCAAGAACACCGAAGACTGCCGAATTTTAAAGGACATTTAAAGAACTAGAGCCGGGGATATCACAAGCCCCGGCTCTTTTGCGAGGGAGAAAGCCCTGCGGGGCGAATATGAGGAGGAACAGATGAAACAGGAGTTGCTGGAAAAGGCTGTTGCACTGCGTCATGAATTGCATCGCCATCCGGAACTTTCGGAGGACGAGGCGCAGACAAAGCAGCGGCTGATGGAGTTTATAAGGGAAAACACACAGCTGCAGGTGGTCGACAGAGGGCAGTGGTTTTATGCGGTCTATGTGCCGAAGACGGGTGCGAAAAAGGGGAGCATTGCTTTTCGGGCGGATATGGACGCAATTCAGGTCTTTGAAGATGACAGTCTGCCTTATGCATCCGAAAATCCGGGCATTGCTCACAAGTGCGGACACGACGGACACAGTGCTGCCCTTGCGGCTTTTGCTGCGGAGCTTTCAGAGAAGGGTGCGGACAGAGAGGTTTACCTGATTTTTCAGCATGCTGAGGAAAACGGCGCCGGGGGTAAGGTTTGCGCGGAGCTCATGGAAGAAAAGCGGATTACAGAGGTCTACGGACTGCACAATTTCCCGGGCTATGAAGAAGGCACGCTGCTTCTGCGGGAGGGTACGATTAACTGCGCGTCTATGGGGATGGAACTGACTTTTACGGGGGTTTCAGCCCATGCCAGTCAGCCGGAGAAAGGGAAAAATCCAGCAGCAGCCATCAGCCGACTGATTTTGGAGTTGGAAAAAATGGCTGAGCCGGAGCAGTATGAGGGATTGATTTTGGCTACAGTGGTGCAGGTGGAGATTGGAGAACGGGCCTTTGGCGTGGCGGCCCACAAGGGCAAGCTGCTGTTGACCATTCGCGGGCAGATTGAAGAGGAGATGAATGCTTTGCGGGATTGTATTGAGGACTTTGCAAAGGCGCAGGCACAGCAGCACGGTCTTTCTTTGGAAACTGCCTATCACGATGTGTTTCCGGAGACCTATAATCACAGAGAAAGCATTGAAAGAATCAGGAAGATAGCTGCCTCAAAAGGATGGAAAACCCAGGCTTTGGAAGACCCGATCAGAAGCTCGGAAGATTTCGGCTGGTACTTGAAAAAAGCGCCCGGCGCGCTGGTTTGGATGGGCGCTGGTATGGAATGTACACCGCTTCATTCGTCGGAGTTTGACTATAACGACAACCTGATTGAAAGGAGTATCATGTTCTTTCAAAGTCTGCTGTGATTATATAGGCAGATTAAATTCTTACAATTTTCCTACATCTATTGACATCAGGGGGACTTTGCAATAAACTGAGATTAAGCAGAAAACTGAATAGCAAGCGGTGCTTACAGGGGAGAAACAGCAGTACTTTAGGGGGAATTAGAGATGAAGATGAAACGCAGCATTTGGCTTAAACTTGGAATCGTTGTTTTTGCAGCAGGGTTGATTTTTTTATGTACCATGGTCATCAGTGATTCGGGCGAGCTTTACGCGGAGAGCAAGGACGGTCTTTGGAAAGGATACATAGCCAGAAATTCAGGTAGTGAGGGAATGTATCAGGCATACGTGTGCTATTTGGGCAATGCGGAAGGCAATGTTGGTGAAATAGAAGTCCAGCCATTTTGCGGGAAAGGAGATAAGCCCTGCAAGGCGTCGGCAGAGAGTGTGCCGATTTCCGTTCTGAAGCATTTTTCGGCAGCAGCGCCGAAGAAAGCCTATCGGATTTCGCAGCAGTCCATCGATGAGACGGGCAGGATTACCTTTGGAATCAGTTGGAAGGACAAGGACGGTGACGTCAGATATTCCAGCTTGATATTCAGCAGTTAAATCAGAGAGATAAGAGCAGGAGAAATCCTGCTTTTTGTTTGGAAAAAACTTCATGGAATAGTCGAACTATTCCAAAATCCAATGGACTATAGGAGCAGGATGTGTTATACTATTGACATACGCAAAATTAATGTAGGAGGTCTTATCGATGAAAGGCTACACAAGCGAAACAATTAGAAATGTTGCTTTATTAGGACACGGCGGATGTGGTAAAACTACATTCCTCGAATCTGCGCTGTTAGAGACAGGCGTAATCACAAAATTGGGTAAAGTCGAAGACGGAAACACAGTATCCGACTACGACAAAATGGAAATTGAAAAAGGTTATTCCATTAATACTTCTGTTGTTCCAATCGAGTGGAAGAACAGCAAGATTAATTTTATCGATACACCGGGATATTTCGACTTTGTCGGTGAAGTAAACGCAGCTTTGCGCGCTGCTGAGGCTGCTGTAATTCTGGTAGACGCAGGTTCCGGTATTCAGGTAGGTACCGAAGCTGCATGGAATGCTTGTGAAAGATATAAGAAACCCAGATTCATCGTTATCAACAAGAGAGATAAAGATGAATTTGACTTCTATAAAACTTTTGATGAACTGAAAGCAAAATTCGGTGAAACGCTGATTCCGTTCAGCTGGCCGCTTTCCGCAGAAATCGACGAAGAACTGAAGGAAGCAATCGCAATGGCAGACGATGAGCTGATGGAAAAGTACTTCAACGGCGACGACTTTTCTGATGAGGAAGTAAGAAATGGCTTAATCAAAGGTATTTCCGAAGGTGTTATCGTACCTGTTTGCTCTTCAGCATTTCAGTTGGGACAGGGCATCGAAGGTCTTTTGGACTTGCTGCTGACCTATGTTCCGACACCGCTGCAGCACGGCGCATATCCAGGCTTTAATGACAAGAACGAGCCAGTAGAAAAGATTTCTGTAACAGACGCACCGATGTCAGCTTTCGTATTTAAGACTATCGTTGACCCGTTTGTAGGAAAAATTTCTATCATGAAGGTAGTGACCGGCAAGATTAACTCCGGTACAGAAGTTTACAACGAAAGAGCAGGCAAGGCAGAAAAGCTTGGCAAACTGTTCTTCCTCCGCGGTAAAGAACAGCTGGAACTGAACTATGCAGAGGCGGGCGATATCGTAGCCGTTGCAAAACTGCAGTACACCGTTTCCGGCGATACACTCTGCGATAAGAGCGATATCGTAAGATATCTGCCGCTGGATTACCCATCCCCGACTTATTACATCGCAATCGAAGCGGCTGACAAGGGCGACGAAGAAAAGATGGGAACCGGTCTGGCAAGACTGAGAGAGGAAGACCCTTCCTTCGTAGTAGAAAGAAATGCCGAAACCCATCAGACACTCCTCGGCGGCCAGGGCGATATCCAGCTGGGCATCATCATGGCAAAACTGAAAGATAGATTTGGTGTAACCGTTAAGGTAGTTCCGCAGAAGATTGCTTATAGAGAAACTATCAAGGGTAACTCCGATGTACAGGGCAAACACAAGAAACAGTCCGGCGGTGCTGGTCAGTACGGTGATGTACACATCAGATTCTCACCGTCTGCGCAGGAATTTGAATTCTCCGAAGAACTCTTCGGCGGATCTATTCCAAAGAACTACGTACCTGCTGTTGAAAAGGGACTCATCGAAAGTATGCAGAAAGGCCCTCTTGCAGGCTGCAAGGTAGTAAATGTTAAGGCTGTATTATACGACGGTTCTTACCATGATGTAGACTCCAACGAAGTATCCTTTAAGATTGCCGCTTCACTGGCATTCAAGAAAGGTATCGTAGAAGCAAAACCTTGCCTGCTGGAGCCGATTATGCACATGGAAATCTTTGTTTCTGATGATTACATGGGCGATGTAATGGGCGACATGAATAAGAGAAGAGGTAAGATTTTAGGTATGGAACCGCAGAATGGCGGCGGGCAGAAGATTCTTGCAGAAGCGCCGCAGGCTGAACTCTTCGACTATGCGCTGGTACTTCGCTCCATGACCCAGGGCAGAGGTGTCTTCGAAATGAGATTTGAAAGATACGAAGAAGTTCCAAAACAGCTGGCTGAAAAGATTATCGCTGACTATCAGGCACAGCAGGAGAAATAGTTTAATAAGAGTGATTGCAGAATCCCAGAGGACCATTACCTTTGGGATTCTGTTTGTTTGCCCAGCATGGGCATTCTCTAACGGGTGTTAGTCCCGAGTGCGCGTAGGCAACGACGAAGCACATAGCCGAACAGCAAGGGTGTCCGCCGCGAGACGGAATCTGAAAGAAGCTGTAAGCAAACCTCTGACCTGACGGACAGGAACCGCATAGAAGGCTTGGAAATACGGATAAGGTGGCAAACGACACTGAAGTCCAAAAGGTTGCCGGAAGTACGAGTAAATGCGGCAGGTACATGGAGGGAAAGAGATAGCACCTTAACTGGGGAGGTCTCACAGGCGGTCTCATTAGCCGTAGTAACAACGAACTGTGAGAAGTCAGCAGAAGCCATAGTAGCGTGGAAGTTCCTGTAATGGGAATGGAGCAAAGGACTGAACAATCAATCAGTTGAAGTACGTTCCACTTCGTAGCCGGAGCATAACGTCTGTCGATGACTTCAAAGGCGGCAAAGGCAAAAGGGGCAGAAAGGAAACAACGCATGAACAAAAGTAGTCTCATGGAGCAGATATTAAGCAAAGAAAATTTAAAGGCGGCATATCTGCAAGTCGTAAGGAATAAAGGAGTGGCAGGAGTGGACGGAATGACCGTCGAAGAACTGGGTGAATACCTTTTGGAAAACGGCGAAAACATCAAGGAACAGCTGCGGAGAAAGAAATACAGACCGCAGCCGGTACGCAGGGTAGAGATACCAAAGCCAGAGGGCGGAGTAAGAAAACTGGGA
>JALEOD010000051.1 GCA_022767345.1 Emergencia sp.
CCGTCATAGTGCTGACAACGCTTTCCTTTGCCGTAAAGCCTGTAATCAGCGCCGTAGAAACGCGCCAGTCCCCAAAACCCAGCGGCGCGAAAATCGGCGCTATAAAACCGCCAATCAAAGCCAGCAGGCTGTCATGGGAATTGCTGACAACATTGAGATGACTGTCAAAAGTCTGCAGGAACCAGATAATCAGCGTCGCCACAAAGATTACCGTAAAAGCTCTGGTAATAAAATCTTTTGCTTTATCCCAAATCAGCCTCCCCACACTTTTCATCCCCGGAAAACGATAGTTGGGCAGCTCCATGACGAAAGGCACCGGCTCGCCTTTGAACTTGGTATTTCCCAAAATCAACGCATAAAGCACTGCTACAATAATCCCCGTAAAATACATCAGAGTCATCACAAGGGCTCCGTGTTTTGGAAAAAACGCTGCCGTCAAAAGTCCGTAAATGGGCAGCTTCGCGGAACAGCTCATAAAAGGCGTCAGCATAATGGTCATCTTGCGGTCCCGCTCAGAGGGCAGAGTACGGGTCGCCATGATGGCAGGCACTGTACAGCCGAAGCCGATAATCATCGGCACGAAACTTCGCCCGGATAGCCCCAGCTTTCGCAGAATTTTATCCATGACAAAGGCGACACGTGCCATATAACCGCTATCCTCCAAAAAGGACAGAAAGAAAAACAATGTTACAATGGTCGGCAGGAAACTGAGCACGCTGCCCACCCCGGCAACGGCGCCGTCAATCACTAAAGAATGAATGACCGGATTGATATCTGCCGCCGAAAGAGCGCCGTCTACTAAACCTGTCAGCCAACCAATTCCAGATTCCATCTGGTCTGAAAGCCATGCGCCGATGACCCCGAAAGTCAGCCAGAAAATCAGCGCCATGATGCCGATAAAGCTGGGAATGGCAGTGAATTTTCCGGTTAATATCCGGTCTATAGACTGACTGCGCATGTGTTCGCGACTTTCCCTCGGCTTCACCACAGTCGCCTTACAAACTCTGTCAATAAAGGTGAACCGCATATTAGCAAGGGCGGCATTTCTGTCCATACCGCTTTCCTTTTCTAACTGCAAAATAATATGTTCCAAAAGTTCCTGCTCATTCTGATCCAGTTCCAGCTTTTCCAGAATCAGCCTGTCGCCCTCGACCAGTTTGCCAGCTGCAAAACGGACAGGTATGCCCTTTGCCTTTGCGTGGTCTTCAATGAGGTGCATGATGGAATGCAGGCATCTGTGCAGCGCTCCGCCGTCCTCGCCTTCGGCATCGCAGAAGTCCATTCTACCCGGACACTCCTGAAATTTCGCTACATGAATGGCATGGTCGATGAGTTCCTCAATGCCTTCATTTCTGGAGGCAGAAATCGGAATGACCGGAATTCCAAGGGCCGCTTCCAGTTCATTAATCTTAATCGTTCCGCCGTTGGCGTGGACCTCGTCCATCATATTCAGCGCCAAAACCATCGGAATATCAAGCTCAATGAGCTGCAGCGTCAGGTACATATTGCGTTCAATATTGGTCGCGTCCACAATGTTGATAATGCCCTTTGGCTTATCCTTTAAGAAAAACTCTCTGGTTACAATTTCTTCACTTGTATAAGGGGACATGGAGTAAATACCCGGAAGGTCTGTCACCAGGGTATTGCTCATTTTTCCAATCTGACCGTCTTTTCTGTCCACAGTAACGCCCGGAAAATTTCCCACATGCTGATTAGACCCTGTCAGCCTGTTAAACAGCGTCGTCTTTCCGCAGTTTTGATTGCCCGCAAGTCCAAAGGTCAGAATTTCGCTTTCAGAAAGAACTGCGCCCTTTGGTGCGGTATGGTATTTTCCCATCTCTCCAAGCCCCGGATGTTCTACTTTGCCGAAATCCAGCACACCGCCGCCTGCCTCTTCTTCATCACCTGCCGGCTCAATCTGAATCTCTTTGGCATCGTCAAGTCTCAAAGTAAGTTCGTATCCCCAAATCCGGTACTCAATGGGATCCCCCATGGGCGCTGCTTTTATATATGTAATGGTTTTGCCCGGAATCAGTCCCATATCGAGGAAGTGCTGCCGCAGAGAGCCGCTTCCTCCCACGGATAAAATCCTGGCTTTTTCACCTTTTTTCAATTGGTCTAAGGTCATGTCCATGACTTCCTTTCTGCTTTACTTATCATCGTAAAACCATTCTACCACTGCCAGGAGTTAGAGTCAACTAACAAGTATATATGACAGATACGATTCTGCACTGAGCACCGCGCTGTGAGCTCATATTTCATTTGCACGCCACATTAAAATACTTTCTTTATAATTTATGGCGTTAGCGCATTCCCCGCACAAAAATACCGAAGCAGACATTCCCACTCCGGTTCGTTATGGTTTTATTTATTATGCTTCTTTTACTCTTACGTTCACTGCCCTCACTCTCTGACTGTCTCTCGGATCAGGTTCTACATCGTAGCTAACCTTCTGTCCTTCTACCAGATTTCTGTAACCTTCTCCTTCAATTGATGAGAAATGCACAAACACATCTGCCCCGCCATTGTCGTCCTGGATAAAGCCAAAACCCTTGTCTGCATTAAACCATTTTACTGTACCGTCATACATTTTCAGTACCTTCCTTTCGTCATTTGTCTCCATCGAATTCTTCCTAATTAGTAGGAAAGGCCCTCAGTCTGTGAATCATCAAAAATTAACTCACAAAATGGGGCCAGTGCAAATTCTCTATTGATTACACCATCATCATAGCACAAAATGCAGCGAAAAGAAAGCTTTTTGTTAGAGGATTAACAAAATTTAGAAAAAATTATTATAACGTATTCTCTAAATAATGGAATCCAAGTAATGCACTGCTCTTAAATCAGCAAACTTACACCAGAAATCAGCAGCAGCACATAAGTCAGCCGCAAAAATACTTCCTGGCTCATCCTCTTAGCTAAACGATTTCCAATATAAACGCCAACCAGGAGCGCAGGTACACTCCATGCTGTAGTCGTCAGTGTGAACGATGTCATCAGACCGGCGCCTGTCTGCTTGATGATCAGATAAATATCCAGCGCCACCCAAATCATCGATAAGGTCGTGCGAAAGTTCTGCTTATCGGGCAGCTTTTTCACTGCGTAGATGATTAGAAGCGGGCCGCCTGATACAAACATTCCATGAATAATTCCCGCCAAAACCAAAATTGCATTCAGCACAGGTTCCGGCAAGTTGTACTCTTTCCTTTTAAAAAGCCCCGATAGCGCCACAAGAATGACAAAAGCGGCAAAAATCTGCAGCAGTATCTCTGTCTGCAAATACTGATAGATTTTCTCACCCGCAAAAAGACCGATGAACATCAGCACCAGAATTTTGAAAAACTCTTTCCAAACAATGTCTTTATATCCTCTCACAGCAATGAGAATCCCTGCCAAAAGAGCCAGAATCGTCAGAGAAGGCTTCGCCACATCAATTCCATATAATAATATGGCAAAGGGCATCGCAAGTACTGTTCCGGCAAATCCCGTGATGCCCTGAATCAAATTCGTCAAAAATATAACCAGCAAAAATAATATCAGTTCCATGTTGTCTCCCTTCCAGAATCTATTTTACGATTCTTTCTTAAAAAATGAAAGCAATTTCTGTGCCAAACTTTTTATAAGCGGTACGCCGCTGCGTCGTGCGAAAAACTTGGCACGTTCGTTGCATAATATTTGTAACAGTTGATCAACATGCTATTTACAATTCACAAAAAAGAAAGGAGAACTACCATGGATTCACTAGGTATTTTATCTTTGATTCCACCATTGCTGGCGATTGGGCTTGCAATTTATACGAAAGACGTTATCATTTCTTTAGTTATCGCTGTTATCGTTGCCGCCATTATGGCATGCGGAGGAAATCCTTACGAGGCTGGTATTACCCTCCTGCAGGACTGGGTTTTCCCAAACGTTGCAGATTCCACAAATGCACAGTCCATGGTCATGTTAGTTGTAGTAGGCGGATTTACTGAACTGATTACACAATCCGGCAGCGGACTTGCCTTTACCAATGTCGTAACCAGAGGGTTAAACAACAGGCCAAAATGCGAAACTGCAATGTGGCTCAGCGGTTTGTTTATCTGGTTTACCGACCTTGGAAACTCTCTCATTATCGGACCAATCTTTGAAAAAGTCGGCGATAAGGTGAAAGTTTCCAGAGAAAAATTCGCGTACATTTTAGACTGCACAACTTCTCCAATCTGTGCGCTGGTACCAATCGTCGGCTTTGGTATTTACATCATGGGTCTGATTGATGTAGAAATAGAAGCCGCAGGTATTGAGGGCAGCGGCTGGGATTTATTCCTTTCATCCGCTCCGTTCAATTTCTACACGGTGTTAACCCTGATAATGTGCGGATTTATGGCGATTACACAGCTTGACTTTGGTCCTATGCTGAAAGCCCAGAACAGAGCTAAGTTTGAAGGCAAAATTCTCAAAGAAGGCTCAACTCCGATGAGAAAAACACAGGAAATCGTGCTTCCGGAAGGCGTGACGCCTAAAATGAGTACCATGCTTGCGCCGATTGCAGTACTTTTGATTGTCATCTTCGTTGAAATGTTCCGCCATGGTTTCCCATTCGAACCAATTGATGGGACAGTTACACGTACAGCAATCATGTGGGGCTTCCTCCTTGCCACCGTACTGCTGGTCATTCTCTGCATCAGAACTAAGGTGATGAACTTTAAAGAATGTATGGGAACCATGCAGAAAGGCTGGGAAGGTATGATGTACATGCTGGTGGTTCTGACACTGGCATGGGCTCTGGGCAGCGGCTGCAAAGCCATTGGTACAGCAACTTATCTGGTACAGGTTACAAGCGGATTCTTAAATCCGGCGCTGCTTCCGGTCCTTCTGTTTATCATCGGTGCAGTAATGTCCCTGGCTACAGGAACTTCCTGGGGCACCATGGCAATTCTCATGCCGATTGCATTCCCAATGGCACTGGCAATGGGCGTTCCTCTTCCGCTTACAATCGGCGCGGTTGTCAGCGGCGGTCTCTTCGGCGATCATATTTCACCGATTTCAGATACCACCATTATGGCGTCCATGGGAGCGGCCTGCGACCACATCGATCACTTTGAAACCCAGACACCGTATGGATTTGTATGCGCAATCGTATCTGCCATCGGCTTCCTGATCAGCGGTTTCATAAACAGCTGGACTGTTCTGCTGATTTCTGCAGTCATTCTCTTTGTACTGATTTTCGTACTCCACAGAATCGATACAAAGCGATTTGGCACACCGAAAAAAGCCGTTTAATATTAAATCCTATAGAAGCCGCAGTGATTCAAATCCTGCGGCTTTTTGTTGACAATCCCAGACGCAATCAGTTACTATTTTAAGTAAGAAAGTCGGCTATGCCGATTTTATCCAAAAGAAACCATCAAAGAGGAGACACCCTATGTTAAGACGCTACGCAGAACAAATTCTCAATGTATTTAACTATATAGACGCTATCATCGTCACAAACGCAGATGGTATCATCGAATACTATGTCAACCGCAGACCCCATTTAAACCGGCTGCGTGAGGAAGATATCAGAGGTATGCACATCCTGGAACTTTATCCTTATTTGACGGAAGAAACCAGCAGCATCTGCCGGGTTCTGCGCAGCGGCCAGCCCATTTACAACGAATATCAATCGATGCGCGCGGTCAAAACCGGACAGGTCTTTAACGGCATCAATACCACCATTCCAATTAAACACGATGATAAAGTCATCGGCGTTGCCGAAGTCACTCGCTGGGCCGACGACGACCTGCAGCGCAAAGATATTTCTCTTTCTCTCAAGCAGACTCAGGAAAAAGAAGAAAAATCCATGCAGCTTTATACTGTCGATGATATCATCACCTGCGCGCCGCAGATGAAAGAGATTAAAGAACGAATCAAGCGCATTGCAGAAACCGATTCTACCGTTTTAATCTACGGGCAGACGGGTACTGGAAAAGAACTGATTGCGCAGTCCATTCATACCGCCGGAAAACGCCGCGCGAAACGCTTTGTTTCCCAAAACTGCGCTGCGATTCCGGAAACTTTGCTGGAAAGTATTTTATTCGGCACTACCAAGGGCAGTTATACCGGCGCGGAAAATCGCCCCGGTCTCTTTGAGGTTGCCAGCGGCGGCACCTTGTTTCTGGATGAAATCAACTCCATGGAGCTGGGTATGCAGGCAAAGCTTCTGAAAGTCATTGAGGAAAAGAAAGTAACCCGCATCGGCAGTACGCAGCCCATTCCCATCGATGTGAAAGTCGTTTCCGCAGTCAATGAACCGCCCGAGAACTGTGTCAGCGCGAAAAAACTGCGGGAGGACCTCTTCTATAGGCTCAGCGTCGTACGTCTGGACATTCCGCCCCTTTCTGCACGTCCCGGTGATGTGCAGCTCCTGACCCGCTATTTCCTCGATTATTTCAATGCCAGAATGGACAGAGACGTGATGGATGTTTCGGAGGAAGTCGAGCAGCTCTTCCAGAATTATACATGGCCGGGCAACGTTCGAGAAATGAAAAATATCATCGAAGGAGCTTATAATCTGATTTCCTCCCGCATTATTCAGCTGCAGGATTTGCCGGAGTATCTCACACGTAACGATACACAGACGCCTTTACAGGGTTTTTACTCCGGAAAACTTCCTGAAGGAAAATCCCTTGCAGAGATGACCGCTGCCTTTGAAAAAGAAATCATTACGCGCACCCTTGCCGAGTCAAAGTCCCTTTCCGAAGCCGCCAGAACCCTTCGCATCACCAAACAGGGACTCAGCTACAAGATATTAAAATATGACATTCACTTCAATGATTAACTTCGAAGAGCGAATTCTTCCTGAAGAAATGACAAAAAATTTTGACACCATCGTCAAAATTTTTTGTCATTCCAAGGCATAAAATGCCTGAAGTTATAGAATTATTCGACATAAAATACGGTATCAAAAAATTTTTTTTCTTTATTTTACAGTTTTACCTGTTTCACCAGCTCCCCTGCCGAACAAAATCATTTACCCCTATATTGGCACGAATATTGCTTTTATATTTAAGCAGCAAAACAGATAAAAGGAGGAAGATTATGAGCAAATTCACAGATATTGACGCAATTCCCGGAGAACGTTGGTTTCCAAAGGAAACCGGATTTGAAGAGGATTTGCCTCTATACTGGGGCGACTGGGGTGTATCGTCTGAAGTAGATACCCTGCGTGCAGTTCTCATGCGCCGTCCGGGAAAAGAAATAGAAAACTTTAATGCTTCTGAGGTTCGCTTCTCTGACGAACCGGTTGACGTGGAACTCATGCGCGCGCAGCATGATGCAATTGCGGATATTTACCGCGAACACGGTGTAAAGGTCTATTACGTAGAAGAACAGCGTGATGACCGCCCTAACGCAATTTTCTGCCGTGACCTTGTTTTTATGACACCGGAAGGCGCAATTTTAACAAGACCAGGAATGGCTGCCCGCCGCGGTGAAGAACGTTACATCGCGAAAGCTTTGTCTGACATCGGCGTACCAATTATCAAAACCGTCAGCGGCGACGGCATGTTTGAAGGTGCAAATGCCATGTGGGTTGACCGTCACAACTGTGTTGTCTCAACCGGAAGCCGCTGCAATCAGAGCGGTTATGAGCAGGTAAAACACGAACTGGAACGCATGGGCGTTACGGTTTGGCACATGCAGCAGCCTTACAGCAACATCCATATCGATGGTCTGATGAATCCTGCCAGCAACGATGTGATTATGCTTCACGCATCTCAGGTACCTTACGATATTGTCGATATGCTGAAGAAGAAAGGCTACAAAATTCTGGAGGTTCCATCAAGAACAGAAGTCCGCGAAAACTTCTGCTGCAACTACGTGGCGTTGGAACCGGGTCTTATCGTAATGCCGGAAGGCAGTCCTCGTGCGCAGGAACTGCTGGAAGCAAACGGCATCAAAGTAATTACAGTCAACATTTCCGAAATCATTAAAGGCCGCGGCGCCATTCACTGCATCACCGCATTCCTAAAGAGAGGATAATCATCAAATAAAAAGCAAGCTTCTTACCGGCGCTTCCCCCAAAGCGTCTGGTAAAGAACTTGCTTTTTATTGTTTTCCCGGTATAAAATAAAGATATATTCATACACACATGGAGGATGCTTTCGATGATTTACAAAATTACCCATACCGACTGTGCCGCAAAGTTATTTGACGGCTGGGAGGAAACCCTTATCTGGTCCTGCCTGCAGGGCGTTATGGGCGCAGTTTACGGCGATGATCCTGTGCATCCGAACTCGGCAGCAGCAGTCATCGGTGACTTTACTTTTTTCGCGGGAGCGCCTTTGAGGGAGCTGGCAGAGTTCAGTCCTGCAAGCTGTAAGACTGACTTTAGAATTCTGGTTCCCGATGGCGATGAGTGGAAAGCTTTGCTCATGAAAACCTACGGTCCGCAAGCCCGGCTCATCTGGCGCTATGCCCTAAAAAAAGAGCCCGATGTCTTCGATATATCATCACTGACACGGGCTGTTTCCCAACTTTCGCCTGCATACGTACTGCGGCTCATCGACAAGGCGCTTTATGAACAGTGTAAATCTGAAAGCTGGTCCAGCGATTTAGTTTCCCAGTTTCCTACTTGGGAAAGCTTTAAAGCCCTCGGTCTTGGCGTTGTGATTCTAAAAGACGGTATTATCGTTTCCGGTGCTTCTTCCTACGGCAGATATCTTTCCGGCATTGAAATTGAAGTGGATACGCGAGAGGATTTCCGCCGCAAAGGTCTTGCTTATCTCTGCAGCGCAAGGCTGATTTTGGAATGTCAAAAACGTGGTCTGTATCCCAGCTGGGATGCGCACAACATGGAATCCGTCGCCCTGGCGGAGAAGCTGGGATATCATTTCAGTCATCCGTATGAGGCCATCGAGGTGACAGTGTCAGTATAAACGGGCTCAAAAGTCATTCTCTCAAATATTCCATTTCGCTCAACCCGTCGCAGTGCATAAATCCGAATAAAATCATAAAAATATGCACACCGGTGTACGTAGAATCGAAAAAAACACCAAAAATATGCAGAAATGGTGTTGTTTAATAGAAAGAACCAAGTGATTCAGGGTGAAAACATACATATTTCTTCTGGTTTCTTCAAAAATATGTACAGATTTATTGAATAGTGTGCATATTTTGAAGGAAAATCCAGATTCTATGCACATCAGCGCTTTTAATATCTTTATTATACCATATTGAAAAAGCGCCTCGCCGTCCTGCACCTTCCCTTTCAGCCGCCTTGAACCGTGAAGGGAGCAGGTTCACCGAACCTGCTCCCTTCACGGTCACGCTCCTGAAGCCCTAGCCGGATTTGCGCTGCAAATCTATGGCCGGTTCCATGCTCAAATATCGCTGCAAATGGGTAGTTGCAGAAATGATAGCTTACCTAAAAAATTATGTTTTAATATACTTTTGATTTTTGCTGGATGGTTTATCCGGAATAGTCATTTTAATCTTTTGTTCTTCCATCAATGGTTTGATATAGCTTTTCACAAAATTGCTTTTATTCACCAATCCACATTGCTGCATCAATTCATCTCTTGAATGAGGCGTCACACAAAGTTCAACAATCATTTGCATAAGTTGTTCTCGAGTTAATACTTCATTCGTAGCGGCATCCGTAGCGGCATCATTATTCTTTGGTCCAACTACTCCAACAGACACTTCATTCAGAGGTACAATCGTTCTGAACACATCGCCCTCGATGAATTCCGGTTCACCGCCGGAATACAGCTTAGTATATTTATAAGTGTTTCGCATACCGGAACCCAGCTCATCTGCCAGTGATATTTCACGGAACACTTTTGATATAGGCGGGTTCTTTGCATATGGTTCAAAGCTTGAAAGATTCAGTGCACCATTACCGTGAGAACGATTGGCATTCTCTGTAAACATCTTGTCCTTTTCAATAACGAACTTTGCAACATATCCACTGGAATAATCGCGATGTGCGAGGGAATTAGAAAATATTTCTCTTAATATCTTATCTCTGGCACTTACGCTGTGCATGCCTTCCTGCACAAACGGATCGCTAAGATGCTTATGTCCAAACTCCACTAGACGGTCATATGTCTCCAGCAGGTTGGTTATGATCACATCTCTGTCATCATAGCGGTCAACATTCTCAACACGAAAAATTGCATCAGTTTTGTGTTGCGGAAGCACAGACATAATAGTGCTGTCTTTACCAAACAGCAGAATCGCTGCAATTGTTATTCCCTCAACCTGTGTCACATCTCTTTCAAAATCAGACCTGCACTTCTAAGAAGTTCTTCATCAGTCATAGATTTCCACGGATGATTTGCGACACGGGCAGATGTCATCTTTCGTGCTCTTTCAATCAAATCAGGACGCAAATCTTCTATTCCAAATCTTGTCACTTTGTTTACGAAATAACTGCCGCTCTTTCTTGCGTAGAGCTGGTAAACCAGATCTGTATTATCCGTAATATCTATGTCAGAATCGTTATTACGGTCAAATATTCTGCCATGGTGCCTGCACACCTGACTGCTCACCGGAACATAGATATATAAAACCTTTTTGCCATCCACATCGCACTCTTCAATCTGTAAATAAAGCGGTGGATTCAGCTTGTTCGCATTGTTAATAGCAGTAACAAAATCCTTTTTTATCTTTGGTATTGCTGCTTCATCAACGCCCAGTATTTCGCCATTATCTTTAACTCCTAGTAAGACATGTCCACCATCTCTATTTGAAAAAGAGCATACTGTATCGTACACATCTTTCGTAATATCCTTTGTTGATTTTTGAACTCAATGGAATTACCTTCGCCTTCTTCAATAATTTTGAGAAGTTCCATAACATCCATATGACATTCTCCTTCCTGTAGAATATATACTGATTCTATGATTCCCTTTTCATCATCTTCTAAATAATCAAAAATCGCAATATTTTTTGTTACTCACTCTGTTTCATATTCAAATTTACACTTCAATTATAATTCCCATTTGCCAATCCTACAACGCAAACCTTTTGGCAGAGGTTTGTAAATTCTATCATCATTAAGCTACAGTTACTTGTAATCTCTATTTATTTATCTATTTATTTTCTTATTTAAATAGATTTTGAATTATCCTTTGTCAACTGAAAAAAGCGGGGAACTTCCCCGCCACATGTGGACCCGGGTCATTCGACCAGCCCAAACTGCAACAGCCTTGCAGTTATATTCTATGTTTAGATTATCACTTATATGCAATGCGGTAAAGCCGTTTTTACTTTTTGTAGTCTACCGTCAACATTGTCCCATCCTATAATCATGACTACCGGCTCAGCCGGTAGTTTGTTTATGCCCCTATAAGGGGCCATTACTTGCAGGCGTCTTAAGACGCATCGAAAGTTCCACCAACCGCACTCTCTTCACGGGTGAACCTAAAGGTTCATCGCCGGTCCGCTCTTACCTTTTTACTTTTTCTCCTGTGAATGGATCAATGTATTCTTTCAAACTTATCTGATCATTTGCTATATCTTCTTGGAGTTGCTCTCTAACGTACTCAGCTATTTTCTTTTCATTCTTACCTACCGTGTCAACATAATATCCTCGACACCAGAAATGCCTGTTTCCATATTTATACTTTAAATTCGCATGTCTATCGAAGATCATGAGAGAACTTTTGCCTTTGAGATAACCCACTATTTCAGCAACGCTATATTTAGGTGGGATAGATATTAGCATGTGTATGTGATCCGGACAGCATTCTGTCTCGATTATTTCCACGCCCTTCCTTTCACACAACATTCTTAGTATTTTCCCAATGTCAACTTTTAGTTTTCCGTAAATAACTTCTCTGCAATATTTAGGAGCAAACACAATGTGATACTTACAATTCCATGATGTATGTGCTAAACTATTATTGTCTTTCATAGACTACCTCCTTGTTACATAATGCGGTTGGGGAACCACATTCATTGTAGCATAGGAGGTTTTTTGCTTAAAGCTAAAGCAGCTTAAGCTCACCGGCATAGCCGGTGGATTATTGTTCCTCGTACTACCGTACTCGGAACCGCCGCTAAAGCAACATAA
>JALEOD010000052.1 GCA_022767345.1 Emergencia sp.
GACCTACTTTGCAAAAGCGTTTGAAAAACATCGATGAAAGCAATCTGCTGATTACAGAAAAACGCGATTTAAATAAATTCTATCAGCTGAATTTAGATACTCTGGCAGACATGATTAAAAACTAAATGCAGATATCAGAAGCATGCTTGATGCCTATACAGATGTATTTGATAGGATGGAATTAGATTCTAGTGAAAGCTTTGATGATTATATTGCATATAAGTGAGAAATCCGGACGAGGGGTTTCTAAAATTACGGAAATGTATTGAAAAGATGCATTTTCATTTAGGGAGAATTCCATTGTTGTTACTATCCCTTTTGATAGAATAAATAAGGTTGGGAATAAAGTTGGGAAAAAGGTTGGGGATAAGAAACCTTTAAATACCAGGAGACAAAAGATTATTGCAGAAATGAGAGACAATCCAAACATTACAACTGCGGAACTTCAAAACATATTGGGTGTGAGTGAAACAGCAGTAGAAAACAATATATGATTTTTAAGAAAAAATGGTTATATTGAGCGGGTTGGTTCGAAGAAGGCAGGATACTGGAAAGTATTATAGCAGTTTAATTAGATAGTGTGCTTATGCAGAAGGCAACTAAAACAATTGAATTACAATTGGCGATGAATTGGAGATACGGATACATGACCAGCTGAACCCCTTGGAACTAAAGGGATTACAGAGCTGCAGTCATAACATCTCCACCATAGCACAAAAAAGAGTCCGCAAGGGCTCTTTTTTAGTGCAAATATGGAGAAGAGAGTCGAACTCTAGCCGTCAACGCCAGCCAGCTAAAGCTGGGGCGTTTTGACATGAGACCTGCCATAGATTTGCAGCGCAAATCTGGCTAGGGCTTCAAGAGCGTGACCGTGAAGTGAGCAGGTTCTGTAAACCTGCGAATAGGTCACGGTCCAAGGCGACCGAAAAGGGAGCCGCAGGACGGCGGGGTGCGTCGGCAGCACGCAAACTCTCCTCATCTCCACCATTTTAACATTGAAAATCCAAGGCTTTCAGGCGTTGGATTTTTTCTTGACTACATTTTGACTACAATTTTGAATCTAGTATATAACTTTTGGAATATCAATTGTTTTACACTAATCAGCCGTGCCAAGCCGTCGTGGAAATGATGAAGAGTAATGCTCAAGGGGCTGTAATATTTTATTAATTGATTATTTCATAATAATATCCATAATACGCTGTACAGTATCGCAGGCATCGTCAAAGGAAATGTCTTTTACATAGTCAAAATCCCGCCGGTACCTCTTCCAGAAATTCCGAAGGGTATCGCTTTCACGGATTTCTGCAATAATGTCCGGATAGATTGTCAGTACTCTGCTGCTGCCCCGCTTATTTGCTGTTCGTTCCAGAGCTTCCCGAAGTGTCATTTTATTGCACTCCGCTCCACGCAGGGAATACAGAATGTGAATATCATAGAAATCTCTCGGACGGGTATTGGCTGTACTGCGTGACAATACCGTTTCTATTTTCTCAGCTAAAACTGTTTCAAGGTTATAGGCAAGGATACTGATGCTGCGGTCATCGAACAGCAACGAAAATGTGTATTCGATTTCTCGTGGTGTGATAATATCTCCGGTAGTGACATCAACGGTTAAGGGTATGCTAATCGGCGTATAGTTAGCGTTCAGCCTTACGCGAACTCCGGGATAATCGTCGCCCTCACGTATATCTGAAATATCCCCCATTTCAAATATTACATCATCGTCAACATCTATAGCACAAATCTCCGTAAAAATATTGCGGATAGATTCATGGGTAAGCGTAAAGCCTTTGATGGTAGTATCTAGATCCATCGTGGTCCGCGTGTCCAAGCCGACGATTGCAGAAATGAGAAAACCGCCTTTCAGAATGAAATTGTGTTTATATGGTGAAAGTGAAATTCGTTCCAGTAGTCGTTCAAGCATATAGTTCTGCATGACGAGCTGGGCAGATACATTTTTCTCCTTGGCTTTCTTTTTAATGAATGCTTTCAGCTGCATTGGATTTTTGGGAATCATAGCAGTACCTCCATATAACGCTGTACTTTAGACTTCACACGAAGCTGATTCGCATACTGCAATAGTTTGTAAATGTCTTTGTCTTTGGAAGCTGCATAGCGTTTCATTGCATCGGTGATAATTTGAATGTCGCTGCCACTGCCGCGCAGAATATCGCATAATGTTCTTTCTAAATTGTAAATCCGAAGAGGATTGCCGCAAGGTGAGTTAATTTCAATTATACCCAGGGAATAGTTTTCCGGCACAACGCGCTTAATCAAAACGCTTTCCTGTTTCAAGGATGGGGTATTATAGCCCTTTGGGAAAGTCATTGTGTATTTTATCGGGGTGCGGTCGGAATAGCCCAGCAGATATAGTGCAGTATCATTGGAATATATGCCGCGCCCGTATTTGCATTGCAAAAGATACAAATCATCTTCCCACGCATTACTGTGCACATATATGCCGCGCCCATAACGGTACAGCTCGCCACATTTTACAAGTTCCTGCAAAACGCTGCGGTGCAGTCCTGCGGCTGTTACCTGTTTTGCGGTGATTGTTCCGCCTGTAGATGCTTCCAACAGTTCTTTTATCGTTTCTTTATCGGCCATAGCTGTCACCTCGCTTTCTTGACAATTACACATTAAATTTTACTAAAATAATGTGTTAGTGTCAAGAATAAAGCGACGACGACACATTATATTTTATGAAAATAATGTGCGATTGTCGAAGCCTCGCCGACCTTGGGTGAATTTTACATTTACGAAATCGAAAACGGCATTTATAATATAATTATAAGGCTGAACTAGACGCGCCTTACCGGCCGCAGAAGGCTGTTATTAAAATTTATTTCCGAAACCTACCCGATTGTGTGGGAAGTTTTTACTTTAAGTGTGTTATACTAAGATTACTTAAATAATTTTGAATTTTTCCCAAAAAGGAGGGGGTTTCATGAAACTGAAAAAATTAGGTGTGCTGTTGCTGACGCTGTGCATGGTGCTGACATTATTTCCGGCATCTTTTGTATATGCACGGTCTGCGCAGGTCAAGGCCCAGGCGGCATCCGACTGGAACATCAACTGTGAAGCACAGATGGAAGGCATGATTCGCGGACAGCTATCGCTTAAAATGTCCATTACCAACAAAGGCAGTTCTGCGGCTGCGCCGGATGGGATGACTGTGCATGTTTTGGACTGCAATAATGATGATGCAGACCTTACTTACAGTGGAATCATCCTTTCTTATTTGACGCCGAAATTTGTCAACGGTCAGCGTATTGTACCGATTGAACCCGGCGAAACCCGCGAGTTTTATGTGTCATGCATCGACACTACGCAAAAGGAAGCAGCCGGAACAGCAATCCCGTATAAAGTGCAGGTGCGCGATGAAAACGGTAATGTTGTTGTTGAGAAAAAGGTAAATGTAACCTATGAGAATCCGGATGCGGTTTATAAATTCGTTTTTTCTAAAGCAGATGATGCGGCGAATACGGCCTTAGATAAGATAACAGCTGTGATTGGGCAGACTGTTAAATACAATGCCCGGCTCATTATGACTTTACCGAACGGGACGAAAAAGACGGTGGACCCCAAATCCGTATTTGTTGAATACGGATTCTTCAGAGGCACGGGTACTTATGCGGATATCACTGCGGAGACTAATGAGGACGGCTATATTTTTTCAATCACGGGAATAAAGCCTACTGAGCCAAATCGTCCCGACGCTCTGCAGGTGGTTGTAACTGCCAATGTCAACCGCGAGAACCTTGTAGATGCGTCGCTCGATCTTGATGTGCTGAGCGCTGAAGATGCTGATAAGAGAATTTCCAAAATTACAATCTCCGGCATTTCGAAAAAGATTGCCGCAGGAAAGAAGATAAAGCTTACGGCAAAAATCACACCGTCCGATGCGGCAAATCAGGAACTGAAGTGGAAATCGAGCAATACAAAGGCCGCGACAGTTACCCAGTCCGGTCTTGTTACGATAAAAGCCGGCTCCGGCGGCAAGACGGTTACGATTACAGCATCTGCCAAAGACGGAAGCGGGCAGAAAGCTGTTTATAAAATCCAGTCCATGAAAGGCGAAGTGAAAAAGGTCGCCGTTTCCGGGCTGAAAACCGTAAAAGCAGGAAAAACACTGACGTTGAAAGCCAAAGTGACAGCTTCTAAGGGTGCAAACACCAATTTAAAATGGAAGAGCAGCAATACCAAATATGCTGTTGTAAGCAGTACCGGAAAAGTGACAGCCAAAAAAGCCGGAAAGGGCAAAACCGTCACGATTACTGCACAGGCGACAGATGGAACCGGTAGGAAAGGCACCATCAAGATTACAATCAAATAATCAATGGCCGGCTGCAAAGAACGGTATTTGATAAATGAATACGAGGAGGAAACCTTATGAAACGAAAAAAATTAGGCGTGCTTTTGCTGACGCTGTGCATGCTGGTAACGATGATTCCGGCAGCAGTAAATGCGGAGTCCGGCAGTGCACCTGTGACCGTCAATGGAGAAATATATGTAACTTTACCGCTGGATTTGGATGGGAAAACGCCAAATGACAGCAAAGTATCCCAGATTTCATATAAAAATCCGGGTTCTTATGAAACCGTGACCAATAGAATCAGTTCCTATGACTGGAAGTTCTATACTGCAGACGGAAAAGAAATGTCCGGCAGTGACAAATTTAATGATACTGAGACCTATAAGGCGGCATTTTCCTTGAAGACAAGCAGCACCGATGAATACATACTCGGCGAAAACAACACGGTAATGATCAGAGATTACTGGGGATGGTATCGAAATTACACCGCCAGGGCGAAAACTGCCAAAGACGAAAAAGGAAATACAGTTATTTACGCGGAATTTGAATTCAACTTGGCACGGAGAATTGTTGACTGCGATTTTCCTATATACGCGCCGAGATATGCCGATTTAATCGGTACCCATCCAAGTGACTGGAGCGATGCTCTTGTCTATAAAAATTCGAGCTATCGGATTCCTGAGGGAGAAATCTATACTTTTGATCTTATGAGCGGTATGCCTGTGCCAAAGTTTTATACTGCGGATGGAAAAGAAATGGCCGATACGGATACTTTTGCGGCAGGCGAGTCCTATATCATGCGGTTTTCCCTGAAAACCCTCAATCCGGATTACTACATTCTGGACGGCGAAAATGAAGTATTCCTGGCAGATTTCCCGAATGCGCCGTCACCTCAGAGAGCACCGGTAAAAGTAAAGACTACAGTATCAAAAGATCAATATAACAATACGGTGGTGAATGCCGAATATACATATGATGCAAACAAGAAGGTTTCCCAAATTGCAATCTCCGGCATTTCGAAAAAGATTGCCGCCGGCAAAAAGATAAAGCTTACAGCGAAAATCACACCGTCCGATGCGGTGAATCAGGAGCTGAAGTGGAAATCGAGCAATACAAAGGTCGCAACAGTTACCCAGTCCGGTACGGTTACGATGAAAGCCGGCTCCGGCGGCAAGACAGTTACGATTACAGCGGCTGCAAAAGACGGAAGCGGTGTGAAAGCAGCTTATAAAATTCAGTCCATGAAAGGCGAAGTGAAAAAAATCACCGTTTCCGGGCTGAAATCCGTAAAAGCCGGAAAGACACTGACGCTGAAAGCCAAAGTGACGGCTTCAAAGGGTGCAAACACCGGTCTGAAATGGAAGAGCAGCAATACCAAATATGCTGTTGTAAGCAGCACCGGAAAAGTGACGGCGAAAAAAGCCGGAAAGGGCAAAACCGTCACGATTACCGCACAGGCGACAGATGGAACCGGTAAGAAAGGAAGCATCAAGATTAGCATCAAATAATCGATTTCCTGTTGTACGAAAACAGTAGGAGGATAAAATGACAGAGCGCAGAAAAACCAAGGTAAGGCTCATACTGGCCGCAGCGCTGCTGCTGATTGTTTCAGTGTATCGGCAGCTGAGCATGCGGTATTGGCCGGAGGATTTTCTGCGCCCTTATATTGTATGGGCAGTTTATATGCTGCTGCTTTTTGGATGGCAGAATACGATCAGTACAAAGATTACGCAGAAAACCATGCGCAGTCATCTGACCGCACAGAATGTGGTCTGTATTCTGTATTTGACCGTTCGTTTTGTTCAGGATGCGTTTCTCTATGTAAATATTCCGTGGATGCGGTTCACCGGCTATTTCATCAATATCGCAGCTGTGCTGATTCCGTTGTTTGGTCTTTACGGCGCATTCTATCTCGGTAAAGCAGATGATTACAGAATTGATAAAAAGTGGTATCTGCTGCTGATTCCGGCCGGCGGTTTAAGCGTGATGGCACTGACGAACGACCTGCATCATTTTTTATACTACACCATTGAAACAGAGCCGCAGCCGAATTTGTACTTTCATCCGTATATTGGAACATACATCATCTACATATGGGCACTGGGACTGATCGGATATCAGATTTATGTGATTTATCAGCGAAACGGCACGGCAGAAACGGCATCCTTTTATCGAAAGCTGATTCCGTTTTATGAGCCGATTCTGTTGTCTTTGTTCAGTATTCCCTATGCAGCAGCGGACTATGTGGTGCGTTTTGAGATTGTGGAGTACTCAGCCGGTCTGATTTTTATCGTTGTGCTCTGCTGGGAACTCTATATTCTGACCGGACTGATTCCCGTAAATACGCAGTACGGTGAAGTATTTCGGCGCTCTACGGTAGCGATGCAGATTATCTCTTCGGACGGAGCAGCAGCTGCAGCCTCGGAAAGTGCTGCGGATATTACCCCTGCCATGCTGGAAGTTTTGAAGCGGGAGCGGAAGTTTGCCGCATCCGAAGACATTACGATGCATCTGCATCATATTCGGGGCGGATATATGATTTGGCAGACGGATCTAACCAAAATCAACCGGGCTTTGCGGGAGCTTAAAAGTTTGAATGCGGAACTGGAGGAAAAACGGGATTTGCTGGCGCAGGAAATCCGAATCCGGTCAAATGAAGCGAGTGTGCAGGCACGCAATGATATCTATGACAGCCTGTCTTCAGAGACTTCCGCCCAGCTTGCGCGTCTTTCAGAGATTTTATCGAAAGATACACTTTCAAAGGATGACTGGAACAGGATCTGCCTGATCGGCACCTACATCAAGCGGTTCTGCAGTCTCAGGCTCACCTGTCAGGAGAAGCGGGCGATTCCAAAAGAAGACCTGGCAATCAGCTTACAGGACCTGGCAAAAGGAATGAACAAAATCGGTATAAAGACAGAAATCGATTTCCGCCCTGCAGCGGATTTAGAACCGGAATATATGCTTTTGATCATGAAAACGCTGGAGATGATTCTGGAAAAGGCAGATTTCTGCATGACCTCTGTGACAGTACGAATCAGAGAAAAAGCCTGCTTTGAACTTGCGGGTATCAATTACGAGTTTGACTCCTGTTCCTTTGGGGACGGATACGGGATTCTGGCAGAAAAAAGTCCGGAAGGCACAAGGCTGCTGCTTGTAAAGGAAGGGGATGGGGCATAGTCATGAAAAAGAAAACATCGGCGAAGATCATCAAAACGGCAATAGATTCCTATCCCGGCGGTATTTGTTTTTCTGCACCGGACGGACGGGTCATCCTCGCAAATAAGAAGATGAATGAACTGGTGCTGGAGCTGACAGGACACACGATTCTCAACGCAAAAGCAGCATGGGATGAACTGACAAACTTTGCAGGAAAAGAAAAGGTGAAAAAACTCGAACAGCCATGGCTTCCGAAAGACGATAATCATGGGAGTGAAAACACCGGCATGCAGTTTTTTTTCCGTATCGCAGACAGCTCGGTCTGGCGGTTTGAGCGGCGGATGCTTGATCTTCATACTGTTCAGCTGGAGGCTGCGGAAATCACAGAACTTTATCGGCTCAGTGAAGAACTGTACGAAAACACGATTCGGCTCCGCAGAATGCAGCAGAGGCAGAAAGCTCTGCTGGACAGCATTGTGGAGATCAATCTGAATAAGGAAATCCTTGCTGCGAAAATGCATATCCATGATGAGCTTGGACGCTGCCTGCTTGCAACCGCAAAAGCAGAGGCAGAAGATAATCTTGTGGAAAATGCCGACGCGCTGAGGGAAAGCTGGAGCAGTACCATTCGGGATTTTTCCAATATTCCTACGGTATGGACGATTCCGGATTCTTCACTGCAGTCCGAACTGCTTCGGGTAGCGGAACTGATCGGATGCAAAGTTACTTTTTCCGGAAAACAGCCGGAAAGCCGCAAAGCATTACAGCTTTTGTATGCCGCTGTCCGCGAGGCGCTTACCAATGCAGTACGTCATGCAGACGCAACAGAGCTGATGGTTTCGATTGAACAGAACTGGGAAGGCTACCATATAGAAATATCCGGCAACGGGCGCACAGATGTTTCAGAAATTACAGAAGGCGGAGGACTGGGTGCGCTCAGGCAGAGGCTGGAGCAGGAAGGAGCCTCCATGGAAGTGTCCTGCTGCGGCAGTGTTGTTCTGATTGTCGATATTCCTTTTGATGTTGACCGGCCGTGTAAAGGAGGATGGAAATGATTCAGGTTTTAGTTGTGGAAGATTCAAGAATTACACGGGAAGCGATTGAGGGTCTGATTGCCGGTTCCGAAAAATATGTGCTGCACGCTTCCATTGAAAATGCGGCCAATGCAGAAATTGCCTGTCTTCGCGGACATGTGGATCTGATTCTGATGGATGTCTGCACGGCCGATGAAGAATCCGGGCTGAAAGCTGCGGCAAAAATCAAACAGTACAACCCCGGAATCAGGATTATTATTATGACCTCTATGCCGGAGTATTCCTTTATTCAAAAGGCAAAAGCCTGCGGCTGCGAGGGTTTTTGGTATAAAGAATACGGTAGCACGGCGCTGCTTGAAGTCTGCGAGCGGGTCATGAATGGCGAGCAGGTCTACCCGGAAGATACACCGGTGCTTCGGATCGGGTGCAGCAGCAGTGATGAATTTACCGGTCGGGAATTTGATATCATTCGAGAGCTTGCCCAGGGCAAAAAGTATGAAGAAATTGCGGAAAACCTTGAGATTACACAAAATACAGTCAAGTACCATATCAAGAATATTTTGCAGAAGACAGGTTATCAGAATACGCTGCAGTTAGTTGCAGAGGTTGTGGAAAAGCGATTGGTTCTGCCGAAATACTGACCGGCGCCGCAAAAGAAAATGTTTTTTACGAAATTGTGTTAATTATCTAGCAAAAAGCTTTATTTTTTCAAAACTTTGTGCTATGATAATAGTGTAATCAATAGAGAATTTGCACTGGTTCCATTTTGTGAATTAATTTTTGATGATTCACAGGATGGAACCTTTCCTTTTAGCGGGGAAGAATTCGACAGGATTTAGAAAGGGAGGAACTGAAAATGGACGGTACAGTAAAATGGTTTAATGCTGACAAGGGCTTTGGATTTATCCAGGATGACAACGGTGGTTCAGATGTTTTTGTGCATTTCTCGGCAATTGAGGGAGAAGGTTACAGAAATCTGGTAGAAGGACAGAAGGTCAGCTATGATGTGGAAGCTGATTCGAGAAACGAAGACCGCGTTCGTGCTGCAAATGTAAAAGTAAAAGAAGCATAAAGAATAGAGTGAGCCGGAGCAGAAACGCTCCGGTTTTTTTGTACAAAAAAACATACTTGTTAGTTGACACTAACTCCGGGTGGTGGTAGAATAATCTTTGCAAAATACAACAGGAAGAAAGGAGGTCGTATATGACCTTAGATCAACTGAAAAAAAGGTGAAACGGCCAGGATTTTGTCCGTAGGCGGAAGCGGCTCTCTGCGGCAGCATTTCCTCGACATGGGACTGATTCCGGGCAAAACCATTACATATATAAAAGCAGCGCCCATGGGCGATCCAATCGAATACAGGATTTGGGGCTATGAGCTGACTTTGAGACTTTCCGATGTGAAAGAAATTCAGGTGGAACCTGCCGGCAGCAGCGATGATGCGGACGGCGGCAGCGTAGACTTTGGAAAGGTGGAGCATCCGGGCCTCGGTGAAATGGGGAAATTTCACACTGCGCCGAAGGGAGCAGCGCTTTCCGAAAACGAAATCCTGACCTTTGGTCTTGCCGGCAATCAGAACTGCGGAAAGACGACGCTTTTTAACCGGCTGACAGGCTCTAACCAGCATGTGGGCAACTTTCCCGGCGTAACGGTCGACAGAAAAGACGGCCAGATCGGTAAAATGAGCAATACGCTGGTGACTGACCTTCTGGGTATTTATTCTATGTCCCCTTACACCAGCGAGGAAATCGTCACCAGAGAGTTTTTCTTAAACGATAAACCGAAGGGAATTATCAATATTGTGGATGCCACCAACATCGAGCGGAATCTGTATTTGACTATGCAGCTGATCGAGCTGAACATTCCGATGGTTCTGGCTCTGAATATGATGGACGAGGTTCACGCAAACGGCGGTACAATCAAGATCGACGAACTGGAAGCGGCACTGGGCATTCCGGTTATTCCGATTTCCGCTGCCAAAAACGAAGGTATTGAGTTGAGGAACTGATCGACCATGCTGTTCACGTGGCAAAATTCCGGGAATGCCCGGGCAGAATGGATTTCTGTGACGCAAATGCGGAAGACGGCGGTGCGCTGCACAGATGCCTGCACTCCATCATGCATTTGATCGATGACCACGCAGCCGCAAAAGGCATTCCGCCCCGCTTTGCAGCCGGAAAACTGATTGAAGGCGATAAACTGATTCTGGAAAAACTGGAACTGGATCAGAACGAGCAGGAACTTTTGGAACACATTATTCTGCAGCTGGAAAAGGAAAGCGGCATGGACAGGACGGCAACCCTTGCCAACATGCGTTTTTCCTTTATCGACAAAGTCTGCAGAGCCACTGTGGTAAAGCCGGCGGAGAGTAAAGAGCATATGCACAGTCAGGCGATGGACCGCGTCCTGACGGGAAAATTCACTGCAATTCCAAGCTTTATCGGCATTATGGCGCTGATTTTCTGGCTGACTTTCGGGGTGATCGGCGCATGGCTTTCGGACCTGATGGAATCGGGAATCGGCTGGCTTACGGATTTGGCTGACAGCGCACTTACCGCGGCGGAAATCAATCCGGTTATTCACTCGCTGGTGATTGACGGTGCTTTCGCAGGCGTGGGCAGCGTGCTGAGTTTCCTTCCAACCATCGTAACTCTGTTTTTCTTCCTGTCAATTTTGGAGGACAGCGGATATATGGCGCGTGTGGCCTTTGTCATGGATAAAATTCTGCGAAAGCTGGGCTTGTCGGGACGGAGTTTTGTACCGATGATTATCGGATTCGGCTGTACGGTTCCTGCCATCATGGCGACGAGAACCCTGCCTTCCGAGCGTGACCGTAAAATGACCATCATGCTGACGCCGTTTATGAGCTGCTCTGCAAAGCTGCCGATTTATGGACTTCTGACGGCAGCCTTTTTCCCGGATCACGGCGCACTGGTTATGACCCTGATGTATTTTACGGGCATTATCGTGGCAGTGCTTTACGCACTGATTTTGGGAAATACAAAATTTAAAGGCGAACCGGTGCCTTTTGTTATGGAACTGCCTAACTACCGCTTCCCGGGGCTGAAAAGTGTGGGAAGGCTGATTTGGGACAAGGCAAAGGATTTTATCACAAGGGCCTTTACAGTGATTTTTGTGGCAACGCTGATTATCTGGTTCCTGCAGACCTTTGACAGTCACTTTAATGTAGTCAGCGATTCCCATGACAGCCTGCTGGCTTTGATTGGCGGTTTTATAGCGCCGATTTTCGCGCCGCTGGGTTTTGGGGACTGGCGCGTTTCTACGGCGCTGATTACAGGCTTTACGGCAAAGGAAAGCGTTGTCAGCACTATGACGG
>JALEOD010000067.1 GCA_022767345.1 Emergencia sp.
GCCGGTAAAAGCGCCGCCCTCGTAGCCGAAGAGTTCGCTTTCCAGCAGATTGTCAGGAAGGGCCGCGCAGTTGATGGCAACAAAAGGGAATTTGTTGCGGTAGGAGGCGTTATGCAGGGACTGGGCAATGAGCTCTTTGCCTGTGCCGCTTTCGCCTCGAATCAGTACAGTGTGGTCAGTCAGCGCAATCTGCTTGGCAGTCTGTATGACGTGTTTCATACCGGCTGATTCGTGAATGATATCTTTAAAATGATGTTTGGCAAAATGACCTTTTTGGCGATTTGCTTTGTTGGCGATAGAGATTTCCGCTTCGTCCTGCAGCGTGATATAGTAGCCGGTGACCTCATCCATCAGAGTCAGGGGATATTTATTATAGTAGTAGCTTCCGCCGTCAATGATGAGAGGCTCCTGCGGGGTATCAGCAGCGGTCAGTATGGCGGGTTCAATGAAACTTTCCAGATGAATATCGTTTTTGTCATCTGCCTGAAAAATCTGCAGCGCTTTGTTGTTGGCGTAAACGATCTGGTTGTATTTGTCGATGAGCAGCATGGCTATTTTGCTGGAATTGACAATGTGGCTCAGCATTTCGCTCTTCAGATGGCCATAGACGTAGTTGTCGTGGAATGCGCTGTTGGATTCCACCAGGGACTGCATGTAGCGGAACAGGTTCCGGTTGATGATGCTGATATCGAGGTCGAGAAACTTCATCAGTTTGAACATGGTTTCAAAGCTGACCTGACGGTAGCCGATATCGATGATTTCTTTTATATGAGATGGTACCAGCTGCGGTTCCGACGGCGTGATGGCGATATTCAGGTGGTTGTAGATGCCGGTGTGTGCTAAGGTCTCGTCGAAAGCGATCATGTTGATATGACTGATGCCTACTTCATAAAATGAATTCAGCGTGTCAAGGGAGCTGATGTAGGAATCATTGACTATGAGGACATCAGTTCCCGCCGGGATTTTGGAAATTTTCTTGAGCGCTTCCCGCTCCGGACTTCTGGTAATCTTGATGATTTTATTGAAATCTTTAATATAGGCGGAAGCCTGCTGGTAGATATATTCATCGACAGCAAGGAAGGCATCGGCGTAGAGTTTCTGCCCATCGGCCAAATCGTTTAAGTAACAATTGGTAAATGTAATATGTTCACCGAAGATATCCTCCAGATTGTTTTTGATGAATTTGATTGCTTCTGAGTTCTCGCTGGAGCGATAAATTAAAGAAACATGTTTCATTCAATAAAACCTCCTGATGAATTAATGAAAAGTCTGAAACAAAATAATGACGGTGTAAAGCAGCTGCATTGAAATAATCAAAATGCAAAAAGTCAGAAATGCATAAACCAGTGCAAGAATTGTCCAGCTTTTTGAATAGCCGGGGAGGATCTTAAACTGCTTTTCTACGCGTATGGTGTTTCTGCTGATGAGTCTCTCGAAGAAATTATTAATCGGAACAGCGTCAATAATGCCCAGCCTGAAAAATGGAATGGTGAAATCCGGTTTGTCGGAAGGCGCAGGGCTGTTCGTCTTATAAAGGCGCACGCTGTTTTTGCCGAAAATCGCATAACGGACGTCATCCAGCTGAATGGAAGCGGCACGCTTCAGCAGAATATTGTGGTAGGTGATGGTTTCTTCGTTGTAGGTAGTGAAGAAGAACTTGTAGCCAAAAAAGATGGCGGTCAGCACGATGAAAATAGTCAGATAATATAAGATGGTGGGCAAAAGGAATACTTCATAGCCCTCCAGGTTGTACACTTTTATCTGTACCATCAGTATCAGTCTCAGAATAAAATAAGCTGATATCATGAGATAAAAGACAATCTTTGATTTATTAGTATAGGTATACGGGATTTTGTACATAAATATAGACCTCCTTGTTTATGACAACATAGAATGCAAGATTCGTACCATAATAATATGGCAAATTTGGGGAGATGAGATGGAATGGGTTGGATAACAGGTCGAACAATGGGTTAAAATAGGTTGATAACCGATTATAGAGACGCGCGGGATTTCTTATTTGGGTATGGTCGAATTGTGGGAAAAAGTACGTATTTTTACGAGTTTTTGTCAATATAAAGCATGAAAAAGATGTATTGGCACGGTGTTTGCATTAAGAAAAAAGTGACTACGTAGTAATCCGTTATAACCTGATTTTACTATTTTGGAGGTAGTATTTATGATGAATTATATCTGGCTGTTCCTCATGGCAGTAGCAGTCATTGCCGGCGCTGCGACCGGTACAATCAGCGAAGTACAGGATAACCTCTTCGCCTTTGCAGATACTGCAGTAGAACTTGCGATTGGATTAATCGGTACTATGGCATTCTTCTGCGGGTTAATGAAAATTATGGAAGATGCAGGTCTTTGTGAGAAACTGGGTAACGCCCTTTCTCCTGTTATGAAGTTCTTATTCCCCGGCGTTCCAAAGGGGCACCCTGCTAACTCTGCTATTGCAATGTACATTGCGGCCAGCGTTTTAGGTCTGGGTAATGCCTGCACACCGCTGGGCATCAGAGCTATGCAGGAACTGCAGACACTGAACAAAACAAAGAATATCGCAACAGACGCACAGTGCATGGTAATGGCGATTTCTACTGGTTCCATTTGCCTGATTCCGACAACTGTTATTGCAATGCGTACCGCTGTTCAGGCAGAAGGCGCTGCTGAAATTGTAGGCCCTACCATTCTGACTACGATGTGTGCCGCAATTGTCTGCATCGTTATGACGAAGCTTTTGGGAAGACTGAAAGTGTTTAAATATGACAATATTATCGAAAAAGAAAGAGCAGCTGGAAGATTACAGGTTAATGAAGAATATAACGGTAATGATCCGCTTGTTCTGAGCGGAAAGGAGGCATAAATATGACAGAAGTTTTAAATTTTTTATCAGCATATCTGATTCCTGTTTTCGTTGTATTAGTACCGCTTTACGCATTGTTCTTTAAGAAAGTTCCAATTTACAGTTCTTTTACAGAAGGTGCAAAAGAAGGTTTTGAAACTGGTATTATGATTATCCCTTATCTGGTTGCAATGCTTTGTGCAATCGGTATGTTCCGCGCTTCCGGCGCGATGGACTGGCTTGTAACCGTATTAGAACCTGTTACGAGCATTGTAAATATGCCTGCTGAAGTACTTCCGATGGGCCTGATGCGTTCTCTTTCCGGCGGCGGCGCTCAGGGTCTTTGCGCAGACCTTCTGGAAACCTACGGAACCCAGTCTCAGATTGGTCGTGTGGCTTCTGTTGCCTTCGGTTCTACAGAAACTACATTCTATGTACTGGCTGTTTACTTTGGCGCAGTTGGCGTAACCAACACGAGACAGTCCATGCTTGCTGGTATCGCAGGAGACTTATTCTCTTTGATTATGGCAGCAATCATTGTAAACATCATGTGGTTCTAAGCCTGGTATGAATTTTGCAATTTAATTTGCGTAACGAGTATTAGAAATGAATTTAATGAAATGAGGTGACGCACATGATACATCCAAAGAGATTGAAAGCCGGTGATGTGATTGGACTGGTTGCTCCCAGTTCTCCGGTAGAAGAAGAAAGAGCAAAGCAAAGCAAAGCTGTTTTGGAGCAGCTGGGATTTAAGGTAAAGGCTGCGGATAATCTGTTTGCTTCCAAAGGCGGATACATGGCTGGAGAAGAAGAACTGAGAGGACGCTGGCTTAACGAGATGTTTGCTGACGATGAAGTAGATGCAATCTTTTGTCTCAGAGGCGGAGACGGTGCCAATCGTATTCTTGAATATCTGGATCTGGATATCGTCAAAAAGAACCCTAAGATTTTTGTCGGCTACAGCGATGTGACCAGTCTGCACTTGCTCTTTAACCAGGAATGTGGTCTGGTAACTTATCATGGTCCGATGGTATCTTCCAACATGGTAGATAATTTTGATCAGGAAAGCAAGACGGCATTCTTTGAAGCACTGACAGCAGAAGACGCTTATACATATAAAGCGCCGGAAGGTTTCCCGATTGGAGTTGCCCGTGATGGAAAAGCCAGCGGCGTTCTGGTAGGCGGCAATCTGACTGTAATGTGTGCATCGGTCGGCACACCTTGTGAGATTGATACGAAGGGAAAAATTCTCTTCATTGAAGAAATCGGTGAGCATATCGGAAATCTGGACAGACACATTTACCAGCTCCGAAATGCGGGACTTTTGAAAGACGCTGCAGGTATTCTGCTGGGACAGTTCACAAGATGTAATGTGGATGTAGAAGGCTATGATATCGTTCAGGTTATGCTGGAAGCGACAGCAGGTCTTGATATTCCTATTATGTATAACATTCAATCCGGTCACGGCGCGCCGATGATTACCATTCCTATGGGGGGAATCTGCGTGATGGATACAGAAAAAGGTGAAATTACTTTTCCTGTAGAAATGGCGTAAAAAATCAACATAGAAGCAATATGATATAATAAAAACAGAGGAAATCTGCTGCGTATGCAGAGCTGCCTCTGTTTTTCTTTTGTTTTTTATTCTTTTGTTTCTTGCGATAGGCAGTTGATGCCTTTTTCGGTGATTCTGGTTCCGAGGCGGCCCCTGCCGATTTCGATGAATCCCTGCTGGTATAAATCTCCAAGAAGTTCTCGCAGCTTACCATCGCTGAGCTTGATTCCTGAGGCTTTGAGGGCTTGCACCAGTGAGGCTCTGCCGATACCGTGGGCGAGCTGGGTGTGGTCGTTGATGACTTTAAGTATCTCGTGATTCAGGCTGACGCCCCGCAGAGCAGAGGACATGCCGCTTTGTTCTGTAATCTGATGTGGAAATGCGGAGAGCGTCTGGTAATAGGTTGCCGCGTTCTCCAGTTCTCGTACATTGCCGGGCCAGTTGTAATCGGTCAGCTGACGCAGCTGCGCAGGAGAAATATTCTTGAAAGTAGTGCCGAGGAAATGTTGCAGCAGGGGCAGAATATCTTCCTTTCTCTTTCGCAGGGGTGGTATAATGATGGGCAGTACATTGAGCCTGTAAAACAAATCGCTTCGGAAACTGCCCTCTCTGACAGCAGCTTCCAGATCCCGGTTGGTTGCTGTAATCAGGCGGATATCGATGTCGATGAGTCTGTCGCTGCCAACTCGCATAACCTGTCTTTCCTGGATGGTTCTGAGCAGTCTTGACTGCAGCTTTGGGGAAATGTCCCCTATCTCA